>NZ_ARWA01000001.1:2150179-2845268 GCF_000385335.1 Methyloferula stellata AR4 | reverse complement strand
TTAGCTCAGAACCCAGATGTTGAAAGCGCAGGAATAGATGCCGCACTTCACTACGTAATTTATGGCGCCAAGGAAGGCCGCGAACCCTCTCCCTTTTTTAGCGCAGCAAATTACTTAAAGCAGAACGCCGATATCCGTGAAAATGGCATAAATCCACTTGTGCATTGGTTAAGGCATGGTCGATCCGAAAAGCGGCAATTCCCTTTCATCGATAAGCGTGACACCAGACAATTAGCGCATTATTGCAATATTCATTACTTAGAAGAGCAATATACAAAGTATTTTGATGAAGAGTTCTTTATTTCCGTAATTACACCAACTTATAATACTGATCCTAAATATTTATCTGAACTGCTCCTCTCCCTTCAGAATCAGCGGTATTCCAACTGGGAATGGATCGTGGTCGATGACGGGTCTACGATTCCGGACACTATAAGCCAGTTAAAGCTTATGGCCAGAAATGAGCGCCGTTTGCGCGTCGTGTTTAAAGAAAATAATGGAATTTCTGTCGCGAGCAATGCCGCTCTGTCGCTTGCCAGCGGTACTCATTTCGCACTTGTCGATCATGACGATCTGCTTGCACGAGACGCGTTTTTCTTCATTTGGAATAAGTGGAAAGATAATCCCTCGACGGAACTTTTTTACACGGACGAGTGCAAATTATCAGTCGATTACGAACTCTATGATTTTAGCCATAAGCCAGCATGGTCCCCTGTTTTCCTCGAAAACACGATGTATATCTGTCATCTCAGTGTGTACCAAAGAGGCACGATAGAGGCTGTTGGTGGCTTCCGTTCCGCGTTTGACGGAACGCAGGATTTTGACCTCGCTTTGCGAATATCTGCCAAGGCGAAGAATGTCTGCCATATTCCAAAAATTTGTTATTTTTGGCGCGCAATTGAAGGATCGACGGCAGCGACGTTGGACGCCAAGTCATATGCGTTGGAACGTCAGATTGCAGCGGTTCGCGAACATGCAAGAACCAAAAATCCCAGTGCTGAGGTTCTCCCTGGTTGGTCCCCCGGCTTTTGGTACGTTGATTATCCTCTAAACAGAGTGCCGCCTCTCGTTTCATATATAATTCCCACCGCCGCGAAGAGTCGGGTCATTCGTGGCGCTCAGACAGACTTGCTCGAGCAATGCATTCGAAGCCTTGAGACGCTGGAATTCTATCCGCGTCGGGAATTTGTTGTCGTCCACAACGGCGATTTGAACAAAAGACAATTGGACTTTCTTGCTACGATAGAAGGCGTAGCGCTTATTGAGTACCATCCAACAAGCCATTTTAATTTTTCAGAGAAGCTCAACTGGGGAATACGTCACGCCCAGGGAGAATATCTCTGCATATTAAATGATGATGTCGAGGTCATAACGCGTTGCGGCGGAACCCGCATGGTAGGCTTCCTGGAAAGCAATCCCCAGGTGGGTGCTATTGCTCCTCTTTGCTTATTCGAAGATGGCCGCGTGCAACATAATGGTGTCGTTTTGACTTCATATGGCCCGACGCATTCAGGCATCTTCAAGGAAGCTCATTTCTCGGGCAATAACGGCTATCTCCGCTGCCGACGAGAGGCCTTTGGAGTCACCGGAGCGTTGATGTTCGTCAAAAGGTCGAATTACGAATTCGTCATGGGCTTCGATGAAAGTCTTCCACTGAATTACAATGATGTAGACTTTTCTCTCAAGCTTCGCGCAAACGGCCTGTCTTGCGTGGTTGATCCTTATATCTCGGTATATCATTTCGAATCGTCGAGTAAGAGCGGCACCTTTTCATGCGAAAGGCAACGTTTATACGCTAGGTGGCCAGGATTAACCGATCCCTATTTCAATGAGAATTTCGATCAAGATAATCCATTTTATGAATTGAATTTCACTGAAGGTAAGCGAAGTTATCGCATCGATAATGACCCCATGCAATTTGAAGCTTGGCTCACCGCGGAAATATGTCGCCGAGCTAAGCTTTATCCCACTGTCGAAAAATACAGGCTTACGATTGGGGTATCGATTTACGATCAGGCGCCATCATTGTTGGATGAAATGTTAGCTGCATTCACGATGCAATCTTACCTCAACAAAGAAATGGTGGTTATCGATAACGGCTCCAGTGACCCAAAAACGATTCAATGGGTTGGCCAGTTAGAGAAAAGCGGACTGGCGAAAGTCATACGACATGCGGTTAATCAAGGCATCAATGGGGCAAATCGGAGCATAGTCTCCGCAATGACAGGCGATTTCTTATTACCGGTCGATGCTGATGATTATTGGACTGTGGATGCCTTAACAGTGATGGCAAGCTTTATCGAATCTCATCCGACGGCACGGATTTTCTATTCCGACGAGTTCAACTCTGATCCTGACTCGAAGCAGTTCAATCCTTTTTTTAAACCCAATTTCGACCCAGTGCTTTTGACCAATTGTTGTTATCCGACTCATTTGATGGCCATCCAGCGCGAATTATTGAATGAAATAGATGCTTATTCAGACAATCGAGCGACTTGGTGCCACGACTACGACACTTTAACGAGAGCCTTCGCCCGCGGTATCAAACCAGTTCATGTGCCTGAATTGCTCTATGCCTGGCGAATACACCCGGGTTCGACAGCCGCTGCGGGCCACGAAGCCAAACCTCAAACAATCGACTCTCAGCGTTTTGTTTTGGAGCGGCTGCTAAAAGATCTTGGCAAAGAAAATTTGCAAATCGAAGCGAACCCCCTCTTTTCGCATCCAGGAATGTGGCGAGTAAAACACAGGCAAACGATCCCAATTCCGCTTACCGAAGTATTGGATGGACGCAACTTCCTGCTCGATTCAGACAGAAAAGCATTAGTTGACCTTGCCGCTCTTGCTCGTTCGACAGAAGGGCCGGAATGGATAGCAATTCTGGGCGACTTGGCTAACCGTAGCATCGTTCTCCCTGAGCTCTTCGCGGTCGCTCTTTTGGATGCCGACATAATCGCCGTAAGCGGTCTGATTTGCGATGAAAAGGAAACGGTTGTGCGATGGTCGGGTGGTTTCTTCACCTCCGACAATACGATTTTAGATCCATATATCGGAAGCAAATTGGCCCATAGCGGATATCATGGCCAGTTATACTGTCAGAGATGCGTCGATGTTCCTGCGCCAATGGATATTTTGCTTAGAAAGGACTTTTTGAATCAGACGTTGAGCAAATTTGGGATTTCGAACTACAGAAGTTTGATGATAGCTCTTGGCATCGAGGCTGCGGCGCACGGCAAATATATTGCGGTTACTCCCCACGTAAGGCACCTTGTGCCTGCTCGGAACGCGTTTCCTTTTCCAGATGATCGGGAGGGTTTGCTCGACAAGGCTGGTGTGCCTGGTGCGGCCAGCCGTTGGTACAGTCCGAACCTACCTAGATTAACGTCTGACGCCTATACTATCCAAGACATGCATCAAGCATGAAGCTAAGAAGGCTAACGAATCGCGTACGATTACGACTTCGGCTAGTCTTTTCAGTTTCTGTGGGCGAGGCATGAAATCTATGCGAAGGGCAGACTTAAGAAGCACCTAACACTGATCCATTATAGGCACATTAATGTCTGGAAGCATCTTCGTTCACGATTTCTCACGCCATGCACCAGATTGCCCGCTTGAATGCGGAGCGCCAGCTGCGTTTTTCGACGAGTCGACTATGCTGCGAATTGCGGCGGCACTACGCCGGTCCTTGCGCCATTCAATTGCTTCAGGGGAAGATGTTTGGACGTCAATTGTCTCCAAACACCAAAACTTCGCCGAGCTGTTATTGAGCGGAGAGCTAAGCGCCGCGGCGGACATCTTGGCCCGCATGTTTGCCTCTCCACTGACCTATGGCTTTGAGCAGTTCGATGGCATGTACGAGCGGATCGTTGCCGACCCTGCTGTACAGCAGCATGTCCGCCAGCTCGCTTTTGATCGCTTACTTTCCCTTGCCGCTTCACTACGTGCGATTCCGGTACAAACCGTCGAGCAAGGCGATTTCCTTCCTTACCTCCAACAACATCCCGACGCGTTGCTCGACAGGATTGAGGAGAAGATTCAACAAGAAATCCACGCTCCGCATTTTCACGGTGGACTCTTTGGCCTAAAGACAAAACGAGGGTTGTTTACGGAGCGCAGCTTCACCGCGATCTATGTTGCATTGCGGCTTAGGGAGCTCCTTTCTCCTATTGATGATCCCAGGATCTGCGAAATCGGCGGCGGCGCGGGATATGTTGCATACTATTGCAACTGGTTGGGGTTGACTAATTACACCATCGTTGATCTTCCGACAGTCGGTGCGGTCCAAGCCTATTTTCTGGCCCAGAATCTCGGTGCCGATCGGATCTCGCTATCTGGAGAGCTCTTCTGCCCAGATCGTATAAAAGTGATCAGCGCCGCCGACATCTCGGCGCTCGACTTCGATGTGATCGTCAATGTTGATTCATTCCCTGAGATGAGCGGTTCCACCATGCGGGGATATCTGAGGCAAAGCAGCGCCCGTTACCTGCTGAGCATCAATCAAGAGGCGATGGCTCGGAGGTCTGCCGACGAATTCCAGGAGCGAGTAGGAGATGTGATCGAGGAGATCAAGGGCTTCCGAAGACTATCGAGATGTCCTTTCTGGATGCGTCCGGGCTATGTCGAAGAAGTATACGAAATGAGGGATGCGCCATGAAAGCGGACGGTCGGCCTCGGCTACCCGCAGGGACGGGAGCGAGACACGTCCCAACCCCATGGTGAAATCGGCGGGCGGGCCAAATCATTGTGGTCTAAAGCGAAGGATTATTGCAGCATTCTGCCCCGCACGAGGCGTTCGAGCGCGAGGCCCGTAAACAAAGTTGCGACACCCCAAGACAGCAGATAGGTCTTGTCAAGAATGCTGGCCCCATAGCCTTCATAATAAGCCGAACGCATCCATTCGACGCCTTGCAGATAAGGCAGATAGGCAAGCCACTCACGTGCAAATGCCGGAAGAGCCTCCGGAACGAAGAGAATGCCCGACGACATCCAAAAGACGATCATGCAAAGCGCATAGCCGGTCATCCAAAAAGGAAGAGCCGCGGCGATGATCGCATTGATGACGCCGAAGCCGAGACCGAGCAACATCATCGCGAGAAGCGCGAAGCTCGCCTGCACGATATCGATTGGCATGAAATCGATCCCCAACGCCCAGAAAATTACGAGGACGATGAGAATGACGAGTCCGGCGCTCAGCACTTCGACAATAGCGCGGGCAAAGAGAATGTCCGTGATCTTCACTGTTGGAAAAAGAAGCAGGGGCTTGTTGAGCAAAATGCCCATCATGATGAAGCGGGACATATAATTGAAAGCCATGAAAGGAATAATGCCCGTGGCAAACCAGAGCGCCGCGCTATCGCCGTAAGGTGCCGCACGGCCTAATTGCGAATTGATGACGAGAAGAATAAGGATATGACTCAAGGGCCAGCCGATGGCGAGCAAAAATCCCCATTCGGTGCCGAAGAAGCGGGTCTTGAGATCGCGCAACATGAGAGCGACGAGTACGCGCCATTGCGCTTTCAGCATGCCGTACGGTGAGATTAGGTAGTCGTCTTGCAAGACCGATAACCCCTGGGTTTTGCACCGAGGCGTTGGATATAACACACCAGATGTCATACTCCGCGCAATCGGGAATCCTATCCACTCATTCAATGCCGTCCGACTTTGCAGATCCTCTATCACAGTGCCGGCGGTCGTGCCGGCCACAGGCGAACCTTTCGGCTTATTATCCGGACGAACGCCGCATCGACGGAAGTCTCCGGCAATGTTGGACCGAACTACTGGCCGTAGATCGACTATAAGCTCGCCGTTCAGTCCTTTTGTTCGGTTTGACCCCTTAATATTATGGGTTTTATTGTGATACAAAAGCCTTTTTGATACAGTAAAGTAATATAAGTTAGGCTATAGATCTGTACTGCTCTGGACGCATCTTGACCGAAAAATACTTGGCCCATAAGCCATCGCTGCGAGATAGCAGGCCTGACGCGAGCACACCCGTTCAAAGAGCATTTCCTGCTGTCAAGAAATGGAATTCCGGTAATGAAGGCTGTGATCTTGGCCGGCGGGCTCGGCACCCGCCTCTCCGAGGAAACTGCGATCCGCCCCAAGCCCATGGTGGAGATCGGGGGGCGGCCGATCCTATGGCACATCATGCAGATATTCTCGGCCTATGGAGTCAAGGATTTTGTCATCTGCCTCGGCTACAAAGGTTATATCATCAAGGAATATTTTCTGAATTACCGCCTGCATCTAAGCGATGTGACGGTGGATGTCGGAAAGGGCACGATCGAATATCATCGCAGCAGCGCGGAAGATTGGCGCGTCACGCTCGTCGATACGGGCGATCTGACGATGACCGGAGGCCGCCTGAAGCGCGTACGCGATTATCTCGGCGACGATGATTTCTTCATGACCTATGGCGACGGTGTTGCCGACATCAATCTCGACAAGCTGCTCGCTTTCCATAAGGCGCATGGCCAATTGGCGAGCGTCACCGCCGTCATACCTCCCGGCCGTTTCGGCGCGCTCGAACTTGCCGATAGACGCGTGGAAAGCTTTCGTGAAAAGCCGGCCGGCGACGGCGCCGCGATCAATGGCGGCTTTTTCGTTCTTTCGCCGAAAGTCATCGACTATATCGAAAACGATCAGACCGTCTGGGAGCAAGGCCCATTGGAGCGCTTGGCGCGCGACGGCGCGCTTTTCGCCTATCAGCACGATGGCTTCTGGCAGGCCATGGACACATTGCGCGACAAGCGACATCTGGAAGAGCTTTGGAAGGAAGGTCGGGCGCCGTGGAAGGTTTGGTGAATCCGGCGCGAGCCTTCTGGAACGGCCGTAAAGTTCTGATCACCGGCCACACCGGTTTCAAGGGCAGCTGGCTGACATTCTGGCTGAAAAGGCTCGGCGCGGAGGTTAGCGGACTTTCGCTCGCGCCGCACACCGAACCGAGTTTGTTCAAACTCGTTTTCGGCGAAGAGGCGGCGCCATATATCGACATCCGCGATCTTAATGCCGTCCGCGCGGCGCTCGCCTCGGCCAAGCCCCAAATCATCTTTCACATGGCGGCGCAATCGCTCGTGCATCAGTCTTATCGCGACCCTGTCGAGACCTATGCGACCAATGTCATGGGAACGGTTCACCTGCTTGAAACCGTCCGTGAATTGGATTGCGTCGAGGCCATCGTCATCGTCACCAGCGACAAATGCTATGACAACAAGGAATGGCTCTGGGCCTATCGCGAATCAGAGCCCATGGGCGGCCACGACCCTTACAGCAGTTCGAAAGGCTGTGCCGAACTCGTCACAAGTGCTTATCGTAGCTCCTTCTTCGCTGCGTCGTCGGGACGGATTTGCCACATCGCGAGCGCGCGCGCCGGCAATGTCATTGGCGGCGGCGACTGGTCCGAAGACCGTCTTATCCCAGACATTATCCGGTCTTTCGGGCAGAGCCGGCCGGTCGAGATCAGGCGGCCTCATTCAATCCGGCCGTGGCAACATGTATTGGAACCTCTCAGCGGCTATATCCGCCTCGCGGAATGCCTTGCATCGGAAGATGGAGCGAGCTTCGCCGAGGCGTGGAATTTCGGGCCGCCAGATGAGGATTGCCAATCGGTTTCCTATATCGTCGACAAGTTGGCTTTGTCCTGGGGCGACGGTGCATCATGGATCTTGACCGAAAGACCGCAGCCGCATGAAGCGGCCCACCTCAAAGTGGATGCTTCGAAGGCGCGGGCCCGGCTTGGCTGGGGCAGCCGATTGCGGCTTGACGAGGCGCTCGCCTGGAGTGCCGAATGGTATCGAGCCCAGCTCGACGGCAAAGCGGCGGCTGCGATCACCGCCGATCAGATCGATCGTTACGAGGCCCTGAGGAGCTTTATCCATTGACGTCGCGAACATGCCGCGCCTGCGGCGCAGAGCTCAAGCATACCTTCGTCGATCTCGGCCTTTCGCCTCTGGCGAATTCATATGTGCCGGCCGAAAAAGCTCATGGCGGCGAAATCTTCCACCCCCTGCACGTCTATGTTTGCGACGCATGTTTTCTCGTCCAGCTCGAAGAATTTGAAAGCCCCGATGCCATCTTTTCCAATTATGCCTATTTCTCCGGATTCTCGACGAGCTGGCTTCGCCACGCAGAAGATTATGTCGCTGCCATGAAAGCGCGCTTCGGCCTCGGGCCGGAGCATAAAGTCGTCGAGGTGGCGAGCAATGACGGCTATTTGCTGCAATATTTCGTAGCGCGCGATGTTCCGGTGCTTGGTATCGAACCGGCGCGCAATGTGGCAGCGGCCGCTATTGCCAAAGGCGTCCCGACAGAAGTCATGTTTTTTGGCGAGGCAAATGCGGAATTATTGCGCCAGTCGGGACATGCCGCCGATCTCATGGCAGCCAATAATGTCCTCGCGCATGTGCCGGACATTCTCGATTTTCTCGGCGGGTTTCACGTTCTTCTCAAACCGGAAGGTGTTGCGACATTCGAGTTTCCGCATCTCCTTCGTTTGATTGAACATAATCAATTCGACACGATCTACCACGAGCATTTCTCTTATCTTTCGCTCGGCACGGTCGCCGGCATGATGAAACGCAAAGGTTTGCGTGTCTTCGATGTCGAGGAATTGCCGACACACGGTGGGTCGCTGCGCGTGTTCGCCTGTCATGAGGGTGCTTCGCATCGGCATGAGCCAGGCGTCGACAGGGTCATCTCCGAGGAACGTGCAGCGGGTCTATTCGATCTCGCGGGATATAGTGCCTTCGCGAAAAATGTGGTCGCGATCAAATGCCGGACGCTCGAGTTCCTGATCAAAGCGCATGATGAAAACAAGGTGGTTTGCGCTTATGGTGCGGCGGCGAAAGGAAACACTTTTCTGAATTATTGCGGCATCGGTCCAGAATTCGTCAGGAGCGTTGCCGATCGCTCGCCGCATAAGCAGACGAGTTTGCTGCCAGGAAGCCGCATTCCCGTCATCTCGCCCGAAGACATGCTGGCTCAACAGCCCGATTACGTCTTGATCCTGCCATGGAACCTGAAAGACGAGATCGCGGAACAGTTGAAGGGGATTCGTGAATGGGGCGGCCAATTTGTCACGGCCATTCCTAGCCTTTCGATCTATTAGGACGGCGGATGTGCGCTTCGAACCTCTTGCAATCCCCGGCGCTTATGTGATCAAAATCGAACCGTATACGGATGATCGCGGCTTTTTCGCCCGGACATTTTGCGCGGAGGAGTTTGCGGGACAAGGCCTTGTCGACCATTTTGCGCAGACGAGCATCTCTTTCAACGCCCGCCGCGGCACGATACGAGGCATGCATTTTTCGGTTGAGCCGCATGCCGAAACAAAGATCGTGCGTTGCACCGCCGGCGCTATTCACGACGTTATCGTCGATCTGCGACAAGGTTCCGAGACCTATTTGCATTCGGCCGGCATCGAGCTCTCGGCACAGAACCGGCGCGCGATCTATATCCCAGCCGGCTTGGCGCATGGCTTCCAAGTTCTCGCGGATGCCACCGAAGTTCTTTACATGATCGATATCCCATTTGTCGCGGCGGCTGCGCGCGGCATCAGGTGGAATGACCCGGCCATCGAAATCGATTGGCCGGAGCCCATCAGTGTTATTTCCGAGCGCGATCTGCAATTTCCCGATTGGAAGCCATGAAACGCGTTCTCGTGACCGGCGCGGCCGGGTTCATAGGTACACGTGCCACAGCGCATTTGCTCGCGAAGGGCTACGAAGTTCATGCGATCGGCCGGACGCGGCCTCATGATGATCGTATCACGTTTCACTTTGCTGATATTTTGGACATAGATGCAACGCGTAAAGTGATGGCAGACCTCCAGGCCACTCACCTTCTGCATCTCGCGTGGAATGTCACGCCGGGCCAGTATTGGACGGCAGCCGTCAATCTCGATTGGGTCGGCGCGAGTCTCCACCTTGTGAAAGCCTTTGTCATGGCTGGAGGCCAGCGCGCGGTTTTTGCCGGCACTTGCTCGGAATATCAGTGGGGCTCGCCCCGCTTTTTTGAACTGCAGACGCCTTGTATTCCTGCGACCTTTTACGGAACGGCGAAAGATGCCTTGTGCCGGCTGCTCGTCGGCTATGGCGTCAATACAGGGCTTTCGGTCGGCTGGGGCAGAATCTTTTATCTCTATGGGCCCGGAGAGAAGCCGGGACGGCTTGTCAGCGATGCGATTCAGGCTCTGTTGCGCTCGACCCCATTTCCGACAAGCCCGGGGGAGCAGATGCGCGACTTTCTTCATGTCGATGATGTTGCCGGCGCGTTCGCGGCGCTCGTCGATTGCGACGTGCAAGGTCCTGTCAATATAGGCTCCGGCATGGCCGTTCCGGTTCGCACGATTCTGGAAAAGATCGCGGCGCTCATCGGCCATGCCGAATGTCTCCGCTTTGGGGAACGGATCCTCCCGGCAACGGAGCCGGCTATTGTGGAGGCCGATACGACGCGCCTGACGCGGGAGGTAGGGTTCTTGCCGCGCTACGGTCTTGACGCCGGCCTTGCCGATACGATCGCGTCGTGGAAAGGTTGACGCGAAGCGTCATATCCATGCTGAAAAGCCTTTGCTCGCGGTCAATATCGATGATCGTTTATGGCGGCACCAATCAGCGCAAAAATCCCCCAAAGGATCAAGAGTCCGGCCGGGATGAGACAGGAGAGCGCCAGGCGCTCCGGATATTTGGGTTCTTCCGGGAGGGCCGGCGGAACGAACGCTGTCACATACATGTTTTGCCGTTCGGCTTTCATGCGTGCGCGCTCCAGGGCATCCTGCGCCATCGTGAACAGCTTTTCAGAAAAGATCCTCCGCAGCTCCAATTCTTCGAATTTGACGAGTGCCGCCGAGATCGGCTTTCCTTCCGGCGATGAACTGGTCAATTGCGCCTTCAAGTCATCGATCTGCCTATCGAGGCCTTGCAACCGCGTTTTAAGCGCCTGAAGCGTCGGCGCGTTCGGCGAGAGGCTGGCGGATGTCGCAAAATAATCGTTCTGAAGCTTGATCTTTTCCGACATGGCCTCGACGAGAAGCTTGCCCGTCGAGGTCGCTGCGACGGTCGGGTCGATGAAGCCTTCCCTGTCACGATAGCTGCGCATATCTGCGAGCACTTGGCGGACCCGGCTTTCGGTGGCGCGCACCTCCTCCTCGGCCCGTTTCATCGTGTCATTGCGGGCGCGCGCCGAAATGTCGTTGACGAGCTTTTCGCTGGCGCGGACGATGGCTTGCGTGAGCTTCAAAGCATCGTCCGGCCGGAAGGCGCGGGCATAGACCGTGACAATGCCCGACGGTCCGTCAATCGACGTCATGACCATGCTGTTCCAATAGCTGAGGAGATCTTCGGCGCTCGCATGGGATTTCAGCCTGGCCCAGAAGTCTGCTTCCGGCCGCCGGAAGATCTCACGCAGGTCCACCTCTTTCGACAGATCGTCGATGATGGCATGGCTATGAATATAGCCTGTCACGACATAGGCCTCTTGACCGGCCAGCGACGGCATGCTGCCGATCGATCCGGCTGAGAGGGTCGACGCGCCCTGCTGCCTGCTGCCGCCGAAGTCGATCTCCGCGGCGCGGATGGCAAAACGGGCCTCCGATACATATTGGTCGGAGGCGATGAAGGCGAGATAGAGGATCGCGATAAAGGACGGCACCACGACCGCCAGCACGAAACTGAGAAGATAGGCGGAGGGCCGCTTGACGGGTAAGCGCACCGGGAGCTGCTTCCAGTCCGGCACGGGCGACTTGGAGACGCGCCGAACCGCGCCGTCGAAAAGCCGCTGCACGAAGCCTTTCGGGACGCTGACGACGGCATCTTCAGCCGACACGCGGGCGAGCCTCGCCTGCGCCGCGAAGGCCGTCTTGGGTTCGACTTTGCTTTCCTGACCCATCCGAAGTCCTTACCGGAGTTCCTTTCGTCCCGGCGCCGGTATTATGCCTATTTTTTGAAGGCCTCGTCGACATAGTGATAAAGTTCAAGGTCTTTTTCGAGGAGGATTTCGAGCTCCGGTAGATTTTTCAGCTGTTTTGCCAGCGGCGCGACGGCTGTCAAATGCGGAATATCCGGCAAGGACCTCTCGTCCATATCCAAAAGCTCGGCCAGTCCGGAGATGAACTTTCCCGGCTCACGGCGTAGCCCCACTATGGCGAAAGAGGCAAGCAGGTCCAAAGCCAAAGCGACCGCGCCGCCGCTCGGCATTTCGTCCGGCGTCGCCGTCGTCAATTGGCGGGTGACCGGATTCGTAAAGGCCGCGGCGACGTCGGCGGGCATGTTTCGAATCGCGCGATTGAGCGCTTTCTCTTCGGCGAAGGGAAGGTTTTGCGCGAAATTGATCGCCGCCTGCAGGCTCATGCTGTCGCGCATGCCGAGATGTTCGGAACCGAGTTGTCTGAGTTTGCTCAAGACGAGCAAGCGCTCCGCGAGTTCCTCGTAGGGATCATGAAGGATGGCAACCGTTTGAAAACCTGACTCGATGAAATAAGCGTAATTTTTATAGAGAATCCGGCCGCTGATGAATGCCGATTCGACCTGGTTCAGCAAAAAGAGCTGCGTGACCGTTTCACGGCCCAATTGTTCGACGCCTTTGGCGAAATATTGAAACCTGCCGTGAAGCGCGCTGTCAAAACGCCAAAGCGGAAAGAAATGCGTCTCAAGTCGCAAGAGTTTCTTTTTGATGATGTCTTTGCCCGGCCGCCGGTAGATCAATAGACCCGTTTCAACATCGAAGAGTTCGAGCTCTTGCAGGGCTGGAAGATCGGGCAGGATGGCCGTATCGAGCGTAAAGCCGCATGTCCCGCTCTCATGACGCCCGGCGGCGACCAAAGACTGGCGCACTTCATTTGCATGAAATTTGAGAAGCTCTCGCCCCCTGCTGCAGACGCTGATGGCCGGGATGCCCGAAAAGCCGTCGGGAACGACATAGCCGATCACTCGGTCGCCGGTGTCAGCCTCTAAATTGAATAGCATTCCCCTGCTCTCGGCATCATGCCATGTGGTTGCGGACGGTTATAGCCAGTCCGCAACAGAGTCCCCAGATCGCCAGCAGCCCCGCGAAGATCAAAAATGAATAGAGAAGCCGGCGCGGATACTGCGGAGCCTGCGGGACGGCTGGATTGACCGAGATTCGAATATACATCATCTTATTCTCAGCCGCGAGGCGTGCGAGTTCAAGCGAAGTGGCCGCTCCCGCATAGAGACGTTCGGCGATCTGCCGCTCCAGGTCCAATCCCGCGAATTTTGTCATCGATGTTGCAAGCGTGGGCTGAGTGGCAGAACTCAGCCTCGTATTTGTCAATTTCGATTCGAGTTCCGCGATCTGGTCCGCCATCGCGTTGATGCGCGACTTCAACGCCCGCATCTGCGGCGCGCTGTCCGAGACCCATTTGAGTTGGGACGTATAGTCTTGCTGAAGTGCCAGATATGCGGAGCGGCTATCCGTGATCAGCTTATTCAGTGATTCGGCGGTTTTCTGCGTATCGAGCAGACCTTCATCGTTGCGTGCGCGCTCAAGAGCAATGCGAGCCAGCGTCAGACGCGCGGTCGTTCGGTTCAGCTCCTCTTCGGCATTCGAGACGGCATCCTTGTTCATGCGGTCGTTCATGACGTTGATCAGCGTTTCGCTCATCGACAGAACCGCCTGCGCAATGCGCGCGGCGTCCTCCGGTTTGAAAGCCCGCACTTTGATCTCGACGATACCGGCCGGCATTTTGATCGATACATCGATCTTATTGTGCCAATATTTGACAAGTTTTTCGATTGGCTTTTGCGCATTGAAACGCGAGAACCAATCAGCGTCCGGGGTCGAATAGAGCTCGCGGAGACCGATCGTCTTTTCGAGCTGTTCGACGGCGGCGCGGCTTTCAATGTAATTGGTGACGATCTGCGTGTCCTGGATGATCGCCATCAGCGGTATGCCCGTGAACGAGCCCAAACCGTCGACCGCCGGCATTTCGCTGCCGAAGACGGTGAATTGCGCTTCGGCGACATATTGATCGGAGGCGATGAAAATATAATAGATCGCACCTATGACGCTTGGAATGACGACGATAAGCTGGAAACTGATGAAAATAGCCCAACGTACGGCTGCGGCGCCGCGACGTGCCTGAAATCCACCCCCGGCATAAGCGCGGCGGCTGCGCGTCGAAAACCGCGCACGCCGCGCCGCATCGGAGAGCGCTTGCGAGACGACACGCGCCCGTTCAAGCGCCGATGACCGTTGTTCGCCTGGCGAACCCTCTTCGATTTCCATCATCGTTTCCTTGGCGGCACTGTGGCCGGACGGATTGCGCCCCTGAAAATTGAGAGCCTCAACGGTTCAAACGGTTATAGGCCTCGATCGCTTTGTCGACGGATTCGAACGCTATGATTTGACCATCCACGACAACGGCTCCCCGGTCGCAATAGTCCTTTATCGTCTGCATGGAATGCGAGACCATAATGAGATCGGAGTTTTCGCGGCGCCTGTTGAAGGCATCCCTGCATTTCGCCTGGAAGCGCGTGTCGCCGACGGCTGTGATCTCATCGATGAGATAGCAATCGAAATCGATCGCCATCGAAAGCCCAAAAGCGAGACGCGCCATCATGCCCGACGAATAGGTCCTGACCGGCACGTCGACATAATCGCCGAGTTCGGAAAAATCTTCGACGAAGTCGATGACTTTGCGGATATCTTCGCCATAGGCTCTGGCAACGAATTTGATGTTTTCCCGGCCTGTCATCAACGGATGAAATCCTCCCGCAAAACCGAGCGGCCAAGAGACGCGAACGGAGCGGCGAATCCGGCCTGAATTTGGCAACTCGGTCCCCGCGATGAGCCGCAGCGTCGTCGATTTGCCCGCGCCGTTCACGCCCATCAGCCCGTAAGAACGGCCGCTTTCGAAGACGGTCGACACATGGTCGAGGACGATTTTGACATGCCCTTCCGTCCGGTAGAATTTGAATATGCGATCGAGCTGAATCATCGAATTACGGCTAGCATTTTTGTAAGGATAAAGCCGATTGCTTCGCCGAACAACTTTAGGGAAGTTGAACAAAATTACGGATACGGTGAATAGTTTTTCCGGCTAAAAGGCCAGAATCGCGCCTCGATATATTTAAACGATGTCTTCTATGCTCCTCAGATGACGCAGCAATATACCAAAAATATCGCGGGTATTCTTGAATATATTCTCAAATCAGGAGAAAAGTCTTTCTACGTCGCAACTGGGCTGCGTCCGCTCAAATTGCGGAATCGGGCCCCGGGCCGTATAACTTGACGCTGTCACGCTCGGCAAAATGGCGCCCTATGAGCTTTCTTTCCATCAGTCTGAAGCGGGTGAGTTTTGACGAGCTCCCGGATGACTTCGATGAAGAAGGCTATCTCCGTCTCAATGCCGATGTGGCCGGGGCGGTCCGAGACGGCAAAGTCGAGTCGGGCGCCTTTCACTGGCTGCTGCACGGACGCCAAGAAGGGCGCATTTACAGGCCTCGCAACTTTAGCCAAGGCGAGCTTGAAGATTTAAGCGACAGCCCGCCTTCGCGCCCATCCGGCATCTCTGCGAAAGCGCAGCGTAGAGCCCGCTCTTTTAAACGAAAACGTTGGATATTGCGCGTCGCCTTCACCGGCTTTCGCTTCCCGTTTCGGCGAAGCATCGCCTCGCATTTCCGCCACGTTGTCAGACTGGCCGCGGAGCAATCCGTTCGACAGGCACAAGCGAGACCCGAGACCGGGCATGGTCCTTTGATTTCATTCGTGGTGCCCATCTTCAACACGAAGCAAAAACATCTCGACGATTTATTGGCCTCCTTTTTGAGCCAGCCCAGCGAACTCTGCGAACTCATCCTGAGCGATGACGGTTCAACCTCACCCGAAACGCGTGCTTGGTTGGATAAGATTGCCGCTACGCCGGGCTTGACGACCGTGAGGAGCGCGGAAAATCACGGCATAGCCGCAGCGACCAATCAGGGGATTGCCCGCGCTGCCGGAGCCTGGGTTGGGCTTCTCGATCATGATGACGCCTTGGCGCCATTCGCGGTTTTGCAGATCGCCAAGGCCCTTGGCAGCGCGCCCGAATGCCAGTTTCTTTATACCGACGAGATCATCGCCAATGGCCGTCTCAGGCCCGTCGACTATTTCCTGAAGCCTGCCTGGGACGAGGTGCTGCTATCTGGTGTCAATTATATCAATCACCTTTCTCTCTATCGCCGGAGCCGCGTTTTGAAAATCGGCGGCCTGCGCGACGGATTTCAAGGATCGCAAGATTACGATCTTCTTCTCCGCTACACGGCCGGGCTGCGCGCCAGCGAGATTCTGCATTTGCCCTATCCCGCCTATCTCTGGCGCCGGCACGGCGGCAGTTTCTCGACGAAACATTTGGAGAGTGCGACGGCAAATGCGCGCCGCGCCATTGGAGAAGCTTATGCAACAGACGCGCGGCCCGCGCAGGTTGGCCCTGCCCTCGCGGCCGATCTCCATCGCCTGCGATTTGACTTGGAGCGCACCGAATGGCCGCTCGTTTCGGTCATCATCCCCAATCGCGACGCCTTGCTACTCGTCTCCAAGCTTCTTGAGGGCTTGACGGCGAAGACCGACTATCCAGCCTTGGAGATCATTGTCGTCGACAATGGCTCGAAAAGCCCCGAAGTCTTGGCGCTTTATGAGAACTATCGCCGCAGCGGAATTGAATTTACGGCGTCGATCAAGGAAGAGCACTTCAATTTTTCCAGCTCGGTCAATCGCGGCATCGGATTGGCAAAGGGCGATCTGATCCTGCTTCTGAACAATGACATCGAGATCCTGCATGGCAATTGGCTCAAGGAAATGGTCTCTTGCCTCGATTATCCCGGAACCGGAATCGTAGGCGCTAAATTGCTCTATCCCAATGGAACGCTCCAGCATGCCGGCGTCATCGCCGGGCTGGGCGGCCTTGCGGGACATTGGTTCATCGGGCGCAACGAGAGTTTCCCGGGGCCGATGGGCCGCCTGCGGGTTCGCCAATCCCTGTCGGCGGTAACCGCGGCGTGCATGCTCATCACCCGTTCATGCATCGAACGAGTCGGGCTCTTCGACGAGACGACTTTCGGAATCGCCTATAATGATGTGGATTATTGCCTGCGCGCCATAACGCAAGGATTTCGGGTTGTCTGGACGCCTTTCGCGACGCTTCTTCATCACGAATCCGCATCGCGCGGCAGCGACGAAGCCCCCGATAAGATCGCACGGTTTCGCAAGGATCAACAAAGCTTGCGAACCCGGCATCGGACCGACATATTTGAAGATCGCGCGTTCAATCCCTGGTATTCGAAGCATCACTCGGAGCCAAAGCCGGTTTTTCTAAAACAGCTCCCGGGCGCGCGATGAGTCCTCATTCCAACCTTTCGTGCTTGCAGCCGTCCGATATGTCATGGGCGGCTGACTGAGACGGGGAGAGTTTATTGTCACTGACACGGCTCATGACCCGCGGGCTGCGCAAGGCTGCCGACGTGATCGACCGAACGATGGATGGAAAAGCGACCCGCAACGGCGACGATCATGGCGCCGTGCTCGACGAATATGCGACCGGCATGCCGAGCGCACAAAATGCCGTCGACGCCCTCCCCGGCTGGAACCATGCGCTTCCCGATCACGTCGGCGCGATGGCCGGAATTGGCGCTTTCTACAATGATCCAAGGATCATCTGGGCGATCGAGCAGTTCGGCTCGGTCGAGGGGCGCAAGATCCTCGAACTCGGACCGCTCGAAGCCGCGCATACCTATCTCCTCGAGCGCAGCGGCGCCGGCACCATCCATTCGATCGAAGCGAACAAGCTCTCGTTCTTGCGCTGCCTTGTCGTCAAGGAGCTTCTTTGTCTCGAACATGCGAAGTTTTTTCTAGGCGACTTCACCGATTGGCTGGACCAGAGGCAAGACCATTACGACTTCATCATTGCGTCTGGAGTTCTCTATCATATGCAGGATCCCGTGCGCCTGCTGGAACTGATCGCGCAAAAGACCGATGCCTTCTATCTTTGGACGCATTATGCGAACGACGATGCCATGCCGGTCGGCGACCCAAGGCGGCAAGCTTTTGTCGGCCCTGCCCAGACGCAGGAGCGGCACGGTATGAAGGTCCGCTTTCACAAGCGCAGCTACCATGGGGCTTGGCGCAACAAGGCGTTCTGCGGCGGGATGCATGATCTTCATTGCTGGATGGAGAAGGACGACATCTTGTCTATCATAAAAGCGCTCGGATTTGCCGATATACGAATAGCGCATGACGAACCCGCTCATCCAAACGGACCTTCATTTTCGGTTTTCGCACGCCGGACCGTTGGATGAGCGCATGGTCATGACGCATAGCGGCTTTCCAATTGTAGGGTTGAGCGCCGCCCGGGATGTCGAGCAGGATGAAAAATCATATTCGGCCCTCTGCGATGAACCCTGGCTGCGTCTCGACTTTGAGTCTCCCGTGCCGCACGGCTGCTGGATCGAACTCCAATACGCGACGGGTTTCTTCGATCCCTTGGCCCGGCCGGTGCTGCGATGTTTTTCGAGAGATGCCTACCACGATGAAATTCTGCCCGGCGCCTTATTCGGCCGGGCCATTTGGATCGGATATATCCCGAAAGACACGCGCGAGATTTGGATATCGCCGACCAATCGCGCGGGTCCCTTCAGCTTTGCGATCGATCATTTTGCCACGCTCTCACAGGCCCAGATGCTCTGGCGTGCGCTCCGGCAAAATGCCCGCCATTGCCTGCTCGGCATCGGCGCCGAACTCATTGGGCTTCGCCATTTTGCAAAAGTGGAATTTAAGAAGGCGCTCTCGGCACAAAGTTTCGCAACTTACAATGAATGGCGCGAACGGAGAACGAGGCAACTCGACCTCGATCAATTCGATGTTCCAAGAACGGATTGGACCCGCGGGCCGCATGTCAGGTTTCTCGGCTTTCCAGACGGCGCAAGCGCTGCGGACGTAACACGCCTTCTGTCGGAACTTGATACTCAATCCTATCCGAACTGGTCGATTGCTATTGTCGCGCCATCGAAGGACTTCGCATTTTCCGCGCGGCAAGACGCCGGCTTGAGCACGAAGCTTGCGATCATTTCGCCGGATCGGCTTGGCGCGGACTTGCTCCACGGTCTGTCGGACGATGATTTCATAGCGCCCATTGCGATGTCTGATTCAATTCCGGCCTATTCACTTCCCGTCTTTGTCGAAATGGGCAGCCGCCATTCGAAGACGGATATTTTCTACGGAGATGAGGAGTTCGTCGGCAAAGACGGCCGCCATTTCGCTCCGCAGCTCAGACCGGATTGGAGCGCCGCCGTCGGCATGGGTCTCACCGGCACGGCGACGTTTTTTCGTGTCTGCTTTCTGAAAGAGCGTATGCCAAGCGCGATCGAATGGCTGCGGCCGGCTGAAAACCTGTCCGGCGAGACGCGGTTAAAGGCCGAGGTCGCACACATCAGGCGGGTCATGCGATCCCGGCGTGGCGCACCCCCGGCTTACGCCCATGCGCCACACACCGAAAAAAGCGGGCGTGTGAGCATCGCTTCGGGGTTCTCTCCGCGCGCGACCCTCATCATTCCGACAAAGGACAGATTCGATCTTCTCAGCACCTGTGTCGAAAGCCTTCGGAGGAAGACATGCCTGGACGGTATCGAGATCATCGTCGTCGATAATGGAACCGAACAAAGCCAAGCGCGCCGTCTGCTCGACCAATTGGCGCATGAGCCGCACTTCCGCGTGATATCGCGTCCGGGGGCATTCAATTTCGCCAGTTTTTGCAATGATGCGGCGGCAGAAGCCCTCGCGCCGGTGCTCATGTTTCTGAACAACGATACGGAAATCATCGACGAGACGTGGCTCGAGCCATTGCTTCACTGGGCGCAGCGGCCGGGCGTCGGCGCCGTTGGTGCAAAATTGCTCTATCCAAACGGGCGCGTGCAACATGCGGGCGTCGTGCTCGGCATGGGTGGCCGCGCCGGTCACTTTGAAAGAACCTTGCCAAAAGACGACCCAGGCTATCTCGGGCGATTGCGTGTGCCGCATGAGGTTTCGTCGGTCACCGCTGCCTGCCTCGCCGTGGAGAAGCGCAAGTTCGATGCGGTGAGCGGTTTCGACGCCGTGAATTTGCCGGTCGAGCTCAACGATATAGACCTCTGCTTGCGGTTGGCGGAACACGGATGGGCGACTGTCTTCGTTCCGGAGTCGGTGCTCATCCACAGGGAATCCGCGTCGCGCGGCATCGTCCTGCATCCAGACAAGACGTATGGCCGGGAACATATGTATTTTCGCACGAGGTGGATTCATCGCCTCCGCGATGATCGCTTTTTTCACCCTGCTCTCTCATTGCACGCGATCTATCCTGCGTTAGAGTGAGACCCATCGACACCGCTGATCACAAGGATTGGGGAATGAAAGCTAGAAGGATTCTTGCATTCGCTTTCACGGCTGGGGCGTGTTTTTCGGCGGCGGTGCCCGCGTGTGCCGCGACACCGCCCATCAATTGCAAAAAAGCGTCGACGACGATCGAAAAGACGATCTGCGAGTCGCCCGAATTCGTCGCCATGGACCGTGAGATCGCCGCGCTCTACGATCGCGGACTGGCAGAATTTTCAGGCGATGACCGCCATGGGCTCGCGCAAAGCCAGCTCGCCTTTATAAAACAACGCAGCGGCTGCGGCTGGGCCTCGCATCATAGTGCGCATCCGGGCCCTGCCATCAATGAATGCATTCGCGACAAAATGGAGACCCGGTTGCACGCCTTGCGTAATCGCGTCGACCGCGGCGGCGTCACCGGCCGATAATCCACGATCGAAGGGAGCCATTTGGACCCTTCAATCGTTGCATGAGATTGGCCTCGCTTCGGCATTGGAAGGATAGACATGAGCGTAGCGTTCACGCGTGAGGAAAGCGCCGAAACAGCGGCAGAGGTCGAGCTTCCAGACCGGGTCATCTCGCCGCATCCGAATTTCGTGACCCCCGCCGGCTTGGAGCTTCTGAAGACAGCCATAGCCACGGCGAGAGCCGCCGTTGCCGCGGCTCAGACGATCGAGGATATCAACGAACGGCGGCGGGCCGCGGCGCCTGCCGCGCGCGACTTGCGTTATTACACCGCGCGGGTAGCAAGCGCCCAGGTGAAAGCGCCGCCGCCCAAGGCCGATGTTGTGAGCTTCGGTCATGAGGTCACGTTCGAACGCGAAGACGGTCGAAAGCAGGTGTTCCGGATCGTCGGCGAGGACGAGGCCGATCCCGCCAGCGGATCGATCTCCTACGTCTCTCCGGTCGCGCGCGCGCTGATTGGCAAAAGCGTCGGCGATGTCGTCGCGGTCAACAGCCAAGAGATCGAGATCACGGCGATCAAGTAGCATCACGCCGAGAGAAACGCTTAACCGTTTACTTTCAATATCGACTAAATTGCACGCGGCTTTTTAAAGCCACCTTGCAAATCGCGCTTTAGCTTTGGCGAAGACCGAGGAGCGCACCGTGCCAAGCGACATCATCAAACTTCAAGCTGGCGGAAGACATAAGGCGGATGAGCTCCGCAAGCTTTCCAATCGGCTGAAGCGCGGAATTTTGACGCGCGCCGAGTTCGAGCGACAGAAGGCAGAGCTTTTGGGCAGATCAAGGCGGACGGCCTCTTCCAGCACCGAAGACGAAATGGACGTAGGGGAAAGCCTCATCGCCGAGGCGTTGGCAATGCTCACGGAATTCGAAGCACCGAATCTGTGTGCCGCGAATGTCGTGAGTTTCGGCCGCCGAGAAGCCCAATAAGCGATCTAATTTCCGCTGGGCTCGCGGCCGCCGCAGGTGTATCCGATGAAACACTCGGCACTGTTCGACGACACCACCCATGCCGGTTCCGTGATTTCATCGGTCATGCAAAATCCTTGATCTCGAACGAACCGGTCAAAGGTGAATTGACCGGTGCTCACGACCATCGCGCCATTCGCCTGGATCATGCCTTTGAGCCTCTCGCATGACAGCGCGGGCGCATAGGGACGCGCGAGTGCATGACTGGCGAGCGGTAGGGCCGCAAGAAGGCTCATGACGAATGCCGTCCGTATGATCCTCGCAGCTTTGTTTAAAAGAGACATGGCAATATTTTCCGATCCACTTCGGCGGCGTGATCTGTCTAAAATTTGGCGTGGGTCCGTCCTCTTGCAATTAAGTTTTCTTTTAATGTGCTTCGGCGCGCGGCTGGCCGACGGCACCCGCGTTTGCTCATGCGGAGCGGCCTCCTTGGCCTGGGAAAGGCACAAAAAGGCCCCGCCGGCCGGAACCGACGAGGCAAAAGGTCATGGGGATCTGCGCCGGCTGGACTGGCGATGTGAAATCTAAGAGCCTGCGATGAACCTAAGCTGAAAGGCCGCCGGGATTCCGCTCGCGCGATGAACAAAGAGCCCCACCAGTGCTGGGCTGACGGGGCTCTTCATTCCTTTGCGGTCGCTTCGGGGGCGGCCATGCACAAATTCGAAGAGTCGGCTTTCGCCAGCCTGACTAAGTATAATGACTTAAAGGCTTAATAGCTGTCGTGGCGGCCGATGTCAGGTCTATTGGCTTTCATGATCTGAACCTGCAAAGACTTGGGGCTATGCTTCCAGACTTCATGACTCACGTTAGCTGAAGGCTTGAGGCTGTAGCTCAGGAGACATTCTGCTGCGGGTAGCGCTGCTTCCAGAGCCATTGCCATTTATCGATGTAGTGATCCCATTTTGCATGGGTGCTGTCGTAGAGAGCGTTCGCCTTGGCAAGCTCCCGCAGCAATCTGGCAGCTTCGTCTGCAGATGCTTGCAGCTCCTCATCAGCGAGCTGTTCTTCGAGTTTCTCGACGTTGCAAAGATGTTGCTCGAGCCGCTCATTTTCACGAACCGCGGCATAATTAATGTAGGAGATGGCGATATCGAGCATGGTCGCGCGGATGGCCTTTTGCGCCGCGGCAAGTGACGCGGTGGCCTTGCCAGCCATGGTTTCGCTCAGCCCAGATGTGATCAGCTTCATGCCTGCCTCCTGTCGCTTCCGAGCTAGCTCAATAGGCCTCGAGTTTGAGCACTTCGAAGCAGGTGCGCCAAAGGATGCGCATGTCCAGCAGGATCGACCAGTTGTCGATGTACCAAAGGTCGAGTTCGATCCGGTGTTGTATCTGCTCGATGCGTTTGGCCTCGCCACGGGCCCGATTGACTTGCGCCCATCCGGTAATGCCAGGCTTGAAATGATGCCGGAAGCAATAGGCGTCGACAGTCCGCCTATATTGCGTATCCAGGAAGATCGCATGCGGGCGCGGCCCGACAAGAGACATGTTACCCTTGAAGACATTCAGGAACTGTGGCAGTTCGTCGGCGCTAGAACGCCGCAGGAAGCGCCCGATCCGCGTGACGCGTGGATCTTCTTTCTGGACCTGGGTGATCGTTTCATCATCCTCCAGAACTCGCATGGTTCTGAATTTATAGATGGTGAAGGGCTTCTGGTCGAAGCCGTTGCGGTGCTGTCGAAAGATGACCGGCCCGGAACTATCGAGCTTGATCAAGATGGCGATTATGGCAAACAGCGGCAGCAGTATGAGAATGCCAAGCGCCGACAGAGCGAGATCCATGAATCGTTTGAGCGATTTCTGGAGCCATGTCATCGGCGCGTTCTGCAGCCGGATCATCGGCATTGGACTGGCGGTCCGGCCGTTCTGCCTTTGCAACAGCCCGCGCAGACTTTTGTCTGGCATCAGCCGGACGGGTAGCGGTGAGTGCCGCAAACCGTCATAGATTTCGAGCAGCAGACGGCGCTCCTCCGGCGGCACGGCAACGATGAGTTCTACGGCCTTCCGTTGGCGCGCCATTGTCAGCGCCTCTTCGATCGCAATGGAACGCCCAACCGACTCGCTATTGCTTGACGTGTATGGGTCGACAACGATGCGCCCGACCTCTTGCATGCCGAACTCATGAAAGAGGCACGAAGGGCTAAGCGCGTCGAGCTCGTCAGCATCGCCGATGGCAATGACGGGGCGTCCGGTAATTCCGCCCTTCTCGATCCTGCTTCTGATGGTCTCGGCGACGCTGAGCCTTCCTCCAAGGAGGATTGGCAGTCCAAGGCTTGAAAAGGCAATCAGCGAGCCGCGCGATAGCCCAGTGTTGATCTCGAAGAGGTAAAGGATGGCGGCAAGTGATAACAGGCAGGCGGCCCAAATCGCGACGATTTCGCTGACATGCCGCTGTGGGTTGAGGAAGGCGGGCAGCCGGTAAAGCTCGGCGGCGTGGGCGAGGCAAATATAGATCAGCGTCGCGATCAGCCCGATGCCGATTCCGGCATCCATCGTGCTGGGCTGGCCGAGCCCAACAAATTGATAAATGATTTGCCCGGCAAGTATTGTTGCCGTGATGGCCGCGCCTTCGGCGAAGCCGATCATCAAGCTGATCGATTGAGGCGATACCGTTAAATGCTTTTGCATGAGTCAAAGCCGGTGCTGAGTGGATAAGTCCACCTATTCATCACCGTTATGAGCCGAGCCGCGTGAATAAAACGTAACAGCAGATTTGCTTTTTTTGGATTAAATAATGTATAGTTATCTACTACTACTACTTATATTTGCCTATAATACATAGGCATTCAAACTTATACGTATATCTATCTAGGTATAATCATAACAATACATGCTATAGTCCTAAGTACTCCCCACAATGGCCGCCCCCAGCCCGCTGCTCCCATGCCGGGCCGCAAGCCATTTGCACGCTCCGGACAAAAGTTCCCGCGGTCGCGTTTTCCATTTGACCGTTTTTATTTTGTTCTAGTTGTTCTTGCGCCTATTGGAGGTGGCCCCGCAGTGAAAAAGACACTAGGCGAGCGCATCGCGGAAGCGGACGGCTCTGCCTGCATGTCCGCCGCGATCCTTGGCCATCGCAACCTCCGGCAAGTTGAACTCTATTCGCGTGAGGCAAACAAAAATCAGCCTGCCCGCGACGGCTTAGCGAGGTGCTTTTGATGGTTGGAAAGGGGCTGGATAGCAGGCGCGGATTGCACCCTGGATAGCGTGGTTTTGAGTTATTGGTTTTGGCACACCTTACAGGATGAAACTGCGAACACCTGTATCATTGGAATTGAGCTAAGCAGTTCGGCTGTTTTGCGCCATGTGCTTTCGACGGTGCGTTGGCTGGCTTTGCGCGTGAGATGTTTGAGCTTGGCGAACACTTGCTCGATCGGATCGAGGTCTGGGCTGTAGGGCGGCAAAGAGAAGAGATGCGCGCCAAAACGGCGCGAATGGTATGCTGGACCGCTTTGCTCTTGTGACTGCCAAGATTGTCGAGCACGACGACATCACCTGGTTCAAGCGCCGGAACCAGAACCTCGACATAGGCCTTAAAGCTGTCGCCAACCGCGCAGCGGCGCCATATTCGTCTTGATCCAGGTCTCATCGATGAATACGAGACGCTTGCGGTGATCCTGTCTTGATAGGTTTTCCAGCGGCTCGTTTGCGAGCCACATCAGGACGGGTTTGCTCACTTGGCATAACGCTTTTTTGAAGCTCAAGCCCTCTTGATGGACAAACGCCCAAACGCTTCCGTAATCGACATTCGCCAAGCCCTGCCAGTTCCAAAACCAACCCGCGTAACGTGAAAGGTTCAGAAGAAAGTCCGTGCACAGCCAATCGGCACGTTCACCGGAAGGCAATCTGTCGAGAGGGTGTCGATTTAGACGCATAGGTGTTCATAGCTACGCAATTGGCGCGCCCAACATTCCACCGTTCAGAATAGAAAGTTTTCAAAAAGCATGTCCATGGACGTCACTTAAGCGTTCATAGACCGCGCGCGCCGTGTGCCGCTCGGCCTCGCGTTCATAGGTCTCGCCCAAGTCGAGCAGGCTTTCCCTGGCCTCCTGCGCTTGTACCGTCTCGGAATGCTCTTCCGATAGCATCCAATAGAGATCCATGGCCTGCCGTAAACAGCCCTCATCGCGGTATTTGTGCGCCATGGCCAGTAGATGATTGAGACTGCGATAGATCGTTTCCGACCGGCGGTCTTCCCAAACGGCGGTGAGCAGCATCGATTGTTCAAATTCCATAACATGTCCTCCTGTAATGACGTCTGTCCGGTGATCAAGTCAGGCATCACATGATGACTGCTGTCGGCTGTGGAACGTAGGGCGGCGAAGAGCTAGCTTGGCTCGCCAGGGCTTCGTCGAAGTCGCGCTGTTCGACGCGCAATGCCCCAGTATCGAACGATTCGGCGCCCGAGGCGGGAAAGACGCGGCGAAGCGCATTCAAGGCGGCGCGATCGCAAAGGAAGCGGATTTCCGCCGCCGACATCCCGTCCGTGACTTCGGCCAAGGCGGCGCGGTTGATGCGGTCGTCGATCGGCTTTTTGCTCAAATGCACCTTGAGAATCGCCGTACGCGCGTCGTAATCCGGCTTGCCAACCTCCAAGTGAAAGTCGAGCCGGCCAGGACGCAGCAGCGCATCGTCGATGATGTCGAGCCGATTGGTGGCTGCGATTACCCAGACGTCTTTCAGAGCTTCGACGCCATCGAGTTCGGTCAATAATTGGCTGACAACCCTATCCGTGACCGGCGAGCGTCCGTCCAAGCCGCGCTTCGGCGCCAGGGCATCGACTTCGTCTAGAAAGATAATGCACGGGGCCGCATGGCGCGCGCGCGCGAAAAGCTCGCGCACACCCTGTTCGGACTCACCAATATATTTCGATAAAAGTTCCGGGCCCTTCACCGAAATGAAATTGAGATTGCTCTGGGTCGCCAGCGCCTTCACCAGGAGCGTCTTGCCATTTCCTGGCGGCCCGTAGAGCAAGATACCGCGCGGCGGCTGCAGTCCGATCTTTTCAAATAAGGCCGGTTGGCTCAAGGGCCAGGCAATGGTTTCGAGCAGAGTTTCTTTAACCGATTCGAGGCCACCCACATCCTCCCACCGCACATTCGGTACTTCGACGGCGACCTCGCGCAGCCCCGATGGCGCTACTTCGCTCAATCCCTCAAGGAAGTCCGACATTTTGACCTCCATGGTCATCAATGCCTCATAAGGAACCGGGCCCGAAGCCAGCGAAAGTTCCGGAAGCTGGCGCCGCAAAGCCGCCATGGCCGCCTCGCGGCAAAGCGCATTCAGATCAGCGCCGGTAAAACCATGTGTCGTCGCTGCCAGATCGGCCAGGTCCACACCCTCAGCGAGCGGCATGCCGCGCGCATAGATCTGCAGGATCTCGCGCCGCGCATGCTCGTTCGGAATGCCTATCGCGATCTCGCGGTCGAAACGGCCTGGCCTGCGTAGCGCCGGATCGATCGAGTTCGGGCGGTTTGTCGCCGCCATCACGATCACATCGCCACGGCTCTTGAGACCGTCCATCAAGGCGAGAAGTTGCGCAACCACGCGCTTTTCGACCTCGCCCTCGACGCGGTCACGCTTCGGAGCGACAGCATCGATCTCATCGAAAAAAATGATGCAGGGTGCACGCTTTCGGGCATCATCGAAGATTTTGCGCAATTGCGCTTCGCTCTCGCCGTAAAATTTTTGAATGATCTCCGGGCCGCTGACATAGATGAAGGCCGCGTCCGCTTCGTGCGCCACCGCCCGTGCCAGCAGAGTCTTGCCACAGCCCGGCAGTCCATGCAGCAGGACGCCCTTTGGCGGCGTCATGCCGAGCCGCTCGAAAATTTCCGGATGGGTGAGCGGCAGCTCGATCATTTCGCGGATTCGGGCGACTTCCCGCTCCATGCCGCCGAGATCATCGTAGGTCACGATGTCTTCTGTCGCGGCGGATGCCTGGCTCGCAGCGCCGCCGCGGACGCTTTCGAGGGTGAGCAAAGTGTCTGGATGGATGATCACCGGCCCATCCGGTTCGGTCCGGACGATATGGAAATCGCGATGATTTCCGCCGAATAGAGCGATCCGCACACGATCGCCCGTCTTGACGGCGAGCCCGTCGAGCCGGCGCGCCGTATGGTCGATTTCATCCTCGTGCAACGCGCCTGCGCCCATAGGCGCGACGACCACGCGGCGCGCGACGGCGTGAGCGACCTTCTTGATCGACGCCTTTTGACCAAGGGTCAGGCCTGCATTGGTGCGGGCAACGCCATCGAGCTGGATGATCTGCTGTCCTCGCTCTTCCTTGAACGTCGGCATGGCTTTCGCGACGGTCTTCGAGCGGCCTTCAATCTCCAGCACGTCGCCCGGTGAAGCGCCGATCTGCCGCAATGTTTCGGGATCAACCCGGACGATGCCGCGTCCAACATCATCGCGCCGCGCCTCGACGACTGTGAGACGCCACTTCTCGTCGTTTTCCGGTACGTCCAACACGGGGCTTCTCCATTTCCGGTCCTTGACCGAAGCTATTGGCCGCGCACCGCCAGATAGGCGACCTTGATGCGTTGAGGCAGAAATTTATCGACCTTATGCAGGGCGCCAATGAAAAGGATGCCGTTTTCGTCATCGGTAAGCGTGGCATCGATTTGCCCGGCGATGAACCGGTCACGCGCTTCAAGCAGAGCTGCCTCTTGCTTCTCCGTGCGCTCCGGCGATTGCAGCAGCTTATATTCGTCGAGAAGCAAGCTCGGCGACTCGGTGCCGACGAGTGTCGCACCCTCGTTCACGAGACCCTCCAGGAGCTGATGATTGCAGCTCCCCTGGGCTGCCAACTCACGCACCAGCTCCTTCTCGTGGCCACAGACCGGCAGACTGTCTTGATAGAGCTTGACATGCTTGAAATCGAAGCCTTCTGTCTTGATCGCGCCGGCGATGGCGCGCCAAATTGCATTGAATTCGGCGGACCGTTCTACCCATTTGGCCGCACCATAACGGGCAACGAAAGCCGCTTTGTAAGCCGGCGCGGCGGACCCCATTTCCGCTGTACTGTGGACCACTGGAACGTAGATCAATCGCGCCATCTCGCGGCTTGCTCCATTTGCCGTCCTTCGTCTTCAGCCGCCAAGCGGCTGCATGTCATTGCCGGACTGAGCCTCGCTATTTTGCACGCGACGTGGATCAGCTATGTTTGCTCAGCCGCACCTCCAAGATACCGTTGTGTAAATTGAGACGCGGTGAACCCGGGGCAAGCTTTTCTTCAATCAACATTTCCTTCCGGTAGAGCCGCTCAGCGGCTTTTGCCTCGAGCAGCAGGATATCTCCGTCGAGGACGCACCGAATGTCTTTGCGTTCGACACCCGGCAATTCAAACAGAAAGACAATTTCCTCAGGTTCGTCGAAGGTGTCCGTCACGGGCTCAAGGACTTCAAGCGCGCTTTTCTTCGCGGTCCTTCGCGGCGGCGCTGCCGAACGCGTCGATGGCTCCTCAGTCGCGGAGCTCCGCCCACTCGCCGCGTCGTCCAGCGTACGTGTCCCGAATGAATATTCCATCACCCGGCCATCCTTCTCATGCCGGCCCCGGCGCGGAAGCTGGTCAAAATCGGCGAGCACGTTGAACAGATCTGAAAGCCCACGTGCGATCTTGGTGAAGCCCGCCGCGCCGGTGACATCTTCGTTATCGCTTGGATCTCTCTTACTCATGAGCCGTGCTCCTTTGTTCGAACGGCGTTGCGATGACGGCGCCGAGCGCCTGCTCGATCCGGTCCAACCGTTCATCCATCGCTCCCAACGCGGCTGTATGCTCGGAGGTCAAGCGGTCCTTACCGCCGTTATGGTTCCACCAATCGAGGCCGAGTTCGCGTGCCTTGTCGACAGAACAGATCACGAGCCGCAACTGAATCGTCAAAAGCTCCACCTCAACGAGCTTGATCGAAATGTCGCCGGCGACAACGACCCCTTTATCGAGAATACGCTCGAGCAGATCAGCAAGATTTGTGCTTTCAACCGAATGCGGCATGGATTGGGCGGACGACATTGCAATACCTTTCACAGGGCGCCATCAGGCACACCGAGATCGAGAGAGAGATCCTTTTCGGCAAAGCCGAATTGGCGCTGCAGGCGCAGGATTTCCTGGGCTTGAGCAAAAAGCGCCGTTCCGACATCTTCGATCTGCATATCCGTGAGCCGCCCGGCTTCCATGCGGCGCACAGCTTGCCGCTCGAGCACATCGTGAAGTAGTTTTACGAGCGTAAGCACGAGCCGAAGAAGGCCTTGCGCGGTCGAGGATCCGTTCGCGCCAGGACCTTCATTCAGGATAATTGGTAGACTATTGGAGGTGCTGGTCTGAGGACCGTTGCGCGGTCCTGTCCCCGTGCTAGCGATTGGCGGCGGTGGTGAAGGCGATGATGGCGCCGCGGGTGAGGATGGGAGAATCGGAGAAACCGCGGTAACAGGCGGACCGCCATCCGGCCAGATCACATCGACCGAGCCGAGCAGAAGGCGGAGATCGAGATACAATAGATCGACGTCCGCGAGCCCAATCGTCAGATTGCCTTGTACGGCAACGCCGCGTTGAAGAATTCGGTCAAGCGCTGCCGCCAGCGACAAATGCCCATGATGAGTTTGTGCCGATGCGGATGAGCCGGACTCAGGAGTGTGCATCGGCATCGCTTCCACCCTTCGCGCGCAAAAGATCGAGTTCGTCCAGCAGTTCCGTTTCGCGCCTGTCGAACTCCGCTTCCGTGATCGCACCTTCGTTGAGCGAGAGGTGGAGTGCAGAGAGGCTGGCCATGATCGCCCGTTCGTCGTCTTCCATCTCCTGCCTGACCGCTTCGTCGACTTTCTTAAGAACGAACATCAGGCCTCGCAGCGGAGCTGATAACAGACTGTCTATAATGATCATGACGTTACGTTCTCCGTGTTCGAGAGTCTCAATGCATGATCTATCGGTTGCCTGGGTCGAATTGCACGAAATTATGCGGAGGCCAGGGGCCGCTGACATTGAAGGTTATATCTTCATCGATCTGTGTCGCCGAAACATGGACAGCCTCGTCAAATTCATCGCGCTTGGACCGAGCAACCAGCGCAGCGAGATTGGCAATCTCCGTCTCCTTACGAACTGGCAAAGATATAACTTCGGCGCAGAAGTCCCCGATCCCCGCCACAACCTGTGTCGCGCGGGTTTCGCGATAGGTGCGCAAGGCCTCATCAAACATTTGGCCGAGCCGGATTTTTGCGTCGTAAGTTGCTTTTCGATTGCTCCCAAAAACCCGAGTCCGCGCCGCGACCAGTGCGGGTGTCCGCTCCACCAGATAAGCGATTGGATCAGGCACATCGAGACTCAAGCGTAAGCTCATCTCGACCGCCCCGGAAACGCGCTTTAGTTGCGCTGTCAAAGCCTCATGGTGCGCCTCAAGGAAACCGCGAAGATCGGCCGCAGAGCTTGTCACAGTCCCGAAGGCCATCGGCAGAAAATCGAATTCCCTATTGAGGGCGGAAAGCACGCGCTGAGCAGCCGCGATGTGCCGGCGTTCCGCACGCACCGTCTCCATTGGACATTCACTTACAACGGCACAAAAGGGTCCGGCATCGAGCCGATAGGCCGGTTGGTCGAGGACACCTTGCAAGGGCGGCGGCTCATCATCGTCGGCATTACCGACTGCATAAACATAAAGGCCCATGAACCACCCTCCGACACCACATCATACGTTTTGCGGAAATGTTCCGAGCTGCTCTCTATAATTACGATCGTGACCTTCGGAAGGGCCAGATCATCTCGTCCAGTTGACGCTATAATCGAAACGAAAGGGAGTGAGATTTGCTTCAAGTTGAAGCGATCTTCCCTTTAGTCGCTCTCCGGACCAAGATGCCCGTAGGATCTGACGCTCAGATCCGGTTCAAGTTCGATCGCATAATGCTCGCATTCAAGGACTTCCTGCGTCAGTGGAAGTCCGAGCATCTTGACCTCGAGATTTGGCACGAGGATTTCAGCCTCCGCGGCCCATCCGTCCAAGCCATGATCTTGCGGCGCAATCTTGGTGATGCGGATCTCGCGTGCCCCTAGTTCTGTCGCGAGAAACTGCTGCACCGCGGCCCGGGCTGCAGAGACCCCGCCTGTAAGCGTTGTCACCTGATGCGCTGCCGGAGCCACTTTAATCATCGGCGCCTTTTGTTGATGATGCGGACCATGTGCGGGATGTTCATTCTTCGGTAACATTCGATAGTCTCCCTAAACCGAACGGTTGATTGGTCTTGGCCCGGCGCTATCGCGCCGGCATTTAGTAGGATATTTGAAATTGCCGCTTAACCGGATGTCGGCCGACGGGCGAACGATGCCGCGCTTCGAGCGCATGGGCGCGCGGCGCTGTACCGTTCAGGCTTGCGAGAATATCGGCGACTTCGGCATCGATCTCGCGAAAGCGCGCGTGAATAGTATCCAAGCGATCGCCGGCCGCGCGCAACTCAAGCTTGCGCCGCGCGCGCTCGAGTTCTAGAAAACTGATCCTAAGATAAGCCTTATGAGCGGGAATTTGCGTGTCCGAGCGCCCGGTCAGCGTTCGCAGATCGGAAAGTCCCTTTACAGGCCGTCCATATGCCGACATCGTCAATTGCCTCCATTGGCGTGCGCGGCCGTCTGACGTTCAGGCAGCGGGGAAGATGGCATGACTACCCTGCCACTAGGGGCGAACTCCAAGCGCTTCAGAAGAAGCTCGACGAAGGCCGAAGATTCCTCGCCATCTCTCTTTCCATTCGCGGCCGTCTGCCCGAGAATGTCCTGGCAGACCCAGAGAAAGACGGGGTTGCGGAGGCTCGCTTCACCGCCTCGCGCAGCAAGCACGCGAGCGATCGCGATTGACGCGCGTAAAGTTGGGTAATGCGGATCTTTTCCCTCAGACCGGCATAGCCTCACCACATCTACAATCCGTGTTGCACGTTCCGGATCGATGCCTGATTTGCTGGCAGTAATGGCGATTTCCGTATCTCTGTCGTAGTGACCAAGATGCAGCGTGATCATACGGTCGAGCAAAGCATCTTGGGTGCGGTAGACACCCGCGTATTCAGCCGGGTTCGACGTGAAGATGGCGCGAAAGCGGGGATGAACGTTGACGTAGCCTTCGCCGCGACCATGCAATCCCGGTACGTTGAGAACACCCTCCGACAAGATACTCAAAAATGGATTATTGGCTTCGGGTTTACTGCGATTGAACTCATCGTAAATGATCGAGTGTCCGAGCCGGCACGCGGTCGTTATGCGATTATCAATCCAAAGCGCGCGGCCTTCTTCTTCAAGCTTGACGACCGAAGCGATATAATTGTCGACGACGCGCGACTTATGATAGCCGCTCTCGCGACCAATCAGATCGGAACTGCCGAATTCGTGATCGCCATGCAGGAGGATCATCGGGCGCCCAAGTTGAGCGGCAACGTGGAATGCGAGTGTCGTCTTACCCGTCCCTGCAGGTCCGGAGAAATGTACCGCATAGCCTGCTTGCAAATAGGCGAGAGCGCGTTCGGTAATTTCTTGAACCGCCGGCGAGGTCACGAAAGAGTTGCTCGGCCCCAAAGCTATCGAGCCATCGACCTCAACCGCCGCCTCATCGGCGCCCGCATCGAGGCTTGCTAATGCAAGAGCACTCATTTTGACTCTCCTTTTGATCCGCGATGACCCAAATTGACAAATGGGCGCTTACTTGGCTGAGTGCTTACGTCCATGGGTTGAGCAGAGAAATGCGGGTCACCAGGAGCGCCTGGCGACGAGTGCCCCTTTGCGTCATGAGCCGCCGTTGGCGCGGCCGGCTGACTTGGCCGGTGGGCGGCTTCCGGACTTGCGTGCCAGGCCGCCTCCGCTTCACGCCGCTCGGCAGCATAGGAGGCCAGCTTTTCGTGGGTGGCCTTCGCACGATCGTTGTCTTGCACGTCGAAACTATCGAGAAGCGATGCAACGCCAGTGGCCAGGTCCTTTACGAAGGCAGCCGCACTTTCCTGGAAGTGCTTCTTGCGCTCCTTTCCGTCTTTAGCAAAGGCACTTAGGAGTGCCTTCACGTCTTTCCGGCGAGCGATATTTATTACGTGTGCTTGCTTTCTCTGCTCGGTCGCAGCCTTGCCGCGCGACATCTTCAGGTCGCCCAGCCACACATGAACTTCATTGTGCCGCGCACGCACCATCTTCGCCGCATCCGCCATCCGCTCGCGGCTGACTTTAGTGCGCGATGTCTTCAAACCTTTGAGAAATGAATGGACATCCACGCAGCGGCTTCTTGTTATGGCCTTGATTTCCGTCGCTAACTCACTGCGATGCTTGCGATCCGATGCGATTCCGCTCGCCATACGTGCCATGCCTTCCGCCATTTTTGCCATTCTCGTTCTCCGTTTCAGATGCTTGGCTGCCGGGAGCGCGAAGTGGGAGGTCTTCGCCCTCCCGGCATTCTGGATACCGCGTTACGCTGGTGCGGCGGCTGAGGAGGTGAGGCCAACGGCTTCGGCATATTTGAGATAGGTCTCGACGGAGGCCACCACGACACGAGCTTCGATCGTGATCAGTTCAATTCCGACGAGTGAGATCTTGACCCATGCATCGATCACTATGCCTTTGTCGAGGATCCGATCAACGACTTCGGCGAGGCTCGACGAGTCGGTGGACTTTTGTACGCGTGCCATGAGGTTCTCCTTGGTGAACACCTTGAGCTCTTGGTCAATGCCGAAACAAGTCGACGCTCGTTCGGCTACATCCCGAAGCGCAAGAACGAAGCCAACCGGAGATGCGTCGAGAGGATTCCTGATAAGTGCGCTATATCCTGCACTTAACAGCGCACGCAGGATGAAGCTTCGCGGTGCCGTCAAGGAAAGGCGGGCGGGCAACCCCGAAGGCGCGGGTCATATTCCCTTCGCCGTCACCTGTAATCGTTTCAACTTGAATTGATTTTAAAAAAAGCACCGCCGTCAAATGCACATATATTGTTGCGTCTGTTAGCTCATCCTACGAATGCGGCGGGTGGACTTGGAATGAAAATGAAGCCTCACGCGGCTATTTCAAATCCGGTCGAAAACTGAACGGTGGCCACGGTCCTAATAAAGTCATCGTAAGATGTTGTCGCGATGCTATCGGGACGATTTGGTGTATGCGTTCTCTAATGGCAGCGATGTTCGCCTTGTCCACGAGAAGGGCATAACGTGCGAGAGAAGCGCTCCCGCGCGGATCGGCTGAGCAGGTGAGGCCAAGCGGTTTCAAGTCACTTGCGAATTGTCCAAGCTCTGCAACAAAGTTGTGAGCAAACGCGGCGGCTTGGGTCCGGCCGAACTCGAAGATAGCGCTTTTATCCCGGCAGAGCCGCATGTAGCGCGCACCCTTCGATAGGGTTCGCCAGTCCGGCCAAGCGCTACATGCCAATTGGTCCAAGGTCTCTGGGTCATCGAATTGAGCGGTCGCCCTCAGCTCCCATTCCTCCTTGCCCGCGACCGATCGCAGGAAGGTGGCGATCGTGGCCTCATGCGCATCCATAAACGCGGTCAAACTGGGGAGGCCCATGTAAATCGTTCCGAATGGGGCCGGAAAGACCGCCGACCATTGTGCCATCCACTCCACGAGTTCGGCATGACGGCGAGCACGGGGTGCAAGCCAAGCGACGTCGGCCAAATGGTGTTCGGCGTCGGCGCCACAATAGTCTGTGCTCGGAACGACGCCGACAAGCGCCGCGACACGTCCTACGCGGTGCAGTATAAGCTGCTGCTCTATCGCGATATTAGGCAGACGCCATTCGAGTGCATGAGAGTGTTCTGCGAAGGCAAAAAGACAGATCACATTCTCGCTCGTGAAGGCGGATGAATGGGCGCGATCGTCGCGTCGCGAAAGCGGCTCAACTTCGTCCATCGGCAGCTGCTCCATCCTGCTCTGCAAATATTTTCAACTTCGTACGATAGGTCTTGTAGTCGATCCCAAGGAGGCGGGCTGCTTCAGCCTTGTTGCCTCCCGCCTGCTTGAGCGCATCGAACACAGCATCACGCTCTATCGCGCGAATTTGACCGCGGACTCGAAGACGCAAGGTGGGCTGGCCGGCTGCTGTCTGAGAGGGTAAGACGGGCATGCTGTCGCCGAGGCCATTGGCTAAGTCATCTGGCGTCACCATACCCGACGTCGTGAGAGCTGCTCGCCGCATGATGCTGCGCAGTTCGCGGACATTTCCCGGCCATTGATAAGTACAGAGCAGATCGAACACAGCGGGCACGATTTCGATCTGAGACCGCCCCAAGGCTTTGCGAGCCTGCATTAAGAAGCGTTGCGCAAGAAAAGGAATATCCTCCGGCCTCGAGCGCAACGGTGGAATTATGATGACATATTCCGCCAATCGGAACAAAAGATCCTCGCGAAAGCTGCCAGCTTGGACTTGTTCCCTAAGATTGTCATTCGTAGCGGCTATGACGCGCACGTCGAGTTTGATGGATTCTGTTCCACCGACCCTTCGAATGGTGTGTTCTTCGAGGGTTCTCAATAGAGCCTTTTGTCCATTCCGGGGGAGGTTTCCGACCTCGTCAAGAAAGATCGTCCCTCCGTTCGCGGCGACTTCAAAGCAGCCGTGGTGGCGGCCATTTGCACCCGTGTAGGCGCCCTTCTCGTGGCCGAAGAACTCGCTGTCGACAAGGGTTTCCGTGATTGCGCCGCAATCCATGACAACGAATGGTTGAGCCGCACGCGGTCCATATTGATGGAGACTATGGGCAACGACTTCCTTGCCAACGCCCGTCTCACCATAAATGACGACGGAATAATCGGTGGAGACGACGGCTTCGATCTGATCAGCGAGCTTCAGTATGCCGGAGCTTTTCCCCATAGTCGCGGTAATGCTGGCGCGGACGTTTGCAGTCGGGTGGGACATGGGGTGCGTGATTGATCGCCGCGCGACCGCGCGCCGTACGGTATCCACGAGAAGCTCGTCCCGAAAAGGCTTCGAGATGAAATCAAAAGCGCCGTCGCGCATCAAATCGACCGCGCCGGAAATACTTCCATAGGCGCTCACCATGATGACCGGCAAATCCGGGTCCAAACGCCGGAGCCGCCTCAACACCTCACCACCGGTGATCTCGGGCAGCCGCACATCCAGTAAAACCGTATGCGGTCGGCACCGGGTTGCTATTTCGAGGCCGGCTTCGCCAGCTTCGGCTTCAACGACGCCGAACCCGACATTGATCAAGATGGTCCGCATGGCCCATCGCATATTCTGATCATCGTCGATGACCAGAACAACGGGGTATCGTTGGGTCAAACTAGCCCCCAGGAGAAAGCTAAATTATGCGGCGCATTGGATGCGTACGCCGCTATCAATACCAGCCGCTTAGGAAATTCGGGACAGTTTTAGAAAGTCTGGCTCGCCAGCGGACAAATTATTTTTGTGAATGATTATGACGCGACCGCGTAAGTACAAGTACGGCTATCGCCCGATGAGCGTCTTGATCTTGGGTGGCGACGAAGAGTCGGCAAGGATCGTGTGTCGTAAGGCTGCGGTAAATTTTGCGCGGTGCCTTAAGCGAGGCGACTTCACCCGATCGATGTACGCGATGTTAAGCTTTTTTCTGAGCTGACTGTCGAGGGATGTCCCTGCCCCGCATCGCTCGTCGCACGAACCTATGGAAATTTGAGAGCCCAACGCCCTTGCGGTCGCTGGCTGGTATCTCCAGGTGACGTCATTCAGACGTGTTGGTGTTCGTGGTTTCGTGCACAATTGGCGCGCCATGCAAATCAACGGCTGATCATGAGCTTCTCGCGCCTGATTCAATGCACGAAGACATCGAACCAAAGCTGCGAACCGGTTTCGGGAGTCTTCTGATGCGTCGATAAAGACAAAAAGCAGGGCCCGGTTCAAGTTGTGCGTCGATGCTCTAAGGTGATCTGGTCCAGTCGCGCGTTTCCTTTTCCGCTTCGGCGACTTCATCAGGTGTCATGCGTGCCGCGATCAAGGCATGCGCCTTCAAAGCTTGTTCACGGTCGTGCCCGTCGGCGAAACTTTCGGTGGCGAGCTTCAGCCATTTATAAGCTTTCGGCAGATCCTGGCGCAGGCCGCGACCCAGCGCATAGGCAAGGCCGAGACTGAGCTGTGCATTCGCGACGCCTTTGTCGGCGGCCTTCTCATACCATTTGACAGCCTCGGTGAAATCTTGCGGAACGCTCTGCCCGGCATAATACATTTGGCCGAGATTATATTGCGAGGGTGCGTGGCCTTGCGCGGCCAAGATCCGCCAGAGCTTGATGGCTGTCGTGTAATTGGCCTCTTTAGCCGCAGCGAGAGCAAGTTTGACCAGATCCGATTGCGGCTTGGACAAAGGCCCGACTCTGAGCTCGCTCGCCTGCTGATCCTGTCGTCCCGGAGCCGTCTCCCGCTGCCTAGCTTTCGGCGATTGAACCGGACGCCCGATCATGGTCGTGCCCATGGATCGCAAGTCTTCCGAAGAGAGCCAAACGATTTCGTCGGCCGGCGTCGCGATCAGCTTTTCCGTGATGCTTGCTGGCACGCCCAGATCCCGGCAAAGCCCCGCCATCGCAAGCGTCGCCGCTTCGGTCTCCCCGGTCATCTGGCCCGATCTATCCGCCACACCGTGAACGCCTACAAAGCTGTCAAAGGCAGCGAATTTCTCATGACCGGCAGCAAAGACGACGAAGCAAGCCGATGCACAGGTCGCTCCAGAGGCAACCGTCGCCGACAGATCGGCATGATCGCGGATGAAACGCGCGAGATTGACACCGCCGAGAAGGCTGCCGCCCGGGGAGTCGAGTTGAAGACCGCGTATGATATGGCCTTCCTCATGTGCCGCCTGGATCAGCCTTGCAAGGGATTCGGAATCCTCTCGTGCAATATCGCCTTTGAGGACGATCATCGTCCCTTTGCCGGTGAGACGGGTCGTCAAAGTCGCGGCATCGGCGCCTGAACCCGCGGCGAAGGCGCCGGTCAAGAGGATGATTTGGGCAAGATGAGGCAATGCCTATCTCCGAAATTTCGAAGCCCGGTTCAGCGCGGCAATGAGGTGACGAAGAAGACGAGCCATAAGGCCGGACACAAAAAGGCGCCGAACGGCAGTTTCAGCTCGTCGAGCTTTTGCTTGCGTCCCCGGATCAAGACAAACACCAATGCCGCCGTCGTCGCCAAGCCAAAACACATGGGGATAGTCTCGACGGGTAGCCAAGCGCCCACCGCCGCCGCGAGCTTGACGTCGCCGAGACCCAAGCCCTCAGTCTTTCGAAGGCGCGCATAGGAGTGGCGCAGCAGGATCAGCAAAAGACCCATGCCTCCGGCACGCAGAATCGCCAGACCTATCGCCCGCAAAGGATCCACGACATCGAGAAGCGGCGCGGCGACAATTCCCGAAACAATCGCACCATAGGTGACGGCGTCGGGCAATAAGAAGGTCCGCGCATCGACGTCTGCTCCGGCGATCATCAGGAAATTGAGCCAGGTCGATGCGATTGCCAACGGCCACGGAAGGTAGATGAAGGATAAAAGCGCCGCAAAGCCGGTCCCGCCAATCAGGACCGTGAAATTCGGCCGCAGGCTTGGAGCGGAGAGTTCATCAGCCATCATTGTCATGCCGCCTCGGCCTTCTTCACTTTGTGACGATAGGTCTTTGCTCGGGGGCGTCTCTGCCGGAGAAGACCGTCGCATTGCTGTGCATCGTGGAGAGCCCAGCCCGGAAATCCTCAGCCACGTTTTGAGCGTCGAAGCCGTTACGGATGACACTCGGCTTGACGAAGACGATGATTTCCGTGCGGTTCTTGGTGCCATTTGTCGTGCCGAACAAATCGCCGATGCCCCGAATCTCATGCAGGAGGGGAATGCCCGATTGGGTCTTATCGTCCTCTTCCTTCATCATGCCGCCGAGTAGAACGGTCTGCCCGCTCACCACCGCAATCGTCGAATGAATGCGCCGTTGCGAAATCGTCGGATTGAGATTGGTGGTTACGGCCGAGACGCCGCCGACGACGCTTGAAACTTGCTGCTCGATTTCGAGTTCGACCATTCCATTGGCGTGGATATGAGGCCAAACTTTCAAAATGACGCCCGTGTCCTGCATCGTGATCGTGTTGACGATTGTATTCGAGGCAGACAGCACCGTGGCCGAACCTGTCGAAATCGGCACGGAATCGCCAACCTGCAGGAAGGCCGGCTGATTATCCGTCACGACAAGCGACGGCGCCGAGAGAACTTTCACGCTGGTCAATGTGGAAAGCGCACTAAGAACCACTTTCGGGGAGGCCTGGCTTCCCAAAAGAACGTTCAGTCCCGGCAGCGCTTGCGAAATAAGCGCCGTGGCGGCCGAAGTCGTCAGCGAGATCGAGCCGTTGTTTTTGCCGGCACCTATGTCGCTGCTGCCGATATAATATTGAACGCCATATTGCAGAGCATCCGTCAGCGTGACCTCTGCTATGGTCGCCTCGATGGCAACCTGCAATTGCGGACGATCGAGTTCCCGCAGCGAACGTTCGATGACGCGATAATCATCTTGGTTCGAAAAAATAATGATCGAATTATTGGTCGTGTCGGCAGTGATACGCACATTTTGGAATATGCCGCGCGGCAGACTGCCCGAAGCCGCCTCGGAATCCGAGCTCTTCTTATCCCTTCCGGAAAAATCGTCGAAGGACGAGGCGGTCAAGCCGCCTGTATTATTCGTGAGGCTCGTATTGGGCTGAGGATTTGCGTTACTGATCGCCGTGTTGCTGGTATTATTTGTGGCGGTACCGCTCGTACTGAGTCCGCCGCCCAGCGCATCCAATTTCGACTGGCCGCTGTTTGAGCCGGGCGCGACCTGGCTTGCCGCATTATCGGCCGCCGCGCCGCCGCCGCGGCCAACGAAAATATCGTTCAGGATCTTAGCGATCTTCGCTGCCGCCCCATGTTCGAGTCGGTAGACGCGGACCGTTGTTCCGCTCGTATCCGACTTGTCGAGGCGCCTGATCCATTGCGTGGTCTGATCGAGAATTTTCCGGTTATGCGATACGGCCATCACGGCATTCATACGCGGGATCGGCTGGAAATTGATCATGCCCTGTCCTTGTCCACCCTCCCCGGTTTCGAAGACGCGCTCCAATTCGTGAATCATCGTATCGGGCGACGTCGCTTTCAAAGGATAGATGCCGACCGATTGATTTCGAAGCCATTCGACATCGAAGCTTGTGATCATATCCAAGGCGTTCTGCCGTTCGGACAAGGTCCCCTGGATCATCAGCAGGTTCCGCGTGGTGTCGGCGCGCAGGGCGCCCGGCCGTGCAAGAAAATTCTCAGCCGTCTTAGCAATCGCCGCGGCGGAGGCGTAGCGTAGCGGCACGATCGTCACGCCAAATCCCGCTTCGCCGCCGGCATTCAACGCAATTCTTCCGGCCCCGGCGGCCTCGGGCAGCGGCAAGATCTTCACGAGACTGCCGTCGCGAACGACGGCTGCGTTCGACATGCGCATTACGTTTTCGAAAGCGGCAAAGAGATCCTTGCGCGGAATCGGCCCGGACGAGACGATCGTCACGTTCCCCTGAATGCGAGGATCCACGACCACGTTCAGGCCGAGCGTATCGCTCAGGATCGATTTGGCGACGGTCTGAATATCAGCATTGTCGAAATTGACTTCGATACCCGAACCTTCGGCACCTGCCCCCTCGATGCCGCCGCCGCGAGGCGTCCTCACCACGTCCTGGAAATCATCCGCTTGGGCGTTGCCCGATGATCTAGGCCAAGACGTTGACCTTGCGTCCGTACCTGGAAAGATTTGCGGCCGCGGAGGTGTACCTGTGAGGATCGCCTCTCCCCCGACCGCACTTGGATAATGCGCGACAAGGTCGGCGTTGCGCGCCGGGTCGACCGCATCGCCCGGCCCTACTCCACCCATCTCATACGGCGATCTCAGCGGCGAGAGGCATCCTGCCAACGAGGCGAACAGAATTGCCGTCACCAAACCCTTCGTAACTCGCCGCTCAAGGCGATGCCGATCGACGCATTGCACAGTAAAACTCCAATCAACGCATATTTTACGGGTCGGCGTGCTCCGCACCTTTTTCAATCCGCGCGAGACCGGATGAAATATTTAGATTGTCGCGATGCGGATGAAGATTGCCGAATTGCAGATGGATCGCATGTTTGATTTTGCCGGCGGGGGACCTCAAATCGCAGGCCGCCGATACCGAGCCCATGCCGGCAACCGAAATCACGATGAAGAGGGCGACCCCCGGATGAGGCAGGCGGCAAATCGGTCTCAATTTTGTCCCTGAAACATTCAGCCGAATGCGGCTACTCAATATGATACCATATCACTATGTATATAGCATATATCACGGAACACATACGCAGAAAATAGTGCAATCTAGACTCGAATAGAGGAGTTTAAATTGACTTACTGCTTCAAAAGCAATATGTAAAATGTTTACATTATATGCGGGAGCACAGCTGGATTTTTGACCAGCCGGCCTGAAATCCGAACGTAAGAGTTCAAGTCAGAACCACTGAGAAACATTCATTGGGTTCTATCGTGTTGCAAAGCGATTTTATCGGCCACCTTGCCAGCAAAGGGATCCTGCGCGACGCGCAGGCATTCGAAAGCCGCCTCGCCACACGGCACCCCGACACCAATGGCGACGCCGACTGGATCAGTCTCACCAAACTGACGCCGGGCGCTTTCGCGGATGAACTCGCGACATTTTATTCATGCCGGCGTGTACAGCGCGCGGAGCTCGTCGGCGACCGCTTCGCCGGCGGCCAGCTCTCGCCGCGCTTCTTGAAAGATGGGCGGCTCTTTCCTTATGCGGATAGCGACGGAAGATTGATGCTCGCGATCGCGGCGCCGGTCGAGGACGAGACCGTCCGGGCCATTGAGGTCGCGCTCGGCCAAAAGGTCATGATCGCGGTTGCGACGGGCGACGATCTCGAGGCGGCGCTTGCGACCACGCAGGATGCCGTATCGGCCGTGGCCCCGGTTTCGGAATCGAGCGCGGCTAGCTCGGATAATCTTGACGATTTGCGCGATCTGGCGCGCGGCGCGCCGGTCGTACGGGCGCTTGATGATCTTTTAAGATTGGCGGTCGACCAGCGCGCGACGGATTTGCACATCGAGCCGTTCGCGGGCGCCCTTCAGGTTCGTTTGCGCGTCGACGGCCTTTTGAAGGCCGTGCCGGCGCCGCCGATGAGCATGGCGAAAGGCCTCCTGTCGCGCCTGAAAATCATGGCGGGCCTGAACATCACCGAGCGGCGTCTGCCGCAAGACGGCCGCACGCATATTAATGTCGCCGGCTCCGAGATCGATCTTCGTGTCGCGACCATGCCGACACAGCATGGCGAGAGCGCCGTCATCCGCCTGCTGCGCAAGGGCTCGGGTCTTGTCACCTTGAACCAGATCGGGCTCCTGCCGCGCGATGAATCGATCCTGCGGTCTGCCTTGCGGCTTCCCTTCGGCATGATCATCGTCACCGGTCCGACAGGCTCCGGCAAGACGACGACGCTCGCAGGCTCGCTTGCAGAATTAAACGAGCCGACCCGCAAAATTTTGACGATCGAAGACCCGGTCGAATATCAAATCGCAGGCATCAACCAGACCCAGGTTCATCCGACGATCGGCCTCACCTTCGCATCCGCCTTGCGCTCTTTCTTGCGTCAGGACCCGGACGTGATCATGGTCGGCGAGATGCGCGATGCCGAGACGGCGCATATGGGCGTGCATGCGGCGTTGACCGGCCATCTCGTCCTGACGACGCTTCATACCAATACCGCGGCAGGCGCGATCACCCGCCTGATCGATATGGGGATCGAGAGCTTCCTGCTTGCCTCCTCGGTCAAGGTTTTGGTCGGACAGCGCCTCGTGCGGACGCTCTGCCCCGACTGCAAACAATCGCATGCGCTCACCCTGAGGGATCTCGCAGAAGACCAGCGCTATGAGGCTTTGGGATTTTGCGAAGGCGATGTCGTGCATCGTCCAAAGGGCTGCGAATGGTGCGGCTTTACCGGATTTCGCGGCCGCCAGGGCGTCTTTGAGGTCATCGAAGTGTCCGCGGCCATAAGGCAAGCCATCGGTCCAAAGACCGATGCCTCCGAACTTGAAAAAGTCGCGCGCGCCGAAGGCATGACGAGCATGGCAGAAGATGGGATCGCGAAATGCCGGATGGGCCAGACGACGATCGATGAAGTCTTCCGTGTCACGATGAGTCTTTGAAGCATGATCTCGTCCGCCACAAAGGTTTAGCATGCCGCAGTTCCACTTCCGCGCCATGACATCGACCGGCGAAATCGTCGCCGGCGAAGTCGACGCGCCGTCGCGCGCGGAAGTCGTCAGCCGAGTAGAATATCTCGGCCACCTGTTGATCGAGGCCGAACTCGCGGCAAAGAGCGGTTTCCTGAGCAGCGGCGTAAGCAAAGCCGAGAAGCGTCCGAAGAAGCGCGACGTCACGCTGTTTCTGCGCCAATTGGCCCTGCTCATCGGCGCCGGGCTGACGCTCGAGGCCGCGTTGCAGACCTTGGCCGAGGATTCCAACAAGGCGCTGATCTGGTTTGCGAATAATCTCCGCTCAACGATCACGGCAGGCGACAGTTTCGCCGAGACGCTGGAACGTCATCCGACGATTATCGAACCTGCCTATGTCGCCATGGTTCGAGCCGGCGAGGCTTCGGGAAAACTCGAAGCGGTATTGAATGCCATTGTCGAGGACCGTGCTAGGCAGGAGCTTCTCGCGGAACGATTCAATTCCGCGATCCGATATCCGTCGTTTCTCATAGTCTCGGCGATGCTTATTCTGTTTTTCTTCTTGATCTTCGTCGTGCCGCAGTTCGAGCCGGTGTTCAAGGATCTGGGCAATAAATTGAATGGTGGAGCCGCCTTCGTGCTTGGCGCCTCATCTTGGCTCAGGGCCAATCTCGAGGTTTTCTTCGGCACATGGGCGATCATCGCACTGGCAGGCTGGTTCGTCCTGCGGCGGCGCGAGACACGCGCTCGCATCTTTGCCGCGATCGCCAAAATTCCGGGCGTGGCCGGACCGATGCGAGACCGCCGCGCCGCCCGCATCATTGGAACGCTCGGCCTTCTCGTTGAAAACGGCGTGCCCTTGCCGGCGACGCTCAAAATCCTGCGCGATGTCGTCACTGGACCGCGTTATGTGGCGGCGATCGACAATGTGCACGAACAGGTCCGCCACGGCCGCCGCTTCGCCGATGCTTTGTCAGGCACCGACCTGCTGCCGCCGCTCGCTGTACGCATGTTGCGCGTCGGCGACGAGACGGGCGATCTCGCCTCGATCGCAAAACATGCCGCGCATTTCTATGAACACCGGTTGAGCGTCGGCATCGATCGCCTCATGGGGATTATCGGGCCAGCAACCATCATCGCCGTTAGCCTCATTGTCGGGACGCTGATTGTTTCCATCATGAGTGCTCTCCTCAGCATCACGGAGCTTGCGTTATGATCGTCAGTCAAAGCCCATCGCGCCGCGCGCCGCGGTTCACCAGCAACGCCAGTCCTGGCTATACGCTGATCGAAATGCTTGTGGTCTTGACCATCATCAGTCTCATTCTCGGCTTGGTCGGGCCACGCGTGCTATCCTATCTTGGCGAGTCGCGGGTCAAGACCGCGAGGCTGCAGATCGAAAGCTTCAGTTCCGCGCTCGATCTTTTCTACGTCGATGTCGGGCGCTATCCGGTGGATTCGGAAGGTCTAGCCGCGCTCGCCGAGCGGCCGACCGGTGTCGAGATCTGGAACGGACCCTATGTAAAGGGCGGCCGCATTCCGATGGATCCATGGGGTCATCCCTATCAATATCATTTAGCAGGCGACCGTATTCCGCCCTACATCATCACATCACTCGGACCGGACGGGCGCGGCGGCGGCATGAACACTGCCTCAGCGACGACAAATGTCCAGCGCTAGAAGCCAAGCAGGCTTTACGCTGATCGAGATGATGGCGGTGATGATGATCATCGCCATGGTCGCTTCATTGAGCGTCATGTTCATACCCGGAACCGGACGGGCAGGCTTAAAGGCCGTCGTCATGAACACAGCCGCGCTTCTACGCCGCGAACGCCAAGGCTCCATCCTGACGGGACGCGACAGGCACGTCTCGCTCGACAGCGAACAGCGCATGCTAATCGGAGACAGCGGCGATCGTGTCGTCATTCCTCCCGACGTTGCCGTCAATATTCTCGGCGAAAGCGCCATATGGTCGGGGCGTCTCGCCGTCGCCGCCTTTCATGCCGACGGAGCCTCATCGGGCGCCGCGCTCAGATTTTCCCGCGAGGGGGTCATGTATGAAGTCCATGTCAATTGGTACACGGGCGGCGTCACCATCGAAGCGCCGTGAAACAGCGAACCCGAAGCTCAGAAGAAATGGCCGTGACCGCCGCTCGGGCTTTACGCTGATCGAGGCGCTTGTCGCCTTGGCACTGGTGCTGGCCTTCGCGGCGGTGCTGGGGCCGCTGATGTTTCAGAGCCGGCGCATTCTCGTTCAGGGCGATGGTCAGGTCACAGCCGAGCTGCTTCTGCGCTCTTTGCTCGCGCGGCCTTTCAATCGCGCCGGTCCGGAATTGGGTATTCGAGAAGGTGAGATAGCCGGCCTGCGGTGGCGTATCGACGTCGAACCCATGTCGGTCGAAGCTTTGTCTGTCGACGGGCCGCCGCGCGCTTCCGGTGATCAAAGACCGGATTGGGTCCTCTACCGGGTCAAAGTGGCCGTGCTTTCGCGTGCCGGACAGATCCTTACGGGCGAGACCGCGCGGCTTGGAATCGGCGGGTAGGATGGCAAACTCCGGAACAAGCCGCGCCGGTTTCACTTTGGTCGAGACGCTCGCAGCTCTTGCGATCGGATCCGTGATCATCTTTTCGACCGGCGCGCTCATCCATCAAAGCGTGTTTTTCTTCGATCGCGGCACGCGCACGGTCGATCAAAGCGAACAGCTTGCGCTGGCGATCGACAGTTTGACGCGCGATTTCGGAGCGGCCCGTTTCGTCCTGCAAAGCGATGCAAACGGCCTGATGGCCGCCTTTACGGCAACATCCGCGGGCAAGGATGCGGGCGCCAAGATCATATTCGTTACCTCGGGCGGTAAGGCCGCCGAGCCGCAAGGCGAAGAGATCGTCAGCCTCGCTATCGAAGAGGGCGAGGGATTCACGCAGCTCGTACGGCGTAGAGCCCCATGGCGCGGCCCCCGCATGCATTTGGAAGATGCGCAGCCGGATGATCCCGTCATTCTGCTCAGGGGAAAATTCGACATCTCTTTCAGTTTCTCCGAACTGGCAGATGGCGGCGAACTGATTTGGCGGGACGACTGGACCGGCGAAACGGGTCTTCCGCATTCGGTACGATTGAATCTGCAGGATCGGACAAGCCGGGCCGCGGGTCTGGTAGGCGCAGAATTTCCGATCCACGCCAATGCGCCAACCGCTTGCGCCATCGGCGAAATCGACTGTCTTTCGGTCGCGGCGAGAAATGTGAATGCGAGGACCAATTCCGCTCCATCGCAACCGCGTCAATAGAGGAGCCGGGATTGAGCCGTCATGATCCACGCAGCGGAATCATTCTCGTCGTCGTTCTGTGGACGATCGCCTTGATCTCGGCGCTTGCCATGGCCGCTTCGACGACGTTTCGCGGATTTGCCAATATTGTCGCGCTCGACCGCGACCGCGCTCGAGCCGACGCATTGCTGGCGGCCGGGCTCGAAGTCTCCGCCGCAATGGTCGCAAGCTTGGGTGAAAAGACTCCCCTCACCGAAAAGACGACATCTGTCTCTTTCACAACGGGCTCGGTGCATATTCGCCTCAGCGACGAGGGCGGCCGCATCAATGTCAATAAGGCGCCTGAGAAGGTTCTTTCGGCTTTGCTGACTTCAGCCGGTGCGGGTGATGATGCAAATGCCATAGCCAAAGCGATCGATGCGTGGCGCGTGCGCGATCAAGCCGATCAAGCCGCCAAAGGACCGAAACTCGCCAGCGCGGCTGCGCCACCGCCGGCTCAGACAAACCGATCCGCGCCGCAAGCAAACACATCTTCCCGGCCAGACAAAAATTTCCAGTCCTTCACCGACATCCGTCAACTGGCGCAGATCCCCGGCATGGCGCCGGATTATCTTGCCGGCATCTTGCCACTGGCGACGGTTTATGGGACCGATCAGGTCAATGCACTGACGGCTCCAGCCGACGTGATCGCCGCGCTGCCGGGCGTCACATCGGCTCAGCTCTCGGCCTTTTTGGACGCGCGCGAACGCTCGCCGATGGGAGGAGATTTTCTGGCGCAGATGCTGGGTCCTGCGAAAGATTACGTGAAGACGGGCGCGAGGCCGATCGCCTCGGTCATACTCATCGCGCGCCTCATCGACGGCTATGGCGCAGCGGCGAAGGCCGTCATCGCGGTCGTGCCCAATGACAAGCAGCCCTATCGTATTCTGTCATGGACCCCTCTCGCTCCGCCGACCCGGGGCCTCGCCATGAGCGACCGATTTTAGGAGGGGCGATGCAGATCAAGACGATCTTCGATCGATGGATCAAAATTCTCGCCGGACTTGTCGCCGAGTCGCGCGCTTTTTCGCAGAGCCGCAAATCGGTCCTTGTGACGCAGGAAGACGGATGTTTCGTCGTCCGCCACCCGGCCTCGCCGGAGAGCCATCTCCTCGGTAAAGTGATGGTCGGAACCAAGATGCCAGACGGCATGGCCGAGGCGCTCCGCGATCATTTCATCATTTTCGAGATCGCAGCCGACAGGATCGTCACGCGCCGCATCACGGTCCCGGCTCAAGCGCAGGACTTTCTGCCGGGTATCGTGCGCAATCAGATCGAGCGCCTTTCACCCTGGCTGCCAACGCAAGCCATTTACGGGATCGACGCCAAGCCGAACCCGGATGATGCCGGAACCCTCAATGTCTGCGTGCCCATCGCGTCGCGCGCAAGCATAGATGTCATCTGCAACGAACTCGCGGCAAGCGGCCTGTCGCCTAACCGGATCGCGGTGCGGACGGAAGCAGGCGTCAGGGCGCCTCTACTCGCTCTGTGGACGCGTCCGGCGCAAGGCTCGGAGCGGCATGCGCAAAACCTGCCGCGCATGATCGGCACCGGCCTCGCGGCGGGCGTTGCGCTCAGCACGGCTGCGAGTCTCTGGGCGATCTACTCCACGGGTGAGATAACAGCCGAACATGAGGATGTCGCCGCGCGTACGGCTGCGTTGCAACGCGACTCTCAGTCGTCACGCAAGCTTCAAGACATCGCGTTGCTGAAGCCGCCGCAACGTGCCTGGGTGTTGAAAGAAAACTCGCCCGTAACAGTCCTCACCCTCGAGGCTCTCTCGCGCGCGCTTCCGGATAACGCCTATCTCACCGAATTCCAGTTGGAAAACGCATCCTTGCGCATCATCGGCTTCGCGGCGGATGCTCCTTCCCTCATCGCAGCGCTCGAGCGGTCGGGGCGCTTCTCGGCGGTGCATTTCTTCGCGCCGACGACAAAGGGCAACGGCGGCGACCTCTACAGGTTCTACATCGAAACGCGCGTCGACGAGCATCCCCAGCTCATCGGAGATTGAACCGTGCCGAAATTGGACCGCGAAAAGACAATAGCGCTTGCAGCATTTTTCGGCCTGCTGCTCGCCTGCATCCTGGCCCCGGCTCTGTCCTTGAAGGCGCGCTCAGACGCTTCGCAGGAACTCTCGGATGCGGAAGATATGCTCGCGCGCCTTGAAGCGGCGCATCAGCGATCCGGCGCCAACAGGCCGAAGGGCGGCGAAGAACCAGGCGCCGCGCCAGAGACCGCCTTCCTGAACGCGCAAACGTCCGGGCTCGCAAGCGCTCAGCTCGAAGCCTATCTTGCGCAACTGGCCGCAGCTCAGCAGGCGAGCGTCATTTCATCCGGCGTCCAGCAGGCGAGCCATTCCGATGCGCCGGAAACCGTCCGCATCCAAGCCGTGTTGGATATTCATTACGATGCGCTTCAGACTCTGCTTTACAGGCTCGAGACGGGTACGCCTTATGTCTTCGTGGAGTCGATGATGATGCAATTGCCGAACGCGGGCGGGCAACGTGGTCAGCGCGACGCCGCCATGAAGGTCACCGTGAGTCTTCGCGGTCTTTGGCATCAGACACCGGCCCCATGAGGCCGTAGAGTCTCACCTCTATGTATCGCAGCGAGCGGTTCAACCAGCACCGCCTCTGCCGCTGACGCCCTGTCTCGAAACCTCGAAATTTGGAAGATCGAGCCAAGCCGGGCCTGCCGACTTGCATCTGACACGGCCCGACCGATCATGCCGATCTAGTGGTTTTTCTCGAGATCGAAACGCTGGCCGTTGATCTCGATCGAACGGAGGGTGGCACCGCCTCCGCTGCCGCCAGTATGATGGTGGGTTCCGGTATTGGCGACGCGGCGGCGCTCGCGGCGTTCTTCTTTCGGAACCGGCGTCGCCGCGGACGGCACGTTCGGGAAGTTGTCCTCGATCTTCGCCGGTGCGATGGCTGCGACGGCGGCCGTTCCAGCTTTGGAGATCGCCGGCGTCGGCGGGTTCCCGGCGGAGGTTTGCGTATCGGTCGTGCCGATCGCTTGCGCGGCGCCCGAGCCTTGTTGAAGCGCGGCTCGCTGGGCGGCTGCCGCTTGCACAGCCGCGGCCTGTGCTGCGGCTGCTTGCGCTGCCGCGGCCCGATCCGCCAAAACCTGGCCGATGGTGCCGTCGATATAATGAGAGACGTCGTTCATCTGCGTGCTGGTCAGTCCGCCGCCGCCGGTAACGGTGCCGGGCGAATTGCCAAACGTATTACTTCCGGTCGGACCTAATCCCGGATTGGCATCGGCATTATACCAGCTGTTGGTGATGGTACCGCAATTCGGGCAGTTGAAGCCAAGGCCGCCACTGCCGACATAATTGCTGCCCGCCAAGGCGCCGAGCCCGGCCGTCGTGCCCGCGTGGTTGCGGACGGCGCCGGTCGCATAGGAATCGGCTATCGAGCCGCCATTCGCGCCGACAAGTCCACCGACGGAATTCGGGTTGTCGAGACGGCTGGTCACGTCCCCTGTGGCATGGGAATCCGTAATAATGCCAAATTGCGTCGTGCTGCCGACAAGACCGCCGACACTGTCGTTGCCAATCACATTCCCCGTCGCGTAGGAATTGGTGATGTTGCTGAAGACGTAAGCACCGGTGCCAAGCTCCTGAGCGGAGCCGATCACACCAACCAACCCGCCAACATTATTACCACCTGACACCTCGCCGGTGGCGTAGGAGTTGGTGACCTGTACGGCGGCAATGGCGCCCGCGAGACCGCCCGTGTTATCGCCGCCTACCACCTCCTCCGTTGCGTAAGAATTAATGATGGAGCCAAATGTAAGAGAGCCGACCAGGCCCCCGGCATTGCTGCCATAAGTGCCTGCCTGGCCGTCGGGTCCGGTGAAACTGACTTCTCCCGTGGTAGAGGGACCAATGGCATGAGAGTTTGATATGGTGATTTGATACTGGACCGGTCCGCTCCCGCCCGACGCATCTGCGAGGCCAACCAAGCCGCCGATATTAGAGCCGTTTGTGCCATTTACGTTCACGCCCGTAACCGCGCCAATTGCGTGATAAGTATTGTCAAGCGTGACGTTACCACCACTACCGCTAATATTGCCGACCAATCCACCAAGGGACCCAAATCCCGTCACGGCGCCGGTAGCAAAGGAGTTCTCGATCACAACGCCGTTAGAGGTTGATACGGATTGATCCGAAAAGAGCTGGCCAACCAGTCCGCCGAGATTGGAACCTGGGTTTCCTCCGTTCGAAGCCGGACCGACATTGCCCGTGGCGTAGGAATTATAGATGTTTACGTTGATGGCGGAGCCGATCAAGCCGCCGCCCTGTCCCGCCGTATAAATCGTCCCCGTGGCATGCGCGTTGGAGAGGTTGAAAGTGCCGCCGGATCCGATCAGGCCGCCAACGGCATTGCCTGTCACCGTCGCGTCCGAGTAGACGTTCGAGATCGTGTTGTAAGGTGGGTTGGGATTGTAGCTGTACGGATAGACAGCATTTTGGCCGATCAATCCACCGGAACTGTTTCCTGAAATCGTGCCCGAACTCCAAGCGTTGCTGACATTGGCGAGGTTCGACCCGACGAGAGCCCCGAGATTATTACCCATCACGGTCACGGGCCCGTTGCCGAAATTTACGATTGCCGAGGAGCTAATATTGACATTGAGCACACCGATATCGCGGATCACGCTGCCCTGCGTGGATACGCCGATCAGCCCGAGGTTCCCCACGGCGGCACTATTTACCGTTGCGGTCGACTGAATCGTCAAATTGCTGATCGTGTTCCCGAGGCCGTCGAACGTGCCGGAGAGGGTGGCAACCGGCGCGTTAACATAGGAGGCACCGGTCAGATCGATCGACTGTGCCAGCGCGTAATAGCCAGCACCGTTGCTGTAGCCGTTGGCGTCCGGCGTGGCGCTGTTGATATTCGCCAGATCGGCCGCATTGTGGATCAGCGTGTAGGCATGATTGTTAATCGCGAGGCTGGCATTGGCGCCGGACAAAGTGATACTGGCATATTGCGTGCCCGCGGGCGCCTGATTGGCGACCGGATAGCCTGTCGTGGGATCGATCACGGCGCCGGCATAAGTCGCGGGCGTCAGAATGTTGTAGTCGCCGCCATAGACCATCGCGAGCCCGGCATTGGTGCCGGTGGCGGTGATCGGCGCGTTGATGTTGATGTCGCCGGAGGCCGCGAGAGTGAGCTTCGAGTCGGTGGACCAGGTGATCGGATCGTTGACGGTGACATTGCCGCTCGTCGCGTTCAGCGACAGACTGACCATATTCAATGCATTGCTCGCAACGCTACCGCTCAATGTGCCGCCCGCGCCGACAGTGACCGCCGACGCCACGAGCGACCAGGTGCTCGTTGGGCCGGCGGAAAATGCGAAAGTATCCGAAACGGAGACGATATTGCCCGCGGTTCCGAGCGTTCCGCCCGTGCCGAGATTGATAGCACCATCCACCTTGGTCGTGCCGGAAAGTGTGCCAGTCGTGTAGCCGCTGACGTTACTGGTGGTCCCGTCGAGTGTCAGGTTCAATTGGTTGGTGGAGGCCAAAATCGCAGTGCCGACCTGGGCTCCGCTCGTATCGGGGTCTGCCTTGATAGCGGCTTCCCCCGTTTGGCTCACGCCGTTCTGACTCGCGAGAACGGCGAAACCACCATTATCTTTGATTTCGATGGTGCCATCGTTTTTGACCGAACCGGTACCGCCCGCTGCGGCGAATGCATAAATGCCGTTTTCGAAATTGCTGTCGCTGATGGCAAGCGTCGTCGCGACGAGGCCGCCGACGTTGACCACGGCCTCCGACGTAATGAGGATACCGGCTGAATTGACAATGAAAACCTCGCCATTGGAAGTGAGCGTGCCTTGGATAAGGCTTTGCTCATTGCCGGTGACGCGGTTGAGGACGACTGAGGTGGGCCCCGGCTCCACGAAGTTCACCGTGTCGCCCGGGACCACCGAGAAGCGGTACCAGTCGATGATGGCTGTTGGCGTCGTCGTCGTGACAGTCCAGGTCGTGCCCGAATTAACGACAGTGGACGTCCCAAGGACGTCGTGGTCCTTTACGAGACTCTGCGAGCCGATCACCACCGCGCTGAGATTGGAATAGCCGACGAGCGTATAATTGGAATTGTTGACCGTCAGGCCGGAGACGCTGGTAATCGGCTGCACACCGGAGGCCGACGAAGCGAGCGTCGCCTGGCCGCTGAAGGTCACCGTATCGCCCACGACCGCGTTCACTGCCACGAGGGCCGTGCCTGAAATCGTGGCTGTGCCGTCGGCTTGCTTGCTGCCGTAGAGCTGCACCGGGAGGGGGGTGATGTTTCCGGTGGTCTGGAAGTTCGCGATCACATAGTCATTGGCATTCGCGCCGGACGTCGTGAGATTCGAGATAGTGACCGTCTTGCCCTGGCCCTCGTTGGCATCGGCGAAATTCGCCGCGTAGCCCGAAGCAATCGACACGCTGTCGCCGGCGATGACACCGGACAGAGTCAGGTTCGAAGCATTGGCAGTTGTCGAGCCGTCATAGGTCTTGTCGCTGACCGTCGCGCCGCCGAGCGTGATCGACAGCGGCGTGATCGTACCTGTCGCCGTTGTCGAAATCGTGTAATTGCCGGCCTTCCCGCCATTCGTGCCATCGGTCAACGTATAAGCCAAGCCGCTGACGGTCAAACCTGATCCTGCATCCTTGGACGAGAAGGTCCCCGACAATCCGCCGACACTGAGCGTCTGGTCGCCGACGAGGCCAGAAAGCGCGATTGTTGCCCCGGACGCATTCGCCGTTCCGTCATAGGTCTTGGTGACCGTTGCGGTCAGTTGCTGCGGCAGAATGGTGACCGTTCCTTTGACGTCCGTATAGCTCGACGACGAGAGCACGCTCGCGGCCGCCCATGAACCAGCATCAATGAGTCCACCCGCGACCGAGATGTTAAACGGATTGCCCGTAATCGCGGTGATACTGTCGGCGTTGGCTGCTGTCATGCCGCCGCCTTGCAGGCCAATGGCTTGCAGCCCGAGCGCGCTTGTCGAGTCGGCGCCATAGGAAGGTGCGGTGCCGCTGGTCCCGACATAGACCATGATATTCTTGAGAATGGGATAGCCGGAGTAGGACATTGCCCAAAATTGCGAGTCGAAACCATAGCTAGCCACGGTTCCACCGGTGCTCAGAGCCTTCACCCCAGAATTGTTATTGACAGTGCCGGATCCAACAACAACAGAATAATAATCGTTCGTGAGCGTGCCTGTGTTGTGGTAGACGAAGCCGTCTGCTGACGTCCCCCCTTTATTGTAACTAGACGCGGCATAAGCATTTTCGATCTTGCCTGTATTATTATAGGCAAAGCCGCCCATCCAATTCGGGCTCGTGCTGCTGCTGTTGTTGAGGCTGGTCGCGTAGGCATTTTCGATCCAGCCGTCATTAAGGCCGACAAAACCGCCCAAATAGTTTCCGGTGTCGTACGTCGAAGTGCCCGTATATTTTGTATAAGAATAGGATTGATCGATCGTGCCGGTGCTCGTGTTCCAGCCGACAAAAACGCCTTCATTTGACACCGTGCTGTCGGACGTAAATCTAACGATATTTCCTGAATAAGAGCGCTCAATCGTCCCGGAATTCACGCCGACGAACCCGCCCACGCCGGCCGTCGAGGGTATTACGCCGGTACTAAAGACGGTGCCCTGAGTCCTATTTGTACTGTCACCCCAGGCCGAGCTGTCATAGATTTTACCGTTATTGGTGCCAACGAAGCCTCCCGCGGTCCCGGTCCTATCCTCGAGATAGACGTAGGATTCGCTTTGAGCGATGACGCCTTGGGTATCGTTTATGCCAACAAGGCCTCCGACGCTGACGACGGATACGTTACCATTGTTGACGTAGCTCCCGCTCACACCATTCGTATAGACATAGCTATCGACGATATATCCCTGATTGATGTTGGCCAGCATACCCAAGGCGGCCTGCCCTGTGGTTCCTGACACCGCGTTTGCATTGACCCCGAGATTGCTCACTTCTCCGCCGGCGCCGATCGTGCCGAACACGCCCGAGTTGGCCAGAGTCCCGCTGATGGTGAGCTTATGGCCGAAGCCGTTGACGCTTCCTGTGAAGGGCGTCGCCGTCGTGCCTATGTTATTGTTTGACATACTCGCGACGGTGATGTTGGCTCCGAGCACATAATTGCCTGTAAGGCTCGCTCCGAGATCACCAAGATTGCTGGCCGTAACGACCTCATAGCTCGTACCGTTCAACGTCACGGCAGTGTTGGAGCTGGAGAAGTTTATAGTCCCGGCATAGGACGGCGTTGCCGTCGCTCCGAGGAGCGTATAGAGCCCCATGGGCGTGCCGTCGGCGTTAAGTCCCACGGTGCCGGAGCCAGCGAGCGTGACGGTGCCGTTGCCGATATCATTGACCGTCGTCGAGACGCTGCCGTCCGAATTGAGCTTATTGCCGTAATTGGCGGCGAAAGCCGCAGTGCCGGTCGCGGTTATCGCATTGTTGACGTAGATATTCGCGCCGGCATTGAGCGTGAGCGTGCCGGCCGACCAGGTCATGGGCGCATTGACATTGATGTTGTTCGCCGCTGCCAAGGTCAGGGAATTGGCCGACGGTGTTGCCGAAGTCGAGGACCAGTCGAGTGCCGCATTGACGTTGATATTGCCGGCATCCGTGCCGGCGCTGCCTGTACCGCCTGTGCTGATCGTCACGTTGGCGTTGGCGAGCGCATTCAGAAGCGTGGTAGCGTTGATGACCGAGGAATCGCCCGAGCCGGTAAAGGTCCCAGAGGCGTTCGAGCTATTGCTGTTGGAATTATTGCTGATCGTCAGATCGTAGGGATCGAGCAGCAAGGTGCCGGACTTGCCGTTGACGCTCTTGAGATCGGCGGTGCCGGTGAAGTTCAACTGGTCGTGGCTCGAGACTTCGGCGAAGCCGCCATTGCCCGTGCCCGCGCCGGTCGCCTCGATCGCGCCGGCATAATTCGTCTGTCCGTTCGACCAGACGACGATATTGCCGCCATCGCCCGCGCTGCCATTGGCGGTAAGAGTCGCGCCGGCGGCGATCGTCGTGATGGTCGCATCCATAACAGGCGTGCTGACGAAATCCTCGGCGGAATCGCTGCCGCCGTGACGGTCGCCGCCGATGAGGATCGTGCCGCCTGTCAGGCCGCTCGCGTCGAGGCGGGCAGTCTGCGTCAGATTTACATTGGTGCCGGTCGTGACGATCGTGCCGCCGGTTCCCTTCGGCGCCGAAACATTGAGCTTGCCCGAGACAATGGCCGTGCCGCCACTGGCCGCGAGTGTGATCGTCCCGCCATTGCGGCCTTTCGGCGCGGAGGCATCGAGCTTGCCCGACACATTCACCGTGCCACCGTCGGCCAGAAGCTTGATTGTGCCGACGCGCACGCCCGTGCTTGTGCCGCCGCCCTTCAGCGCATCCATCGTGCGGGCCTGGATGACGCCCGTGTTATTCACCTGCGCCGATAAGATCGCGTCGGCGGCCTTCGCCGTCAGGATCACGGTGCCGCCGTCGGCAATGATCGCGCCTTTGTTGGCGACAAGCGCGTTCAAGGCGCCTTGGCTGATCGTGACGTCGAACAGCGAATTGCCTTCGAAGTTCAAGGTGAGCTTGGTGCCCGACGCCATCACCACCGAGCCGAGCTTCGCCGTGATCGTGCCGGAGTTTGAGACCGTCTTGCCGAGCAACGCGACATAGCCGTTAGGATCGACGTGGATCTTGCCCTTGTTGATGACGGACCCTGTCGGGGTGGCGGAGGATCCTGTCGTATTGCCTTCGAACCTATAATTCCCGGCCATGAAATCCTGGTTGGAAATATCGAGCGTCGATGCCACCAAGCCGCCGACATTGACTGTCGCACCCTTGGTGAACAGGATGCCAGCCGAATTGACGATGAACACCTTGCCATTGGCGTTGAGCGCGCCGGCGATCACGCTCTGCTCATTGCCGGTGACGCGGTTGAGCGTCGTCGACATGCTATTCGGCTGGAAGAAATTGACCGTCTCTTGGCGGCCGATATTGAATGTCTGCCAATTGATGATGGCATTGTTGGTCGACTGATTAATGTTGGTGGTCGGGCCCGATTGGAAGATCGTCGCTTGGCCGCCGACCACGGTGCCGCCAGTCGGGCCTGCGAGCGCCGCATCCTGCAAGGCAAGCAGCGCGGCGATCGCGGTCATGCAGGTGAAAGAGCCGCGAAAGGATCGCAAGCTATCCGAACTACATGACGAAAAAGGCGCGCCCGACGAAGAGCGATCGGCGGCGAGCGATGTATTGGCGCCACGCTCCAGGCGACATAAATCCAATGATAACATGGTGGCTATGCCTTGAAATACGGCGCTAGCGTAGCGCAATATATTACACTTACATTAACTATTTGTTAGCAGGGCTCAGGTCGAGTCGATGCGACAAAATGGACGAGAGCCCTCATGAATGGTCCATATGGCATATCGGCCACACCCGCCTGTAACTGCCGCATGGAAGGCCCCGCCGTCTCCAACGGCGCCGCGACGGCGAAAGCCAATCGCAAAACAGAAATGGCCTCGCCTTCGAGGCGAGGCCATCTCACAAACATTAGGCGCAAATCCGCGCGCAGGTTCACGCAACGACGTTCTTAAAGTTCAAGCATCTATTCGCTTTGGGCGAACTCAACCTGCTATTGTCCGAGCGCCCATCGGTAGCAATAGCTTTTAATGATATCCGTCGCAGGTTGATCCGGGAACGTACTGTCGCCGTCGAGATAGGCTAGAAAACTCTGCAAGGCGGCGCTGGAGCCGGTACCCTTCACTTGGATCGCGGATTGCAAGATGGCTTGGAAAGTATGGTGGCCATGCGCATCGCTCGTCGGCACGGGACTTGGCAGGTTCGGGGCCGATGATCCGCCCCCCTCCGGATAATATTCATAGGCATAAACAGTGCCCGAGTTCGGAGGCGTGGAATAGACGTTCCATGCCGCCGTATAGGGCGCGGTCGTGGCGGCACGGCAGACCTGCGATTTAGCGACGAAGCCATAGGCATAGGTGTTCGTCGTCAGCAAAGTCGAATAGACGGAACCGATATTGCCGCCGAGATTAACAAAGCCAACGGGATAGCCGGCTGACGTGCTGGTCGGCAGGCCCAGGCTCCAAGGCGCGTCGTTCAACACCGTCGCTGCCGCCAAACCGTAAGGCGCGCTGCTAGGATCGGCGATGACTAGATTGGTTGTCAAAGGATAAGGCAGGCCCGATGCGGTGATATCGACCGAATTGTGAGGCCCCGACCAGAGCACCAGTCCGCCTTGTGCATAAGTGAAGGGAGGCCCGCTGATAAAAGTCGTCGAGCTGTTGAATAAGGCGTTTGGTGTTGTCGTATCCGCCGCAAAGAACAGATCGTAGAAGCTGACCGACGAGCTCGTGATCTGCTTGACCAGGGTGCCGGTCGCGCCCGCATAGGCCGTTGCGGTATAAGTGTTTCCGTTACCTGCCTCAAAGACGCTCCACGCGGTTATAAGGTCATTGAGCGCATCGTTGAAATTCGCTGCGACGGCGATCCTGATTGAACCGGTGGTCGCTTCGGCTTTCGGCGCGGAGCCGATCAGGAGCGCGGCCATGGCGGCGCCCAGCAAAAGTTGCCCTTTATTTCTCAACATGATTCTTCCCTTAATAAGGTTCGAGGCCTGACATATCGAATGCGCCTGCCTCATAGGATGAGATGACATGATTGAAGGATGCCGGTTCATTGCGACCGGCTGCCTTTAAATCACTGGCCGATCGCCCAGCGGTAACAATAGCTTTTGATGATGTCCCGCGCCGGCTTGTTTGGATAAGTGGTCCGGCCCTTCAGATAGTTGAGAAAACTCTGAAGCGCGGCACTGGAGCCCGTGCCATTTATTTGAATCGCCGCTTGCACGATGTTGGGGAACGGATGACTGCCGTTCGCATCGCTGGTCGGGACGGTAGCCGGGACGTTCGGGTCGGATGAGCCGCCGCCTTCCGCGTAATATTCATAAACATAGCGGGGAATCAGAGTTGTCTCCCATGCCGCCGTATAAGGCGCCGTCGATGACGCACGGCATATGCGCGACTTGGGCTGCAGGGTAAATTCCTGGCTGAGAGTCAAAAATGTATAGACGTCGTTTTGCGTGGCATTGGCTCCGTTGGGAGCGAAGGGACCCGCGACCGTAGTGAACCCGGCCGACCAGGGCGTGTCGTTGAGCAGTGTATAGGCCGCGAGCCCATAGGGATTCACCGCGGGATTTTCGATGAAGAGATGGCCCGTCAGCGGATAGGGAAGACCGCTCGCTGAAACATTGATCGAGCGCGACGAGAGCGCGAGGCCATCGATTGCATAATTGAACGGCGGCGTGCTTACATAGGTCGTGTAGTTGTAAAACAGGTTGTTGGGCGTGGCCGTATCGACCGCAAAAAACAAATCGTAGAAGCTCGTCGAACTGCTTATGATTTGATTGAACAGGACGCTGTTCGCATTCGTATAGGCTGTGGCCGTATAATTCAGACCATCATGGGTGGACACCCAGTCATGCCAAGAGCCGATAATGTCGTTTAAGGTGTCGGCGAATGGCACGGCGACGGCAATCCGGATCGCCCCATCATCAGCCAGGACAGGCAGTGCGAAACCCGCCAGCGACAATGCCGCGGTTCCACCGAGCAAAAGTTTTCTAATGTCTTTATGCAACACGATTTTGTCCTTTGCAAAAAAGCTCGAAACGCGACTCCCTAAAGCTCGTCCGCTTCAAGCGAGTGAGTGGATCATCATCAACAAGCTGGACAAACAATCTCGGCTTTGACCTCCCTTCGCGGCGAGGAATCTCGAAACTCCGGAACTGAGAACGCGCTACGCTATCGCCTGCCGGAGGTCCGGCAGGCGGGCTCAAAACCATGCAAGGTTTTTGGACGCCCAGCCAATTTTGGCGGGCTCTATTATGTAATATTTTTATATAACTTTGTCTTGCGGATTCTTGGGTGTTGGGTGTAAAAAATTCGCCTAACGCAGTGTTATCGTATCACTGCACCCAATATAGCAGATTGCCCTATGCAATCGAATCGTTATGTAAACAAAATAATTTACACTGATGTGGACGCGGTTCATACCTAACAAACACTCCGGTTGTGACAGGGCTTCTGACGTGGCGAAACATTTTGATACTTTTCGTCCGCACGCGGGCGCGGGACGGCCTTCTCTCATGCCAATGGGAGAGATCCCAGGCCTTCAAAGACACCAAGGACGCAGGCATTTCGAAAAGGGGATCGCCTTTTTCAATGCCGGCAAGTGGAAGCAGGCCTTGCGTGAATTCGAGGACGCGGCGCGTTTCGATGCGAAGCAGTTGGGCGTCCATTATTCGCGCGGTGTTACGCTGACGCATCTCGATCGCTTCGACGAGGCGATCCTATCCTTCGAGCGCGAGCTCGCCAACACACCCAATCATCCCTCCTCCTTGACGGAGATAGGCACTTGCCTGGCGCGAACGGGAAAACCGCGCGAGGGCATTCTCTATCTGCAACGAGGCTTGAGCCTTTGGCCGAACATGCCGCTTGCTCTCTATAGTCTCGGGCTCGCCCTGTTGACCGAAAAGCACCGGAAGGAAGCGATCACTGTCTTCGATCGCGCGATCCTCCTCGATCGCTCATACATCAACTCTTATCGCGGACGCGGTCTCGCCTATGCGATGGGCGATGAGGAAGAAAAGGCTCACGCCGATTTCGCCATGGCGGCGACTCTCGATAGCAAAGACTATAATGCCATGATCGCGCTTGGCTCCGTCTTTTGCAGGAAATCCCGTGAGCTCCAAGGCGGCCATCTTTTCGAAATGGCTGCCAAGATCGCTCCGGATATCGCCCTGGCCCAGATGGCATTCGGAAATTTTCTCGTATTGCATAAGCAATATGAAATGGGACTGGGCTATATAGATCGCGCGCTCGAGCTCGATCCGCTTTACGCTCCATCCCATGTCGCGCGCGGCTTCGCCTATTTCGGGCAAGGGCGGGTTGAGGAGGCTGTAACAAGTTATCGTAAGGCTATCGATCTCAGCCCTGACGATCCGATCGTGGTCGGCGCACCGCTCTTCGGGTTGCAACATAATCCCGGCGTCACCAAAGCGGAATTGCTGGACGCTCACAGAAAATGGGGCATGCTTGCGCGGTCGGAAGCGCCCAAGGACCGCTTCGCATTCGCGAATAATCCCGACTCGAAACGCAAGCCGCGGATTGGCCTCGTTTCCGCTGATATGAGAGGCCACGCGGTCAGCTTCCTCGTGCTGCGGGCGATCGAAGCCCTGGCGGCGCTCGGTTACGAAATCTATTGTTATAAGACGGACCGAAGGTTTGGCGACGATCATTTTACCGATCGCTACAAGGCCATCGCAAAGTCATGGGAAATTCTGTCCGATCTCGATGATGAGGGCTGTGCCGCGCTCATAGCCGAGCATGAGATAGACATATTGTTCGATCTCTCCGGCCATACGACTGGCCATCGCCTCTCGCTTTTTGCGATGCGGGCGGCGCCGATCCAACTGACCTGGGCAGGATATGTCGGCACCGTCGGACTCGATACGATGGATGGCATTATCGCCGATGCCGTCGAGATCCCGCCAGAGGATGATGCCTTTTATCTCGAATCCGTCATCCGCTTGCCGGACTGCTATGTCTGCTACAATCCTCCTGCGGAGGCGCCAGCCGTCCAGCCGTTGCCCGCGCTCAAGAAAGACGAATTTACGTTTGGCTGTTTCAATCGTCCTGGCAAGCTCAACGCGGAGGTAGCGCGCGCTTGGGCTAAGATCCTGGAGCTCGCTCCGTCCGCTCGCATTCTCATGGTTTATGGCAGTCTGGCCGAGGAGAAGACGCGAGAGGCCGTCTACGACATTCTTGAAAGTGGCGGTCTTGGCCGTGATCGCGTCGAACTTGTCGGAGAGCCTCAACAGACGCAACTGCTCGAAGCCTATTCGGAACGAGTCGATCTCGCCTTGGATCCTTTTCCCTATTCGGGCGGCGTCACGACTCTTGAAGCCATGTGGATGGGCGTGCCGACGGTGACCCTCGTCGGAGAGACTTTTGCGGGGCGTCACGCCGCCACGCATCTGACCGCCGCAGGCCTCAGCAATTTTTGCGCGCATTCGATCGATGAATATATCGAACTGGCCGCCGGCTGGACCAAACGCCGGGAAGAGCTTGCCGCGTTGCGGGCGGGTCTGCGGGACCGGGTTGCCGCCTCGCCGTTGAACGATCCAGTCCGCTTCGCCAATAACCTCGACGAAGCTCTGATGAGGCTATGGGAGGACTGGTGTGCTTCGCACCCCAAGGCCGCTTCCGAAATTGCGGGCGCAGAGGGCATCTTCTGACAATGAGCGCTCTCACCGTCCCTAATGCGACAAGATTCGAGATCCTCCCGTCACAAAACGCAGCCGTGATCGAAACGCGTCGCCGGAACATGCGGGGGCGTATCCGGACTGGACTCATCCTTTGTCTTTGGCCGGCAATGGCTTTCGCCGCGGCTGGCGACGCTCCCGACCGTGACGCAGACCCATTAGCCAATCCTCTGGCCAAGCAATCGCTCTCTTCATTGTCGGCCACACGCACGCGGCCCTTGTTCGTGGCAGGCAGGCATGTGCGCCTGCCCCAAGCACCGCCTCCGGCGCCCGCCGCACCGGAGGCGCCACCGCCGCCGCCTCCCAGCCTCGTTTTGCTCGGCGTCGTCAGAAGCGGAGACGGTCCGCGGGCGCTTCTTAGAACCGCGGGAGGCCTACAATCGCTGCGGGTCCATGTCGGCGACAATATCAGCGGATGGAAAGTCACCGAGATCGCATTGCGGCGCGTGACATTGTCACTCGACGATCGAACGACCTCCGTCGCGCTGTTTGAAAATATGGGGCCAAATGCGAGCGACAAGGACGGGACCGGCAAGGACCAGAGGAACCGCCAGTCGCGCCGATAGGTCGTGATCGGCAAGACCGACTCAATGGATTCTCATACGGCTGCCGAGGCAAGCGCCGCAAATAATTTTGACTTCACGGTTTAACAATCAGGAGCCGGCGATGGTTTTACGGCAAAAACGCATTCTCGTGACGGGCGGCGCAGGCTTCCTTGGAACCCATCTCTGCCAGAAGCTGCTCGAAGACGGGCATGAGATTCTTTGCGTCGATAATTTCTTCACGGGCTCCAGGCGTAACATCGAGCATTTGCTCGACAACAAACGCTTCGAGCTCCTACGTCACGACGTGACCTTTCCTCTCTTCATCGAAGTCGACGAGATTTATAATCTCGCCTGCCCAGCGTCACCCGTCCATTATCAATTCGACCCAGTGCAGACCACCAAGACAAGCGTGCTCGGCGCAATCAATATGCTCGGTCTGGCGAAGCGTTTGAAAATACCGATCCTGCAAACATCGACCTCGGAAGTATACGGCGATCCAACTGTCCATCCGCAACCTGAAAGCTATTGGGGGCATGTCAATCCCAATGGCATTCGCTCTTGCTACGACGAAGGCAAACGCTGCGCCGAGACCTTGTTCTTCGACTATCATCGTCAGCACAAGTTGAAGATAAAGGTCGCGCGCATATTCAACACTTACGGTCCCTTTATGCGTCTGGATGACGGGCGCGTCGTGTCGAATTTCATCCGTCAAGCATTGCTCGGCGAAGATATTACCATTTTTGGAGATGGATCGCAGACGCGCTCATTCTGCTACGTCACCGATCTGATCGACGGCTTGGTCCGTTTGATGAACACACCGGCCGAGGTCACCGGACCGATCAATATAGGCAATCCCGGAGAGTTCTCAATTTTGGAGCTTGCCGAGACCGTGCTGGCTCTCACCGGTTCCAGGTCGTCGATCATTCGATTGCCGCTTCCAGCAGACGATCCAAAACAAAGATGTCCCGACATTGCATCGGCACAAAAGTTTTTGGGATGGCAGCCTAATATTGCCCTGGAAGAAGGTTTGAAGCGAACCATTCCATTTTTCGAAAATCTACTTCGAGGCGGCCCACAATCAACAGCGGAACTGCGCATCGCATCGCCGCTGGCTGTCTAAATAATTCACCAATTTCTCATGAGATCAAGGTCAAGAATCAAGGCCGATGATGCTGCATAACTTCTGGCGCGCCGCACAGGATGGAGCCGTTGCTCCAAAGGTGAGTCCTCTGCGGTCAGATAGGGCGAAATGGACGTCAGCGGACACCCGTGGACGCTGCGCGCCTTCTCCCCAAAAACTTCCCAAAATGAGCGCTATGATTGGGCAGAACTGGCCTAAATAATTGATTTTATTGGCGCGCCGCACAGGACGAAACTGCGAACACTTATATAATTGAAATCGCATATTAGTTTTTAGAATTAGTTTGTGACTCTCCTTCGGACAGCACTTTCTCGACTATTCACCGTTCCTTCATCGCTTTGGACGCGGTCTCGACGAGCGGCGAGAACACATATTCGAGAATGCGCCGGCTGCCAGTCTTGATCTCAACGCTGACAGCCGTGCCGGGCGAGAGGGGTATGTCGGCTCCGTCCGCTTTAATCGAAGGGCTGTCGATTGAGAGGGCCACAGGAAAGACGAGGTTTTGTGTGCGCTGCGCCCCTGCCGACTGAGAGGAAGGGCAACTTCTTCCGTCCGTTTCTGGGCGCGCTGGGCCTCTAAGCTGCCAATTTGGGCAGCCATTTGATGCAAATCATCGGCGAGAACCTCTTCCTCGCGCTCACGAATGCTTTGTGGAATGTCTTCTGTCCAGAAAATACCAAAAGCGCTGAAATTCAATAAGGTAGCAAGCTTAAAAGGCCCACTAATCAATGCTGTTTCCTAGAGGAGCCAGCCCGCCAGTGGCCCACTTTGCAGCCGTGGCAGGTTAACCTCGCCCTTGCGAGATCAAATTTTAGCCTGATCAACTCGTCCTGCGCCAACTCGACTCCACCACGAGATCTGGAGGGATCAAACCTGAACGAAAGTGTCTTTTAAACATCCGCCGGCTCGTGATTTGGAAGCCGTCCACCGCCGCCGCCATTCCGTCGCGGAAGATTGAAGCGAACTGAGCAGAATGAGGAGCCGGTTGCTGGAGACCCCGGATAAGAGAACCGACAAGCGTTTGCTGTTTGAAGAACCTGGGTTGTCCGAAATTCAAGGATTCACGGTTTGGCCTAATCTTTCCCTGAGGTAAAAAAGCACCAGTCTGAGCACGAAACGACCGTTGTCATATGCCATTCATAAAAGCGGTGCAGCAAATGGGTAGAAATATATACGTTACGCGGGCGTGGTCGGAGTTGAGATGTCGTGTCGGAGAGTCAGCAGGCGCGTTTAACCGATTTGTTCGCGGCGAACTACAATGAGCTGTTTCGGCGTTTGGCTCGTCGACTCGGATCGCGCGAGTTTGCACAGGAAGTTCTTCAAGAGACCTATCTCCGCATTGATCGGATTAGTGACGTCGCCGTGGTACAGAGCCCGCGGGACTATTTCTTTAAGGCGGCGGTCAATGTCGCCAAGAACCAGCGAAAATATGAAAATTGTCGACCACGGGCTGGCGCGGTCGATGAGTTTTTCGACATTCCGGACGAGGCGCCAGATGCTCTGCGGGTTCTCGAAGCACGATCAGAAGTTGAGGCGTTGAAGGCAGCCTTGCAGGAATTGCCGGAGCGGCGCCGCTTCGTCTTAGAGGCTATGGCTATCGAGGGCTGCTCCGCACCAGTCGTCGCAAAGCGCTTGAAGATCAGCAGCCGTACAGTCGAGGTGGAACTCGCAGCCGCCTTGGAATTTTGTGCCACCCGGTTGAACCGTGAACTGCCCAGACGGCTTGGCGGGCCGAGATTCAAGATTTAATACCTTTAAGTGCTAAAACTAAGCAGCTACAAGACATTTACGCAAAAGCGAGACATTGACGCCGCCTCACGCGCAGGCAGAAGCAGGTTGCCGGGTGGCACGCAACGTCGCCGGACCTCTCAAGCATCAAATCACAGAGCGAGTTCAGTGATGCTCAAAAGCGCGCTCATGATGGAGACAATGAGACTGCCGACGATGACGCTGACCAGGATGATCGTTGCTGGTCCGATCACGCCCATGAGTCGATCCATGCCGACGCTGAGCTTGTGCTCATAGAACGCCGCGGCGTGACGTGCAATGGAGGCAAGATCGCCGGTCTCATCTCCAACCCGCAACATACGCACGGCGAGCGGAGGGAGGAGATCTGAGCCGGCGAGCGCATCGGCAAAACGGCGGCCGTGCCGGACTTGCTCATGCACGTTGTCGATGGCTGCTACGAGGTGGGGCACGGTCACAACATCACGCAGAATTTTCAACGTCGCCGGCAAGGCAACGCCATTCTCGACGAGCAAGCCTAAGGTCCCGATGAAGCGAGCCGTGCGCCGATCGCGCATCGGGCCGGCTATGCCTGGGATCGAGATGATCGCCGCCGTCAATCTGCCCCGAACATCACGGCGCCGGAGGAGAAGCCAGCCGCCAAGGCCCATGACTACCCAGAAGCCAAGGAAAACTTGAAGATTGGCGCGAAGCCAGCTGGACATGGCTAGCACGAAGGCAGCCCCCCCGTTCAGTTTGTTTCCGAGATCCTTGAAGACGGGCTCAAACTGCGGCACGACGAAAATCAAGAAAAAGAAGAGGATGGCTATTGCTGCACCTACGAGAAACATCGGGTATCGAATCGCGGAACTAAACCGCTCCGCGAGGAGCTCGCGGCGATCACGATCCTCGACGATCGCGCCCAGCACCGCATCGAGCTTGCCCGAAGCTTCGCCCGCCCGGACCATCGCTATATAGGCCGGTTCGATGAGGGTCGGATGGCGATCGAGCGCCTCAGCAAAGCTGTCGCCCGCCGTAATTGTCGAGCGCAGATTATTAGCAAACCAGACAAGAGATTTGTTGGAATCCTCAGCCAATGTCTGCAATGAGGCTTCAAGCGTCAGTCCGGCGGCAATGAGCAAGGACAATTGACGCAGGAAAAGCGTGACGTCACGCGATCGAGGTCGTTTATCGCGCGAACTCGTCTCCTTGGTCAGAAAGCCGCCTTTTGGCGCGAGTTCCGCATCGATCAGCATGTGACCGAGATATTCGACGCGGCTCACGACCTCTTCGCGCGTAGGAGCATCGACCTCTCCAGCGACAATTTCGCCTGATCGCGCCATGGCTCGAAACCTAAATTGCGGCATCTTGAATCCTAAAGACTCATCGTGACGCGGAAGACTTCGTCGATCGTCGTATGCCCTGCCCGGCATTTTGCGATGCCGTCTTCAGCCATCGTGGTCATCCCTTCTCTCCGCGCGACCGCCTCGAGTTCCGCGGAATCGGTTTTGGGTCCGATCGCTTCCCTGATGGCCGTCGAGACTTCGAGTAATTCGAAGACACCCTGACGCCCACGAAAGCCAGTGAAACCGCACCATTCGCAGCCTTTGGGATGATAGACGATGTCTCCTTTGGAAAAGCCCAAAGCTTCATATCGGGTGTCGTGGGCAAGATCCTGCGGCGTCAACTGGTGCGATTGTTTGCAATCGCGGCAGAGGGTGCGCACAAGGCGCTGTCCGATGAGCACCTTGATTGAGGAAGCAAGTAGAAAGCTTTCAACCCCCATGTCGATGAGGCGGGTAATTGCGCCGGCCGCCGTATTGGTGTGGAGCGTCGTCAAGACGAGATGGCCAGTCAGCGCCGCATGGACGCCCATATGCGCGGTCTCGGCGTCGCGCATTTCACCGACCATGATCACGTCCGGATCCTGGCGCAAAAAGGACCGCAAGGCCGCGGCAAACGTCAGACCGATCGTTGGATGAATCTGAACCTGATTGATGCCAGGAATCTGATATTCGATGGGGTCTTCGACAGTCAAAACCTTGCGGGTTGGTTCGTTGAGTTCGGCAAGAGAAGCTGCAAGCGTCGTCGTCTTGCCGGAGCCTGTAGGACCGGTCACGATGATCATGCCGAAGGGCAATTGCAGGGCACTTCGCAGGATGCGGTCGTCACGTGGCGAGAGGCCAATCTGGTTCAGAGCGACAAGTCCCGAACCCTTGCGCAGCAAGCGGATGACAGCGCTCTCCCCGTGAGCTGTCGGGATCGTCGCTACGCGGAGATCGATTTCCGCGCCCGCGACATTGATATGTGTTCGGCCGTCCTGAGGCAGGCGCCGCTCCGTAATGTTCAAACCGGCCATGATCTTGAGGCGTGACAGCAGGCCTTTCGCCATGCTCATCGGTGGCGCCGGCACAGCCTTCAAAAGGCCGTCGATCCGTAGCCGTACCTGTAAAGCGCCAGCGAAAGGCTCGATATGAAGATCCGTCGCGCGCTGATCGACCGCGAGCCGCATGAGATCGTCGAGCGCCCGAACGACGGGGGCGCCCCTGGCAAGATCGCGGAGGTCGTCAAGATCGTCCGAACTCGCGGCAACAGCTTCCGATGGTTCTGATGCGACAGCAGAGGCGCTTTGCGTCGTCGCCAGCGCGGCATCGAGGTCATCGTTCGTCGCGACAGCGAGCGGCAGCTTTTGCTTCAGTGCGACCTCGACAGCCCGCAACGTCTCGTCGTCGATCGGCGCTGCGATCGCAAGGGTCAATCGCCCTTGGGCATCCAAATATGGGAAAAGGTGTTCCTCCTTGAGAAAACGCAGCGACAAAGCACCGCCTGCAAAGCGATCACCGACCAATTCGGCTCGTTGGACCCGCGGGCATGCATGAAAGGCGGCGAGTTCGTCAGCGAAGGCCTTCGGGGTGAGCTTGGTCAGGCTCAGCCAATCTGCGTCTTCGTTTACGTCAAGCCGCTGCGTTTGCGGCCGGCCTTCGAAGGCTTGCAGATCGCGTAAGATGCCTTTTGCGGCTAGATGCTCGAGGAAATCGCTTTGCATTGCATCAAGCCCTGTGAATGGGAGCCAAGAAAATGCATGACTTGATCCTTGGCGCAAGAGCGCCGCGGAGCCTAACATCTTCGCTCGGACGAGTGTCAGGCTGACGACAAAATTCGAATGCGACATATTGAGAACTCGACCGGTTCAATTCCCGGTACGGACTCTGTCATCTGGATGCCACAAGCCGGTGCGTAATCATTCGAGATTTTGCGAGCGGAAGCTAATATTGCGTCACAGCGCATTGCATCTCGAAGCCATTCGGTGGCTCATCTTCGCCGTTATTCTAGCGGGCGCGAGCAATGGCTGGGCCACCTGCGAACTGCGATCCGCCGGCGGCGCAATCAAACATGTCGTTCAACTTCAATTCGACAATATTCATCTGCGCCGTGACGATCCGAATATCGCCTCGGATGTCGAACAGATGCCTTTTCTGTATGCCTTCCTGATCGAGAATGGTGTTCTCGCAGGCGATCACCACACCTCCCTTCCGTCCAATACGGCGACGGATATCCTTACGATTTTGACCGGGGTTTATCCTGATCGGACCGGCGTGCCGACGTCGGACAACTTTGGCTATTTCCAAACGGATGGTTCCGTCGGATTTACCAGTTCCTTTTCCTATTGGACGGCTATAGCGCCTGATGGGTTTCCCCAGATGCTGACCGAGGCAGGAAAGATGGCGCCAGCGCCCTGGGTTGCCTTCACGCGCGCCGGATGTGACGTCGGTACTTTTGGAGTGGCCAATCTGGCGATCGAGAGTATCCCCTCCGATATCATCTCGGTTTTCGGCGCTGGGACACCTGAGGCGGCGGAGGCGGCGGCCGATCCGACCAAGGCGAAAGCTGATTTTCTCGGCATTGCGGTCCATTGCGCGCAGGCGAGCCAGCTCTGCGCGAACGCGGCCCACGCGCGCCCCGACCACCTTCCTGACGAGCCCGGGTTCTATAATAATTTCAGAGCGCTCTTCGGAAATGCTCACGTCCAGCCAGCGATCTCGCCGAATAGCCCTGTCAGAGACCTCGATCACAAGATCATTCAAGATGCTTATGGAGATGCGGGCTTTCCCGGGCTCGCAGCACCAACAGCATCCCAGTCGCTTGGTTATGTGGCCACTATGCTCGAAGCGGGCGTCCCTGTCGTTTATGCTCATATCAACGACCCTCACAACGGGATCTCAGTTTCTGGAGCGCGGCAGAGCTTTGGGCCCGGAGAGGCAGTCTATGACCGGCGTCTTGGCGCTTATGACCGCACCTTCGAGCGCTTCATCAGGCGGCTGGAGGCTGATGGCATCACGAAAGCAAATACTTTGTTTGTTTTTGCCTCGGATGAAGGGGGGCATTTCGCGGGCGGCGCTCCGGTGCCGAAGACTTGCGATGGAGCTACCCTGGCCTGCACCTATCCGGATCAGGGAGAGATCAATGTCTTTGTCGATCGATTGCTGGCAACGCAATTTCGGAACGTGACCGCGTTCGATATTCATTTCGATACCGCGCCGAGCTTCTTCATTCATGGAAATCCATCCGTGGCGGCCCCAATCACTCGCGCTCTTGAACAGGACGTCGGCAAGCTGACGGTCGTCAATCCAATCTCTGGCCGCACGGATTTATTGATGCCCTTTATCGCCGATCGGACGGCGATGGCCTTCCTTCATATGACGTCGAGCAGTCCAGCGCGGAAGCCAAGCTTTATGGCATTCAGCGCTCCCGACTATTTCGCGATGACAGCCGGAAACCTGGCCGATTGTAGCTCACAATCGCCTTGCGCTGAGAGAGATCCATCCTATTCGTGGACGCATGGCAATGCGGCTTCGGACATGAGCCTTGCCTGGTTTGGCCTCGCCGGTCCCGGAGTGCGCAAACTGGGGCTCGATGAAAGTGTCTTTTCCGACCATACCGATATTCGCCCCACCGTTTTGGCGCTTCTTGGTCTTGTCGACGACTATGTCCACGACGGACGTGTGCTTACCGAATGGATCGAGCCGTCGTCTCTGGCACCGCAATTGCGTGGGAACCAGACAAGTTTCTTAGATCTTGCATACGCTTATAAGGCGCTCAACGCGCCGCTCGGCAAGGCCGGAACCAATATGTTGGCGCTTTCCACGCAAGCCGTTCAAGGCAGCGACCAAGATTATGCCAGTTTCGTGGCCATGCTCGATGGGGCGACGCACGCACGCGACTTGCTGGCGCAGGAGATCAAGAGCCGGCTTGATGAAGCAGCTTTTGGAGATAAGCCAGTCAATGTGGCGAGAACGACGTATCTGGCGCGATCGGCGCGTGCGCTCGTTCAGAGCATGACCGAGCTTGTCAAGGACGATGCACATTCGGCCTCATCGATGCAATAGATTGCCCGTCGCCGGAGCGTCATATGTCTGTGTCATAGTTGGTCATATTAAAAGACCAGAAGCTGCCATTCGAGGCGTTACGTTGCCCGGCTTTTTGGCTCGTCTTTATTGCCGATTAGTCGTTTCGGCGATCCACCGCGGTCCAGCGCCGGGAATCGCGAAGCGGAACCTCGCCTATATAATTTTGGCGATGGGAATGCCGATTCCCGCCTCAAACGGCGATGCAGCAACGCTGACGACCCTTCTGACCGACAAAGGAGCGATGATCGCCCTCAAGGGTGATATCGCCCTTAGCGATGCGGATGCACTCGAAACCCGTATGCGTGCGGCCGAGGCCAATGGTCATGCTATCCGCGGGCTGATGCTCGATTCGCTAGGCGGGAATCTCGTCGGCGGCCTTGCGCTCGCACGGCTCGTCCGTGCTCATACAGATCTGCAGACCACTGTGAGTTACGGCGCCACCTGCGCCTCGGCGTGCTTTCTCGTGTTCGCGGCCGGCCAGACGAAATTCGCGGATTATGGAAGCTCTGTGGGCATCCACGGAGCCGCGGATAAATCCGGCCGGGTGACGGAGGATGCCATGGCGGCGACACGTGCCATGGCACGCTTTTCCATGGAGGTCGGCGTTCCAGCGCCTATCGCACAAAAGTTGATCAATACGCCCCCCGACACAATCGTTTGGCTGAGCGCCGCAGATCTCCGATCGATGGGCGTCGCGATGGCTGGACGTCCCGTTCAGGCGCCAAGAGGCGGACCGCGGCCGCTTGTGCCAGCGGTCCCGCATCGCACTGCGGATATTGTGAGAAACGAGCCGCCTCCGAAGAGCCAATCGGAACGTATCCAAGCCGCGTTCGATGCCGCTGACCACGGCGACTATGCAATGGCAACCAACCTGTGGCGGGCACTGGCGGACCAAGATCACGGCCCTTCGCAATATAATCTCGGCCAGATGTATTATGCGGGCAAAGGCGTTCCGCAGAACTTCGCCGAGGCGGTCAAGTGGTTCAGTCGCGCCGCCCAAAAAGGAGTTCCCGGGGCGCAGCTCAGTCTTGGCGTCGCCTATGCGCTTGGACGGGGCGTGCAACCGAACCTGACCGAGGCTTACAAGTGGCTGAAACTTTCGATGGCGGGTTTCGCCACCGAGAAAGAGCGGATGGAAGCTCTCAAAGCGCGTGAGATGATCGTCGCGCGAATGACAGCTGCGGAAATCGCAGAAGCTGAGAAGGAGACGCGCGAATGGGCCCCTTCGCGATGATGGAGCCAATGGGCGGACCGGGAGGGCGAGTGAAAGGCCTCGTCTTGCCCGAGCTGGTACGGCTCATGCCATGACCTGTGAATTTCAGTTTCAAAAATACCGGAAACTCACCGAGACGCTTGTCGCCATAGCGCTCGAAGGTTGAATGAGGCCTTGATTACTGAATCGCGCCCGCCACGCCGTGCGGCCTCGCTCGGGGGCTGCAGCGTCAATCCATCAACGAAAACGTAGGGTAGCCCGGTCTCAAGCTTGTAAAGCAGCGTGTGGAGACCGTCATAACTGATATCCATGGTCGCTTGAATCCGCACAATATCCTTCTCCTCGGAGTGGCCGGCTTGCTGGACGCCGGACGAGACGAGGCTCGTGTGCTCCGCCGAGGCCAATTGCGAGAGATAGGCTTCCAATTGGGCGCCAGCGAGCCCCATGGTTTGCCCGTTCAGGAATGCCGTGTCAGGTGCCGCCTCGATTCCCTCACGCTTCGCCTCCTTGCCCCCCGCGTGGCGATGAGCTGCCTGCAAGCGTGCAAGTCTATCCTGCGCGTCGGCAAGTTCTTGAAGAGAGTCGGACCGCGCTTTGAATGACAAGGTTGGTGCAGTGATGCAGACCATGAGAAGCGCCGCGAGCACTGCGATGGCAATGGTTCGTTCCCGGTCGAATTTAATCATCCCTCAATCTCCTGGAAGGTCCGGGTGATCTGAGACCCGCGCCTCGATGTAAAATTTATAAAGGTCTGTGCTCTGTCCATGACCTTGTGTAGTCGCCGCGAAAAAATGGACATTCGAGAAATGCCCCGACTGCTCGAGAGCGCCGATCAAAGATGGCGCGTCGTTGGCGAGGCCCATGATACGGAGTGTCGTAGTCTCGAGGTGAAATTCCGTCAGATAGGCGCTGTCGGGAACGGCGCGTGTCAAATCATCAAGAACGAGTACGGCGACTGGGGAATTCTCCTTCAGGGCCCAGGCGCGCTCCGGCGGCTTGAGCAAGGCCAAATTTGGCTTTCCTTGCGCGCGTGCCTGACGTTCGAGCGTGCTTGCTTGCTCCGCGATGTCATCGCGCTCGGTTGAGGCGGCATTTGATGCATAAAGCGCCCAGAGGCTTGCTGTTGTGCTGAGCACAATGACAGCGGCCAATCCTATACCGATCATTCGAGGGAGATTCTGGATGTTTCCTTTGGAAACCGGCGCGGGCTTCGTCCATAAGGTGAGAAAAGGCGTCTTGGCGCCAGCGTCGATACGGGCAGCAATCCGGCCTGGAGAAAGTCCACAGAGCGCGAGTTCACGCGACACCGCTTCGATCTCCTCGCGCGGCGTGAGCAGCACGGAGACCTCGAGCATCTCTGGATCTTTCGCGCTGGGTTTTGCATCAATCGCATAGAGTGCTTGCGCCGGGGGCCAGGGCGAGAGGCGCTCAAGCTGATTGCGCACGATGCCTGACAGAAATTCCTTGGCTTTAACCGGGAGCGTGAGATTTCTGTTGATGACGTGATCGGCCGAGAGCTCGAAAACGATGAGATGATTGCGCAGCGCTTCGATTGTCTCGCTTGCAACCGGCATCCCCGCACCGACTTTAGCCAATATGTCGCCGCCGGGCTGGCCTCCGCGGTGAATCACAAAGCCGCCCTCGTCTCGCGTCACAACCACTGATTTACGGGCTTGCGACAAGGCGCGCCATTCCACGACCAAGCCGGCAAGCACATCGATCCAATGCGTCAGAATCGTTGGAAGCTTCATTACTCGTCCTGCAGCTGATCGGCCATGAAACTGCGGCGGGCTTCAGATGCCGATAAGGGCGTCCAGGCTAGCACCCGATAAGGTTGACTATCCTCCGGCACGATCGCGAAGACGGCCTTGGCTCGTGCCGTATATCCGTCTAGGAGCTGCGCCGTGAGTTCGACCGACGCGACGGGAGTCCCCTCAACCGTCAGATAATCGATCGCGGAGCCCAGAATCTGTTTGAGGCGATCTTCGGTGAGCGCCCCGCTGCGCGCTTGTAGAAGGCTCGTGAGCTGCCCCGAACTGAGGCCGGGTACCACCTCAAGGACGCCAGGCGACGCTGTTAGCGCATTGACTTTGGCACCGCCATAGATCGTCGCAAGCGGCAGGATCGCTTCGATATATTCCGGCGTCATGCCTGGAATTGCCCGGAGCTGATGGATGTCGGTTAACGTGCGAAGCCCGCTGTCCTTTGATGTAGACCCATCATCTCCTTGCTGTGCGGCCGGCTGTTGCGGGGCTCCTTGCTGCGCCCCGGCCTGCCCTGGCTGCGGTGCGTTCGGCGGCTGTCGCACCGCAGCCGCGGCCTGATCGGGGTCATCGCTCTTTCGCCACGCCACGATCGACTGGGCGATCATAGTCGCATCCTCATCCGCGCCAGCCGATCGCAACAGGGCCGCAAGCAGCTTCACCGGCGCCTTATTGATGTCAATCCGGCCACGTTCGTCGCTGAGACGGATTTGGATCACACCCGTCGATAAGGAGACCGCTGTTTGCCTCTCGGTCAGCGGCGTATCGCCCAATCGTGCAAGGAGGCCGGCGGAGACTTCAAGTCCGGCGTTCAAAAGTGCATCGGCTCTCGCTCGGTCACGATCGATCGCGACGATGCTGGCGAAGCCGCGAAAACTGATCGATGCCGCCATGGCGAGCGCCGACAGAAGAGCGATCGTCCAAAGAACGGCGATGAGGACGATTCCTTGGCGGGGATCAGACCGGCTCAAAGTCATTATCGCTCCTGGCTTGCTTGTTGCCGATTTTGATTGGTTTGCTGGTCTTGGGATTTGCCTTTGGCATCTCCATCACCCTTCCCGCTGATCGAGAGACATCCGGACTCGCCCGAGGCGCAGGCGATGGGGGCGTCGGCATGGATCCGAAATTCCATGCCAGGCAGGAGATCGTTATTTGTTTCAAAGTCGCGAAAACTGACGCGGACGGAACGGGGAACGCCGAGTTCGCCGGTCCACATGTCATGCCAAACGATCCGTCCGTCCTTCGTGAGTTCCGAAAAGCTAAAACCGATAGAAAAATCGCCTTTGAGAAGGATCACCGGGTCGCCCAGCTCGGCATCCTCCAATTTCATGCGGGGTCCTGTCCAAGCCGCGCGGCGCCTCACAAGCCTGGTCATTCCATCGCCCGGCTCCGAGGTGAGGCTGACCACTTCCTCGGCCCAACCGCGCGATGTCTTGCCCCCCGCCGTGATGAAGAGAATCTTGGCAGGTTCATCTTCGTTTGCGGGCATCCCCGAGAAAGCCGCTTTGACATTCTTCGCATCGCCGCCCTTCGTAGCGACCCCCTTTGCGTGCGCATTGTTGGGGTTGGCGTTCTTGGGGTTGGCGTTCGCTGTGTCGGAGGCTTTGCCGGTCTTTTGAAGGACGAAGCGCGTCGCACCAAAATCACGCGTCAAGCTGTCGATTGCAAGCGCAAGCTCTTCGCTGCGATCGATGGTATGTGTTCCGTGATCGAAGAAGAACACGCTCTGATGGATCATCATTCCGATCGATACGATGATTGCCGATGCGATTGCGAGCGCGGCGAGCATCTCGACCAAAGTGAACCCCGCACGGTGTCCGATCATTGTACCCATTTAGTCGACCGCTCCGAGCTGCAGGGTTTCGGCCTTTACGATCCGCCCGGATCCCCACGAGACCGCCGCGGTCACCTGATAGAGAGCCCATTTCGGCTGCTTCTTTGCCTTGCCGTCTTTCGTCACATCTGCCTTCTTGGTGCTTGGCGGCGGCTCGGGCGGCAGAATATCGCCGGGCGCGGGCTCGACATCGACGCGCCAGCGCAACGCACCATTTTCACCCGCGCGGATGCCCAGCTCCGGATCGCCCCGGTCGAAAGGCGTCTGCAGCAGGGAGCGAAGGAGAAGCTCGGCTTGCACTTGGCCATCGCCATGAACCAGGATGCGATGTCCATGGAAGACGAGCGGGCCGAGCGTCGCGGCAAAAGCCAGCAGAAGCGAGAGAGAGACGAGAGCCTCGATGAGCGTAAAGCCCGCGCGCCGAGGATTGGCTTTAATGAGCTTCGACAACGACGCTGCCAGTATACCAGTTGACCCGGACCTCATATGCGACACCGTCCCGCGTGAATCTGAGGGCGCCGCCGGTCGAGGCGCCGTCCGGATGAAAGCCTGCGACCGCCAGGCGGCCGGACCAGATCTCGTTCGCCCCCAAAATATCGACCACGACATCGGCCGGGATTTTGACTTGGTCACCACCATCGCCGACTAAGGTGCGCGCTTCGCCATCAAGCGAGACGCGCCGGTCCTTTCCCGTCATCAGCGCAGCGAGCCGTTCCCGTCGCAGCAAGGCGACGCTGTCCATGACGAGGGCCCTCAGCCCTGGCCGGCCTGTGCCGGGGATGTTCATGATGATCAGAGAGGAAACCAGGGCGGTGATCATCATCACCGCCATCATTTCGATCAAGGTGAAGCCAGCTTTAGCCTCAGCGCTGCGCATGAGACGCGTCTGCCGCGGTCTGCATGCCACCGCCATGGCCATCGGGACCAAGCGATGTGATCTCATAGGGCGGCGTATGGTCGGCCTCCAAATGATATTGATAGGCGTGTCCCCAAGGGTCAGTGGGGACGCGGCCGCCTTTGACATAAGGCCCGTTCCAGATCTCGATACCGGTGGGACGCTCGGCGAGCGCGGTCAGCCCTTCCGACTCTGACGGGTAGCGCCCGGCATCGACGTAAAAGAGGTCGAGCGCCGAACTGAAACTTGCAATCTGCAATTTCGCGGTCTTAACACGCGATTCCCCGAGATATGCAAGCACGCGTGGTCCGACGAGGCCAAGGATCAGGCTGATGATCGTCAAAACGACGAGCATTTCGATCAGCGTGTAGCCAGGGCTCGCGGCGCCGAAGATGCGGTGACGGCTCAATTTATTTTGTGGCCTGTTGACGATCATGACGCAAGCTCCTGATAATGTCCGCGCATCGACATTGGCGCCCGCGATCATGAAGGCCGCGAGGAGAGTTGAGGCAGCCGCAAGGGGCCAAGGGAGAAAGAGAAAGGACAACAACGCGGCGGCCGTCGTCCCAATGAGGAGGATGGCGATATTCGGCGCCAAGCTTGGAACCGGTGTTTGCTCGCCCGAAGCCATGATCACTTGATAACAAGCGGCGCTCCTCTCGGCTCTGGCACATCCCTGCCGCTGATGACCGATGTATTACTGCGCATCGTGCTCATCCCGGCCCGGAAGGCCTCGGCCACGTTTTGAGCATCGTTCGCGTTTTGGATGACGCTCGGTTTGACGAAGATGATGATTTCCGTCCGAGTCTTGTTGCCGTTGGTGGTGCCGAAGAGATCGCCGAGACCTTGAATCTGGCGCAGAATTGGAATGCCGGTCTGCGTCTTGTCATCTTCCTCGCTGATGAGGCCGCCAAGGAGAACTGTCTGACCGCTTATGACAGAAACCGTGGAATGAACACGCCGCTCCGAAATCGTCGGGTTCAGATTGGTTGTTATGGCCGATGTGCCGCCGACGACATTGGAGACTTCCTGCTGGATCTCAAGATCGACCTGCCCGTTGCCATGAATGTGAGGCCAAACCTTCAAAATAATGCCAGTGTCCTGCATCGTGACCGTATTGACGATGGTATTGGTCGACGACAGCACGGTGGCAGAACCAGTGGAAATGGGAACTGAGTCACCGACTTGCAGATAAGCTGGCAGATTGTCGGCGACGACAAGCGTTGGCGCCGAAAGGACCTTCACGCTGGTCAAAGACGATAGAGCACTGAGAACGACACTAGGTGAAGCCTGCTGGCCCAAAAGCACATTGAGCCCGGGCAATTTTTGCGACAAAAGCGCGGTCGCGGTCGAGGTGGAAAGCGAAATCGATCCATTGTTGGTACCGGCACCGACCTGCGAACTGCCGAGATAATATTGAACGCCATATTGTAGCGCGTCTGTGAGGGTGACCTCGGCAATCGTCGCCTCGATCTCGACCTGCAATTGCGGTCGGTCGAGCTCGCGGATTGACCGCTCGATGACTTTGTAGTCCTCTTGGTTCGAATAGACCACAATCGAATTATTACTCGTATCGGGTGTGATATGAACACTCTGGAAAACACCCTTCGGCGGGCCGCTGCCGCCCGCCGCGTCGCCGGTCAGATCGCCGTTCGCGCCTTTCTTGTCCTTTTCGGACAAACCGTCCGCGAAATCGTCGAAAGACGCGGCGTTCTTGGCACTGCCTGAGCTATTGGCCATTCCATTGGCACTGCCAGCTGCATTACCGGAATTATTTGATCCACCGCTCGACGCGCTTGGCCCAACGGCATCGAGCTTAGAGAGTGCGCCGTTCGTTCCAGGCGCGACTTGGCTTCCGGAGGACTCGGAAGCCGACCCGCCGCTCTTGCCGACAAACATGTCGTTCAAGATCCGCGCGATCTTGAACGCGCTACCATGATCAAGACGATAGACACGTACCGTCGTCCCACTCGAATCCGACTGATCCAGACGTCTGATCCATTGCGTGGCCTGATCCAGAAATTTGCGATTATGAGCGACCGCCATCACGGCATTCATGCGGCTGATCGGTTGAAAACTGATCAAACCCTCGCCTTGCCCATCCTTGGCTGTTTCAAAGACGCGCCCGAGTTCGCGCACCATCGTGTCCGGCGAGGTGGACTTAAGAGGATAGATCCCAACCGACTGATTGCGCATCCACTCAACGTCGAAGCTCTGGATCATCTCCATGGCGTTTTGACGTTCCGCGGCCGTCCCTTGCACCATGACAACGTTTCGAGCCGCATCAGCGCGTATCGCGCCAGGCCGAGAGAGGAAATTCTCCGCGGTCTTGGCGACCGAAGCGGCTGATGTGTATCGAAGTGGAATCACAATAACGCCAAATCCCACCTTGCCACCGGCAAATGACCCTTTGCCGCTTCCGGCTGCTTCCGGAAGGGGCACAATCCTAACGAGATTACCCTCCCGAACAACCGCCGCATTGTACATTCGTATCGCGTTTTCAAATGTCGCCAACAGATCCTTTCGCGGGACAGGCGTTGAGGAGATAATCGTCACATTTCCCTGGACGCGGGGATCAACGATAACGTTAAGACCGAGGGTGTCGCTGACGACGGTTTTCGCGACTGTTTGGACATCCATATTATCGAAATTCATCTCGACGCCAGGATCATCCGCATTGTCCTGCGGCGGCAGAGACCCCGTGACTTCGCGGCCGTCGCTTTCACCGACAGCCGCAGATCGGCCGGCGGAGATCGTCTTGCCGCCTGATCCGGGAAAGATCTGAGGCAAGTTGACCCCTGGAAAGACTCGCGGCTTCGGCGGAGTGCCTGTCATGACAGCCTGGCCACCATTATTTGCCGGATAGTGGGCCGTGAGGTCCGTATTGCGCACCAGGTCAACCGCGTCCCCCGGCCCGACTCCTGCCAGCTGCAACGGCGACGCGCAGCTTGCTAAGGCAATGAAGCTACCCGCTGTCATAAACACTGGGAATTTAGACCGAAGACCCTGCCACAAGACATAGTTCACCGGCCCACTCCATTGCTGACGGCCTCGAATGACTCTGAGAACTCCGCATACATGCCGCAGATTTCATTTCGTCATCTACAAGTCGGCCAATTTAACGTTGCATCAACGTGAGTTCTGCTCTGAAAATTCCCGGCAGAAGCGAAACTCACGACGTTGCACGGACTATCTAACCCATAACCGCGTTTGCACTTCCGGCACCGACTGTAGAGGTGTGAGCAACGCCCGTCCTTTTGATGCAAGCGGAGCCATTTATTCACACAACACAAAGACCGCGATGTCGGTACTGACCAACCCACGCGCGAAAACACGGGCCCATCCAACGCTCCCTCGTTACCGAGGACGAGACTGTCTCTATCCCTCCAAGACAATTAGCGGGAGCGAAACCCGAATCAAAAACCTGAAAATAAAAAATAAGTTTCCATTTCCTGATCCCGATCTCCATCGCCCCAATGTTGCTTATTTCATTTGAGCGAGATAATTGGCGGACTCATTCTCCTGGTACTTCATTATGCTTCCGGTTTGTAACCCGAGTAGTACGAGCAGCGTGCTTGCCGGCTGCGCTTCTCCGGAGGGAAACGTCATATCCGGATTCTCTCAATTCGCGGATGCATTCCTGTATTGCGTGACTCAATTCGCTTTCGACAGTCCTGGTCGTGACGTTGAATGCAGCGGCCACTTCCTCTTTTTTTCTGTCCTCAAAGGCCATTGCAACCATGATTTTGCCGCGCCTCCCAGGCAACCTACGTACCGCATCCGCAAGAACGAGACTCCCTTCGATATCCAAGAATGCTTGGAGAGGTGACGGAGCCTTATCAGCAACCTTTTCCAACACCTCCTCGTCTCTCTCGCGATCGTCAATGCGCTTTGATTTCTTATGTTTTTTCTTAAGATGGTTGACTGCCACGCGTATCAGATAGGCTATGGAGTCTTTTCGAGGTACGATTTCCATCTTCGACATCACGATTAAATAGGCTTCGTGCAGGGCCTCCGTGGCAAGATCGAGCGAACCGACGGATAGCGCAAGTCGACGCCTCAAGTCGGCATAGTTCGTTTCCAGCACTTTGGCGAGATGACTGCGGTCAGGTTCGACCATCGCTGCACACGCCCCGTGTGTGTCGAGCCAGAAGGCACGATTGCTGCAAGCACGTAGAGAAATAGACCTATTGAATGTCCGATGGGTGACAAATGTCGATGGCAATCGAGTCTTGGCGTTATCCCGAGGATCTCGTTTTTGATGAGTTGATATGATGAACAACTTGCGTCCTTCGTCATAACCTAACGGCAACACAACACACGAACGTTGCAAATTAAAATGCTTTGCGATTCATCGTTACGTCGGTTCCGCGGCAATCTGTTTTGTCTTGATTCTGGGCGTTGATTTCCGCGTGACCCGGTAGGCATCGCGTATGAAACATCGCTTAAAATCTACGAAGGCCGTTATGCGGTCCCATTGCAATTTCAAGCTGCCGCGCGCCGGGCGCGGCCAACAAGGCTCTCGAAATAAGGAATGGTCCGTTCGAGACCTTCATCCAACGAAATATAGGGCTGCCAACCGAGGAGCTTCTCCGCTTCGCCAATCTCCGGGCGCCGTTGTTTGGGGTCATCCGAAGGCAGCGGCTTGCGAACGATCTTGGATTTTTCGCCCGTAAGGACCTTTATCTTTTCAGCGAGCTCAAGAATCGAAAACTCCGCAGGATTGCCGAGGTTGACGGGACCCATGATCTCGTCGGGCGCATTCATGAGGCGAACCAGTCCATCAATTAGATCAGAAACAAAACAAAAGGATCGTGTCTGAGAACCGTCGCCAAAGATCGTGATGTCTTCGGCCTTTAGGGCCTGGCAGATGAAATTCGACACGACGCGGCCATCGTCTGGGCGCATAGAGGGGCCATAGGTGTTAAAAATACGCGCAACTTTGATCTTGACTTGATGTTGCCGTTGATAATCGAAAAAGAGCGTTTCGGCGCAACGCTTTCCTTCATCATAGCAAGCGCGAAGACCGACGGGATTGACATGCCCCCAATAGCTCTCAGGCTGAGGATGGACCATCGGATCGCCATAGACCTCGGATGTCGATGCTTGAAGAATTCGGATCTTCAAGCGCTTCGCCAGTCCAAGCATGTTTATCGCGCCAAGTACGCTGGTCTTCGTCGTCTGCACGGGATCGAATTGATAATGTACGGGCGATGCAGGACAGGCGAGGTTATAGATTTCGTCGACTTCGACAAAAAGCGGAAACGTTATATCGTGGCGCAGAAGCTCAAAACGTCTATTGTCGAGAAGATGCTCGAGATTGCGCCGTGTTCCAGTAAAGAAATTATCGACGCACAGGACCTCGTGACCATCTTGAAGCAAACGATGGCAAAGATGCGAGCCTAAAAATCCCGCCCCGCCGGTTACAAGAATGCGCTTTTGTCCCAGAAGCATATGCCGACTCCCGAAAGGAGAAAAATTCTATTTGTTCGGTCAAATGTAAAACCGCATGCTCAATGCAGCACGAAAACTTCGACGGGCCAGACGATAGGAATATGCGGGCATCATCACGCAGGAAACGCAATGCACGCCGCATCGACTTCTTAGCCTGCTGATGGAGACAATTTCGATGCGCCAAACCCGCAGAAGATTCTCTAAATAAATTTCAGCGGACCGATGCCGATCGTTGTAGGAAAGTTTCTCTTCGACACGATTGCAGCCAGGTCAATTAGCAGAACCGCCGTGTTTCATTTAATTTGATGCATGCGGTTCCGGAATTCGATTCGGAGGTTGATGTGCAGTGTTGGGCGCTTGCGACGGGTGCGGGTGACAAGCGCGTGTAATGTGTGTGTAGATACACAAGTACGCGGTGAGCAACATCGATTTGTCATCAATACAGATTTCCGGACAAGGGATGTGACTTGGTCGACACGAGCGCTCGATATCGCCCTTACGTTGCATACGCCTTGACCATGATGCGTCTCAGACCGTTGGCCGAACCGTTAATTGGACCGGTTTGAATAGATGCCATAGGGTAAAAATCTGCGGTGTTGGCGAAGCCCGCCCCCCTTGAACACTTCGCTCTTGCGAATGTGGCCGTGGGCACGTTTTTGCTTTTGGTGGATGCGTTTCCAGGCAGGAAGGCGGGTCTGTGGCTCGCAGTTCGGATCGACGCAAGACTCGGAGATAAAGCGTTCGACTGGCGCAGGAGTTTTTTAGCTATTTATCAAGAGCACGGATCCGACTCCGGCGCGAGCGCGCGGAAGAGCGACAAGGACGGGCGTTTTGTTGGGAAACATGAGGGTCAATAACCGTGCCAATTTACGGGGTAAATAGCCCACCTCGTTCCGAATATGCTGTTATGGACTCGTGCCTTTGGCGCCGGGACAATCCCGACTGTTGGATGAAATCCATTCCGGTCGGCTAGCAGCCGTCTTAGCCTCACCCCGTCGCTTAATTATTTATCGACGCCGCAGACGGCGCGCTCGAGCGACTGAGAGATTAGCGTCTTAATAATGGGTCCGGCGATCCGCAACTGCATCGGGAGCCATAACGTTTTTCCCGGACGATGCTCGCGATCAGGATTCCTGGTAGAGGCGGAAACGGCAATGAAAAGCCTCGGCTCCGATATCGCGACGTGGATCAGATAGCCGGTCATCTGTGGCAAGCCCCCTCCAATTGATTTGGAGGCTATACCAAACGCAGGACGGCAATTCAGTTTGACTTAATGGCTCAGGCGGCACCGAAGAGCTTCGATCTCCGGATCAGATGGATAGGCAGAGAGCATGAGGTCCAATTGCGCTTTGGCATCAGTCGTTCTTCCGAGCGCCAGATAGGTCTCGAAGAGACCGCGTATTGCTAGTTTTAATCCCGGGGCCAAGGCCGCGGCGTGATTGAAGGGTATCTCTGCGCGATCGGGCGTTTCGATCTCGAGAAGTGCGGAGCCCAACGCGCAATAGAATTCCGGAGATTGATTCTGATTGAGCGTGACGGCTCGCTCGAAGTGAACGATTGCGTCGCGCGACTGACCTATCTTTTGGAGGGCCATAGCGCAGGACGCGTGAATTCCTGCGTCGCCTGGCGCAAGTTTGACAACGGCATCGATCTGGGAACGCGCCCTCTCGCTATCACCGAAGGTGATATAAGCTTCTGCCATCACCAGACGGCCGGGAAGAGCCTCCAACCTCGAGACAGGTACCTGGTCAAGTAGGACCCTAGCGCGATCGAGCAGCTCCTTGGCAAGACCTAGATGTCCCGCCTCGCGCTCCAGAATGGCGAAATTGCACATCGCGAGGTGGTGAGACGAATTAATCTCTAAAAGGCTTTCGAATAATTTCCGTGCACGATCTAGATCGTGATTGCTCTGATGCCGGGTCGCTTCGAGAAGCAGAGCGTCACAGAGAACAGATTGATCTCGCGAATGTGCTTTGTGCGATAGCGACTGTCGGAGATCCTCGCTTGTCTCCTGTGCCGCCAAAGCGTCCGTTTCATTCAAGGCGTCAGCGTGGCTTGTTGACAGGGCAAGCGCGTCCTTGAGACTGTTCTTTGCAAAATCAGTGAATCCTAATCGATTGAAGGCTTTTGCGAGCCAGACATTCCAATCCGGCTTTGCCGGGTCGAGAGTAAGAGCCGCGGCAAACGCGGCGGCGGCATGTGCAGGTTGATCGTCGAGCAATGTCTCGCCGAGGAGCGCATGCGCATGCGCATTGCGAGGGTTGGCCTCTAAAGCGGTCTTGAAGAAATGCTGAGCAACGTTCTTTCTGCCGAGGCCGCTTGCGGTAACTCCCCGCAAATATGCGACCTGTTCACGGACCGTCATTTCATCGGCCAAGGCTTCAAGCAGCACGTCCGCGCTGTTGAGTTGCCCATCATTGATGAAATGAACGGCGCGGTCCAAAACAGTGCGGATGAAGTCTGGATGCCTCGCCGGAGAAGTCTGCTGAAGGCTCATGTTATCCCCTTGGGACCGCGCCCCATTTATTGAACAGAAACGTTCGAATTCATAAGACGCTTCGTCGACCAGTCTCCCCAGAGTCGCATCAGCGCAGCCGAAAGATTATCGCCAAACCCAACTTGGTCGTTCAATGGCGAGAGCGAGACACGCTGGCGTAGCTCCGCACGCAGAATAGCGAGCTCTTCCGGGCGTCTGGCCCAATCCACGGCTAGGTCGATATAGGCTTCAACCGAATAGGTGCAAAAATCTTGAAGGCCTGCCGCTGTGAGATGGCTCGCCGAATGGCGGCCCGCGAAGGTGTCGCCGACAAATGTAACGGCGGGCACGCCCATCCACATCGCTTCAAGCGTCGTGACACCACCTGAGTAAGGAAATGGATCGAGCGCGAGATCAACTCTTTCAACATACGCCTCTAGAAGTTTTGGCTGCTCTGTCTCGCCGACGAGATCGATGCGGTCACGCAATAAGCCGCCGCTTTCTAAAATCTTGTAAACGGCATCCTGCGTGCTTTCCTCATCCAGGCCACCGTACACCATGAGAATGCGGCTTTCAGGCACCTGCTCCAATATCCTCGCCCAGGCACGCGCAACTTCTACATTGAGCTTTGCAGGACGATTAAAGCAGCCAAATGTGAAAGTCCCTGTCTTGAAAAATGGCAGCGGTCCTGGATCCGGAGCATCGATCGGCGGATGGTAGCAAACATAGCAATTGGGGAGACGGACAATGGGCTCGACATAAAAATCATCATGAGCGGGCGGAACTTCCACAGTGTCGGCAATGAGGCCGTCATAGGTGTCAAGCCCAATTGTGCCGACATAGCCGGCCCAGCTCAATTGCACCGGCGCCGCGCGTATCGCAAAAACGGAGAGTCGATTTCCCGCCGTATGTCCGGCCAGGTCGAAGAGCACGTCGATTTCATGCTCGGCGATTAGCGCAAGAAGCCCCTGATCGTCGAGATCGGAAACGTCAACCCATGACTGTGCTACAGCCTTGTAACGTTCACTGAAATCATCATCCTGTCGCTTCCGATCGGTCTTGTAGCAATAAATCTTATATCCCAGAATAGCGAGTTGCTCGATTGCGCGCAGGGTTAGGAATGCGGCGGCATGCCGATGCATGTCGGCTGATACGATCCCGATCCGGAGCCTCCGCCCCGGATCTGGATCATTCGCGAAAGACCATCTATCCCTTGGCGTTTGATTTCTATAGAGACTGGCCCATTTTTTGTGGGCATCAAACAAATCGGTTTCAGTGACACCAGGCTTGTGTTGCAAAGCAAAGAGCAGAGTGCCTGCTATATTGGCGCTTCCCGGGCTCAACTCACCGGCGTGGCGATAGCTCGCGACGGCTTCATCAATACGCCCTTGGCCAAGGAAGCCGAAGCCTCTGGCAACATATGGCTCGGCCTGCAATGGATCGAGCTCGATGGCCCGGCCTACATATTGGAGCCCAAGCTCATAGCAGCGATTGTTGATAAGGAATTGACCAAACACATATTGAGGCAAGGCAATATCGGGAGCGATTTTCGCCGCCATTTCAAAAAGCCGGCCCGCCTGATGATCGCGTGCTTGCTGACCTAAAGCTGCCCCGACCTCAAGCATGGCTCGATAGTTCTTGCTGTCAAGCGCAGCTGCCGCGTGCAGATCATCTGTGGATTTTTCGTAATTGCCATCCATCGCATGAGCGAGACCGCGCGTGCGATAGACATCCGCATAGGCCCCATCGAGCGCAATCGCGCGGTCGAAGGCTTCGATCGCTTCTTTGCGGCGGTTTTCGGTGAGCAGCGCGAGCCCGAGGCTATAGTGAGCAAGCGGCATGTTGGGCATGCGCTGAAGGCCCTTTTGTAACCAAGGAATGCCTTCGCGCGTACGCCCGGTTCGGGCGAGGCAAGTGCCGATTTCCGTTATCGCTGGAGCATGCCCCGGCGTGATCGAGAGTTCGCGCTGAAAGGCTTCGATCGCCTCATTGAAGCGATCGAAGCGGCAGAGTGCGACGCCATGCGCATAGTGAAAGCTCGGATGATCGGGTGCGCATCGGACCGCATCTTCGAATGCGCGCAATGCTTGCTTCCAACGATCGGCGCGGGCGTGTTCCACGCCCTGGCTGTGATGTTTGCGGCCGCGGCGGATTTGAACGCTTGGCGCAACGACAATCGGCTTGGTAGGCAGCTGAGCCTTAACCTCCGCGCGGTAGGAAGCTTGGGGAACGAAAGGCAGCGTATTCCCAGCCATTTTTAAATCGCTCTTCTGACCAACACTCTACCCAAAGCGTAGATTCCGACACATCTATGCGTCAAGGAATTTATTTGCAGATTTTCGCGTTTATTTTTTCGCAAAATGCTGGTTCGAGTCCTCTACCTAAATGTAGGGCATCACATCGGGATGACCCGTGATCGGGGCGGAGATTTTTATACTCAACTTCTCAAGACCTATTCATGGGTTTGTAGGCCAACTGAAATAGAAATGTCATGTTTAGACTTTGTGAAATCGACCTTTCGTTGAGAGGCCGAACCCTCTCGTGCGCTCTACAGGATACTTCCTACTGGAGAAACTTTGTGATGACTCGTAGATTAAATGAAAACCTGCGGAGCGGGACTTCGGTCCTCGCCATTTCAGCCGTCGCGCTCATCGGCGCCTCGGTCCTTCAACCGGCCTTCGCCCAGACAGCTGTGGACGGGATTTTCGGCGGCGGCAGCACGCTTGCTTCCGTCAGCGCCCGCAACATTTTCGATTGCTACGGCACGCCGATCAACGGTGGCACGTTGCCGACCGGCTGCCCCGGTAACAATGTCGAAGGCCTTTATGCTGGCGTCGGCAGCGGCAGCGGCGTGCGCGGCTTCATCAGCAACGATCCGAGCCAGCTCTTCAATGGCAGTGGATCTTTGCCCGCCGTTCCGCCGAACTACATCGACAGCGTTCTGACCTCGAATACGCCGGTCCTGAGTTCCTATCCCTATCCGCACGTTGACTTCGGCGCAGGCGACTCGCCGCTGCCAAGCAATTTCACCAGCGGCTATACAACGACAACCTATGTGGTGAATTGGAGCGGCGTCTCAACCGCGGCGGGCTCTGCCTCCTATCCCGCGACAAACTTCGGCGCCCCGATCCAGCTTCCGCTGTTCGAAGCCCCCGTCGCCGTCGCCGTCAACGTTCCGGCCGTCCCGGCGACCGGCTGGACGATCAATTCACAGAACACGTCGAATCCGGCCAGCGCCGGCGGCGCCATTCAGCTCTCGGCCGCGCAGATCTGCGCCATCTTCTCCGGTCTCGTGACTGACTGGAACTCCAACCCGAGCATTCCGGCAGGCGCTTCTGGGGCGACAACACCGTTTGATTCCACCAACACCCCCGGCACGCCGATGTCCTATTCAAGCTCGACCACCCCGATCAAGGTGGTTTACCGCTCGGACGGCAGCGGCACGAGCTTCATCTTCACCAATTATCTGAGCACCGTTTGCCCGCAGATCGATGCTACGAACGTAATGTATGCAGCTATTTTCTCGCCCACAATCACAACCGGTTCGCCGGCTTACACCTCTTATTCCACCTATGCTACCAATTGGCCTTTACCGAGCACCGGTTTCTCGAATCTTCTGTCGAGGATCAATGCTTATAGGACTGCGAATTCTACGGCGACGATCTCGAACTGGATCGGCACCAGCGGCAGCGGCAACGTGGCGGCGGCGATCGGAAACGCGGCCAACCAACCGTCGCAGATCGGCAACATCGGCTATCTAAGCAACGACTTCGTCCAGCCTTATAACACGGTCACCACGACCGCTCCGCTCGGCGCGAGCGTGCAAAACGAGTACCAGATCGCAAACGGGATCACCCAGCCGAGCTCGGCGAATCCTCCGACGTTCATCCCGCCGACGCCCACAAGCGCCGACGCGGCCTGGAGCTCCGCGTTTAGCGGTGTTACGCCATCGACGGCCTGGACCTATGCGGATTATAATGTCTATGCCAAAACCGACTCGAATGGCCGTTCCCTGTTGCCCTTGGCATCAGCTTCGGGCGCCTACCCGCTCACCGGCACGACCTTTCTCTACCTCTATAGCTGCTATGGGTCGGCAAATGACGGAAATGGCGGGTCAACTCCAGCTTCCACTCGTTACACCGATCTGGTGAACGATGGGAGAGGCAACGGCTTCCTCAACTGGTATTATGACGCCAGCGGCACATCACCGGCCGCAGACGTCATTACTGCGAGCGGTTTCAATCCGCTGTCCAGCGCTTGGCTCACAAATATCAACAGCGAATATGTTGATACGACCAATCTCAATGTCAACTCAATCGATTACGTCGGCAGCGGCAATGGCACGGGTTGTGTCACCGGAGCCACGGGCGCGAATTAAACAATCGTAGACCCATTCCACACTTCAGGCCGGGCGTGTCGCAAGACGCGCCCGGCTTTTTGCGCGCCGAGCGAGATGACGATGCGCTGCGCGGGGGCTGAGCCTTCGCGACGCTCTCTTCCGAATGCCCTATGATCCGGATTACCTCTGATCTGGCCGCCTATGACTTGGCGATCCCGGCATCGCCGAGTGTAGGCTTGGATGCACGGATCAAAGTCCACGCATGACGGCGGAGAGGCGTGAATCATTCATGACGTGGGGATCGTCATTGCGAGCCATAGGGCGTTGCGAAGCGACGCCCGTTGCAAGCAACGAGCTATGGCGAAGCAATCCAGAACGATTATTCAGAGAATGGCATTGGATGGAATGGATCGCTTCGTCGCGCACCTCACACTGACGGCTCGACGAATAAGTCCTGAGCCGGGTCAGTCATATCGGTCGGATGCGCATCGGTTGTGGGCGCATGGCCTCCACAAAAGCCTCAAAAAGCTCGTCCATTATAGGGGAGGCGATCCCCTTCTCCTCTGATCCATCTCGCTATTCGGCACATGCAATTCGTTGAGCGGCGCGCCGGTGCCTGAATTGCCGCCGTCGGAACTGCCGCCGCCATAGCCGAGCACTTCGACACTGATCAGCGAGGGCACCTCCGACGGCGCGTTGTTTTGCTTTTGCGGCTGGCTAACGCCGGCCTGGCTTGCGCCGGCCGTACTATTGGCCGATGTCAGAGCGCCGACATTCGGCGCTGCCGTTGTTTGCAGGCCTTGGGTCGTGCCTTGCGCCGAAATATTGTAGCTGTTCAGCACTTGTAACGCGACAATATTCAGATTGCCCGCGGTACGAATGCCCGCGGCTCCGGCATCCACCGTTCCATGCGGCGCGACCAAAGTTGCATTGCTCTTTTTCGGATCTTGATTTGGGAGACTAAGGACCGCGGCAATGCCGGCGCCGGTGACGAGGCCCCCCGCATTGGCCGCGCAATAACCATCCATGTCGCAGATTTCCGCGATGATGGGATTGGTGAAATAGGTTTTGGGTCCTGACCCAGCGTTAATATCGCCATTGGCGCTGAAAATGCCGATGTCGCCGCCCTCTTCCGTCATGATGCGGCTCTGGTTCACGAGCACGCTTCCATCGGTGAAAATGCTGATATCACCGCCGCGCAATGTGAGTATGCCTTCCTTACTCTGACCACCTCTGCCGGACGCGATCGAGTCCTGTCCGACCGTGCCGACGGTGATGCCGCCGCCGGGGCCGATAAGATTGATGTCGCCGCCTTGCTGTGTCTCGATCAGCGCATAACGCATGTTGAGATCGCCGGTCTTGATCGTCGCCGCCGCGCCATTGGCGCCGCTGCCCGTGGCATTATTCGTATAGCCATAGCGCGCCGGAAACAGCGTGTCGATCGCGCTATAGGCACGCGCATATTGCCCGTAATAAGGGCTCGAGGCATTGCGATAGTCGGTTGCGACCGTGGTCAGAAAATCAAGGAAGGCGCGATCGACCCATAATTGCTGCCTCTGGACCGAGAAGCCCTCGAATGTCGCCCAGGCTTGATCGGGCGATTGTCCCAGGCGCGCTGCGATATCGGTGAGGAAATCGATCCCTCCACTGCCAGCCGAAGCTGGATTGACATATTGGCTGATCGCATCCGCGTAATCGACGCCTGGCCCGACGCCGAAGAGCACCGTGACATTGGCGCTTTGCGCCGGCAAGTAGGCGCGGGTGTTGGTGCCGGCATAGGTGCCGAGATAAGTGCCTAATGTAATCATACTTTTTCCGAAAGAGGTACTGAGACTGGTTGTGCCTGCGCCGGCGGCGCCATTGCCGACGGCGACAATCCCGCCCGTCGTCACGTTTCGTCCGGCCTCGATCAGAAGCGCGCCCGGCCCGTAGAGCAGGTCCGACCCCAAGACATCGCGCCCGGCGATCAGGGCTGTGACATCACCATCGCTCAGATTCTCGCCGATAAAGCTGAGGTTGATATCCCGCCCGGCTTGGATCTCGGCCGGCCGGTTCACGCTCAACATGCTGCCGCCGGACGCAAGAGCGCCGGATAGGATGTCCCGCCCAGCATAGAGCACGACGGGATCGCTGGTCGCCAGATTTGCGGGGGCATAGGCATAAGAGGTCAGTCCGAGCGGATTGCCGCCGATGAGGCCAGTGTAGCTGTTTTCGGAAAGCAGCAAAGTGTCTTCCAGGGCGAGCATTCCGCCGCCGGCAAGAGTGATCGTGCCGCCCGCCGCGAGCGTGAGGCCGCCTGTGTCGTCGCCCGAGGCATCGGTGGAATAGGCCAGCATCACCGTTGTCGTGGAGTAACCGACCGGCGCGGCGGTATTGATCGTAATATTGCCCAGCGGCGCCGTGATGGACAGGAGGCCGGGCAAAACGATCGAACCGACAACAGAGCCAGATTGGGCATTGAACGTGCTGAAGGTCGCGGTCGCGTTGCCGGTGAGGCTCGTCAGCGACAGGCCGGCCTCGGGGCCATAAGTCGTGAAATAGGCGCCCCAATAGTTACTGTTAGAAGATCCGACTTGATAGCCACTTGCTAGGTTTACAAGGTTGGTCAAACCAAGGATATAATCTGTGTTAATGCCCAAGCTCGCCGGATCGGAAACGCTGCCAAGGCTGAGGGCGCCTCCCGCGACCATGTCGATATAGCTGTCCTGGATGAAAAGCTGCGGCGAACCTGTCACAGCCCCCGAGGCTGTGATTAAGCCCGCGCCCTGCCCGACATAGAAGGAACCGCCGTTCACATTGCCGCCAGCCTGCACCAGAAGGTCGCCGCCCCCGTAGACATGTTCCACCACCGGATCGGACGCGACCGTGCCGCCGCTCACGAAAAATGTCTGCGGCTGCGCCGTGGAAATATTGGTGATCGCGCCGCCCGCCCGCAGGCTGATATTGCCGCCGCCCAGCGCGCCGAAATTCTGGAAGAAGGTCGCATAATTGACCCAGGCCGCATTTTGGCAGGCGGTGGAGCCCGCCGCGGCGCAGGACGAGAAGGACGTCGCGGTGCCGTTCGATTTGCCATAGCGGTCGTACCAGTCCGCCGTCGTCTCGCTCACCGTGCCCACGGCAGCGAGGATCGATTGGCCAGCGTCCACTGTGATCGCGCCGCCGCCCGTGCCCCAGGCCAGAGTCGAGACGAGGCCATTGGGAGTGGCCGCATATTTGGCGCCGAGGCCCGGCGCGCTGAAATCGGACGGGGTCGTGACGGCCGCGCCCGCCGTATAGACCGCGCCTTCAATGACTGGATCGGTGAAGAGGACATCGCCGGGCGCCGCGAGCGTGATCGATCCCGTGCCGGTGCGCACCAAGGTCGGCACATTGACGGTCTGCGACGTGCTGAGCGGATCCGTATAGGATGTATGGCCCGAGATGACGATACTATCCACTGGGCTTGCGGTATTGACGGTGCTGGTAAGCAGGACAACGGCATTGGGATCGACGGACGCCGCGCCGCTGGCAGGGAAATAGGCGCCAGCGGTGAAACTATAGGAGAAGCTGTTCCCCAGGCTGGCCGGCATCAAGCTAGCGGCCGATGTTGTATTGTAGTCATTAGTGGCCACCGACGCATTCGCGGCGGGATTATTGGCGATCATATTCGCTGGTCCCGGTGCCCCCGTGGTGGGGATCGAAACCGCCGGCGTATCCGCCACCAAGGGCAGATAAGGAATCACATTGAGCCATAGGGACGAGCCGTAGCTGGTGGCCGTCGTCTTGCCTGTGACATGGCCCGGTTCGACCGCATAGGTATAATAATAAGTGTTATAATCGAGGTAATATGCATTATTGAGATATTGCGTTTCATAATCCGTCCTGTAGAGAGTCGCAACCTCCGTCGCCCCACCCGCATAGGCGGTTCCGACAGCAGGTGGAGGCAGCGGCGCAAGAATAGGTGAGGGTAGACCGCTGGTTTGGGTTGTATGGGCCGCATAATAACTCGACATAAACGTATGCATTACTGCGAAGTAATCTTTATAGGCGGTTACATAATTGACGTAGGATGTGTAGTCGGTGGGATTATTGTCAAAATTCGTGAGATTTTGTGTGGTCCCATTCACCGAGCTTGCCGGGGTCGCAAAAGTGGCGCTGAGTTCCCCGTTCGTATAAGTGCCGATCGAGGACGTGTAATAAGTGCTGCCGACGTAATATTTATTAAAGGCAGTCACATAGGCGGCGTAGCTTGTATAGTCGGTTGGGACATTATCGAACGTGCCCTTGGCCATGGCCGCGTTGTAAATTGCCGTGCTTGCGTAGTCGCCCGCATTCGGATCGTAGCTGCCACCTATGTAATTGGCGCTCGGTGCGATGCCGACGGTTTGAAGGGCCAAGTTCAGTCCATAATGGACATAATAATAATAATAATAAGCATACCACGTATTTTGTTCAGCCACCAAGCTATATGATGTGGGGAACGCAATGTTCTGAGGCGCGATGATTCCCGTGAAACCCGGCATGTAAGTTAAGGAAGCATATTGTCCCGGGCCTATCGTGTTTGTAGCGCCTGTCAGATTTCCATAAAGATACTCGTCTTGCTCAAGGGCTAGCGAATTGCCGGTGCCTGCAGGTGTGGTGATAGGAAACATCGGATCGCTGGTTTCGTAGAATCCATCGCTGATCGTGGCATCGATAAGAATATTATTGGTCGTGCGCAGGCTCAACACGCCCGGCGCGCCGCCCGTTGTCGTGCGGTAGTAAAGGCTGAAGGCCCCTGTCGCAGTGTTGTAGACGCCTGCCCCGAGGTTCCAATTGCTGGCGACGGTAATGTTGCCATTGTTGATGCTGGTGCTGCCCGTGGCCGGGCTGGGATTGACGAGATCGATCTCCGGCTGCAGGTGCAGCTTTGACGACGGAAGCGGTGATGTAGTGTTCGATCCAGCGATCTGAATCTGAGCTCCGGCGAAATCATTCTGCACCGCGGCCGTATTGGTTGTCGTGCCTGCCGGATCGTTGAAAGGATTATCGACAAACTTCAGCAGCGTGTTCTGGTAGAAATCCACATGCGGCAGATAGGCCCCCGTAGCAGGCGAAGCGTAAGTCGAATTCGGGTAGAGGCCGCCGGTCGCAGAGATAATTTGTGTCCCGGCGCCGTTGAAGAAACCGGCGGGATCGATGATGCCGTCGAAATGCGCTTCGAGCTGGGCCTGCTGCGCCGGAGTCAATGCGTTGAATTGGGCAACCGTGGTGATGGCACTGCAACCGCCCGCAATGAGCGTACAAGAATCTGTCGTGCTCCAAACGGCGTAGGCATCGGCGATGACGCCATTGCCGCTCGGGTTGCCATTGGCATCGGCATTGGTGACGATTGTGCCCTTGAAGCTGACATTGATGTTATTGGTTGTCAGGTTCGGAGCACGGACGGTGACCGACCCACCGGTATTGTTGATGTTGGTGCCACCGGGGCCACCTGAGACATCGAAGGTCGCGCCCGAGGCCACGGTGATGGCACCCGAAGCAGGGACATCCTCATAGCCATAGGCCGCATTCAGGGTCGTGTCTGGCACACCTGTTGTACCGAGCGTGATGGTGCCGCCGGTTTGGACCAGGTTTGATGTTCCGTTGGCATAGGCGGGATCGTTCGGGTCATCGGCTTGATAGCGGGCGTAGAGCTTGGCGTCCGAGCCGATGGTGACGCCATTGGCGCCTGCCGTTCCAGCTTGAGCCGTGCTCGTGCCTATCGCATAAAGCCCGATACTGCCGCCGGTCGGGCCGCTGGCATCGATGGTGCCCTCGACGTCAATGCTGCCATTATTGGCGACCAAAAGCACTTTGCCAGAGGTGAGGGTCTGGCCGGCGGCAATGGTGATATTGCCTTGGCCGAGTTCGACTGCGAAATTACCGGTAAAGCCGCTCGTGAAAGGCAATGAATCATTGGGGTTCAAGCTCCCGGCGACGAGGGTAAACGTGCCGCCAATATCATTATAGGCGGCGGCACCCTTCAATGTGCCTTCCAATGTCACGGCGCCATTTGGCGCATCAATGTTGACCGCTCCGGCATAACCGCTGCCAGCGGCAGCGACATTCACGAGACTGGAGAGCACGGCATTGCTGTAGAGCATGACATTGCCGTTCTGCGAAGTGAGATTCACCGTGCCACCCGGCGCATCCTCAACGACCGGGCCGAGGACGATCTCGGAGCCGCCCGCGTTGATGGTCGCGCCGGGATAGAGGGTGACGGCTCCCGCTGTGGGATCGCTCGGAGATGTTGCGCCTGTCGCCGTGAGCGAAACCGTGCCCGAAAGCGCAGTAATCGTGCCATAATCTTTAACGCTCGCCGCCGTAAGTGTGAGACTGCCTCCGATCTCCGTCGCTGCAACGGACGCGGCTAGGCCGTTTGAAGCGATCGTCAGATCGCCGCCCGTGGTGAGCGACTGCGAGCTGCCCGCCGCCGCGATAATATTCGGCGCCGTAAAGGTGACACTCGCCGCGCCGGCCCCGAAGTTGCCGCTGCCGCTGAAGGCAATCCCTTGATCGGCTGTGACGTTCACTTGGTTGAAATTGCCGATTGTAAAGCCGTAACTATTCGTTTGGCTGCCTTGCATGACAGCCGCGGGCGTCGCGCCGAATGTGAGTGTGCCGCCGGCATTGACATTAAGTGTCCCGGTCACCGCGGCGCTCGCCACATTGGCAATGTTCGGCGTCGCTTGGCTATTCGTGAACACGACGTTCGCAGCGTCGATCGTCGTCGTGCCGCCTTGGCTATAGAGACCTGCGCCGTCGAAGGTGAGCGTATCGATTGGATTGTTGGAATTGCCGACGGTGAGACCGCTCGCGTCGTAGAAATTGACCACCGAGGCGCTTTGCAGGAGAACGGATGCCGCCCCCGCGAAATTCGCAATGATGGCGTCGTCAAGCACGAGCCCCGACGTGCCGCCGCCGATGTTGATCACCTTTGCCGACAGATCGAAAGCATTGGCGGTGAGGGTCACATTCGAGCCGAGTTGATTGTTACCGCTCGAAGCGAGCGTCAGCGCACCGCCGCCATTGATCGTGACATTATCGCCGATCGAAATATTGCCGGTGCCGGACAAGGTCCCGCTGCGGGTCAGGTTGACCATCGTACCGTTCGAGACCCGCAACAGCGAGCCGTCTCCGCCGATGGTCATATTCCTGTTATTGCTTGACGGCAGGCTCCCGACGGCGGCGATAACACTGCCGTCTTCAACCGTGATTCCACTGCCACCCGCTTGCGTCACAAGAATGAGCTGCGGCGCGCCCAAGGGATGCGCCGCATCGGTCTCGACGTCGAGATTGGTGGCACCGGCAGTCAGCGCGAGATTGCCGGAGCCATCAATGCTGCTAGTGCCGCCGATAATGACAGTCATTGCACCGAGGCCGCTAATCTGATCGGCATTGAGAACGAGATAACCCGCATCCGCAGCCGGCGCGATTTTATCAGACGCGAGGACGAGAATATTATTGGCCGTGATGTCAGCTTGGCCACCAAGACCAGTGATGCCGGGCGCGAGCGAACTTATGCCGGCCGCAAAACGATTCGTACTCTCGATTGATAGAGTGCTGGAGGCCGCGAATGTCAGGATACCACCGTCGATCGGCAGCGCCGGGGGGGCTGTTCCCGCCGTCGCGGCGAGGCCGCTGAAGAAGCTCGTGCCCGAGGTGATGGTGATATCGGAATATTTAGACCATACAGGTCCCGATTGCAGTTCGAATAGAACCGTCTGCGAGGAACGAGCCCCAGTGATCATATTGGCGAAAGAGCCAGTTACGTAGAGCGAACCATCATCTGTCGTATAGCTCTGAGAGGCGGCGGTTTTAACGGGCGTCGAGGCAACGGTGACACGATAGGCGCCGGGCAAGGTCGCATACATGCCGGGCATCAATGTGTAATAGCCGGCTGCGATGCCATTGCCGCCGGCGATAAAGATGGCCGAACCGGCCGTGACGTTGATCAGGCTCGAGTTGTAGACGGCGCCGGCGTTGGTGCCGCCCGCGAAGGTCGGGTCATAGGGCGCTACCTTTGCCGTCGATGCCGGCACGAGCGCGTAAACCGTGCTGCCTGCCAGCACATTCGTCGTGCCACCGGTGCCCGAGACGAATTCGGTCGCATAGATGTCGCCGCCGCCGGAAAGATCGAGCACGGCGCCCGAAGCGGTGGTCACATTGGCGCCGGACAGCGTGATCGCCTTCGTGGGGCTCGCCGTGGCGGGGGTCCCCATAGTGCTGGTGACGTTGGCGCCTAAAGTTTCTGTATTACCGACATACCAAGCCAGGCCGTCAAGCGTGAAGCCATAAGGAACAAGCGAGCCGTTGCCCGAGACGGAGGTGAGACTGCCCGCGCCCAGCGTGACATTTTGGGTTGCGACGGAAGGCGCGAGCAGAGCGGATAGGCCGGAATTCGCCGCATCCAGGCTAGCGACGGTCGCCGGAGTCAGGCCGACGACGACTTGACCGAAGGGTGCCCAAACGGTGCCGTTTTGATTGATGTTCACCGCGTCGAGGATAAGCGTGCCGCCGGCGCTGAGCGGCTGGCTCGCGGCGCCCTTCTGATTGATCGTGAGGGAATTGTAATTCGCTGCCGTCCCCGTGGACATGAGCACAAAAGAGGTGCCGCTCGTGGGATAGATTTCCGCCGCCTGCAAAGTGAGATTGCCCGCGGTGTAGAGTCCTCCAAGAAAAGTGCTGGTCGCGTTCGTTGAAGTTGGATACCCAATCAAGCGGATGGCATCGGCGCTAGTGAAGGTCGCGTTGCCGACGTTGACGAGACTCGTCATTGAGGCACCATTAGCGCCTGTCATCGGCGAACCGAGATCGATCCATTGCGCGGTAACATTCAAAGTACCGTCCGCTGCGCTCGGTGACGGGCTGCTCGCGCCGCTCGAAAGCCAGAAATAGCCCGCCGTGAGATCTACGGTCGCTCCGCCGATCGAAGGAATGCACCCCGCGCCTGCACAAGTCGGCGCCTGGTAGCCGGTCGAATTGCTTGTTGCGTTATAGGTATAAAAATTAGTCACATTCGGCGCCAAAAGGCCTGTGCTCGCCTGCATGAGCATCAGATTGCCCTGAAGGATCAGCGAACCCGGCACATTGATGGCCTCAGACCCATTGAAGGCGATTACGCCGGTACCTGGGGCAGCGCTCGTTCCCGCATTCAAGATAATCGATTCAAAACCGCTGTTGTTGAGCGTATCCGTGCCGATGAAGGCCGCAGCGTTATAGGTATAAGTGTTGGTATTGACCGTCACGGTGGGTACGGCATAGGGAATTGGGGAGAGCAAAGACCCGATGAGGCCAGCCGGTTCGACGATAATCGAGCCTCCCGAGACATCGAGCATTCCTCCGCTGGCCAAGGGCGCGCCACCGGCCGCAGCAACGTTTCCAGCAAAGTAAACATTGCCATTCAGGGCCAGCGTGCCGCCATCGCTCCAGATCTCTTGCGTCACGAACCGTTGGCTCAGATTTACCGAACCCGACGGCATTTGAATCTGGGCGCTCGTGCCTTCGAGTTTGAACTGGGAGCCGGGCAACGCAACAACGGCGGTGTCCCCGGAAAGCGTGATCGTTCCGCCATCGAGCACACTGCCGGTCTGATAATTGGCGATGCTGGGGTTTGGAACATAGATGCCGCTGACATCGAGCACGGCATTGGCGCCGATCCAGACATCGCTGGCGCCGGTCACCCCAGTAAACCCAACGCCGGAAAGCAGCGTACTCGTTAAGGTAATGCTCCCACCCGGCGCAAAGATGCTGCCGAACACTGTCACCGGGCCCTGGGCGGTCAGATTAATTGACGCCTGTTTGGAGGCATTGGCCTCGGCTGTAATCGTGGCGCCCGCGTCGACCAGGACCGTCGCCCTCGTAGCTGGGCCGGTTTGATCAAAACCGTAAACTATCTGGTTAAGCGTCAGACTCACTGGATTACGCAAGCCATCAGGCGCGAGGCCGATTTCGGCGAAATCCCGGACAGTCGCGCCGGTCGGCTGCAAGGTGAGCGCAAGGACATCGGCGGGGATTACACCCGCCGCCGCGCCGAGCGTTGTCAGATTACTGAGCACCGTGCCGCCGCCGCCAACACCGCTCAGATAATTCGATTGCTGCAGCAGAAGATGAGTTCCGGCGGTGACCGTCGTGCTGCCATAGACGCTGGTCAACACATAATTCGAAAATCCATTGTCGGTGAAGAAAGATGTCGGCAGCACGATTGTGCCAGCATTCGCGCCTGACGTGTAAGACGTAACACTTGTCGCCGCGCCGTCGATCGTGATCGCCGGCGCCTGCAAAGTGAACGTGCCGCCGGTGTCGAAACTGTCGGCGTAGATGGTTCCCGCCATGACGACAGTCGCCGCGGTAGGTTCGTTACCGCCAGTAGGCGCTGAACGGAAGGTTCCATCCTTCCCGATTGCATAGGGCGCAGCCCAGCCACCGGAATAGGTGAGCAGCGAGAGGCTGCCGCCATTACCCTTCGGCAGTCCGTCTGAGCCGATAGCCAGCTTGCCATTGCTCCCGACATAACCGCCGCTCGACAGGTCGATGACACTGCCAGCGGCGAGGATAATGCTTTGGGTGACGTCGCTGCTGCTGAACCCATCGGTTGTGTGGTAGGCGGCGGCGGTGGTGCTGATGCTGACGCTGCCACCATTGATGAAAGCCTGGCCTTGAACTTCATCACCTATGGCGCCTGTGTCATTAACCCAGAGGCCCGCCACGTTGAGCACAGCGCCGGAGCCGATCGTGACCGGCGAAAGATTTGGAACGCCATTGCTGGAACTTGCACTCGTGTCGTAAACATAGCCGGAGAGGGTGATTTTGCCGGAGGGCGCATTGATGGTACCGTCAATCAGCTGTACGCCCTGAAGGTTGACGCTGCCGCCGGGCGCGACGGTGAGGACCGAACCGGCCGTCATGTTCACCGTGGGATAGCCGCCAGTGCTCGTCCCTTGGACCGTAATCGACGCGAAATCAACGGCCGAAAGCTTGTCCGTCAGCAGCGCGACCGTGCTGGGCGCCGTCCACGTGCTACCGAAGACATAATTTGAAAGGCCAAAGGGATCGCTTCCCGCCTGCGCGCTTGTCTCAAACCAGAAACTCGCACCGCTCGTGATCGTCAGCGACGCGCCCGCGGGCAGGGCTTCGAGCGAAGCTTGCGCCGTCGTGCCGCCGCCTATGGCATTGGCGCGCTGACGCCGCCCAGTGACGGTCTCCCCCAAAATCGTGCCGTCGAGAACCGGCAGGCCGGTGACGGAGAGAGAGCCCGCGCTGGCGCCCGCGATATAGGTCGGATCGTAATAGGTCCCACGGAGAAGCGGATTCGTAAAGGTCTGAGTGACGCCCCAATGCGGATGTTCGACGGTGAACTCCCCAGCGATCCCGACATAGCTGATGGCAGTGCTCGCCTTACCTATGTCATAGATGCGGCCATCCGAACCCAAAAGCTTGGTCGTGTTGATCGTCCCGCCGGTAAAGGTGACATAACCGCCGGAAATATCGATGAGCGAGCCGGGCTTCTGAATGAGGGTGGCAGCTCCGCCATTGGGGCTACTCACAGAGACAGAGCCACCCGCCGTCAGAACCTGGCCGATGGATTCCTGAATCAGATTAGCATAGCCCGTGTCGTCGATGATCGGAGAGCCAACGCGCGAGTCAATCGTTACCGTCGTGCCGATGAGGCTTCGCGCAAGCGGATCATTGGCGACTTCATTGGCTGTCACCACAAAAGTCACGAGATAATTAGTGACTGGCACCTCGACATTGGCCAGACCCGAGAGGTCGATGGTCGCGCCCGATTCAAGCACGACATTATTGTTGCTCATGAGCTTCAGGGCGGCGCTTGGAGCCCTGAGCAGCGAACCGGATTGGAAATCGATTCCCTGGTCGCCCTCGATCGTGATCGCAGGCTGAAGCCCAGTCGCCGCGCTGACCGGAACCGTGCCGCTATTGGGGTCCGGCAAAATGGCCGTGACGCTCGTTGGCGCGAAGATCGCCTCGCCTGCTGTCTGGAGCGTAATCGAGCCTATCCGCTGAGTACTTGTCGTCGCCTCGATCGCGCCATTCTGGGTGATCGTGCCATTGGTTAGATAGGTCCCAATCGTCACCGCGCCTTCATTCGAAATCAAAAGCCCGTTATTCGTGACACTATTGTCCCCGGCACTGAGGGTGAGCGTTTGCAGACTGCCCTGGAAAGCCGTGCTCGAAAAGGTCGCGACGCCGGTCAACGTTTGATTGAGCGAAATCGCCGTGTTGACGCCGGTCGCCGCGGAACTCGGTTCGGTAAGAAGTGCTGCGTTACCGGCGGCCAGAATGATCTGCCCGGCCTGCGTGACAATGCTGCCGGAATTGGTCACACTCGATCCGAGCAAAGCGACATAGCCGCCGTCTCCGGTCGCGTTGACCGTATTCGTGATGGACGCCCCCGCCTCGACCACAATCGAGCCGCGGCCCGATCCCGGAACACCCGGCAAGGCCGCGGTCGATAGCGACTGGTTGCCCATCGCGAACTGAACGGAATTGCCGTAATTTGGCTGGGAGGTGCCTGGCACCGCGAGGGTATAAAGACCATTGGCCACGAAATATAAGTTGGAAGACGCCTCCTCCGGCGGCGCCTCAAAGGTGATGCCGTTCACCGATAAAGCTGTGTAGGCTGAGCTTCCGTTGAATGCGCTGGCTGCCGTCGTGCCGTCGATGTCAAAAGATGTTGCGATCAGTGAATGGACATTGATTTGGCTCGCGCCACCGAAGATGATGCCGTTAGGGTTGATCAAAAGCACTGTGCCGTCGGCCTTGATCGAGCCTAAGATCTGGCTCGGTACACCCGTCGCGTCGATGCGATTGAGGGCGACCCAGCTCGGATTACCTTGGCCGAGCGGCAGTGTTACCCCACCGACTTCTTGTCGATAGACGACGGTCGTATTCGCACCAACATTGTAATAAAGCCAAGTCATGACCGCTTGCGGCGCGGTCTGGTCGATCGTGACGGTGGTTTGACCGTTGCTTGTCGTCTGCGTCGGCTGGCTGGCATTGATCCAAAGATTGGGAACGCCAGCGCCAACACGCGGATCGACGACAAGGCCCGGCAATTGCCCGTTGCCGCCTGTGCTTATGCCATTGGCGACAGTATTTGCGCCGCTTTGAAGCGCCGCCGCAGCAGCCTGCGCAGCCTGCTGCGGCGTCCACATACCGCGGATGGCGCTTGCTGCGGCATTGAGAGTTGCTTGAGACTGCGCGGCCACGGTAGCAGCTTGTTGAGAAGCAGCGGTGGCCGCCGCCGCCTGTGCTGCACTCGCTGCCGTGCTCGGACTCCACGAGCTGTGGGGCCCTGCGTTCGCCTGATGATATGTACCAAGACTCAGAGCCAGAGCGCTGGCGCTCGTTAAAAGATATGCAAACCGGTTTTTGCGGCTGTTTCGATACAGGCGCAACGTCATCGGAATTCCAAGCATGTCTATGTTATTTCTACTTGTATTTGCGCAAAGTTCGTCGCGCCCACAGCAGGAGCCGCAAGCGCACTGAGCCTAAGACAACTGGGAAGAAGCTAACCCGCAGCGTTTCGAAGAAATACTTCAAAAGTCCCAGTCGCGATGACGTATCGATCCACTGTTTGAAGGCGACAGAAGAAATCTGTCTTGAGAGCGTCATCAAACTGCTGCTCCACCCCCGGAGATCACCGTCGAAAAATCAATTTGGAGGAATTGGCATATCCGCAGGCGCTGCCCGGCCAGCCACGCATCATAAACACTGCTTTCGTCCGTCCGGGACGAGCCACCATTGGCCAATTTGATCTAAAAGACAGTCTTTGAAAGCGCCGACCCGCTTGCAGTTCAAAATCGATCGAGCCGGTCGGGGAAAGCTGGAGGCAAACGTACTCTTTGCCAATTATCGACATATGACCAATGATGGATTTACTGTGACGCACGTGGGATAATGCGGCTTCTGCCTTCGCCCCATTTACCAAGCCCTTACCTCGCCAGGAGCGGCGATGTGAATGTCGGCGTCGGCGGCCGGTAGGGAAAAGCCGAAACGCCGAAGTTCTTTCCATATTGTTCTCGCACGCCCGGAAGATTGATCACGCCTGTCTGCGGATCCGGCGATCGCGCGTCGATCGGCGGCGTGTTCAGGACCGGCGCAACCTTGTCCACCTGCCTGCGCAATTCCTCGTTGAGGCAATGGAAAGCACGCGAACCGTCGATTTCGACATCCACACAGCGTCCGACCCCCACGGTTAACGGCGGTGGCGTCGTATTGCCCCCGATGATGATTCCTCCCGGATCTCCGGCACGCGCGCTATTCGAGGTTAATGCAACGATCGTGAAGGCGAAAACGAAATAGCATCGCAGCGCGCGAAGACGCGAAGGACCGTGAGCGCTCTTCGCCGAGCGCGTGTCTCGCTTTACCGATCTAAACGGGCGGGCTACAGCCCGTGCGGCGTAAATGTCTTCGTCTGCCATACGAGCTCACTCAGTTTTTTGTTGAGAGGCGCTAAATCCGGCAAATGCGCGCCCGAGGCCATGAGGCAGCCCTTCCGGCAGGGACGTGCGCTGAGTAAACGTCCGAGACCCAGGGAAGGTTCACCAAAGGTCGCGATGGGAACGGTCCCGGTGACAGGATAGCCACGCGCCTGCAAATGCGACCTCACGGCAAGGCAATAGGCGACGGATCGGTCGGAGAAACGGGTCTCGCCATGGCCCGCACGATATTTCATCACGGTCGTGCAGAGGTCGCCACCAGCAATGCGCCAAGCTCGAGCCAAGTAGGTCGTGCCATAATGGATATTGGTTGCGGGAACGGCAAGATCGCTCAAACTGCCGCCGAAGCCGAGAAGCCGGGCGGTTGAAGGCATGACCTGCATGAGCCCGATCTCGCCTGAGGTGCCGATCACGTCAGGATTATAACTACTCTCGACCGCCATTACGGCATCGACGATTTCGGGCGCTATGTTTTCGCGGCGGGCTTCGGCCTTGATCAAAGCTTGCAGGTTTGCTTCTCCGCGCAGCTCCGAAACAGCTTTAGACGGGCTGGCCACGGCGCCGGAATCGCCGGACGGCTTTTCTTCCGTGCGCGCGACCTGCTCTAGTTTCACGTCTTCCGCGGCTAGGCAGGTGCGAACCATTTGTGCCTGCCCGGCCATCGCCAGAAGCAGAGACAAAAAGCTCCCCAAGATCCCTCGAATGAGACCTCTTCGCTTAGGTGTGGTTTTGAGCCGCATCATGGCGTCGGTGCAGCGACCACCTTTGAGAGAGCGAGTTCATTGATCGCTGGCGGGTCCTTTTTCAGCAATTCCCCGAGATAGGCACGGCGCATGGCATTGGCTCTCTCGTCGCGCAGCCGCTGGATCAATTGATCTTTTACATCGGAGAGCGGGAGCGTCGAGGCGGGCCTCGTGTCGATCAATTTGACGATATGCCATCCATCCTCGAGCTTAATCGGCTCAGAAACCGCGCCCTTCGCCATGCCAATGACCGAAGCCTTGATCTCCTGGCGCAATTGGGTCTCGGGGACCCACCCGACCGCGCCACCCTTTTCCGCCGCATCCTTAGCGTCGCTGTCTGTGCGGGCAACCGCGTCGAAATCGGCGCTCGGTTGTTTCAGTTTGGCCTGGACGTCACTCAATTTCTTGCGGGCCTTTTCCTCCGCGGCTTTGTCGCCGTCGGCGCCTGAAGCGACATAGAGTTGCGCGATTTGGAATTGGCGCGGCACGAGCATGGCGGATTTGTTCTGATCATAAACGGACTGCAGTGTCTCCTGATCAGGAAAATCCGCCGGAACGACCGAGACGGATCGCAGATAGCTCTCGACGATCGCAGCTTCACGAGCCTTCTCGATAGCTGCGGCAACTTCCGGTTTTTGATCCCAGTGCTTTGCCACCGCTTCTTTCAAGACCAGCTGGTTGGCGAGGAGAACGCGGACCATCTGTGCGAGAAGCGACGGATCGCGAGCGATGGCGGCCTGGTCGCGCGGATTGAGACCCGCGACAAGTGCCTTGACTTCGTCTTCCTTGAGTTCAGTTCCACCGACTCTAGCGATGGTTTCCCCCCCTCCACTCACTGGGGCCGGTGCGCTCTTCTCCTTTGCCGGAGCCGAATTGGTTTCAGCTTTCGTTCGAGCGGTTTCCGAAACCTTCACCGGCGGTTGACTGCGCAGCGGATGCGGCGGAACCGTTTGAGACAGTGCCGGTGTGGAGAAACCAATGAAAAGCCCTAGAGCGAGTTGCATTGCGAGGTAGCCAACCGACGAAGGCAGGATGTGCGACGGTATGCGGTTCATGGATTTGCCCTCTGTTCCAGGATCTTGTCCTGGTAATCCTGCAACATATTTTTGACATCTACCGCCTTGAAACCGATCACGGGTTCCTGGGCGGCAATCTGGTCACCAAGTTCGACACTCTCGAGCTTCTGTAACAGGTCCTTGCCGATCGCGACGAGCTTGATGTTGCGCTGAGCGCAGGCCTTCGTGCTCGCTTTGAAGGTCTTGTCCTCCGCCTCGAATTTGGCACGCTCGGCTTCCTTGCTCCGGGCGAGGTCAGCAGCTTCTTCATAAGCTGCCTTCCATTTGTCGAAGGCGTCAGCGTTTTCCTTCAATCGCTGATTGAAGGTCTCGACCGCCTCTTTGTATTGCTGCTCGGCGGTCTTCAGCTGGTTCTTTGTCGCGTCGACTTCCTTCTTGAGCCGCTCACGATCGCGATCGCTTTCGGCTTGTTTGGCCTGGAGCGATACACGCTCGTCTTCCAGGGTCCGCGTTTGCGCGATCGCAGCACGCAAGGCATCGCGCAGACGGTCAGTTTCGGATTGCTGTGCCCGGGCCGGCTGAGCAACGAGCCCGGAAAGCAACACAAGAACAGCAAGAGTGAGCAGAACGCGCATCATCAGAACTTTGCATTCAAATCGAGCTGAAAGACATCGGACGTATAAGGGGCCCCTGAGATGGAATTGGCGCTCATCCAACGCGCTGCCAGCCAGACGTTCGAACTCAAGCCTAGATTGCCACCGATGATATAGCCCTTGAGATTAGTGCCTCCCAATCCGCCGACCGCGCCGAAATCACTATCGGTGAAAGCGTCAATCACGGCATCAGATTCAATATATTTATAGCCGAAATTAACGTTCCAGTCCCAGAGTTTCGTGAGTTCTGGATAACCGACGGTGATACGGCCGAACCAACCGTTCGCACCGCCGGCGAAAGTGCCTGGGGCAGCAATACCAAAATCAGGACCGAGGTTGTTGACGGCAACCGATCCGATCGACGCAGAGTTGAACGCAACATTTCGGACATATTCGCCGTCGAGCGTAATATGAACAGGGTGGAATTGGCCAAAATCGATGAGGCCCGTCAAGACGACATCACGAAAAGGACTTGCCAGACCGAAATATTGATATTCCGACGCGCCGTTCGGAACGACGTTGCGCAGGAACATATAAGTGTTCCCGTTCTGCGCAAAGGATGGACGAAGATTATCCGTGTTGCAAGAATCTGTCGCACTCAAGACAACACATGGACTTGAGACCCTGCCCTGTACATTCGAAAAATCGTAATAAGCCGCGGCAAACTTGACGGTGTAATCTTGAGCGGGCTTCCACGAAACGCCAAGCTGTCCGCCGAAAAGCCACTTGTCCTGCGATGAATATTTAACTGGGTTCCCGGCGTTGGAATTGGCGAAATTCGTACTGCCGAAGTTCAAGTCCGTATTGTAGATTGGGAAAGCTCCGGCGTTCGCAAAGGGCACGACTCCCGGCGCGATCTCATATTTTGTCTGTACGGCGAAGCCGTCGAAATTGAGGTCCTGATCCCAAACAAGTTCGCTCGGTGCGAAGAAGGGATTTTCGAAGCGGCCGACCTTGAATGCGACGTTTTCGATTGGCTGATACTTAAGGAACGCGCGGTCGAGCCAGATTTGATATTTTGAGAAATTGCCACCAGAGCTGCCAAGGGTCTGATTCGTGGAAACAGGCGAATTGCTGTCGCCCGTGGCAAGCCTCAGCCCCACCGAGAATCCGTCGTAAACATTGGCATCGATACCAAGTCGCGCGCGCAAGCGGATGCGGTTGCGATCCTGGTCCGTATCAAGGGATGGAGGATAACTCGCACCAAGCATGTCGAAGGGACTGCCTCCGTTGATGGCCCCAAAGTTCACGAGCGAAGCGTTACCACTCGGATAATAATCGCCCTCATAGCGGGCTCGGAAATCGCCGTAGAGGCGGATACGCGACGCCCACTCCGGATAGAGGCCAGGCGAGGCCCAGTTGTCCCTTGCCGCGGTCTTCATGACCTCCTCCTTGAGTTCGTCGCGGATCTGCTTCTTCACGAATTCCGGCACATAGGTCACGCGTTTGGTGCCTGCCGGCATGGCGGCGGCCGCAGCCGCATTGGCAGCCTTCGCCGCCTCAACTGCCTTGACCGAAACGTCTTTTGCACTTTCGCGGGCGACCGAAGCCTGATCCTCGGCCTGTTTGATGAGCGCCTTGCCTTGCTCTTCGGTTACGACACCTTGTTGAACGAGAAGATTGACGAGATTAACCATGGCAATCGGCGACGTCGGCTTCTTGCGCGACACAGACGATTTACTTGGCGGCGCGCTCTGGTCCGTGTCCTGCGCAACTGCCGAAGAACTCAGATTCGTGACGAGGACCAAGCAAAGAGCGCACCCTGCCCCTGAGAGCAGCCCCCGGTGACGCGTCAAACGCATTCTCAACAACATTTGATCACTCGTCCTTCACTCTATAACTCAGTAACGGGCGGCGCGTTTTCCGCCGCGGTTAAGTGTCAACTTGGTTTGCGCGACGTGATGCGCATCACGATCGGCATCGGCATCTCCTTGGGCGGCGGCTCATGCAATATGAGGCCTGCGAGCACCTCGTTTCGGATTGCCGCGTCGACTTCGGGATTTCCCGAGGATGAATCGATTTGGACGCGGCTGATGCGGCCTGAAGGATCCGCCCAAAGCCTGACCTTCATTTGCATGACTGCGCTTCGTGTGCGCGGATTGGCATGAAGCGCCGTCTCGACCTGCGATTGCACGATCGACGCATACCAGCCCCAACGGCTTCCACCGCCACCACCCCCACCGATGAGACCATGGCCTCCGGGCTTGCCGCCCAATCCGAAAGAATCACCGGGGCCTACCGCCTTTGCATCAAGCGACAAAGGTCCGGGAGGCGGCATATCGAGTTTCGCCTCATCAAGCGGTTTTGGCTGCTCTTTCGCTTCCTCCTCCGGCTTTTCAACTGGCTTCTGCTCCTGAAAGTCCTGCTGCTTGACCGGCGTCTGCTCGATCATCTTCTGTTCGGGCGGAGGGGGTGGAGGGGGCGGCGGTGGCAAGATGTTGAAGAGTGTAATCTGCTGCACCTTCACTGGAGGCGGCAGATCGTCGCTTGACTTAAAGAAGAGGTAGATTCCTCCAATGACAGCGAACGCGAGGACACCGGCCGCGGTGGCGGCCCCATGCCGGCGCAAGCCGTTGCTGGTTTCCTCCTGCGTCTCTTCACGATCTTCCGTGACCGCTTGTCGTTCTCTGGTAAGTGGATCTCGCCTAGCCGGGCCACCCGATGGCTCGATCGGCAGATCGTATTCTAGGGGGTTCGAGCGCATATCCATGTCACTTCACCAGCGGCTTGGTTGCGAGCCCCACTTGCGTGATGTTCAAGCGTCCGAGGAGATCGAGGACGTCCATCACATTTTGGTATTGCGTTTGACTGTCGCCGCGCAGCACGACCGGGAATTCCGGTGTCAGTGCCTTTTGTTGGATAAGCCTTTGCTCGAGCTCCGTGAGCGTCACGGGGATCGTGTCGAGAAAAATCTTGCCTTCGCTTGAAACAGTAATGGCCTTTGTCGTTTGTTGCGCTAAGCTGGGCGCCGCGCTGGCCTTGGGAAGGTTGACCTTCATGCCCTGCACGGTCGCCGTCGTCATCACAATAAAAATGATGAGCAGCACATAGGCGAGATCGAGCATCGGGGTGATGTTGATGTCGTCATAGGGCTTGCTGTCGGCTTGAATCTGCATCGCGCTACTCCGCAGCCAGGGGTTGTTGGCGCTGCAGCGAATGAATCGCGTAGCGAGCAGCGGTCCGCGTCGTGAATTTATCGACGAAGACCTGCATGTCCGTGGACAGATCTTTGATTTGAGTAATGAGATAATTATAGCCAAAGAGCGCTGGGATCGCGACACCGAGACCCGCGACCGTCGCGACAAGCGCGGCGGCGATGCCAGGCGCGATGGCGTTTACGTTGACGTCTCCAGAGGCCGCGATTGCCGCGAAGGTAATCATGACACCCACGACGGTTCCGAGGAGGCCGAGAAACGGGCCGCCGGAGATCGCTATCGTTAGAAGCACCATGAGCCGGTTAAGTTTTTGGCTCTCGATGGCAAAGCCAGCATCGAGTTCAGCGCGTAATGCCGCAATCGCTTGGGCCGTCAAGATACCACCCCGCTGATAACCGGTCATGAGGAAACCGAGTTCCTCCTGCCCGACCCTATAAAGTCGATAGAGCGAGGAATGACGCAGCGCTTTCTGCATCTGAGGCGCCAACAAGCCTGATTCATTTTCGAGCTTGTCCACCTCGTCGCCTTCGGCCATTGCGACGCTGGTCGTTAATTGGCGGTAGATTCTCATGAAGCGCACATTCGCCTTGCGCTGCCGACCAACGAACATCGCCTTGTCGATCATCACGACCCAACTGACGACGGCCATGAAGACCAGGATCCCGATAACAACCCAGCCATCGAGCGTCACGGATTTCAAGATCACCGCGAAATAGCCGCTGAACCAGCTCGCAGTTTCTTCATCCACGCTGTAGGTGACGAATTTGGCGTGATCCGCGCCCTGCTCTTCTGCTGCGGCTTTGATATAGCCAGCGGAGCGCGCGACCTTTGCAATCTCAAGCTCGTCTAGATCTCCAGCGAAACCTGTATAGGCCGGCCCGGCGGGCGCCTGCGCAGAGGCGGGAATCTGCGCGTCGCCCGCCGGAGCCTGAGCACCGCCTGCGGCCGCCTGCGCATCGGCCGCGGGTGGGGATGCCGAGGACGCGCTGGACGTATCCGCCGGAGGCGGCGAAGCGGCGGGAGGCGCGCTATCGCCGCCCAGCAAGGCGGTGCTGTTCAAAGCCGGTAAGGTTGCATTCAACGTCGCGTAAGATGCGCCGTCGAGGTAGAGCGTAACGAGGCCGGGTGTGGCGCTGAGCGCGAGATGGTGCCAGCCATTCGGGGCAACAGGTGCGCCGGCAGCGCTGCGCTGAACCGTGCCATTATTGGTCACTTCAACGAAGGGCGCGCCATCATCGATGCCGATCAGCAGTGCGTTAGACCCGTCGCGGCGCGAATAGATGACCGCATTGCGTTGCAGCGAGGCCGGCTTGACCCAAACCGACCAAGTCATTGCGGCGTTGTCTGGAATGGCAAGCGACGGCGAGGCCGGAAGCGTGAAGCGTAATGTTCCGTCGAGCCTTAGGCCTGTGCCGATGATCGACCCTTCGGCGGTGACACCGACGCTTTGCGCATGATTGGCCCAGACGGAGGAATCCTGGGCCGGCGTACCCTTCTCCGCGAAATGATAGTCTAGAAGCTGATCTCCATCGTAGCTGCCCTTCGCATCGCCGCCGGCGGCCGCTTTTTTATTCCCATAATAAAGCCAGATATCTTCCTTGCTGCCAGGCTTCAAATCCGGAAGATAGACCCAGGCCAACCCTTCAGCGAGCAGAGGATCGTAATGCTCGATATGGAATTTAAGCGGCGTCTTGTCATCGCCCGCGACAAATCTCAGATCGCTCGCATCATCTTTCGCCTGGCCGAATCGGAAATTGCCGGCATGCAATCGGATCAAGACCGTCATGCCGTTGATCGGCTCGGTAATGTTGCCGCCCGTCGGACTCGTATCGAGCGTGATCTTCTTGCGCATCGACCAATCGTCGTTCCACCAAGCCGAAGCAGAACTCGACCACACGAAGAGGCCGAAAAAGACACAGGCCCAGAGAATTGAGAAAACCCGGTTGTGCGTTAGGGGCATGATGGGGCCTTTTTGCAGAAGAGTGAGAGGCATATTCAAAATTCCCCCCAGACTCGGAAATTCATGCGTGGATCTCGTGCTTGCGTGTAAGTTTGACTGATCATGGGTACGCTCAACACCACCATTCCGTTGAAATAGTCGGAGAGCTTGAACTTGGTGCCGATTCCATAGCTCCACAGATTGAAATGCGCCTGTTGTTCGGACAGTGGATCGTGGATGAACGAAGTCGCCCCGTCGGCAAAGCCAAAGAAACGCCACTCATTGAAGAAATTGGCCGTATGGCTTCCGTTATCCTCGAGCGCCTTGGTCAGCATCGGCCCAAGGTTCGGACTTCGGAACTCGAGCGTTCCGTACAGACTGTCGTCGGCAAGCACTTCCGATTCGAGATAACCGCGCACCGTATCAAGACCTCCCAACGAGCTTTGCTCGCTTGAGACAAGCGGTTGATCGGAGAGTTGCCCGGCCAATCTGCCATAGACCTGAAAGCCTGCCGGCAGGTCATGCGTGTGCGACACGTCAGCATTGACGTGCATGAAATTGGCCTGCGCATTATAGCGTTTGGCGTCGAACTCGGCGGGCGAGCTGCCAATACCGCGCAATCCAAACGTCGCCGCGGCGGTGAGCTGCGTCAGCGCGCCCTCGGTTTGCCAGCTCGCATTGTAACTGAGAACAATGGGCGCATATGTGACGGGTGTTGAATCGCTTGCTACGTTCTCGCCGACAACCTGTTCGAAGTGCTTGTAGTCGGCGCCAAACGAGACGGTGTGGAAGAAATTCTCTCGCGTTGGCAATGTCAGAACGATGCGGGCGCCCGCCACCTCGCCCGGTCCGACAACATCGGTGCCGCCGATCGTTGCAACATCACTGTTCGATTTGAGGCCATACATCAATAGGCTCAGGTATTCGAATTCGGGGATGCGCGCGAGATACGAGGCCGAGAAAACCTGCGCGTCCTTCACACGCTCCGGCGCAACTTGGTAAGTGAAACTGAAAGAATTGCCGAGCTGCCACAGATTGTCATAGTGAAACGTCGAGGTGATACGGAAGGGCGTCGTTCCAGGTGACTTCCGATTGTTGAATTCAACGTTTCCGTGGTACGGGACCTTGTCCTCGACATTGAGATCGATATCGACCGTGCCGGGCGCAACACCAGCCTTGAGCGCTGGTGTGACACGGCGATCCGGCCATTGGTTCAGGCCTACAATGTCCTTGGTTACGTCGTTGAAATTGACGATCTTCCCTTCGGCGACCGCAGGAGCGCCGCGCTTGATCGTATCAGGGTCATAATAGCGTGCACCTTTGACCCGCACACGCCCGACGCGATTTTCGGAAACAACAAGCGTAATCACGCCGGTGGATGCGTTCTGTTGTGGGATCGACACGACGACAGCCTGGTAGCCTTGATCGTGATAGACTTTTTCAAGAGCGGCGCGCGCCTTCTCGACATCCTCCGGCGTCCGGTTTGGACCGAGGAATGGATAAACAGCTTCCTCGACAACAATCTGCTCAAGCGCTTTGGCGCCCTGTATGCGATATTCATCGATTTCAAAACGTTCGAGCGCTTTCGGCTTGGTCGTCGGACTCTTTTTCTGGTCAGCCTCCTGCGCCTGACCAGCCTCCGTGATCGATACCTGCCCACCTGGATCGGCCATAGCAAACTGATCGAAGCTCAAGAAAAGGACGAGCGCGACCGCGGCAACCACGTCCGTCTGGACGAGCGGCACCGTGGAAGTTCCACAACTTCGAATCCGGCCACGAACTGTACTCTTCAACTTGGCGCCCCCGAGCCATTTTCGGATACGCACACTTCCCTGCATTTCGGGGCGTTACTTCGTACCTCAGGGTTTAGGACAACTGCGCGATGCCTAACCCGCAGAACTTTCTTGTCGCAGGTGTTGATTTGTTGGGCGTGGCCGCTATGGCGCCGTCAGAGCCGCGGGTCTCCGGCTGTCGGGACAGAAAATAATAAAGTTCAACCTCTAAAAGAAACATCCCATCATGACGATGAAATGACATCGCTCTTTTAGGAAATCGCGCATCTCGGCCCATGGGCCGGTATCGCATAATACGTTGCCGACGCGATGAAGTGACTGGCGGATCGCAGTCCGGGCCAACCATATATGAGAGTGGGCGTCGAGGCCCACCGACTTTCGAAGCTCAACTTATTTAAAGGTCAACTTAAAAGCGTGAGCCCACCAGGCAGTGAAATGACATGGGCACCGAACAATTGTTGAACCTGCCCGATGACATCATTAAGACGATCGATCTGAAAGGTGCCGTTCACGACCTTTTTGCCAAGCGCCGCATTGGTGACGACGATCCGGCCTGGCAGATAACGGTTCACCTCCTTGACGACTTCATAGAGCGGCCGGTTGCGGAAAATCAGGGATTTGTTCTGCCATGACGTGCGGTCTGCCGGGTCGGCTGCAGTCAACACGCCTAATCCCTGGTCGGTATAAGTAATTTCCTGATGGGCTTGGATACGCACGGATTGCTGGTTTTGCTCAACATTCACGGTGCCCTGAAGGCAGGTCACCTCGACTTGTTCGTCGAGGCAGCGGACGTTAAATCTCGCGGCGTCGTACGAAGAGATGAAACCGTCTCCAGCCCTTAAAACGAGGGGATTATCCGGTGCAGCTCGCGTTTCGACGAGTGCTTCTCCAGAAATCAAGTCGATCTCAAGTCCGCCTGCCAGGGCCTTCAAGCGAATGCTCGTTTGCGTATTCATTTCCATGGTAGCCCCACCGCCGAGGTCCACTCGACGCTGCTCGCCTTTTGCGGTGCGATAGTCCGCTCGGAGTTCAGCTAGCGACGGCCAAAGCTCGAATGGAGGGCGCACAACCATATAGGCCGCAACCGAGGTGGCTACAGCTCCACTGAGAAAAGCGCGGCGCCCAAGGAGATAGCGAGCAGCTGACAGAGGCGAAGCGATGACCGGTTCCGGGGCGCGTCTGGTCGCCTCTTCCTCACGGAGTTCTGCGGCGGCAATTCGCAATTGGCTCCAAAGCCTTGCGGCTTCGCGAAAGCGCGTCTCGTGCTCTGGAGATTGTGCCCGCCACGCGCGGCATGCATCGAGATCGCTCTGCTTCGGATCGCCCGTCTTGAGGCGGGTGACCCAATCGAGCGCCTGCCGCGTCACCTCATCAAGCGGGTCGTTATCGAGTTCACTCATAGCCAATCGAATTCCAAGGTCTATCTCGTCCGCATGAGAATTAGAGCCGCTTTCCTACCACCAGCAGAGTGGGCAGATGCGTATGACGCTAACTTTGCCTCGATTCGCCTTTCGTACTCCCAAAGACTTGGTTCCAGCAAACATAGGGGTCTCATGCTCATAAACGATACTAAAAATTTGATCACACTAGGCGAACCCCGTGCTTTATAATTCGCACGAGTGGGTTATTCGAGCCAATCAACGAGGCCCTAATGTTCCAGACAACTGAGATGCACTGAACCCGAAGTAGATTTGACGGAAATCTTATGGTCTCATGAATAAGATGACATGAGTAACCTGTCGGCCTGTGCCAGGCTTGCTTTCCATCAAGGGCACGACGCCCATCGCGAGCGGGTTTGAAAGCGGATCGAGTTTTGGGCTACGGGCCGCCGGGGCGACAACTCACGATTACGCTTTGCCGCACAATACCTTGCGTCTCGATTGAAGCTCCCTATGAAGCCGCGGGACACCATTACTGACCCCTTTTGAAACCATCCTTGGGGATAAGCTTTCAAGGCCGGGCTTAAACTCAGTCACCGTCTGCAAGAACGGCGGACAAGCGGTTCTTTGCAGGCGCGACAGGGAGCTTTCGCTTACGTGGAATCAGGATTTGAGACATCGATGGCAGCGCGAGGAAAATAATCGACAGCTCCGCCCCACAGGTCGACGCGACAAGTTTCGATCCAATCAAGGCCGCGGGTATCGTCGAAATCGTTGGAGCTGAAAGTAGCGGAAAGGATCGTCCAAGCGGGCACCGGAAGAACTGATCACGAGTGCCGGCCATAGATTGTGTAAATTCGCTGGCCTCACGTCACTCCCTGCCGCTTTCCTTTAGAGGGCTCATCCGAGGTGCGGTTGCCATGCTCTGCTGCACTGGGCTCTATTGAAAAAATATGACGCCTATGGATCGACGCACTGGGCTCCTGCCCTTGGCCTTGTCTTACGAAAGATCAAAGGCGATCGGCAATAGGATGCTGAGCTCGTCTGGCAGCTCCGATGGAATGTGAGGAAGGGGCTGAGCTCGGCGCAGCGTTTCCAGCGCCGCTTGATCTAGGATGGAGGTGCCGCTGCTCGTCTTTACTTGCATCGTCGCGATCGTGCCGTCACGGCGGATGGAAAACCGAACAAGAACTGTCCCTTCCGTGTGATTGCGTCTGGCTGCAGCGGGATAGGTTTGGAAGCGCGCAATATGATGCAGCAGAGCGCGCTCGAATTTGATCACGGCAGGATTTGTTGCGGTTGTCGGTGCTGGGGGAAGCCGTGCCGGTATGGCTTTCGCTGTGTCCAGCTCGGCAGACGTCTGAACTGGCTCCAGTGAGGCAGAGACTATCGGATTGACAAAAGATGCTGCTCGATCATGTTCCTCACTTGGTGCAGTTACGTCAACTGCCACGTCACGCTTGTTCACGGGCGCTATTGGAATGGCATCTGGCAGATTCAAAAGCCGAACCTGTATTGATCCGCCGGAGTCTGATGCCGTGGATCCGGCGGACATTTGACGCAGCCAATAGACGCCACCTCCCAAGAGCAAAGTGATGGTCAAAGGAACAAGGATGTAACGGACAACCTCTCCCCCCGGAGTGGCAGCTTCATCGTCTCGCGCGGATGCCCGGAAACCATATTCGACCATGTAAGACCTGCTGTTTTCTTACGACTCTGGATGCTACTGCAGCAGCGCACGGACGCTCACGCTGATGCGAACCGGCTGCGGCGTGTTGGCTGGCGCCGTCTGGCTGAGCAAGATGCCATGAAGCGCCGCGGCGATCGCCACATCCCGGTCCCTATCGCCGGTTGATTGAAAAATCTCCGTCTTTTGAACAGACCGAGTTCCATCGATCCAAATTTTGAGGCCTACGCGGTAAGTTCCGGATCGTGTGCGCGCGTTCTTGGCTAGTGCCGCTCGAATGTCGGCGCGAAGCGCCTCACTATAGATGTGTAAACGGCCCTCCTCCTCAGAATCTGCCGTGGCGTGCACCCGAAGCGTGTCGAGAGCCAGATCACCACCTTCGAGCAGACGATCCGGCGGAAGGTGATCATCGGCGGGCGCACGCGCGATCGTAATTGCTTCGGGTCGCGTATAGGAGACGTTGAGGTCGGTCGACGAAAGAAGCACGCGCAAGGCGTCTTCCGGAGAAAGATTTCCCACGACTGCAACGGAGCGCCGGCCTTCGGCAAGCGCACTTTCGTAAAGCACTTGTACTCCAGCGGTCTGACCGTAAGTTTGAAGCGCGCTTTCCAGAGACTGGCTCGGGATATTGAACCATCTCAATTCGGCTCCGTCGCCATCTCCATGATGAGACGCAGCAAAGGTAACGGCGGTGAAAGCGCAAAAAACCGCAGTTACAGGCAAATAGCATTTAAGAAAATATTTGGCGGCCTTGCCAGGCTTCAGCTGAGCGGACCACGGCGAAAGCCATGTTGCAAGTGACATTCTTGGAACCCTTACCCACCCGAGGTCTTCCGACCGTCAATACGCTTTCTACATGACAAAAATCCGGCCCCCCGGCAAATAACCGAGTGCCAACCGCATTACGATGACATGAAGCGATCACGCCTGTCCCATCCGAACGACGTCTCTTGCTTAGATCAAGGACAAAATGTCAAGGATTTCAATTAGCCGCCGATTTTATGTCTCGGCAAGCATAACCTGATCCGGGACGTGACCTAGAGCGGAATTGTCATTTTGCGAAAATAGCCGATCCCATTCGGGTTCCATTTTCAAAAGGTCCGTGAATGCGATGGCATCTCCGGTGAGATCGGGGGATAAGCGAATGCTCAGTGTGGAGGTATCTCCTTGAGGAGACCAGTAGTGAGTAGGAAGGTTTGCCGTAGTTATGTCAGTGCGAACGACGGTTTGACTTTCCTGCCGGTGACGGCGCTTTAAATAGTGAGAACGTGCTGCTGCGTTCCTCTTGCGCGAGAATGAGCTCGCGGGGCTCGATTACAGAGACCTTCCATCCGCCGATCTCATCGCCGATCTTTACCATGCGAATTTTATTAGGCGCGTCCGGCTGTACGATCGCACGGAGCCCCTGCCGCTCCATCAGGACGCCGAGTAGCGTAAGATTTGGTGGCGCTGGCGGGGGTGCGGGCGCTTGCACCTGCTGCGCAACGGGCGCGGCGGCCGGCGGGGGTCGGTGCCTAGCTGATGAGAAGAGAGGTCGTTGCAAGGTCGCATTAAGCTGGTCTATCTGAACCGCTGCGATGGGATTGGTCTTCATATGTTCGATCCCATCGGCCAACGTAACAGTCGTTTGAACCGCGAAAGCGTATGTCACAGAAAGCCAGAATTTTTTAAAAACTCGCGAGATTCCAGAAATGGCGAGCAAGCCCAGAAAGCTTCGTCGGCAAGCCACTAAAGCACATGCACGCGTTGGGCAATCCACCCACGCCGTTGATACAGACTCTCGACTTACGCTCATGACAATTTGTCTGCCGTAAAAATCTCTGGCCACGTAATGACCGCCTAAGTTTAGAGCGAGGTGCTACACCCGCAATCAATTTATTTTCGAAAATATCCTGCGGGTTAAGCCGTTCGGAATTGTCGTGGTCGCAATGAACGTTACGACCTGCTTAGTTCCTCAGTCGATAGCAGCACCGGAACCTCTCGCGACAGACGCAGGAATTAGCTCGGAGCCAACGGGGCAATCAATGGTGTCGAAACCGGAGAAGTTTTTCAAATTATTTTGCCACAACGTCTAAGCCAACTTGAAGGTCGGACTTGTATCGTCAGCAATGCTCGGCAGCTATCGGTTTCCCCGACAACTGACGCCGGCCGCAGTTGCTCGGTACGATTTGTATCGCTGCCGTTGGTGAATGCGCCAATCCGCCGCGGGCAAATTGGGCCTCGAAGCTGCGGGTTAGCTCTGCCCAATTGTCCTACATACAAATGAGCACATTTTTTGGCGAGTTCGGTTTGATGCAAAGACCTGGTGCCAGCGCGCAAGCAGGACACGCCCAATCAAGTAGGTTAACTCAAGTAATGTACACCGACTACGCCGACATCCGTGATCGCCTTGGAACGCCAATCTGGTTCGACGAGCACCGAGTCCCCCGCTATTGCACCTTCGATCCGAACCGCATAGCGCATTTCTACGCAAGCGAGACCGCGCTTCTCAGCATCAGCTGCGTGATCTGCCGGCAAGAATATATCGTTGCGATATCGATGCGTGCGCATAAACCAAGGCTCAGCGAAATGATTAACGGTCGCGTTTTAGACTACGGCGACCCGCCCAACGCAAATTGCTGCGGCAATCCGCATATGAGCAGTGAACCTCGCAGAGTGCTCCAATATTGGCGGCGGTCGCTGTCGGGAGAATGGCGGCGGAACTCTTCGTTCGAGATCGACATCAGGCCACAGTGGGTCCTCGATGAGGATTTAGATCGGCCGTGGAGGTCCGAATTCAAACCGAATTCAGCCTGCGAACCTCGACGCCGCTTGCACAATCAGGTTTCCCTCCCCATTCGGCCACAGGAAGAACGGTAATTGACGTAAGCCTCGCCTCCTGTCGGGTAGACTACATGCAACATGTCATCGCGCCCAACGTCGTGTGCGAGGGATAGCGACCCGAAACGGAGCGGAAACGGTCAGGTTTGGTCGACACAATTCGCGCCGCCGGCGATCAACCTGCATTCGATCAATCTTCCATTCTTAGTCCGGCAGTAAAATTCAAGAACCTTATCGGTCAGAACTCGCGAATGACCTGGCAATATCTCTATCTTTGTCGGGTCGCTTCCAGTGTGTCTGATCTAAGATCGCAAGCTTGTCCTTTGGTGTGAGTGCGGAGGCGCAAAAAGACGCCCTGAACATGGAACAGGACGGCCCGGCGAAATCGCCCGGCGAGCAATAGAAGAAAAGCACCTCTCCTCAAATATGATTCCAATGTGAGCTTTAAAGCGGGGTAGTGAGCCATGGCTCCAGGCTTTTTGACGGACATCAATTATCCTGCTTCAAGTCCTGACGGTAGCGCCACTCGTTGACTTGCGCTAACCGTATCGGATCGGCGCGCTGTGGCTCATGATGGGTCAGTTGTGAAGACAGCGATCCGCCTTGCGCGATGGATTGCTCACCTATGCGCGCCATAAAAAGCAACGCTCCTCACGTCGAAGCTGGTGCGAGAAAGGATTTTTAATAGACGAAATAAAAGTGAACCTGCAAGTTCGTTCCGCGTTCATCTCCTTGAGCAGGAAGGGCATTACTATGAAAAAGGTTTTAACTGCCACGGCTCTGGCGATCTCTTGTCTTTTCATCTCAAACTCTGCAAGGGCGCAAATTTGGGCCTATCCGCCGAATGCACCAAGCTACGCAATGCATGATTTGCGTCCGCAGTGTTTTGGGCCTGGTCATGTGATTTGGCCTGAGCGTAGGGGCGAGGTTTTTGGTCCGTGGCGCGAGGACCTTTATGTTGATGCGCCCATCGATGGCGGCGACTTTCCCCGGCCGGTTCCGTGCACACATCGCCCGCTCCGAACTGAAAGCGGAGCATGGTAGGCGGCTGCATTCTTGTCGATTAAACATACTTCATGCTGTAGCGTGAACGCCAATGAAGTCCGGCAATTCCGCGAACTTCAGACTTCCCCAAACGAGAGCCACTAGCCGGCAATCGGCGTGAGGACGGATCACTGATGCGTGATTAGATAGTGGACGACCTCAATATGGCGACGCTTATGGGTGGTTTAGCACCCAGGCTTTCGAAAAGCGGTGCTTTACACAATGCGACCTCAATGGGATTGGGGCTCGTGTGCAGCGGGTTGCGGCTCAGGATCCTTCTTCAGATTGAGCGAGAAGCGGAGGTTGAGAGGCTGCAGCATGTCTGGAGGCGGTGCCTCGCCGAGGTTGCCGCGCGTGAGGATGGTGTGCAAATCCGCATCGGCATGCGGATCGTTCAGCGGGCTGAACGAGACCCGCTCGACGGTGCCGTCGGAGTTAAGCCAAGCATGAACAACGAGCGTCTGCGGTACCGCGTCCTCTTTGCTGGCGTGATCGGTGATGTAGGCGCGGAAGCGATTTGAGACTTCATTATCCGCAGCGATCCATTCCTCGAACCGATATTTCACAAGTTTGCCGAACTGCGTCCAGGAGGGCGGCGCCTTATCGGGCTCGCGATAATCGAGCCCTTGCGCAATCGTGGCCGCGGGAAGGACAAGCGCCAAGATTATGGGGGCTGGTGATAAGAGCGCCATCAGCCACAAAACGACTGCAGGCAAGGAAACAGGGTGAAGACATTTGACCGGAGGCATGTTGAAACGATCCGCATTTGAACGAGGTTTTTAGGAATATGATGGCGTTCGCAGTTCAATGTTGCACACGAATGACAAGTACTAAGATCGAAGTGGCGCAGTTGATGTCTGGGCCCGATGCGGCAATCTGGGGAGAGCGTGTTGAAGCGAATCGCATTGGCCGCTAAGAACGCTTTCACCTTCCTTCACTGACGGCTACCACATGATTCTTTGGACTTCGGCGGCTGATCACGCTTTCCGTCAGGTCTTGGCTGTCTAAAACGAGGGCGACGCTTGCACCGAACGCCAACTATGAGTCGATCATGAAGTCGCAATGCGGTGCCCCATCGAAGCACAATATGACGATCGCGTTGGCGAGCATGCCGCTACCTGCGATCAGGTCCGTCAAACGATCGCAGGCCGCCGCGAAGGCCAGGTCATTAGCCGTGTGGCGAGGTCGGACTGGAAGCGAGCGCGACAACGCTGATTCCTAGCGTGCGACCTTCCCTGGAGATAAGGACGCCGGCGCGATTTTCGGCGACGCGCGTCGCTGTAAGCATATAGCCGAAGCCACCGACGAAAAACCTGTGCGGCTGTGTTCGTGGCAAGTGACGGGTGCTCAGACGATGTGCCAGCGGCGAATGCGCAAGGGTCCAAGGCGCCTGGGGCAGAAGGAACGTTGCTCATTGCTTGAGTTAATTGAGGTGGCAAAGCTTTTTCGTAACTATTTTCAAAAACCTGCTTCGGGTTTCATGCGGCTGAAGTGTCTATGGTTGTGAGACCTCTGCTTCTGCGCGGCGGTATCGATTGCACGCCGCACACCTTCTCTGAGACTACGCCGTTCTTAGAAAACGCGATGCTGCGAGTCTGGCCAATCGGCAGCTTATTACGGGACCATCGGAAAGTTGCGTGCGGATCATACCAGTCAGACTATACCGAACCGGCGCAGTGATGAGTAAATGTGACGCAAAGACGCTTGGTCGAATGCAAGAAGAAGCTCTCGATTGGATCGTGGTTCTCAAGGCGGGCTGGCCGACCTGGAGTGACATTGACGATTGCAGAGCTTGGCGAGCGCGCTCGCCGGATCATGAAGAAAGCTTTCGCCGAGCTGCCCTGCTTTGGCGTCAGCTTCGCGTGGCTGCGCGAGAGCTTAGAGATGAAGAAAAACGAAGAGCTGTCGGAGCGCCAGTTGCGTAGGATCGCCAGCGCCGCTTTCACATGGGGGATCTTATTATTTTCTCCCGTCAATTCTATTGCACAGCAACTCAATTGGTGCACCGAAGACGAAACGAAAGCGTGCGCTCTCGTAGATGGTTCACCGACCGGATTCGGATTTGCCGGTCCCCAGAACGCATCGATCGATAAGAGAGACGACGATCTGCAGCCATAAATCGTCAGAAGTTCGTCACACCTTCGGCTCAACAATCGAGGGATCGTTACCGCTGCCCTTGTTGACGCGCTTCGGAACGCGCTATTCGCGTGGAGCCTCTTCTGGCGGCATGTAGTCACTCTTTCTCACCCTTCGCCGCGATCCTCGGCATTTCCGACAGGCAACGGACCAGGAAGGCCCCGAGCCTCATCCGGGTCCGTCTTAATCGTTTGCGCGTTCTGCTGCTCTTGAGCGCCAGTCACATTATTGGCGCCGGCGCTCCCTCTTTTCTGTTTGACCGGTTCTGGGCTTGTCTCGGCTTTGGCGGGCGGCGTCGGTGCGGGCGGCGGAGGAGGAGGCGAAGTCGTCCGACGATCTGTTCGTTGGGGACGGTCTTAAGATCGAGGAAAAGCTCGACGTCGGCGTGTTGCAGACCGTTCGCGCAAGAGTGCCCTTTCCCCCTCCTCCAGAGCAGGTGACCGTGCAGTTCGTCTTAGACTTCTGACTTAAACACTGAAGCGAAATGCGACCAACCAACACTCGAGCGGACGCATCGAAGACAGGGCCAATTTTTCTGATGAGCCTCGCCGTCGGCGGGCGGCGCCATGCTTTGCGCACCGGCTCCGCGAAATCGGGCAACGCCCACAAATATTATGCCTGCTCCGCCTGCGCGCGGTAGCGCCGGACTGAGGCGGGCCTTCTCTTCGGGGCTTGTGTTCAAGACCGATCTTGCAGTTCTGGTCCTTCAGACAATATGTGGGACGAAACGACACTAAATCGCTCCGCAGGTGAATGATCGCCGCGACCTGATTTGACCTAAAGGAATCCGTGCTCTTTTGGGGCACTCATTAATGAAACGACCTGCGGAAAGTCAGCACGCCGGCTAACTTCGAAAGAGCGAAAGCAGGCGAATATGTTGGTGGCACCTTGATCAGGCCACCAATCTTGCCGCCGGGCGCTATGCCATGATCCAGACTTTAGGCGGCAACAATGGTCTCGGCTTCAGCCGCATCCCTGGCAACCTATCCTCGAGCAACGTATCGGCCGCCATATCACCGGTTCCATGCGCGATGACGGCCGCATCGAATGGGACCTCTGAAGGAAACGCGGATTGGGTCTGTGAAGGTATTGATAGCCACCTAGCATGAATCAGGTGCTGCCCAGAGAATTCACGCCATATTCAGGCGGCAAATCGTTTTATTGGTAAGAAATCGTCGCATCTTTCGAAGCATCGCGACCTTATTTGATTTGAACAAAGAGTTCTGATGCAGCTGATCCGTTCTTATTAAGATCGGCGTATGAGCGTTTAGCTGGGCATTTTCATTCTGGTGAAGCAGAGCTGCGGCCGCCTCCCCGCTGGGCTCAGCTAAACCACCTTCTTGGCACGCAGTGCGGCGATCTGCGCCTCGTCGAGGCCAGCCTCGCGCAGGATCTCGTCGGTGTGCTCGCCCGCTTCGGGAATCGGCGTAACGAGCGAGGCAGGCGTGCGCGACAAGGTCACGGGCTGGCCGACGAGACGGATGTCCGGCCTCCCATCACTGACCTTTTGCGCAATGCCCAGATGGCGCACCTGTGGATCAGCGAAGACCTCGTCCATCGCATAGATCGGCCCGGAGGGGACACCAGCCCTTTCCATCCTCTCGATCCATTCTGCCCCGCTCTTCGTCTTGAAGATTCCGTTGAGCAGATCCATCAGCGCCGCACGGTGCTGCTGGCGCAACGGCTGCGTGGCATAATCCGGATGGTCAGCAAGTTCCGGCCGCTCGATCGCGGCGCAGAAAGCGCGCCACTGACCATCGCCACCGACACCGATATTGATGAAGCCGTCGGCGACGGGCACGGTGCCCATCGGGGTCGCATAGGGATGGTCGTTTCCGGCCTTTTGCGGCACCTTGCCGTCCACGAGATAGAGGGCCGCCTGAAAATCGCAAAGCGCGATCTGCGCCTCAAGCAGCGATGTATGCACCCATTGCCCGCGACCTGAATGCTCGCGCTCTGCAAGCGCCACGAGAATGCCAAGCGCCGCATAGAGACCAGCCGAGCTGTCGGCAAGTGCGATACCGGCGCGCATCGGTCCGTCGCCCAGCTTACCTGTGATCGACATGAAGCCGCCCATACCCTGCGCGATCTGGTCAAACCCAGCGCGCTTGCGGTATGGTCCGTCCTGTCCGAAACCCGAAATGGAGGCGAGGATGATGCGCGGGTTTCTCGCGGCCAGAGCCTCGTAGCCGATACCGAGCCGGTCTTTCACGTCGGGGCGAAAATTTTCGACGACGATATCGGCCGTTGCGACCAGCTTCATGAACAAAGCGAGGCCGGCCTCCTGCTTCAAGTTGAGTGTGAGAGACCGCTTGTTACGATGGAGGTTCTGATTGTCATAGCTGCTGCGTTCCCCCAATATGTTTTCGTTGGGATCGACTCCAGGCGGTGCCTCGATCTTGATGACGTCGGCGCCGAAATCTGCCAACACGCGGCAGCAGGTTGGTCCGGCGCGCACGCGCGTCAGGTCGAGAACCTGCAAATGCTGCAAGGCGAGCGAAGCAACAGGACGGCTCATCCGCGTGATCTCCCTGGTCGAGGCAACCGATTCTCATGACAGAATGCCCGCACTGCGTTTTGAAATGTCCTTACCCGCCCTCCCAATCGATCGCCTGCTTCGAGCCGAAGGTTGCGACACCACGCTGGAAGTCGGCACTGCCATAGCAAGCCCGGATAAGATCACTAATATCCGCGTCGGGCGTGAAAGCGAGGCGCCTGATAGTCTCCCGCGCTGCTGCCATCGTGAGCGGTGCATGCCCAAGCAACCGGTTGCAGAGGCGAGAGATTTCTGCGTCGAGTGCTTCATAAGCAACGACCGCCGTCAGATACCCCGCCGGGAGCAGCGTCTCGGCCGTGGGCATCTCGGCCAGTAGGAGCATCCTCTTCACCCAACTCACGCCCAGAGTCGCGCAAAGCCGACGCATATTGGCAGCGGAAAGGCAGTTCCCCAAAGTTCGGGCAATCGGCACGCCGAAACGTGCTCCGGGTGTCGCAACGCGGATATCACACGCATTAGCAATAGCGAGCCCGCCGCCAACCGCATAGCCCTCCACGACAGCAATGTTGGGAACGCGCAGACTCTCGAGTGCCTCGACCCAGCCATCAATTCTGGATTCATTGACGACGCCGTCTTCACCCGTAGCGAACTGGCTAAATTGCGAAATGTCGCTACCGGCGATGAAAGCCTTTCCGCCAACGCCTCGCAACACGGCGACGCGGACTTGCGGATCGGCATTGATCTTCGCACAAGCGGCCGCCATTTCATCGTACATCGCCCAGGTCATGGCATTATGGGCTGCTGGCCGATCGAACAGGATATAAGCTACGGCGCCGTCGACACGCAACGTTACGTGTCCATCGCCGGCCGATTGTCTCAATTCCATTTTCATGGCGCTTGCTTTCACGTTGATCGAGACGAGCCGAAGCGAAAGTTTATTCGCCAAAGTTGACGACGGTGTTTTGCGGGCAGCGCGCAAGGACACCTCGCCAAGGTTGGTCGTCAAACGGATGATCGACAAGGTGAACCAGACCGGGCGGATCGAATGCGAAATCGCCGGGGCCCGGTTCGATGAAATCGTCGAAGTTCGGCCCGAAGCAGATTCGCGCGCGACCTGAAATGGTATAGGCGGCGGTATGCGTGCCGCCGTGGTGGTGCGGTTGGCCCCTCTCATGCGGATTGACGGAGAGATAGCACATCCAGATTTGCTTGGCCCCGACAGTCTCCGCGGAAATGGCAGCAATTCGCTGCATGCCTCGTGTCTGGGCTGTCGTACTGGTATCCTTTGGTGTTGGGACAACGCTCACGCCCCGGGCGGGGTTCAGCGCCTTCGATCCAGTAGGCGTGTTGGTGATCGACGGATCCAACGAGTAGGCGAGCACCAGCTTCACGGGTTCATCGTGAGGGTTCCGAATGACATAAGGCAATTGGACCGGTGTAAAGTAAAAGTCTCCCGCCCCGACATCCTTACTCTCAGCGAAGTCTTTCCCCGAAAGAATTTGCGCGCGGCCACTGACAATATAAGCCGCGGTCTCCGTATCGAGGTCGTTGCCGGGAACCGCCGTTTCACTTGGGTTCACCGTCAGAACCTGCATTGTTATCTTGGTTCCTGGAATAGTGGCGGCGGATACGCCGGACCGGCGACCGGGTTCGCTGTGAACCAATATCGACCTGCTCGCATCCAACACTATCATGACAGACTCCTATTCGTCGTTTCACCCGATATCGATCCATTGCGGTTGAGACCCCAAATGCGTTCGACGCAGGCTTGCAGGGGCGTCGGCGTCATTCCAAATTCGCCGGCCCAATCGGCTGATAAGGAATCGCCGATGGCGAGCCCGCGGTACAATCCGAGGTGCGACTGCTTCAAGGGATCGCCGCTGGAACTCATTGCGCTTTCGATGTGATCGAGCGGCATGTAATCGAGCACGAGCCTCTTACCGGTCATGTGCTCCGCCAGTTGCGCCACCTCGAGTTGAGAGTAGGTCTTGGGACCGCCCATAGGTATCGCACCCTTGCCAAGAGGCTCGGCTGCGCAACGGGCGGCGAGCCGCGCTACGTCCGACGTCGCCACGTAGCTGATCGGGCGCGTTCCGTCTCCGTAGATCCTGACCCGGCCTGCATTCACGTCGAAGCCCACCAGCGGCGTCATGAACTTTTCGGGAAAATACGAAGGCAACAGGATTGTGCATTCCATGGCGGAGTTTTCCAGCCGCCGCTCCGCTGCCCGCTTGAACCGCGACAGTGGCGTGTCGGCATCTATGCCGCGGCTGAAGGATACCAGAACGACATGATGCACGCCGTTTTGGATGCAGGCTGTGATCAATGTCTGCAGTCCCCGGCCATCGACAGCTTCGAGTGAGTCACCTTCCCGACGCGACAGAGTCGCTGTCGCGGTGATGATCACCGCACTAACTCCGCGAACCGCCATATCGATTTGCTTGGTGTCCTTTAGGTCCGCAACGCAAAGTTTCGCGCCAGCCGCGCGAAGGCGGACCGCCGCCGGTGACTGGCGATCCCGGACCATGGCGGCGACGGCATGGCCCTCCGCAAGCGCGGCTTCCGCGGCGAGAGAACCAAGGGTGCCTGTACTGCCCACGACAAGGATGGTCATTACCTCACTCCACCATCTGTGGCATTTGGCTGTGTTCGGGCGGCTGAAGCGACTTCAAAAGCCCGAGCAGTTCGGCCGGAAAGTTTTCGCTGCGTAGCGCGTCATCAGCATCACGATGGACCCAAAGCAATTGCTGGTGTCCAATGGCAAGCTTCTCGCTTGTGCCCTGCCTCTTTCGCACGAAGTCGTAGCGGATCCTGGCGCTGCGCTCGGTCGCGGCGATCAACCTCATCTCGACGTCTATGTCGTCGAATGGGAATGCCTCGCGCAGGTAGACCATCTCTTCGTCGATGCAAAGCGCTTCGCCGAGGCCCTTGGAGGAGGTGCCAACGCGGCGGACCATCTGTTTTGGAATGACCGAATGCAGGAAGCGGTCTCGAACATGGGCGAGCCATCCGAAGAACGTGATACTGCTCACATTGCCGACAAGATCCGAGTCGATTAGCGAGGGCCGCATTGTCTCGACAAACAAGACAGGACCGCCCCGCGGACCAGCCGGCGCTTCAAAAATCGGCTTGCCCTGGTGAAGTCCATCGAAACCCGCGCCTTCCTCCACTTCTGGGATGAAAGGCCTGGCTTGAGCGAACCTGCCATAGTCCCGAATGGCGTTCGACGCTCCCCGCGGCCGGCTTCCTTTGCTGCTCGCTCCTACAACGCCGCCTTCAGCTTCGACGGTTGCAACTGGCTTGCGGGCGCCTTCCGGCAACTTCTTGAAATAGTCGACGCGCCAGCTTGCCTCACCTTCGGACAGACGTGTTATCCAGATGCGGGCGCATAATTCATCATGAGCGGTCACTTCATCATGGAGTTTTGCGCGAATCGAACGAGCGACCAATCCGGCTGTTCCGTCGAGCACGCCTTCGACCCAGCGGCGTGCGTCCTGCGGCGAAAGCATCGCTTCACGTGTCCTGTGGAACCAATCGACGTAACACGCGGCCATTGCCTTGCGGCTGGGGGTCGTGCACTCCTTCCAGCTCACACTGAATTCATATTCCAGAACATCGCAGCCGAGACGCTCATCCTGGAGTATCCGTGCGCCCGGCTCTGAGGCCCCGTTTGGTTCATCGGCGCGAGGCGGGATCTTGACCGTCAGAGCGACGATGCTTTGCGGCCCGTGCGAGAAACGAAGCGGCAGCGTCAGGATGAAGGCTTCTTTGCCAGGCGTACGAGCCCGAAAAAGCACGCTCGTTTCGATGCGTTTGAGAAGCGTCAACTCTTCATCGTCTGTCGCGACAGCCTTTCGAGCCGCCTCCACTGCCGCCCAGATCCGGGTCCCTGCGACGTCGAGCGGCTCTTCGGCGCTTAAAGCATCAAAAAGAGGTTCGCGTGCGGAGCCGAGAAGGGAATACCAATATTCCTGATTGTGCTGTGAGATCGCAGCAAGATCACAGCCTTGCGCGCCCGGGCCGACCGCGCACATGCAGTACATCCCCTCGTGACTGAACGAGATATCGAGATCGAGATCGACCTCGAGCCGTGGCCGCCCATCCGGCAGCCAGCCCAAACTAGCCGCTTGCCCTGGAGCGACCGATGCCACGGCCCTCTCTGCGAGCGCATATTCATGGACATGGCGTTCTTCCACCAGAAAGTCAGCAAAGCCGCTGATGCATTCAAGCGTAACGAACGGGGCGACGACCGCGGTTTGTCCGGCGGCGTTTGCGATGCGCTCCGACAACTCGCATTCGTCCCTCGCCTTCGCTCGATCCAAATCGAGCAGATCTTGTAACTCAGGCCAGTTCGAGGATCTGGCGAGCGCCTTGGTGCAGAAGCCGGTCCAACGCTCGAGCATCTGGCCGTCTGTCGACGCCGCTACAAGTTCGTACTCGGAATCCTTGCCACCCGCCCACTGCAGCCGCGCGATGCAAAGGCGCCGCGCCGCCCGGGCCGGTTCGAATCCTTCAAAGAACTCGATTGTATCGATGCGTGAGGTGAAGGCCATATGGTCGAGATGGTGGAGCAGCGAGGTGTGCAAGAGCGTATCGCGAAAGAACGGGTCGCCGAGCACGAGTAGGTCGTCAGAACGCCCAGAGATGTCGTTGAACGCTTCACGGGCGGCCTCTTGATCGGCATGGCTTTCACCGAGGCAGACCGATTTGTTAGGATCTATGGAATAGATGGCTCCCATGCGCTGATACGTCGGACCGACGAAGAACTGCCGGCCGTAGAGGTCCGCACGCGCATCGATGGCGAGGGGTTTGCCAAGTGCGACGGGCTCTTGCTCCCCCGTTCGGCGCGGGGCGAAGACCACAGTCCCAGATAGCGCGGTGGTCTTGAACGCTGTTTGTTCGGTGGAAATTGAGACATTAACCCGCTGAAGCCCATCGGTTGTCACCGCCCGCTGCACTTCGGCACGCAATTCGATTTCAAGTCCATTCTCCGGATCAACCACAATCGGGTGAGGCATCTCGACAGCGTCGAGCCTGCACAAAGGACTTTCGCCGCCGGCCAAGGCATATGCGGATTGTGCAATGGCCTCGAGGGCAAGGACCGTGGGCACGATGTACATCCCGTTATAGATATGATCGTGCAAGTAGCGGTCGCGTTGAAGCGTTAGGCGGCAACGCGCGACAAGTTCCACTCCAGGCTCGATGTGGAGCACGCGCTCGATGAAGCGCAGGCCCGCCGGAATGACTGGCTTGAGCCGCAACTGATCCCATGGTCCGTATCCAACCGACCGGCCGTAGATGCAAAGGCGCTGAACGCCAGGATCGAGCATGAACGCTTCAACAAAGCGCCTGACCCCTTCTTCGGGAGGAATCTCGCCGTCGTGCAAGCCGACCGAAAGCAGGTGGTCGTTGGTTTTCAATACGGCTGGCCTTCCAACATGTCCCCAGAGCCCGAACGAAAGGATCTGCAGCGGCATCGGCGAGTCCGCCAGCGCGGCCGCCTGGACGATGCGCTCCATCACCTCGTTCGCGAACGCGTATCCAGCGCTCCAGGGCATGCCATGGTCCACGACGAGCGAAGAGAAGACTACGAACAACTTGAGGGCTCTTCCGTTCAGTACACGGCAGAGGTTCCAAGCGCCGAGCACCTTTGGGCTGACTTCTTGGAGAACACCTTCAACTGTCAGGTTGTCCGTCCGCGACGGCCGCAGGATCGACGCGCCGTGAATGACGCCGGTGATCGGGCCTGTCTGCGCTTCAATCTTCCTGACCAGCTCGGCCAGAGCGTCGAAATCGACGATGTCGCACGAGAAATAGAAATGGCGCAGCCCTTCGGCCTGGAACCGGTCAAGCGTGCGGTCGATCTCGCCATCGCCATTGACACCGGTGGCCGCAGGTTCTCCACGGCCGACCAGAACGAGGGTTGCACCGGTCTCGCGAGCGACGCCGAGAGCGCACTCGGCCATGATTCCTTTGGCCCCCCCAGTAACCAATATGACGTCTTGCTCCGTCCAGTCGATCTGCCGGGGCGGATAGCCAACCGGCTCGCTGAGGGTAGCGACGGGCGCTCGACGTATCAGCTCCGCATCGAATCCGACTGCTGCAAACGACTCATCTCCGGTGATTTCATCGAGCACGAGCCGGGCGACGGTTGCCGAAGCGGCTGACTTGGCAAAGTCTAGAACGCGTACGCGCAGCTCCTTGCGCTCAAGATGGAGAGTGCGCGCAAACGCAAGCGCGTTGCAGAGGTCAGGCTCCGCCCCGGTCTCATCGCTGCCGAAGAATCCCCCGCCGAATTGAACGAAAGCAACGGTCGTGCGGCAGTCCGGCGGCACGTCCTTAACGGGCGCCTGAGCCAGAGAAATTACGCGCGAGATCATTTCGCCAAGTCTAACCGAAGGCGTGCCTTCGCCAGGCAATCTCGGAAGCACGGCGATCTGGTGCGTGAAACGGCTGTCGCGCTGCAGCACGGCGCGTGCTGCGTCATCGAATGCTATCCGTTCAGCGCGGCCGCCGCGTGCCGTGATCTCCGCTGACAGCGCATCCGCCGGCTCGCGATCACGGGGGTCGAAGAAGATGAGAAAGATCGCATCTGCCAGATCCGCATCTGCCAACCCGAGGGCGCTCTTTTCGGCTTGACGCGGCGTCGGTTCGGCACGCACGACAAAATTCCTCGTCCATGTCTCATAACGTGACACGAATGACAGGTCACCGTCGATCGGCTGCATGGGCCGTGGCGGCAAGCTTGCCTGGGACGGCGAGATCGAAGTCTTTGCGCTGGGGTGGCTTGCGGGGAGCACTTCGATGAGTGCAGCTGCGATTTCTCTTAGAGACGAGTTCGCAAATCGGGTCGCATCAAGTGTACCGGCCGCGCCTAGGCGTCGCGACGCCTCCGCGACCAGTTCACCTGCCTTGATTGAATCAAGGTTGAGGTCATCCAGGAGCCGCGAGCCAACTGCAATCGAGGAACGAGGATAACCCGTCCTTTGGCTCGTCAGATCGACCAGCAATTCGATGACCGCTTCCATAGACGTTCCGCCGGTGGCAATGGCCGCGTCACCTCGTGCGGATGCTTGTGTCGGCGCCTCCACTCCAACAGCCTCGGGCGCAACCTCGTCGAGCGCCGTGGCAATCGATTGGATCGATGCATTTGCAAATTTTGTTGCGTCGATCGCACCTGCCGCACCAATGCGCCGTGACGCCTCCGCGACCAGCTCGCCAGCCTTGATCGAATCGAGATTGAGATCGTCGAGAAGGCGCGATTCAGCGGTGATGGAGGCCGCTGGATAACCGGTACGCTTGCTTGTTAGCCCGATCAGCAGTTCGATCAGATTATCGAGGGAAGGCCTGCCAACGGCTACTGCGCCCTGTCCCGGACGTGAGGAAGCCCGAGTCTCAACGGCGGTCGTGAGTTGGGGCAGATCAATTGCCATCTGCCCAGTGCTATTTGCGATGGACATCATGTCGAGACGCGCGACGCCGGCTAGAAATTTGCCTCGATGCCGCAGATATTCCGCGAGGTCCTTCCCATTCAAGCCGAGTTCGCGACTAAGAGCGCCTTCGGGCGTTTGGCCGTTTGCCAGAACCGATCGATTGCCCTGTATCGGAGACACGCTGTTCAGTGCAACGTGGTGCTCCGCGGGGTTACTCAAATACACCCGCTTTGACGGCTTTATGTATGTGCGGACCAACCGCTGAGCATAGAACGCTGGCCAGTTGAGGCTGGTGCCATTGATGAAAGCGACTGCCACCGCTTGATTTGGATTCCATTTGAGTGCGTTGGCAGCTAAGGGCGTGCAGATGTCGTCTTCGTCAAAGATATCGCGACAAAGCCCCGAAAGCGTCCGCCCCGGTCCGACCTCGATGAAGACGTCGCACTGGTCCTTCATCGCCCGCGCCAGCGCGATGAAGTTCACAGGGCTCGTGATCTGGCGTGCCAAATGCCGGCGTAAGTTCGTCGCTTCATCGATAGATACAGACTCGACGCCCGAGACGACGGGAATGCTCAGCGGTGGCAACGATGACAACATACTCAAAGCCGCTTCGAACGACTCTGCGCCATGTGCCACCAGCGGCGAATGGAACGCATTCGATACAGCGAGGCGGCGGCAGGGTATGTTTCGATCCGCTGCCGAAGAGACGACCGCATCAATGGCATCGACATCACCGGAAACGACGGTTTGATTTGGCGAGTTGATGTTGGCAACAACCACTGTGCCGGAAACCTGGGAAAGAATATTGTCGGCTTCCGTCCGCGAACACCCGAGGCTCGCCATTGCACCAGCGCGGTCAGCGCCGGCGCGCAGGGCCCAGCCACGGAGCGATACGATCGAGAACAGCGTCTCCGTGTCGAACGCGCCAGCCACGTGAAGAGCCGTGATCTCGCCGAGACTGTGGCCGCCGACCACCGCCGGGCGAATTCCGAGCGAAAGAAGGAAGCGGGCGCACAGAACCGACGCGAGACAGATCGTCGGTTGTGCGGTTTCGGTTGCCGACAGCAACGCAGTCCACTCGTCGATCTTCGACGCATCAGGAGCTCGATCGATCGGGCGGTAAATAACGTCGAGGAGTGACCGGTCTACCACTGAGCTTTGCGCCTCAGTGGCAAGCTGCCTTGCCCAGTCAAACCGCTCGATGAGCGTGCGAGCCATCAGCAGTTGATGCGAGCCCTGCCCTGGAAACAAGAATCCGATGCGCCCTACGTCGTTTCCGTTGGCGATGTATATGCCTGTGCGCGGCGCAGCCCTTCGTTCACCCACGGCCGGGGGATTGTCCACTAGCGCGCTGCGTAGCTCTGCCAGCTTCGCTGCGAGATCGTCGGCACTCTCCGCAATGACCGCGGCGCGGAACGGCATGGTGGGTGGCAACTCGTCTGTGAGCGCTGCGGCGAGATCGACGAGATCACTTTGACTGAGCATCGGCGCTTCGATAGCGACGGCATTGACCTGCGCCAGCACATCTTCTTTCGTGCTACCCCCGAAAACGAAGAGTTCGCTTTCCTGATGTGAGGCGAGAAGTGCCCGCTCATCGGTCCGCGTCGCCAGTCTGGGCGAAGGCGGCCCATCCGACTCTATAATGAGGTGGGTATTAATGCCCCCGAAGCCAAACGCGCTGACGCCGGCGCGCATCACAGCATCGGGCTGACGGACCTCTCCAAAGCGGATAGGGAATAAGCGCGCGCCCACACCGTTGAACGCATCGTTGGGTTCGTCACAACCGGCCGTGGGCGGCACGACTCTGCGGTTGACGGCGGCGACCGCCTTGATCAGCGACGCCACACCCGCCGTTGCCTTGGTGTGGCCAATCAAGGACTTGAGAGATCCAATGCCGCAAGCGCGTTCGAGGCCTTTGTCTGCGTCGTCTATGTCGCCGGAGTCCATAGCCATGGCGAGCGAAAGCCCTTCAAGCTCGGTACGATCCCCCGCGCGTGTTCCCGTCCCGTGGCCTTCAACGAAATCGAGTTCCCTCAATGTGCAGCCCGCACGGGCTGCTGCGCGCCTGATTGCGGCGGCTTGCTGGCCTGCGACTGGCTGCATGATCCCGGCTTTGCCATCCGAAGCGATACCCCAGCCCCGAATGACCGCGTAGACGGAATCGCCGTCGCGCCGCGCATCCGCGAGTCGTTTTAGCACGACCAAGCCGCCACCTTCTCCGGCAATGAATCCGTCTCCACGCCGGTCGTATGGGCGGATTTCGCCTTTGGATAGGGCGCCATTCCGCGAGAACCCTACGAGTTCAAACGGGTCCAGGCTGATGTCGACTCCTCCGGCTAGCGCAAGGTCCAGATCGTTGCTCGCCAGCATGTTTGCGGCGGTAATCACCGTGGCTAGCGACGAAGCGCAGGCGCCATCGATGACAAAGGCGCCGCCGTGGAAGTCGAAGTAATTGCATATCCTGCCCGCGATCGTCGCAGAAATGGATCCCGCGACAAAGTCTTCGGTGACGTCTGGAAAGATCGACTTGTAGCAATCCTCCGTTGTCTTCATGAATGAAGTAAGATCATCCGTTGATATGCCTTGTAGCTCGGCTGCCTTTGCCATCGCCCGTTGAACAACGGGCCAGCGCAGGCGCAGGCTGTTCGAACGCATCCCCTCGCCCGTGCAGGTGTTCCCGATAAAGACACCGGTCCGGTCCTTGGGCACCGAGTCACGCGAGAAGCCTGCATCCTTGAGCGCGCGATGAGCAATCTCCAAGGCAAGCCATTGGCACATGTCAGTGCGAAGGTAGCTGCTTTCGGGTATCCGAAAGGAAGCCCAGTCGAACGAGAAGCCGTCGATCACCGCTACCTTGCTCTGATAGAACTTGTCCGGATCAGAACCCGTCTGGTCATAATAGTCCGAAAGCGGCGTCCGGACGTCCGGCATGCGGCGGAACTCTCGCCGGCGCGCAAGGACATTCTCCCACAATTGCCGCGGGTCTGCGGCGCCCGGAAGCCAACATCCCATGCCGACAATCGCAATGGGAGACCTGACATTCGGAATATCAGCAAGCGGTTGGGGCATAGCAATTTCCCTTATTTCCTTAGGCAGACGTCCGTCAGCCTCAATTCGCTAGAAGAAGTTGCTGGCGTTTTTCGATGAAAGAACGTTCTGTGGTAGGATGATTTTTCGATAGGCAAGTTTCCAGTCCGCGCCGATGGATCTGAGGACGTCCTGCCGGCTTCCGACATAGAAGTCCTGCTCCGACTCACCGCGGGTGCGATAGAGGATGAAATTGGAATGCACGGCCATCTCGGAGTCCGAATCTCCTTCGCAAACACCGACATTGGAGATCATGTGGCAGGTCCGGGAAGGCGGATCCTCTGCCCACGCCATCCCTGAATCCAGGCGGGCTATCCGTCTTGCGAGAGAATCCTTCGTTTCGTCGAGGAGTGCCAACTCGCTTTCATTTGAAAGCTCCCTCTCTTCGTAGCGATCTGGATCTAGTATCGTTATTGCCTTGCTGGACGCGCGGTATCGGCGCCCCATCGATGGCATCCAATAGCGAATGTCCTCGGTGAGCAGGTTTAGCCATTCCTGGAATTTGCATTCGTCCAGAAGGCGGGCTTCTCGGTATAAAAACTGCTCGATATCGTGTACGACTTCGTGCTTCATCACGGCACAATCCCTGCTCAGAGGTCGGACCAATCCGTTGTGTCCATCATCTTCGCCCAGCGGCGATAAAAGTGACGGTGGTTGCTTTCGCTAATGCAAAACTCGCTGGTCCAGGCACCGAGCTCTTGGTCGAACCGCTCTCTTCCCAATCCCATCTGCATATTGAGGAAATGATTGCGCGACGCCACGCCGCGAGCGGTCTGAGTGCACTCCTGCCAATTATCGATGTCGTCTTGCTCGAATGTCCCGGCTGGGCCGAAGCTGCGCAGACCGGCAAGACGAACGGCTTCCTTGACGTGAGGCGGTGCGAGCTTATCGACAAAGATCCAAGACCAGATTTCGATCTGCTCAGGGCCGCGCGGATGCCACACGCGAATGGAATTGGCCGTACCGCGAACGAATGAAAAATTCGGGAAGACAGTTCCGGCGGCGGGTCTCACCAGGTCGATGCGACGACCAAGGCGCTCTCTGACTTCCGGTCGGACCTCTTTTTCATAGGCGACAACCTCCGGCGAATCGGATGCATCGTCAGGTTGTCGGGCCATCAAACAATGGCCGTTGCCGGGAGAAAGATGGAATCGATCAACATCATTCGGACGCGGCCGTCTCGCGCTGAATCCGGCGCTCATGCCGGATCGGTGCGACCAAGGTCCGTGGTAGCTATCGCCAGCGAAGTTCTCGGCAGCGAACTTCCAATTGCAAGGAACTGCCCATTTGTGCACGCCGGGAAATACTTCGACTCCGCCGTCACGCCGGTCGAAGATCGCGTCCAGATACCATGCCATCTCACCGAGGTACTCACGCAATGGCGGCGCGGAAGCGTCAAAGGTAGCGAAGACCAACCCTTTGTAGCTTTCCAATTGAGCTACGCCGATCAATGGCCATTGCTCTCTTTCGAAGCCATCAGGATAAGACGCTTGCTGATGTGGAACTCCCTTCAGGCTGCCGTCGTTGCCGTAGGTCCAGCCGTGGTAGGCGCAAGTGAACGCCGCCGCGTTTCCACTGTCGGCCCGGCAAAGGCGATTGCCCCGATGGCGGCAAATATTGAGGAAAGCCCGAACGGTGCCCTGGGTATCCCGCCACGCAATGACCGGATCTTCCCCTATGTAAGCTGTGCAGAAGTCGCCCGGCCGGGGAATCTGGCTTTCATGGCACAGATACATCCAGCATCGGGCAAACACCATCTTACCTTCCTGCTCATAGATCCTCGGATCGACAAAGATGGATCGGCCAATGAGGCCGCGGTCGACGTCGATGAGACTGTTAATGTCCATGTTCTTCCCTGAAGTCTCAATCCACTTGGAAGTCTCAATCCATTTGTGCAGTCCGCGTCCGGCTTGCCGCAGAGCAGGATGGCAATATTGAAAAAAGACGACTCTCCGGATGTATGAACCAACGGTCCAACCATTCTTTTCGAGGCCGTTGGCGTTCGCTTGAGATCACGCGAACGCCTTCCGCCCGTGCCATGTTCGTCTTCGACGCGTTGAGGGAATTAGATCAGCGATGTCGGGAGCGATAACGAGAAGCGCTCGTACGTATCGAAGTCGATCTGGATGAACGAACAATCGGGAGAAGCGAGATGACCGACGGCCATGTATGGGACGCCCATAGTGTTCTCATCCTGCGCAATGTCATTTCGCTTGCTCCGAACTGATGCAGTCGCAACAAGCAGATCATACACCCACACTTTCGAAGAACAGGATTGAAGATGTTTAATCACCGCGATGAGCAAAGCTCATGGATAAATTGAGCGGTACGCTCACTGATAATTTGAGAATTCAACTCATCGATAATTTGAGCTGTAAAGTATGATCACGACAAAGGCAGAGCAGTGATGAGCCGATGCTTAACGACACAATCCTCTGGCATGCCATTGCAACAATCAGCGGTTCCTCAGCTGAGCAAGCCGAGCAGGCGAATGACGCAACGTCAGGCCACGCTGATTTCAAATGCTTCGTTTCAAAAGCCACGCGCATGAAACCAGCAAATCGTAGTTAAGAGATTTGCCTGCAAAGTATGGGCAAATTGCCCGTCGATAGGTGGGTTGCTATCCATAGGCCAATGGCGCGTGTAGCGTTCCGTTGCATTGCGGAATCTCTATCCTAAATGGTCACTGACGCTTTCACCGCGCTGCTTGATATTCGGAAATCAACGAAGATGACGCTCGTTTCATTTTAACGACATTGAAAATGTCTAACGATGGTAAGCGCGGCTTATGGACAATTTGTGCGGCAAAACATGACGCGATGAGCTGGGAGGGGCGATAGGCTGATGCTTTACGACACCGTCCTCTTGCGGACCTTCGCCGCCATTTGCGATGTCGGCAGCTTTACCAAGGCAGCGCGTGAGGTAAACCTCACCCAATCTGCGGTAAGTCTTCACGTTAAACGCCTGGAAGATCAGATCGGTTCGTCCCTCTTCGTGCGCAATACGCATGGTGTTGGCTTGACCGAGCATGGTGAAGTTCTTTTGTCCTATGCGCGGCGCATACTTGCTTTGCACAAGGAAGCTGAATATCGCCTCGGTCGCGATGGTGGCGGCCTGATCCGGATCGGTGCGCCAGAGTATTTTGATCTTCGCACTTTATCATCTTTGCTTGGGCAATTCGCCGCCCGCTATCCTGCAGTCCGGCTGCAAATCGAGCTCGGCATAGGTCCTGACATCTCAGCCCTTTTAGACGAGGGTGAACTCGATATCGCGATCATTAGCCGTGAAATCGGAGAAGGCGACGGCGTCTTCCTATGCCGCGAGCGCCGCGTCTGGGCCGCTGGACGGGGGATGCAGCTCGACCCGGAAAAGCCAGCGCCACTCGCATTATATCCTCCACACTTTAGGTGGCGGCAACTGGCTTTGGAACAACTCGATCGGGCCGGCAGGACATGGACGGTCGTGCTTCAGAGCGCGGGTACAGCAGGCATCCTCGCCGCGCTCGACGCCGGCCTCGCGATAACGATGTTTCCGGAATATGGCTTACCCAATAAGCTGAAATCGCTCGGCAGCGCCGAAGCCTTGCCAACACTGCCCGATTTCGAATTCGTGCTGCGACGCGGTCGGAGAAGCTCCCTCGCGGCAGATCATCTCGCCGACATGATCATTAACTTCTTTCAGCTCTCAACAACCCTTAGCGCCAGAAACGGGATGTATTACGACGAGCACTCTCATTATCTTCTGCGGACCGGCCTCAATGCCTAGGACCGGACCATGCACCTGGAGATCTTTACAGAACATAGGATGAGTTCAAACCCCGCCTTGAAATATTCGAATCATGGGGTTACGACCGGCTGCGAGTTGACCTAGGTAAATACATATAGAGTATCGGCAAATTGCGGTTACTGTCGCCTATCAAAAGCTGGGCCGCTTTCTTTAGATCGACAGCATGTGTAGCCTAGCGTGCAATTCTGGAATGGTCCTTGGCAGTGGTAAACTCGCCGAATCTCGATCTCAGATGGTCGCTGACGCTCCGCGTCTTGGCAGCCGCGCTGTTTTGTTTTCTCATCACAGCCGCACTCACGTTGCTCGAAACCTATCATGACGTTCGGCAGGTCAATGAAAACGTAGCTGATATCATTGCCAAGCAGCTGCAAGTCCAATTGTTCCGCATCGACTCAAATATCGAAACTCCATCACGGTTTCCCGATTGGGACCCCGTAAGTGAACAAGTTCAAAGTCCAGGCCAATGCATACAATTTATAAGATCAGACGGAAGCCTTGGGCGATCAAGTTGTCTTGGTTTTAATCGAGGTAGTGCTATCCTACCAAGCTGGTTTTCGTCCTTAGGCACCTGGCTTATCACCACACGTACTGACGTTGCGCGCCCTATTTCCTACCATGGGAAATTTCCTGGGACCCTGGTCGTCACCACTGACCCCACCGCCGCTGTAGCCGCGATTTGGAAAGAGGTTTCTGGACTCCTGGGTTTCACTGCACTGGTCATCGGCGCGATTTGTGTGATGCAGTACGTAGCGATTAGCCAGGCTCTCCGCCCCACGAAAGATATCTTAGTCGGACTCGATAAGTTAGCGCTTGGCGACTTATCCAGTCGCCTGCCAAATTTCCGACTTATAGAACTGCAGCGCATAAGCGAAGTCTTCAACACGCTTGCGGCAAGCCTCGATCAGACGACGCGTGAGCGAACAGCGCTGGCAGCAAAACTCGTCGACGGGCAAGAACAAGAGCGTCGTCATTTGGCGCGGGAACTTCATGATGAACTCGCGCAAACCTTGAGCGTCATAAGTGCAGGCGCGGCATCAATCAGGGCAACCGCCGAAGCCGAGTGCCCCGCGCTCGTGCCCGAAGCGGACAATCTCTCGCAAACATCTATGGCCATGATGAGGTCTCTGCGTATCACCTTGCAGACCCTCCGCCCGCCCGAGATCGATGACTTTGGGCTCGCCGCCAGTCTTGCGGCTTTGGCGAGGGATCAAGAACGACGTGCTAGCGGGAAATTAAAAATATCGCTTGAGATTGATGGCGATCTCCAAGCTCTGCCACCGACATCGGCGTCGCATGTCTATCGAATTGTCCAAGAGGGTCTTACCAACATCTGCAAACATGCGAATGCGAGTCTGGCTCGCGTCGATCTCAGCTTTCGAAGAGAAGCCGAGGAACAGACGGCTCGCCATCGGCGCTGGCTAACGCTGACGATCGAAGACAATGGATATGGACGGGTCGACCGTGGCATAGCTGAGGAAGGGAGCAGGCTAGGATTAATTGGCATGCGTGAACGTGTGATGGCACTCGGCGGACAGCTAAACGTCATCAACCTCCCGCATCAAGGCCTCAAGCTCCATGCTATGATTCCGTTCGAGACGCCAGCGGAGCTCATACAATGAGCGAAAAAGCCATTCGCGTACTCCTCGTCGATGACCATGCTGTCGTTCGCGAGGGCTACCGCACCCTCCTCACGAAACACGAAGGGCTGACCGTCATCGGCGAAGCATGCGATGCGGCCTCCGCCTATCAGTGCTACAAGGATATGCAACCGGATGTTGTCATCATGGATATCTCGATGCCAGGTCGTGGAGGCATCGATGCTATCGAGCATATCCGCAAACTCGATGCCGACGCGCGTATACTCGTCTTCACGATGCACGGCGGGGCTATGTATGCCTTGCAGGCCTTTCGTGCCGGAGCTAGGGGCTACGTGACCAAGAGCAGCCCTCCCGATCTGCTCGTAAACGCGGTTCACGACGTTGCCGAGGGCCGAGTAACCATTTGCCCTGAGATCAGCGAGGTACTAGCGCTTCAACAGGTGCAGGAGGAAGGGACGGGGCTACAGCGTCTCTCACCGCGCGAGTTTGAGATTTTCCGCATGATCCTCCACGCAAAATCGACCGATGATATCGCAGCCGCACTTAATGTCAGCCGCAAGACTGTGGCGAACTATCACTACAGTATCAAGTCGAAGCTCGGAGTAGCTTCTGACATCGAGCTTCTTTATTTCGGCTTACGGCAGGGTCTAGTCGGGCCCTGGTCTACCCCTCTCGGGTGATCCGGGTGGATTGTTGGTTTAAAATTGACGGCCATGCCAGCGATCGAGCGCCCGGCGGAGCTGATTGAAGTTGCGCAGCCGGGCGCGGTAGAATGAAGGCCTCGGGTGCCGGCGGCTTGTAGCCGAGCGACGAGTGGGGCCGTACCTCGTTATAGTGTCGTCTCCAGCTTTCGATGATGATCCTCGCTTCTTCCAACGTGTAAAAAATCTCGCCGTTGACTAGATCGGGGACGCCCTTCGTCCCTCACGACTTTCATCAAGCTGCAGGGACTCTAAGCATCCTCGCTAAACAAAGGCGCTCCGGTACTTTTCGATGAAGGCCGGTACCGAAAGCGCAGGCGTCCCGGTGATCCTCTGGACAGCGTCGTTCGTGCCCGCGAAAATACCCTCGCGGTAGTTCTGAGCTACCTCGACGAGATGCTGCACCAGGAACGGCGGAAACTTGTAGAGTTGCACCATTTTCTGTTTGAATTCCTCGATCGATGTCGGCGCGTACACGATCTGCGCGCCGAGCACCTTGCTCATGGCGGCGGCGATCTCGGTATGGTCCATCTCGACCGGGCCATGGAGAGTGTAGATCTTACCCTCGTGGCCTTTTGGTTCGGCGAGGATATGGGCGATAACCCGCCCCTGGTCGTCAGTTGCGATGGGCGCGTGACGCCCATCCCCGAAGGGGAATTCGATCTTCTTTTTTGCCCAGATCTCCCGCGCGAAGTGCGGATAAACGAGCCAGTCGGCGAAAAAGGTTGGGCGCAGATGCGTCGTTGCGACTCCGGACCAGTCGAAGACCCGTTCGGAAATCCAATGGTCCTGCGCGGCGTGGCTCGTCGATTCTCGGCGCGCCGAGATCTGGGACATGTTCACGATCGCGGTAACGCCCGCCTCCGTCGCGGCTTGGGTGAAATAGGCGGCGGCGGCGACGATTCCCGGCGCGATCGGATGCAGAAAATAGGCCGCGCCGACGCCTTCCATCGCCGCACGGATGTGATCGATGTCGGTGAAATCGCCGACCGCGATGTCGACCCCGCGCTCACGGAGGGCTGCCGCCCGCTCGTCGTCCGAGCGCACATACCCCCGCACGCGCTTGCCCATCTTCAACAGTTCGTCGATGGCAGCGCTCCCGGTCCGTCCCGTCGCTCCGCTTACGAGAATGTCGGCTTCGCTCACGGCGCTGCTCCTTTGTAAGTCAAGGGTACATGCTGATCGAAATATAAGGGCCCGCGCGCAACGCGCTTCCGAACTTGGCCTATGTACGAGCGCAGCGACGCCACGCATCGCTCACTCATTTGCGTCCGATCTACGCGGGAATGTCTTTCACCACTTCGGTCAATTTTCCGGAATTCATCTCGTAGAAGAAGCCGTAGAGCTTGATATTCTTCGGAACCGCTGGGCTGGAACGAAGCAACTTGACGTCATGTTTGATCGATTCCTCGAAGTTTGTAATTGCGAGGCTGTCATGATCGAACATCGTTGAAATATCAGCGTGATGGTGATCGTGAAAGTCGCCGACAAGCGTGTCGGGTGTGAAAGCGGTCGCGCCGCAGAAGGAGTGGTGCACCACGACAACTTTCTGTACTTGGAATAGATAGTCCATGGTGGCGACCGATTGTAGGGCTGAAAGCGCGCGGCCGCCGGCGTTTGATACAGCGAATAACGTCCGTGTGTTGCCGACCCGATAACCATCTTCGTTGAGAATATTCTCTCCGGGATAGACCTCATCCCCGAAATAGTCGGCGACAGCCTGCGGGATCTCGGAGGCCCGCGGGTCGAAGCAGTGAATCACAATGGTCTTCATTGGGATGAAGTGACTAAATCCCTGGAATTTGGACCGGTCAAACCAAGCAGGGTCAAACCACGGTTGTGTTCTGAATTCGAATTCGCTGTATTTCGTCATTTCCTAGCTCCACTGCTCCGCGTTGTCGCTTTCTGAACGCGACGCCACGGAGTGCTGCGGTCATTTCCGAACATAGGCACACCTGCCAGCGGCTCAAATGACATTGCGCCCTCGATTTCTGCCATAAGTTCATTGTCCAAAATCGAGATGGGCCGCCCCCGCTCCCGATGAGGATTGGCTCGGCATGACGTCCGCCCAAGTGGTCAATTCAGCAACGAGAAGCCGCGCGGCTCAACCGTTTGAACACTAGCATTATCGGTAGCTAACGCGCTGTCGCGTGAGCTGAATAGCTCTCTAGCGTGGAGAAGAACCGCCGTGTTAGAAACATCAGCCTGGAACGAAAGCCAGAAGATCGTGATTGATCGTCTCCGCATAGGTGGTGAGCATGCCATGCGGAAAGCCGGGATAGAGCTTCAACGTCGCGTTCTTGAGAAGCTTGACCTGGAGCTCGGCCGCACCCTTGTACGGAACGATCTGATCATCGTCGCCTTGCATACATAACGTCGGGACTTCGATGCTCTTCAGGTCCTCGGTGAGGTCTGTCTCAGAGAACGCCTTGATGCCGTCGTAATGCGCTTTGGCGCCGCCCATCATGCCCTGACGCCACCAGTTGTCGATGACGCCATCCAGCGGCGGTTTGCTTGCCCGGTTGAAGCCGTAGAAGGGCTTGGAGGCAATCTCCCGGTAAAATTGAGCGCGGTTGGCAGCCAGGCTTTTGCGGAAACCATCGAACACCTCGATCGGCAGGCCACCCGGGTTATTCGGCGACATGACCATGATAGGTGGCACGGCAGCCACCAGAACCAACTTCGCGACCCGTCCCCTTACCGTGACGCGCGACATAGCGCGCCGCTTCGCCGCCGCCGGTGGAATGGCCAATGTGGACAGTATTGTGAAGATCCAGATGCTCGACAACGGCGACCGCATCGGCTGCGTAATGGTCCATGTCATGGCCTTCGGATATCTGATTGGAGCGGCCATGCCCGCGGCGATCGATGCCGATCACGCGGTAGCCGTTGTGGACGAAGAAGAGCATTTGGGTATCCCAGTCATCCGAACTAAGCGGCCACCCATGATGGAAGACAATCGGCTGACCTTGTCCCCAGTCCTTGTAGAAGATTTCGGCGCCGTCTTTGGTGGTCACCGTGCCCATCGTCATATCTCCGTTGCTCGTGTTGGGAGTGATTGCGTTCGTGCTGGCACGTCCAGAGGCGATTGCTGGAAGGGTGGTGGCTACCGCAAACACCGCACTCCCTACAACGAGATCGCGGCGGGAGAGATTTGCGTCACCGATTGGACTATTCTTCGGCATTGCGGCGCCTCCGAGCGATTGCGCTCACACAGGCAAGGCTTCTCTCAGTAATCGCGCGCTCACTCATCGAAGGGTGCCCAATCCAAAACAACCGGCGCGTCCACAATGGTGAGCGGCGACCTATTATGCGCAATGCGGGAGCAGATGTGGAACCAGTGCGGGTACGGATCCTTACAGTCCACATCATGGCTAAGCATTGCGTTAAATGCACGCTTGAAATTCAGCCTCGGATACCGGCGGACCACCTCGGCCACATCAGCAGGGTCGAGCTGCGCACCCTCCACACCAGAGACATCGTAGGCGAGCCCACGCTGCATCAAGCGGCTGGTATCGCCTCTGAATTGATTCATGTCCCAGGTGTGTAGCGCGATGTTGTCCCAGACTTTCTGGGCTCGGTCCTCCGAAACACCCCGGTCGACGAGGAACGTCCGTGCCGCTCCGGCGCCCTCAATCTCGAAGCGGTGCGGGCCGAAAGCATGGTCGGTAAGACCGAGATCGTGCAGCACGGTCGAAAGAAACATCAACTCGCTGTCGACCTTCGTTCCTTCCTGCCGCGCGAAAAGCTCGCCGAACCAGTAGCAGCGCATGACGTGGTTGAAGAGAATGTCATTGGACGCAGAACGAGCAAGCTCCTCGGCCTGGCGGGCAATGCTGGAGTCCGGAGCCTTGATATCTGCGATCATCACGATGCCTCAAAAGAACACCCGTCCCACTTGCTCGCGCCAAGGGTAGGAACCGGCGGCTATCGGCGGCAATGACATTCAGACCTCCTATTCTGCCAAGCTTCAGTTGGGCCGACTTCACTGGCGGTTGTTGAAATTTTGGCGGAGCTTCGATCTGTCCGGCGCCGCGCTTGGGGCTGCGCGGTTGACGTTTCCTTTTCGCCTCGTAGATCCACCCTCGATTTCAGGGCCAGGCCTCGCTCTCGCCGCGTGGCGCGCAGGATGTTGGCAGAATAGGAGGTCTGAACGTTGTTGCTGCTATAGCTCTCCAGCCGCTAGTTTGTGGATAAACATAGTCGCCGATTGCTTTGAGTCGCTGCATCGTTCTGCCGCATCGAGCCGCTTCCCAAAAGTGCGATTCCAGCTCGGCCGAGAGCCCCGTTCACATCGCGAGTGATGGCATGACCAAATTCTCTGCCGCGTCCTCGAACGACCCGATGGCGACCGTCGAAGCGTTCCGTGCCGCAATCACCAAAGGTGATGCTCAGGGCGTTTCCGACGCACATGTCGAAGGCGACGTCGCGATCATCGACAATGTGGCGCCCTTTATCTGGAAGGGGCCAACCGCTGTGGCTGACTGGATGCTGAGTATGACCGTCAGTGTGGAGGAACGTGGCATCAGGGATGGAAGCGTCGTCTACGACGACCCCGTCGCCGAAATCACTGACGGCGATCAAGCCTATGTCGTCGTTCCTGCCGTCTGGTCCTACGAGGCGAAGGGCATCCGAATGCGGGATGCCGCGACAATCGCCTTTGCGCTGCGCCGCACGTCGTCCGGTTGGAGGATTGCGGGTTGGAGCTGGAATCGGCACAAATGACCGCGTTTCGGTTGTCCGGCTCCGGCCGCCCAAGGCATTTGGGCGCGGCGGTCTGCCTTTCCTGCAGAGCGAACCTGCCGCGCTCTCAGCTGGACGGGCTGCCACGAGCCGCTTAGGCTGGGGTATGCCCTCAAAAACTGCCAAACCTGCCCGGGAAGGCCGGCGCAAGATCGTCATAGTCGCTTACGAGCGCGCAAAGTTGCTGGATGTATGCGGTGCGTTGCAGGCTTTCAGCGACGCTCGCCAGGAAGATGGTCATTCCGCCTATCAGGTAGCTGTGGTGTCCGAGGCGGGCGGCCTCGTCGCCACCGATACCGGTCTGATGCTGCAAACCGCGCGGCTTGATGAAACCACGCTCCAATCCGTCGACACGCTGCTTGTTGTAGGCTTCGACCCAGCAATGCCGCCTGTCACCACGGCTTCGCTGCGAGCCCGTCTCGCAAACTATCTGGACCGGCCGCGTCGGCTGGGTTCTATCTGTACCGGCGCGTTCATCCTTGCCGAACTCGGTGTTCTGGACGGTCTCGAAGCAACGACGCACTGGATCGTTTGCAACCGGCTTAAGCAGGAGCACCCAGCGATAAAGGTTAACCCCGACGCGATTTTTGTCACGTCGGGCCGCATCTGGACGTCGGCCGGGGTTTCTGCCGGAATAGACATGGCGTTAGCGATGATTGAGGACGATCTGGGCCACCTCGCAGCGCTCGACGTAGCCCGTGGGATGGTTCTTTTTCTCAAGCGACCGGGCGGCCAGTCGCAATTCAGCGTCGAGTTGCGTCAACAGATGCGCGATGCGCGCGGCCGGTTCGAGGACCTTCATGATTGGATTCGGAACAATCTCGAAGCGGACTTGTCCGTTCAGACACTGGCGGAAGTGGCTCGGATGAGCCCGCGCAATTTCGCTCGTGTCTATCTTCGCGAGACCGGGGAAAGCCCCGCACGGGCTGTTGAGAAGCTCCGCACAGAAGCGGCCAGACGCCTCCTCGAATCTGCACACGATCCAATCCAGGTCGTCGCGCGTCGGGCCGGCTTTGGCGATGACGAGCGCATGCGTCGCGCATTCGTTAAAGCCTATGGTGTGTCTCCACAGGATTATCGCGGTCGCTTCGGACGCCTGCAGGATTGAGGCGCAATCTGCTGGAGATCGCCCCTCGGTCGTGGCGAGAGCGCCGCGAACGAACCTTTCCCTTCGTCAAATGATTGCCTGCGCCGACAAGCCGAAGGTGATTTGGATGAAACGCAAGTTTGTCGCTTCCAAAAGACGCCACCGCGATCACGCCCCCGAAAGCCCGTAGCGAACTGGGAACGCGGAGAAGCCAGCGCGTCGCACACGCATCAACCGGGGCAAGCTGATATTTCGGAATATGATGCCATCGTTAAACGATGGCGCGCCCAAGGGGAATCGAACCCCTGTTTTCGCCGTGAAAGGGCGACGTCCTAGACCGCTAGACGATGGGCGCGGGAGACAGGGCTTTAACCTATGTCTCTAAACAAAGAGAGTGCCGGAAAGGGAGCCGATGAGGGCCGGCCGGCGCGCGAGGTATAAAGGCAGGCCGCGGGGCTGGCAAGACCGCGCAACAGGGCACTTTGTCTCTTTCCCCTGCCCCGCGACTCCCAAAAGGAACAATGTTTTCGGGGTCATAGGCCGAACCTCTTCAGACCCGACCGGAAGGCGTCGCCAGAGCCGCATCGATCACGCGGAGCTGGACCCGCTCGCGCCCGCCCCAGCGGTCGAGCGACAAGGTGCCTGCCAGATGGACCGCCTGCCCCCGCGCGGCCTCCAAGGCCATCCCCAGAGGCTCCCGCGCCGTCCTGAAGGCAATACCGTCGATCTTGGTACCGTCGCCCGCCTGCGCCCTCAGCCTTATATGGCCATTACCGACCTCTGCCACATCGATCAGCCGATGCGCGGGGAAGACGAAAACCGGCTCCGGATTGCCCTGGCCATAGGGGCCGGCGCGCTCGAGCGTCTCGAACAGAACGGGTTCAGCGCCGGCCGCCGTCAAAACCGCATCGACGAATAGCGCTTCCCCTGCCCGCGCATGCACCACGTCCTCGGCAAGCCGCGCCTCCAGAAAGGCGCGGAAATCGCTAAGCCTCTCGCGGGTGATCGTGAGCCCCGCCGCCATGGCATGGCCGCCGCCTTTGACGAGCAAGCCCGCCTCGACCGCCGCGCGCACGGCGCGGCCAAGATCGATTCCCGCAATCGAGCGGCCGGACCCGGTGCCGGTCTCGCCGTCGAAGGCGATCGCAAAAGCCGGACGGCGGAATTTCTCTTTGAGGCGAGAGGCGACGAGCCCGACGATCCCCGGATGCCAGCCGTCGGATGCGGTCACGATGGCGGCGCCTTTATCTTCGAGGCCGAGCAGACCCAGGGCTTCCGCCTCGGCCGCTTCCAAAGTGGCGGCTTCAAGCACCTGGCGTTCGCGGTTGAGCCTGTCGAGCTCTTCGGCGATGCGCCGCGCCTCGGCTTCGTCGGTGAGGGTCAAAAGCTTGGCGCCGAGCGCCGCGTCCCCGATTCGTCCGCCCGCATTGATGCGCGGACCGATGACGAAGCCCAAATGATAGGGCCGCGGCGGGCCGTCCATGCCGGCGCAATCGAAGAGCGCCTTGAGGCCGGGGCGGCCTCGCATCTGCATCACGGCGAGGCCCTTCGTCACGAAGGCGCGGTTGAGGCCCGTCAGCGGCGCGACATCGGCGACCGTCGCCAGTGCCACGAGATCAAGCCCCATCAGAAGATCGGGCTCGGGCCGCGCCTTGGTCCAGAAGCCGCGTTCGCGCAGTACCCGGTTCAACGCGACGAGCAGCATGAAGGCAACGCCCGCCGCGCAAAGCTGGCCCAGGCCAGACAGATCGTCTTGCCTATTCGGATTGACGACGATGGCGTCGGGCAAGAGTTCAGGGGCCTGATGATGATCGACGACGATCGCGTCCACGCCCAGCCTTCGCGCTTCGGCCAGAGGCACATGGCTCATCGTCCCGCAATCGACCGTTACGAGACAGGTCACGCCGGCTGCCGCCAGCGCCTTGATCGCCTCGACATTCGGCCCGTAGCCTTCGAAAATCCGGTCCGGAATGTGGATGATGAAAGACGTGCCGCAGCTTTTGAAAAAACCAGCGAGCAACGCCGAGGAGGTTGCCCCATCGACATCATAATCGCCGAAAATGCCGACGCATTCGCCTGTTTGAACCGCCTTTGCGAGCCGTTCGACCGCTGGCGCCATATCGACGAGGCTGAGCGGATCCGGCATCAGGCGGCGCAGGCTCGGATCGAGGAAAAGCTCGGCCGTCTCCGGCGAGACGCCGCGTCCCGCGAGCACGCGCGCCAAAAGCTCGCTATGGCCATGGACCTGGGCAAGCGCGAGCGCACGGGCCTCGCCCGCGCCGTCGAGGCGGCCGCGCCAGGCAAAGCCACGGGCCGAGCGCTCGACGCCGAGTACGGGGGGGGGTTGAAACAAGGGAGCCGATTCGTTCACGTCTTGATCTTATCGGCTTTCACCTCGAAAATCAGATATCTTCGGCAAGGCTTTTCAAGGATTTCCCTCTAATGCTGCGGCTTTTTCTCAGTTTTTTGATTTTAGCGGGTCTGCAGGCCCAGGCGAAAGCCGATTGCAGCGAGGAGCTTAAGGGCATTTTGAAGCGGGTTTTGAACAGCGGGCCTTTTCATGTGGACGGCAAGATGTCGGCGAAATCCCACGACAGTGTTTTATCAGCCGACATGAATCCGCCGGACGCGATGCATACCCGTATCACAACCGGCAATAAGACCGTCGAGATGATGAAGATCGGTCCGAAATTCTGGACCAATGACGGGAAAGCCTGGCATCAAATGCCGGAGGCCTATGGCGCAATGGCCGGCAAGATGACCACGAGCCTCGAAGATATCGCGCCGGACTATGTTCAAGGCGCGCAATGTCTCGGCGAGAAGACGGTCGATGGACAGACCTATCTCGCCTATAGTTTCAAGCTCGACATGCAGGGTGGACTTTTCTCCGCCCAAGGCATGCTCTACGTCGATCCCAAGACCAATCTTCTGGCGCGGCAGATCATCGACGGCGAGATTTTCGGCATTAAAAACCACACCGAAAAACAGTTCACCTTCGATCCCTCGATCAAGATCGAGCCGCCGCCGAAATAGACCCGGCGAGCGCTTATGCGCTTGGCGCCTCGCGCTCGGCGTCGCGATGCACGTCGAAGACGCAGATGCCGGCATCCTTCTTGGGCATGCGCAGATGGTCGCGGCGGGCGATCGTCTCCCGCGTGTCCTCATAGCCGCTCTGCCAATGCTCGTTCATCGAGGTGCGCGAGAACTCGTAATCCTTGGCATGGCCTTCGTAGGATCTTTGCTGATAGATCAATTGCAGGATGGTGATCTCCGGCAGCGCGGACAAATCCTCCTTCAGCGCGCGATCCTCGTCCGACAAATGCTCTTCGGGGATTTTGCACAGCGCGTCGTAGGTTTTCTTCTTCCAGCCGAGCAGCTTTTTATAGACATCCGTATTGTAGCGCGTGCGCGACGAATAGGTGATGTCCTTCTGCCGTCCCATGACGTCTTGAAGGCTGCGCGGCAGGTCGCCGCGCGCGCTGAAGAGATCGACCTGGAAGACGAGCTTGTTCAGCTTGTCTTCTTCTTCGAGCAGATGCTGCAAGGGCGTATTCGAGACGAGACCGCCGTCCCAGAAATAATCGGTACCGACTTTGACCATCGGCAGCGCCGGCGGCAGAGCCCCGCTCGACATAATATGTTCCGGCTCTATGTGATCTGTCGCATTGTCGAAATAGACGAAATTGCCGGTGAGCACATTCACGGCGCCGACCGAGAACCGGATATGCGTCGGATCATTGATGAGATCGAAATCGACGAGTTCGAGCAATGTCTGGCGCAAGGGCGCGGTATCGTAATAGCTGAGCGCGGTTTTGGCACCGGATGCGCTGAACACGGGCGACGTCTTCCAGGGCGCGAAGAATCCCGGCTGCCCGAGCGCGATCGTGTACCAGGAACTCAAGAGATTACGCATCTGCCGGTAAATATCGCCGTCGGGCGTATAGTAGCTGACCTTGCGGTCTGTGATGCATTCCCAGAATGTGCGCAGCCGCTCCAACCGGCGCTCCGGCCTATTGCCCGCGATGATGGCCGAATTGATCGCGCCGATCGAGACGCCCGATACCCAGTCGGGCATGATGCCCGCTTCCTCAAGCGCCTGATAGACGCCGGCCTGATAGGCGCCGAGCGCGCCGCCGCCTTGCAGCACGAGGCCGATCCGGTCGCAGCCTTCGGGACGCCAGCCGCGGCCCGAATGAATATCGGTTTTGGGAGTCAGGGCATCCATGCGCGTTCACCTTTTCGTTGCGAGCCACCGCCGCGATTTCGCGCAAATAGAGTGCAGTCTGTTCATCGGCTGGCCGGCTGCTCCGCCTCATGAAACGCACGCGCTGCGACAGCACCATGACAAAAGGACCAAGATCGCCAAATTCAGTGCTGTCGAAACCTTGGAGCGGCCAGACCCTCTCGTTAAAGTTATTAAAGAAAGAGCTTCATAAAAGGGTCACGGTGATTTTACGTGATCCGTTCAAGCTATTGTGCAGCTTGAATGGCTGGCGTTTTAGAGCCCTAATCGAGGCGCACGCTGAAGTGCAGCCTCGCACAAGCAGGCGGTTTTCGCGCGGGAGAAACATATGTTGAAAGGCAAATCGGCGGTCGTCACTGGCTCGACGAGCGGCATCGGATTGGCGATTGCACGGGCGCTCGCGAAGGAAGGCGCCAATGTCATGATCAACGGCTTTGGCGAGAAGGACGCGATCGACAAGGAGTTGGCCGGCATCAAGCAGGACTTCGGCGTGACCGCGGTCTATTCCGCTGCCGATATGTCAAAGCCGGATGAAATCGCTGCCATGATCGCGACGGCGCAGGCCGATCTCGGCTCCGTCGATATTCTCGTCAACAATGCCGGTATTCAATACGTCTCGCCGATCGAGGATTTCCCTGTCGAGAAATGGGATGCGATCATCGCGATCAATCTGTCGTCCGCCTTCCACACCATTCGCGCCGCCGTTCCCGGCATGAAGGCCAAGGGCTGGGGCCGGATCATCCAGACGGCGTCGGCGCATTCGCTCGTCGCATCGCCGTTCAAATCGGCCTATGTCGCCGCCAAGCATGGCATCGCGGGCCTGACGAAGACCGTCGCGCTCGAACTGGCCCAGCATAAGATCACCTCGAATTGCATCAGCCCCGGCTATGTCTGGACGCCGCTCGTCGAAAAGCAGATTCCCGATACGATGGCCGCGCGTCACCTGACCAAAGAGCAGGTGATCCACGACGTGCTTCTCGCCGCCCAGCCGACGAAGCAATTCGTGACGGTCGAGCAGGTCGCCGCCTTGGCCCTCTTCCTCTGCTCCGACGCAGCAAGCGAGATCACCGGCGCCAATATTCCGATCGACGGCGGCTGGACCGCCGAATAATCACCCGCTCCCCGATCCTCTCCCCATTCGGAGGTCTCATATGAAGAAGGCAGACGTCATCAAGCTCCCGTCGATGCCGCTCGGAAGCCCCAGCTATCCCGCCGGGCCCTACCGGTTCATCGATCGCGAATATATGGTCATTTCATACGAGACCGACCCCGAAGCCATCCGCACGCAATTGCCGGAACCGCTGGAACCGGCCGATCAGGCGATCGTCCATTACGAATGGATCCGGATGCCGGATAGCTCCGGCTTCGGCGACTATACGGAATCGGGTCTCGTGATCCCCTGCCGTTATAAGGGCGCGGACTATAATTTCGTCTCGCAAATGTATCTCGACGACGATCCGCCGATCGCCGCCGGCCGCGAGATCTGGGGCTTTCCGAAGAAATACGCGCATCCGAAGCTCGAGGTCGTCCACGATACTTTGACCGGCACGCTGACCTATGCCGGGCAGACCGTCGCCATGGGCAGCATGGGCTATAAGCATCACAGCATGACCGGCAATGGCGATCGCACCGTCGCCACTTTGTCGAAGACGCAGATCAATCTGAAAATCATTCCGAGCGTGACGGGCGAGCCCGAAATCTGCCAGCTCGTTGCGATCAACCTGACCGAGATCGTGCCGAAAGGCTCATGGTCGGGACCGGGCCGCTTGCATCTTGTGCCGCATGTCAATGCGCCGGTCGCCGATTTCCCGGTGCGCCATGTGATCGGCGCGCATCATTTCATCGCCGATCTCACCCTGCCCTATGGCCGCGTGCTCTACGACTATACCAAGGCCGAGGCGGAGCAAGAGAGCGAAGAAAAGCGCATTCTGATGGCCGGCGAATAAAGCCGCTTTCGCTTCGACGCCTCATCATCCCGGAAAGCCTCCAGCTTTTCGGGATGATGCTCACTCCCGCTCGATGCGTATGAGCTGCGGCTTTTCGGCGAGATAACCGTCGGCCACGACGGATTCGAGCGCCTGCCGGATCGTCTTCTCGTAAGTCGCATAGGTGATGAGCACCACCGGCACCGGATCGAGCGTGGCGGCCTTTGCACGCGACCCGGATACATTGCGCTGGACGATGCTCTCCAATGAAATGCCGTTCTCGGCCATGCGCGTCGCGATCGCCGCGGCGGCGCCCGGCCTGTTATGGACCGAGAGCCGGACATAATAGCCGCCCTCATGCATTTGCAGCGGGGCACGCTGCAAGGGCGCCAAGTCAGCCACGGGCAAGCCAAATGGCGCTATATGAGACCCGCGCGCCAGATCGGCGAGATCGGCGACGACAGCCGATGCCGTGGCCTCTCCGCCAGCCCCTGGCCCCGCCAAAGTCAGTTCATGTACTGCATCAGCATTAATGCTTACAGCATTGATAACGCCCATGATTTGTGCAATCGCCGACGACTTCGGCACCATAGTCGGATGGACCCGTTGCTCGATGCCTGACAGCGTCTTCTGCGCGACGCCCAAGAGTTTGACGCGATAGCCCAATTCGTCGGCGGCCTCGAGATCGGCCAGCGTGATCGTCTCTATGCCTTCGATCGCGATGGCGTCGGGATCGATCGTGGTGCCGAAGGCGAGCGCTGTGAGGATCGCGAGCTTGTGCGCCGTATCGAACCCGCCGATGTCGAAGGTCGGGTCGGCCTCCGCATAACCCAGCTCCTGCGCTTCGCGCAGGCAGGCAGCGAAGCTCAATTTCTCGGTTTCCATGCGCGATAGGATGTAATTGCAGGTACCGTTCAAAATGCCGTAGATGCGCTCGATCGCATTGCCGGCAAAACCCTCGCGCAAGGTTTTGATGACGGGAATCCCGCCGGCGACCGAAGCCTCAAAGGCCAGCGCCACGCCCTTTTCCTCGGCGGCGCGCGCGAGCGCCATGCCATGTTTGGCGAGCAGCGCCTTATTGGCCGTAACAACGGATTTCCCTGCCGCGATGGCAGTCTCGACGGCGGCACGCGCCGCGCCCTCCTCGCCGCCGATCAGCTCGACGAAAACGTCTATATCGGGGCTCGCCGCCAGCGCGACCGGATCATCGAACCAGGCAAAGCGCGAAAGATCGATGCCGCGATCCTTGTCGCGCGCCTTGGCCGACACGGCCGTGACCTCGATCCTTTGTCCGGTGCGCGCGGCAAGCGCTTGGGCGTGCCTGTCGAGCAGCCGCACGACCGCCGTGCCCACGGTGCCAAGGCCCGCAATCCCGACGCGCAAATGTCTCATCATCGATTTGATCGCTCGCAATGGGCCGGAAGATGCCCGCTTTTGCCTGAAATCCAGCCTGCCATCAAGGCGCCTCGACGGTAGACGCCGCCGCTTCTTACATTGATTTTTGGCCCCGACAGGGTATTAGAGCGCAGGCATTTGCAGAGGCTGTGCTGCAAGCGAGCATTTTCCCACAAACTGGTCTCAAGTTTGCTTTGAAAATGCAACGAGGAATTCAGGGGTCACAAATGGCGACGATCGATCTTAAAGGTGACTGGAGCGATGCTGACGTTTCCGCTCTGCTCGCGTCCGTGAAGGACGACCGGGAATGGCGGCTGGAAATCGATGCAAACGGCATCGTCTCCCTGCACGATATGACCGCCAACCCCACGGGCGACGATTACGACCAGGCCCTGCACGGGTTTTTCGAGATCTGGAGCGCCGGCACCGATTTCGTCGGCAAGAGCGCCGCGGGCGATAAGGACCTCGTCGGCAAAATCGCAAAGGCGATCCGCGAGAACTATCCGAAGCTCAAGGGCACCGAGAAGTTCATCTACGTCGCGCTTTAGAATCGATATCTCAAGGCGTCCAATTCCAAACCCTCATCCTGAGGAGCTTGCGCAGCAAGCGTCTCGAAGGACGAGGGTTTGAGTCATGGGGTTCGGCCCTTACCCTGCGACAAGCCAGGCGGGATCAAACCAGCTGTCGGCTTCGCCGTCATAGGGCAGCCGGTTGATGTCCCAATGGCGGATGAGGCGGGCATAGGCGGCATAGACCGACGGTCCGCCACCGATATAGACGATACGGTCCTGGAAGGGCGCCAGCGCCTCTTCCGGCGTCTGCGACGAGCGGATCGTTACGATCGTCCGATCTGTGAAGGCAAAGCTTGGGACCGACGCATAGGTCTTTGGCCCCATCAGCAGCACATGGCCGCGCGTCATTTCGAAAAATCGCGCCACATCCTCCCTGAATTCCGGCCTTTTATCGCCCTCCCAGGGCAATTTGCCGTCGAGGCCGAACTGGCCCCGTACCCCTATGGCGATCATGGCACGAACATCAGGCATAGCTTGCCTCCGAAAGGACGGGTGGACTAAAAGGCGGCTTAGATTTTGCTTCGACCCGGCAAACCTCGTGACGAGGACGGCCGCGACTTAATGGAGAGAACGAGTGGCAGAGGAAGAGGCAGCAGCACCGACACGCAGCATCGTCGCGTCCGTCGATATTAAGGACTATCCGATCGAAAAAATCTGGCGCGCGATCACCGATTCCGAGTGTATCGCCCTTTGGTTCATGAAGAACGATTTGAAGCCGGATTTCGGTCATAAATTCACGCTCCGTGCACGGCCGATCGAACGCTGGGACGGCGAGTTCCAGTGCCAGGTTCTGGATGTCGAGGAAAACCAGAAGATTTCCTACACCTGGAAGGGCGGCGCGAAGGAACTCAAGGGCTTCGGTCACTACATCGATACCTTCGCTATCTGGACGATCACGCCCAATGAGGATGGCAGCTTCAAAGTGACCCTCACCCATGAAGGCTTCCCGGTCGACGAGGAAACCGACCGTTGCTTCGCCGAAATGGAAAAGGGCAGCAATAGCGTGCTTCGCACGCTCGCCAAGATGATGCCCGACTTCGACGAGGAATAGGCTTCGGCATCCGCCGAAAAGGCCGTCAGTTTAAAAGCGCCTTCATTCGTGAAGGCGCTTTTTATTTTGCAGCGGGCTTAGCGCACCATGTCCAAAACCCTCGAGGCTGCCGCGTAAAGCCGCTTGCGTATGTCGGCGAGATCGGCGCCGGTCGCGGTGACGTTCAGTTCCTTTTCATCGTTCGAACGGTAGACGACGATATCTTCGTCTTCCGCTTCGATCGTATCGATGGCGATGCCGATCTTTTCCGTCGTCGCATTGGCGCCTTCCGCGCGCATCACGAGCGCGGCCGCCGAACCCGGATGCCAACGGAACGGATCGAATCGTTCCAGCATCTCGTCGTAGGAGGAAATCAACGCCGGGATCAGATCGCCATTGATACGCAACACGATCGCCTGCCATTCCGGATCGCTGAAGCGGACCTTGTAATCGATCACCTTGGGGCCTTCGGCGGTCAGGATCAGCCGCGTGTTGAGCAGGCCCTTGAAGGGCCGACGCATGTTTTTCATTGCATTGATGGTCGGGCGCAGGATCTTTTGCAGGATCTGCTTTTCGATTTCCGGCGTCACGGACGGCGCTGGCGACAGGCTGCCGCGATAGAGGCCCGGACCTTCGGGGTCCCAATCGTCCGTTGCCGACGTCATCGGCAGCACGATATGACCGTCGGTGACGGCGCAATAGCTGACTTCAGGGCCGGTCAGAAATTCTTCGAGGAAAATTTCGAGATCGCCCGCCGCGAAATGCGCGGCGACCGCGGCCTTGGCCTCTTCTTTCGTCTTGCAGATCGCGACCCGCGATCCGTCGACGGCGAAGTCGCCCTTCACCACGATCGGCAGCTCGCTCGCGTCTATATGTGCATCCGCCGAGGCCTGATCGGTGACGCGGACGAACTTCGCCATCGGAATATTGCCGGCTTGGCAGACCTCCCGCGAGAAAGCCTTGGATGTCTCGAGCCGCACGGCGCCCATATCCGGCCCGAAAGTCGCAAAGCCGTTGCGGTTCAGCATATCGACAATGCCGATCGACATGGTCTGCGTGTTGCTGACAATGATGAAGTCAATGTCGTTTTCTTCGCAGAAGGAGGCGATCGTATGCACGGCCTTGAGGCTGATCGGCACGCATTCGGCGATGAGCCCGACACCGATATTGCCCGGCGCGCAATAAAGCTCTTCGAGGACGGGCGACTCGCTGAGTTTCCAGCAGAGCGCATGCGCACGCGCGCCGTCGCCAATCACCAAGACATTCATCACAAGCCCCGTTTCTTCCGAGCCTTTCGGGCATCAAGCCGAATGGCCATGCGGCAGCGCGCAAAAACGCGTCGCGGGCACTCTTAAAGCAGCCCGTCCGCAAATCAAAGAACCGGGGCTTTCGGCCAACCCGCCAATTTGACGCAGAGTGATGATTTTTGGAGGCTTTGGGCGGGCGCGAAAAGCCAAAGACTTATTGCGTCGCCGTCGCCGGCTTCGGTTTGCTTGTCGAAGCCGAAGCCGCCGGAGCCGGCTTGATACCGGCCTTTTTATCAGCGCTCACGCGCGCGCTTTCGAGCTCCGTCTCCAGATCCTTGAGTTCGGCCGGCGTTCTCGGCTTCGGCCGCTCGGGATCGGTACCGGTCACCGGCTGGAATTTGAGCTTCTCTCTGTCGGGCCGGTGCTCTTTCACGAAATCCTTCGCTTCGGGCACATCGGCCCAGATGCGCGTCTGCATGATCGTATCGAGCGGCGTGTTGCGATGCCGTTCCTTCTTGGGCTTGTCCTGGCCGTCCTTGGGCTTTTGCTGATCGCCGGCCGCCGCCTGCGGCTTGTCCTGCGCGAAGGCCGGGCCGGCGGGCAAAGAGAGGCTGATGCTCAGGCCGAGACAGGCCAGCGCAAATCGGCAAGATTTTGGGAAAACCAGCATGACTTTCGTCCAGCCTTGTTCCAATCCTCGGATATTCGGCTCATCTTTAAGTGGTAATCAACTAGCGCTTTATTATGTCTGAACCGAGACCGGGGACTTAGACGCGCGGGGCAAGAATTGACCATGGACCAGAATGGGATCAACGAGCCTCCGGCGCAGGACGAAGACGGCGGACGCAAGAAAAAGAAAAAGAAGAAGAAGCCCTCGCAAGAGAAGCAGTTGCGCAAGGAGCGCAAAGCGGCCAAGCTCGTCAAGAAGAACAATAAATTATTTGCCGATCTCAAAAATGGCACGCCCGCGGTCAAGGTTGAAGAGCCACGCCCGACGCCTGCCGGCGCGCCTAGGGAGCCGCCTCTGACCGAGCCTGCGCCTCAAAAAGAGACCGGCAAGAACGGCACGCCGGATTTCGACAAGCTTGCCGCCAATGTGGCCGAACTCCTTGGCCAAAGCGGCAAGATTTTCGCCTCTTATCTTCAGCCTTTTGAGGCCTCCGAAACGCGCCAAGAGGCCTCGAACGAACTGACCAACGTGGTGCGAACGCTTGGCCGCGTCGCGGAACATTGGCTGAGCGATCCAGCGCGGACGCTCGAAGCGCAAGGCGCCTTGTCCAGCAATTTCCTCGGTCTCTGGGCCCAAACCTTGCGGCGTTTCTCGGGCCAGCCAGAGCCGCCCGTCGTTCCACGCGATCCGGCCGACAAGCGCTTTGCCGCGCCGCAATGGCAAAACAGTCCATTTTTCGATTTCTTCCGTCAGGCGCATGCGATCGCGACCACCTGGGCAGACGATCTCGCGGCCCGTGCGGAAAGCCTCGATCCGCATACGCGCGACAAGGCACGATTTTATCTGCGGCAGATTTCAGGCGCGCTGTCGCCCTCGAATTTCATCGTGACGAACCCGGAGCTTTTACACGAGACGCTGTCCAGCAATGCGGAAAATCTGCTGCGCGGCATCAGCCTCCTCAACGAGGATCTCGAAGCCGGCAAGGGCACGCTCAAGATTCGCCAAACCGACATTTCGAAGTTTCAGCTCGGGGTCAACATGGCTGCGACGCCCGGCAAGGTCGTCTTCCGCAACGATCTGATCGAACTCATTCAATATGCGCCGACGACAGAGACGGTCTGCAAGAGGCCCTTGCTCATCGTGCCGCCGTGGATCAATAAATTCTATATCCTCGATCTCAATCCCGATAAAAGCTTCGTCCGCTGGGCCGTAGCGCAAGGGCTCACCGTCTTCATGATCTCCTGGATCAATGCGGAGGCGCGCCATCGCGACAAGGACTGGAGCGCCTATATGCGCGAAGGCATTTTCGCTGCGCTCGATGCGATCGAACAGGCGACCGGCGAGCGCGATGTGAATGCGATCGGCTATTGCGTCGGCGGAACTCTGCTCTGCGCGACGCTCGCCTATATGGCCGAGACGGAGGATAATCGCATCAAGAGCGCGACGCTGTTTACCGCGCAGACCGATTTCAGCGATGCCGGCGATCTCAAAGTCTTCGTCGACGAGGAGCAACTGGCCTCGCTCGAAGCCTCGATGAGCGATACGGGCTATCTCGACGGATCGAAGATGGCGTCGGCCTTCAACATGCTGCGGCCGAACGATCTCATCTGGTCCTATGTCGTGAACAATTATCTCAAAGGTCAGGTACCGGGGGCCTTCGATCTTCTTGCCTGGAATTCGGACTCGACCCGCATTCCCGCTGCCAATCATTCCTTCTATCTGCGCGGCTGCTATCTCGAAAACCGGCTTGCGAAAGGCGAAATGGAGATCGGCGGCAAGAAACTGTCGTTGGGCAAGATCAGGATCCCGATCTACAGCCTCGCGACGGCTGAGGATCATATCGCGCCCGCGACCTCGGTCTTTCTCGGCGCCAAATATTTCGGCGGCGACGTCCGCTATGTGCTCGCAGGTTCAGGCCATATCGCCGGCGTGATCAATCCGCCCGCGAAGCAAAAATATCAATATTGGACCGGGCCGCGGCCGGAAAGCACGCTGGAAGACTGGCGTCGAAAGACGGTCGAACATCCGGGAAGCTGGTGGCTCGACTGGATCGCTTGGGTCATCGCGCAGGCGCCGGAAAAGGTCGCGGCCCGCAAGCCTGGCGGCAAGAAATTGAAGCCGCTCTGCGATGCACCCGGCGATTATGTGAAAGTTATGGCGTGATCCGGACGTCTCGGCCGCCGTTCTTATATCTTACGGGGATTATCATGCGTCTCGTTTTCGGCCTGAGCTTCTTTGCGATGTCATTTGCCGCGTGGCCCTGTTTGGCGGCGGCGCCGTCGCTGTGCAAAGCCGACGAACTCACCGTCTTCTCCTGCTCGACCGGCGCGCATGTCGCGTCGATCTGCGCATCGAAAGACATTTCGAAAAGCGGCGGCACCATGCAATACCGCTATGGCAAGGGAGACAAGCTGGACTTGGTCTATCCCGATCCTGCCGCGAAACCCGCCGATGTCTTTACCTCTGGTACGCTGAGTTTTTCGGGCGGCGGCGGCGCCTGGCTGCGCTTCGACAAGGCGCCATACCGCTACACGATCTTCACCGCCATCGGGAATTGGGGACGCTCGGGCGGCAAGGCGGAAGCGCAAGGGGTTGCCGTGCAAAAGGACGGAAAAGACTTCGCGAATTTCCCGTGCCGCGGCGCCGTCAGCAGCGAAATCGGACCGGACCTTTTCGACAAACTCGGCTTGAAAACCGGCGATAGCGCTGATGAGTTCGACATTCCGGACGCGTTTTTTCCGAAATGATCGCTGCGGCTCGAAAGATCAGACCGATGCGTCCCGATCCTTGCCGCGCTTCAAAAACTCGGTCGCGTAATAGAGAAGCGCGGCAAGGCCGAAGGCGACGCCGGTCCAGCAGGTGAGCGTCCAGCCGCCCTGCGCGAAAGTGAGCCCCGCCAAGGCGGAGCCGATCGCGCCGCCGCCGAAGAAAAAGGCCATGAAAAGCCCGTTGAAGCGGCTGCGCGTCTCGGGCCCCAGCGCGAAGATCGCCCGCTGACTCGAAATCAGATTCATCGACACGCCCATGTCGAGCAGGATCGCGGCTCCTGCCAGCAAAAGCACGGATTGAATATGCGCGGCCCAAAGGCAGAGAATGAAGGAAAAGCCGACAAAGACGATCGCGGCGCCCGTCAGGGGTCTCGTCCAGCCGCGATCGGCCGCGCGTCCGGCGAGCGGCGCGACGAGCGCGCCGGCGGCACCCGCAAGACTGAAGAGCGCGATACCGCTTTGATCGAGACCAAAGGGATCGCGGACGAGCAGCAAAGGCACCGCCGTCCAAAACAGGCTGAAGGCGCCAAAGAGCGCGGCATGATAAAGCGCGCGGCGGCGCAGCAGCGGATATTCGACGATATAGCCCGGCAGCGAGCGCAGAATGCCGGCGTAGCTCAGCGTCGATGACGGCTTTCCTTGCGGAAGTTTCTGCCGCATCACGGCGGCGAGCACCGCCATGACCACGGCGGAAATGACGAAGATCGAACGCCAGCCGAACCAATGCGAGAGAAAGCTCGATATTGGCCGCGACAGCATGATGCCGAACAAAAGTCCGCTCATCACATTGCCGACGACGCGGCCACGATGTTCGTCGGGTGCGAGATTGCCGGCGAAAGGCACGATCACTTGTGCGACGACCGATGTGATGCCGACGAGCAAGGACGCGGCAAGCACGAGCGCCGATGAAAACGCGTAGGCAAGCCCGAGAAGCGCCAAGGTCAACAGAGACAGGATCGTCACGATCAAGCGCCGGCCGGTGACGATATCGCCGAGCGGCACGACGAAGATCAGCCCGAGCCCATAGCCGATCTGCGTGAACGTCACGAGCAGGCCTGTGGCGGAAGCCGGCAGTCCGATGTCTTCGGCAACCCATCCGGCCAAAGGCTGAATGTAATAGATATTGGCCACGATCAGCCCGCAGGCGACGGCAAGCAACAGGGTCAGCGGCCCGGTGATGACCGGCGTGGGCGCAGGCGGAACTTTGATGGTTTGATTCATGTCACCGCTCACTTGCGGAGCGTCATACGCGGGCTTGACCCGCGTATCCAAGCATCGATGCATGCATCAATAAGGCTGTGCCTGGATGCCCGGCTCAAGGCCGGGCATGACGCGCGGAAAGATCGTTTTTATCGAGCCCGAGCATCAGGCTCATGTTTTGAACGGCCGCGCCGGATGCGCCCTTGCCGAGATTGTCGAGCTTCGCGACGAGCACGGCCTGACGCTGAGCTTCATCGCCGAAGACCGATAATTCGAGATCGTCGCGCCCGTTCAGAGATAGAGCTTCGATACGTCCGGAACCATTGTCCGTCATCACACGAACATGAGAGGTCGTGCCGTAGCGCGCTTTTAACGCAGCCTCCAGATCGGCGGCTTTCGGATGCGCCGGCAGTTCGTCCAGAAAGAGCGGTATGGAGACGAGCATGCCTTGCGCGAAATTGCCGACCGACGGCACGAAGATCGGCCGCCGCGTGAGGCCCGCGTAAGTCTCGATTTCGGGCAGATGCTTATGGTCGAGCTTCAAGCCATAAAGCTCGAAATCGGGCGCCGTCTTTTTCTCGTAGGACTCGATCATCGACTTGCCGCCGCCGCTATAGCCGGAGACGGCATTGATCGTGACGGGGAAATCGGCAGGCACCAGACCGGCATCGACGAGCGGCCGCAACAGCGCGATGGCGCCCGTCGCATAGCATCCCGGATTTGCGACGCACTTAGCCTTTGCGATGGCGTCGGCCTGCCCCGGCGCCAGCTCAGGAAAGCCATAGACCCAGCCCGCCGCCACGCGATGCGCCGTCGAGGCATCGAGAAGCTTCGGGGCTTTGTCGCCGAGCGTAGCTGCGAGCGCCACCGTCTCTTTGGCAGCATCGTCTGGCAGGCAGAGGATGACGAGATCGACCTCGCGCAGCAAAGCCAATTTGGCCTCGGGAGTCTTGCGATCCTTATCGGCGAGGCTTTTGAGCTCGATGCCCGGCATGGCGGCGAGCCGCGCGCGAATGCCGAGGCCCGTCGTGCCCGCTTCGCCATCGATGAAGATTTTCGCCATGCCGCACATCCCAAAGAAAAATTCGAACTACGGTGCGCGAACCTTCTCCCTGTGGGAGAAGGTGCCGAGCGAATGCGAGGCGGATGAGGGGTTACGGTCTCTCAACACCAAGACAGTAACCCCTCACCCGGCTTGCTCCGCAAGCCACCCTCTCCCACAGGGAGAGGGATCGCACAACCGCCATGACAGCCAATAAAAAAGGCGGCCGTGGCCGCCTTTTGATTCCGGGAACGATGATGAAGATCAACGTTTCGAGAATTGGAAGCTGCGGCGGGCTTTCTTCTTGCCGTATTTCTTGCGTTCGACGACGCGCGAGTCACGCGTGAGGAAGCCTTCCTTTTTCAAGACGGATCGCAGCTCCGGCTCATAATGCGTGAGCGCCTTGGCAAGACCATGACGCACGGCGCCCGCCTGCCCCGACAGGCCGCCGCCGGCGACGCTGACGATCAGATCGTATTGATCGACGCGTTTTGCAACGCCCAGCGGCTGCTGCAAGATCATGCGCAGCACCGGACGCGCAAAATAGACTTCGAGCGGACGGCCATTGATGGTCGTCTTGCCGGAGCCGGGCTTGATCCAGACACGCGCGACGGCATCCTTGCGCTTGCCCGTCGCATAGGCGCGGCCCTGCGGATCGAGCTTTTGCACATAATGGGCGGCTTCGGCCTGCGGCGCCGCGGCGCCCTTCAGATCCTGCAGCGAAGACAGGGTTTCGGCCATCAGGCGATCCTCACATTCTTGCGGTTCATGGCACCAACATCGAGCGTCTCGGGCGTCTGGGCCTCATGCGGATGCGCGGGCCCCTTATAGACGCGCAGATTGCCGAGCTGCTTGCGGCCGAGCGGGCCGCGCGGCAGCATGCGCTCGACGGCCTTTTCGACGATGCGCTCAGGGAATTTGCCATCAAGGTGGAAGCGCGCCGTGCGCTCTTTGATGCCGCCTTGAAAGCCCGTGTAGTGATAATAGACTTTGTCTTCGCGCTTGCGGCCGGTGAAAACTACCTTCTCGCAATTGATCACGATGACATTGTCGCCATCGTCCATATGCGGCGTGAAGGTCGCCTTATGCTTGCCGCGCAGCCGCATCGCGATCAGCGAAGCCAGCCGGCCGACGACGAGGCCCGTCGCGTCGATGAGAATCCATTTCTTCTCAATATCCGACGCTTTGGCCGAATAAGTTCTGCCATACATAGATGTAATCCGTTTGTAACTCGTGGCCGGGATCTTCCCGTGCCTGAGGAATGGCAGCTTATAGAGTCGCTTTGAATTCACGTCAAGGCCACGAATTATCATAAATTCAATGGCTTAATGATGATGGTTTTATAATACCACATCAGGCAACGTGAATTGATCCGCTCAAGCCTTCAGTCTATAAAAACACTAGAATAATCCCGCTCGACCCAGGAAACAGCTTATGACAGATCTCATCGCTCCCCCAGGCTTTGCCACACAGGCGGTTCATGCCGGCGCGCGGCCCGACCCGACGACGGGCGCCCGCGCCACGCCGATCTATCAGACAACCTCCTTCGTGTTCGAGGATGTCGATCATGCGGCGGCTCTGTTCGGGCTGCAGGCCTTCGGCAATATCTATACGCGCATCACCAATCCGACCAATGCCGTTCTGGAAGAGCGCATCGCCGCGCTCGAAGGCGGCACGGCTGGATTGGCCGTCGCCTCCGGCCACGCCGCGCAATTGCTGGTGTTCCATACATTGCTCGAACCGGGCGACGAGATCGTCGCCGCGACGAAACTTTACGGCGGCTCGATCAATCAGCTCAATCATGCCTTCAAGAAATTCGGCTGGGGCGTGAAATGGGCCGATCCCGATGATCTGCCGAGTTTCGCCGCGGCCATCACGCCGAAGACGAAAGCGATCTTCATCGAATCCATCGCCAATCCGGGCGGTGTCGTCACCGACATCGAAGCGATCGCGGCGATCGCGCATGAGAAGCATCTGCCGCTTGTCGTCGACAATACTTTGGCTACGCCCTATCTCGTGCGGCCGTTCGAGCATGGCGCCGATATCATCGTGCATTCGGCGACGAAATTTCTGGGCGGCCATGGCAATTCGATCGGCGGCCTCATCGTTGACGGCGGCACGTTCGATTGGATGGCGGATCAGCGCTATCCGAGCCTCTCCGCGCCGCGTCCCGAATATGGCGGCATGGTGCTCGGCGAGGTATTCGGCAATTTCGCTTTTGCGATCGCCGCGCGCGTTCTAGGCCTGCGCGACCTTGGCCCGGCGCTGTCGCCCTTCAACGCCTTCTTGATCTTGACCGGCATCGAGACTCTGCCGCTGCGCATGCAGCGCCATTCAGAAAACGCGCTCGCCGTCGCCGAACATCTCGCCCAGCATAATGCCGTCAATTGGGTGAGCTATCCGGGCTTAAGTGGCGACCGCTATCATAACTTGGCCAAGAAATATTGCCCGGCAGGCGCTGGCGCCGTGTTCACCTTCGGGCTCAAAGGCGGCTATGACTCTGGGATCGCGCTGGTGAAACGGCTGAAGCTCTTTTCGCATCTCGCCAATGTCGGCGACACGCGCTCGCTCGTCATTCATCCCGCTTCGACCACGCATCGGCAATTGGCCGACGACCAGAAGATATTGGCGGGCGCCGGCCCAGATGTCGTGCGACTCTCCGTTGGTATCGAGGACAAGGCCGATCTCATCGCCGATCTCGATCAGGCGCTATTGGCGGCATGATCCGGCGACAAAGCCTGCCGGTAGACGACAGCCTTGCCAAGCACCAGCATGGCGAAGGCCTGATGCAGCAATCCCGCCCAGAGCGGAACGGCAAGCAGCAAAGTCGCGATTCCAAGCGCGGCTTGTACCACGACGAGGGCGAAGAGGGTGAAGCCACGCAAGGCCAGCTTGCCGCCATATCGCGCGACAGCAACGGCTTGGATCGCAACAAGCGCGAGAAGCGTGTAAGCGACCAGCCGGTGGTCGAGCTGCACGAGCGCGACATTGTCGGTGAGATTGCGCCAGAGCGGCGTGAGGCTTGTGAGAACGTCTCGCGGGGGAATGAAAGCCCCATCCATCAAGGGCCAGGTGTTATAGACGCGCCCTGCCCTCAGGCCCGCGACGAGCGCGCCAAGCCCGATCTGTACGAAGACCACGAAGACGATCAGGCTGCCGAAGCGCCGCAAGCCCGGCGAGGTATTTGCTGGCGCGGCGCGCGTTACCGAAGCGGCAAGCCACACGAGGCAGGCGAAGGTGAAGCTCGCCAGCAGAAGGTGGATCGCAAGCCGCTCCTGTGTGACCTCGACGCGCTCCGAAAGCCCGGAGGAAACCATCCACCAGCCGACGAAGCCTTGCAGCCCGCCAAGTGCGAATATGCCGAGGAGTTTCAGCTTCAACGCGTTCGAAAGACGGCCCGCCGCCCAGAAGCCGATGAAAGGGATGAGCAGCGTGAAACCGAGCAAGCGGCCGATGAGTCTATGGCTCCATTCCCAAAAATAAATGAACTTGAAACCGCCCAGATCCATGTCCGGAAACAATGCGGAAAATTGCGGGATCTGTTTATATTTGGCGAATTCGGCTGCCCAATCCGCCTGGCTGAGCGGCGGGATCACGCCGGTCACCGGCTTCCATTCGGTGATTGAAAGCCCTGACTCGGTAAGCCGCGTCGCACCGCCGACGACGACCATCAAGAAAACCAGCGCCGCGAGGCTCCACAGCCAGATCGCGACCGGACGGACCGAGCGCGGCTTGGCTTCGGCTTTCGCGGTGGATACATCAAGGGCGAGATCGCTCATGAACGGCCTTCGTTAAGCGGAGCATTGACGGGGTGAACGAACGGACTTAAGCGCTCGTTTCGCATTAAGTCCATGCGCAGCCTGTCGCAGGGAGTCATAAAGTGCCACGTCGGATGCGCAAATTTCTGGGAACGATCCTGACGATCCTGTTTGTCGTGATCTATGCGCTTGTCGCGATGGCTCTGGCCCAAAGCCGGCTCATTCAAGGCGCGCCGGGGGTGCTGCAAGCTCTCTATTACGTCGTGCTTGGGCTCGCTTGGATTTTACCGCTGATGCCACTGATTAAGTGGATGGAGCGGCCTGATTGAGCTATAATTCGTTTATTATAACTTTTCCGAGTGATCAAATTGCGAAATCTTTTTTTGGGCTTCCTGTTTGCGACAATTGTCCAAGCCGCTTTGATTGCGCCCCCCTTCTTTGCTTGGGCACAAGCTCAAACACCTCCCACGCCACTCCCTCTACCATCAGACGTCGAACTCAATGCACTCGTGGACGCTCGCAATTGGAACGGCCTCGGCATGGCTTTCAACAAGCCGACGGACCCAGCTTCATTCAACAGAGGATTGGTTTGGCTGCGCAACCGTTTTTTCGGGGGCGGCGGCCTCATGGTCAGCCTTATCTATGCCCGCAACTTATGGCTCGCGGGCAGCCAACTCAATACGAGCGACCCGAACAAAGACATACGCCTGACGGCAGGAATGATGGCCCTTTATACTTTCGAGCAAATTGTGATCGACGGAGCAAAATGCGAGGATCAGACAGCGCCATCCCGTCGGATCACGCAAATGCTGACGACCAACCAAAAGGCAGCTTTGGATTTCGTGAAACAACAGCCGAATGAAACAAAGCTGAAGCTTGTAGATCTGGCCATAGCATTCGAAAATAAAACTGCCCCTTTGCGCAAGGATGACGACCTGATCTGCCGAGGCGGAATGGAGGAAATGAGGGTTGGCCTGGAAAGGGGAACCCAACATGAACTTCCGCCAGACGGGCATTACGGAAAGAACGTAGGGGTCGAAGCTCCGCCCGATTGGACACCGAAGTTTCGATCACCAGAAATCTATACGCCGATCCAAGAGAGCGCCCGGGCGAATATGCGGGCACAGTTGCTCAAGCTTGTCGACGCCGCGCCCATCGACCAGAAGCCGGCCGATCAGAAATAAGGCGCCTCAGGCCGCCGACACATGCCGCCCGCGATTCCAGAGCGCAAAAGGCGCACCGGACAGCAGCACTTCGACCATTTCCAATTTCTGCCACATGCCATTGATCGAAAGACGCGGCAGCGCCATCCGGTAGCGGTCGTGTTCAGGAAAGATCATTCCGGGCCGCGTCGTGACCGCGCTCGTAAACCGAAGCTCGCTTGCTAGCGCGAATTCCCGCGGGCCCGCGGAAGTCGGATCGCCGACCGGATAGGCAAGATGGCCGACCTCTTGTCCGAGCTTTTCCTCGAGCAGGCGGCGGCTCTCGGCAAGCTCATAATGCACAAGTGAGATATCATGCTTGGCGAGCATCGGATGCGTCAGAGTATGGACGCCAATCGTTGCAAGCGGGTGCTTTGCGATCTGCTCGAGGCCGCTCCAATCGAGGCAGAGATTTTCGACAAGGTCGCGCGCATCGATATTGGCAAGCCTTGCGAGCTCCGCAACCGTGTCGAGCAAAACCTCTTCCGGTCCGCCGCGTAACAAGCCATAGAGCGCCTCAAACGCCTGCGCCTTCTGCTCCGCGCTTTCCGTCGTAGCAATGAAATGCCGATCTCCGGCGATCACGTCGATCGACGGCAAGGCCCGGATCGCCTCTTCGAGTTCGACCCACCAGAGCCGCGCCGAGCGATCGGCATAGCCTGTCGTGACATAAAGCGTGAAAGGCGCGTTATGGCGCTCCAGCACGGGCAAGGCATGGATAGCAAAATCCTTATAGCCATCGTCGAAAGTCAAGGCGATGAACGGCCGCGCGGCCGGATCGCCAATCCGCGACAGCGCCTCGTCCAAGGACACGATGTCGAAACCCAAGGCGCTGACACGCGTCAACACCGCATCGAGAAAGTCAGGGGTGATTTCCAGAAGCCGGTTCGGCGCAAAAGCGTGCTCAACCCAAGGCCGCACATGATGGAACATCAGAATCGCACCCTGCCCGCGCGTCCAAGGCTCGACCAAACGGTGCAGTTTGGTCGCCTCGAAAACCGCGAAGCCCGCTGCGATCAATTGGCTTTTGCTCAACATGCTCTTCCTGCCCATCCCGAGACTTCATCGTTTATGCATGATCCTGGCAAGATGTCGTTGATCTTTCCTTGCTAGTTTCGAAGCGCAACACCGCAGCATGGTTAAGAAAATTAATGTCGCTCCTGGCATCCGGCGAGATCGTGACGGCACCGCAGATTGCGGCTTCCGAGAAGCGCCGCAGTCTCGGAGGCTTGCTCGAGGTTTGCGATGACCCGAGCCGCGCACTTTCCGTCTGGCAGGAACTCATCGCGGTTGCACCGGCGTCCCCCTATCAGACGCCAGGATTTCTCTTGCCTTGGCTTGCGACGCGCGGTGCCGAGGCCAAGATCGAGCCGCTGTTCATCCAACAAAGAGATGGTGGCGGTACGGCCTTGGCGCTGTTTTGTCTCGGTATCAAAAGCGTCGGGCCGTTTCGCGCAGCCGTGTTTCTCGGCGAGAAAGATTCGAATTTCAATTTCGCCTTGTTTCGGCCGGGCTTTGCGCCGGACCGCGCGGCGATCATTGCGATGCTTCACAGCGCGGCGCGGATGATGGGTGCAAAAGCGCCTGACTTGTTTCTTTTGCTGAACCAGCCTGTGGATTGGAACGGATGGCCCAATCCGCTCGCCACTCTTCCACGCCAATGGTCTCCGAGCTTTGCCTATAAGGCCACGCTCGGCTCGAACGCGGAGACATTCTTCAACGCCAAACTCTCAAAGGACACGCGTAAGAAATTGCGCAAGAAAGAAAATCGGCTCGCGGAGATCGGACCCGTCCGCTATGTCACCGCGGGCGGTGACAGCGCCATGCGGCAGAGGATCATTGAGGCCTTCTTCGCGCAGAAGATCGCGCGTTTCGAGACGCAAAAGATCGATGCCGGCTTCGATGGCGAGGCGATGCGAAACTTCGTCGAGACCGCGAGCCGGCCTTCGGACGCAAACCGTCTCGAACTTCATGCTCTGCTCTGCGGCGAAAACATCGTCGCCGTCTATGGCGGCGCGACGCACCAAACTCATTTCAGCGGCTTCTTCAATTCCTTCGACGCCGATCCCGAGATCGCGAAATCGAGCCCCGGCGATCTTCTGCTCTTGAAGCTCATCGCCGCGAAATGCGCGCAAGGCGTCACGACATTCGATCTCGGCATTGGCGAAGCGCGCTATAAGCAAATGGTCTGCGACGAGGCCGTGCCGCTCTTCGATTCCTTCATTCCAGTCACCTGGAAAGGCTCTATCGCAGCGATCATCTTGTCCCTGAGCCAGCGTGTCAAACGCGGCCTCAAGCAAAATCGGAAAGCCTTCGAGACCGCGCGGCGCCTGCGCGCGCTCTTATTTCGGAAGGCCTAAGTTCTTTAGGCGACGTCCAGGTGCTCGTGCTCAAGATCCGCAGGCACAGCATCCACGACGATAACCTCTTTCGCACCGGCTCCGATCAATTCCGCCTTGATCTTCGCTACTGTCTCGGACGCATCCGGAGGCGCGGAGACCAGAACGGCGTCGACTTGCGCGGCCAGGAGCTTGGCCATGTCGTTGCGCTCGAGCGGCGGGGTCATCAGGAGAATAAAATCGTAGGTCTGCGCCAGAGCTTCGAGCACGAGGTCGAAATCGCCGAAGTCGAAGCTCTCATGGCGGCCGGCCGAAATGAAGTGAAGCCTAGAGGCGTCGTCTCGGCGAATGACTTCAGCAAAGGACGCCTTGCCGCAAAGAAGATCGGTGAGGCCCAGCAGGTCTTCGTTCGGATGACCGTCCTCCGACCATGAGGCGAAGAGCGGATCGAAATTGGCTGGATGGCCGTCAAGATCGAGGATGATCGCATGCCCGTCCTGCGCGAGCTGGCGACCGATTGCGATCTCAACGCCGCTCGCGACGTCGGCGCGGGTCAGCCCCGTCGTGACGATACACATCCCGTCACCTTCCTTTTGTTTTCCTGCGATCTGCGCCGCAAAAGCCGCGGCCGAAAGCGCAATCGCATCGCTGCGCACCTCCGGCGCATCGGGAGGATCAAGCGAAGGCATGTCCACCCGCGGTTCGACGGCCATCGCGCGGCTGAAGACGGGTCCACCGCTTGCGGCCTCTGTCGCTGCCCGCGGAATGCGGTCCTTGCCGACCATGACGCGGCCCGAGAGAAGCTCGCCCGCCGTGATCCAGCCTGACGTCCCGAGGAAGGTCGCCAAAGTCGCGAAGACGATCAAAGGAATCTTTTTCGGATAGGAAGGGTCGTGTGGCACGACAGCGCGGGAGATGATGCGCGCATCGGACGGCGTCGCGGAGGAATCCTCCTGGGCGAGCGCTTCCTGATATTTCGTCGTGCTGCCTTCGAGCTGATCCTTGTAGGCGTCGGCGATGCGCTCAAGCTCGTGCAGATGAACTTCATCCGTATTGGCGACGCCCGCCGTCTTCTTTTGCTGGCTTAGCACCGATTCGAGATTGGTAACTCTGTCACCTGCGATGCGCGCCTCGTTTTCAAGCGCATGCTCGGTCTGTTCGCCCGCGGCACGCAATGCGGAATCCAGCTCGGCGACCTGGGCGTTCAGCTCCTTGATACGCGGATGGCCCGGCAGCAAGGTCCGCAATTCCGAGGCAAGCAGGGCGCGGACGGAGACCCTCTGCTCCGCGATACGGCGCACGAGATCATTATTGGCGACATCCGGAATATCGGAAATGCGGCCCTTTTTGATCATGTCGCGAATGAACGAGGCTTTGGCCTGAGCATCTGCCTGGCTCGTGCGCGCCTTCGACAATTCGGTGTTGAGCTCGGCCAATTGCTGACCCGTAATGGTCATATTATTGGTGCCGGCAAGAAGACCGGAACTCGAACGGAACTCCTCGACTTTCGCGCTTGCCTCAGCGAGCTTGCCGCGCAATTCCGTGGTCAGCGTCTGCAGCGATGCCGCCGCGGCCTTCGCCCGGGCGCGTTTCGCATCGGCCTGTTCCTTGAGATAGAGTTCGGCGACCTTGTTCGCGGCTCTCGCGGCAAGCTCCGGATCGCGCGATGTGAAGTCGATCGTGATCACGCGCGTTTTCGTCGGCGAAAAGGCGGCAAGCCTTTCTTGAAACGCTTCGAGCATCCTTTCTTCCGGCGACAAACGGGTCGGGTCGCGCGCGACGCCGAGCAGAATCAGGACCCGCGACAAAGGCCCGATTCCCTTGGCCAAAGGATCGAACTCCGGATTGCCTTCAAGATCGAGCACCTTGATCGCGCGGCGCGCGAGATCCCGCGATGTGATAAGCTGAAGCCCGCTGTTGACCGCCTCGGGGTCAATCAGAATGGTATTGTCCGCCTGAGCCTGGTCCTTTTGCGGGCGGGTGAAAAAGTTTTCCTGATTTTCGAGAAGAACTTGCGACTCGGCCGTGTATCTCGGCGTCACCAGCGAAACGATGAGCCAGGTCAGAAAAAACGCCGCGCAGGTCGGGATGAGGATGAAGGCCCGTTTGCGGACGAGAATCGCCCATAGGGCGCGTATGTCGATCTCGCCCGAGCGTTCCTCTCGACTCTCCTCAGAACCGAATCCGCTCTCCATCCCTCTGCTCCACTAGATCACGACGACTTTGGATGGACTTCGTGACGGCTTCTCCGCCAGGGGACACCGGATCGACTCGATCTTCCCTGGGCGTGCCCGCATGACCGATCCGAGGCGCATTTCCGGCAGACGATCTGACCAGCCGCGCCCCGGCACGGGCCCCATCAAGCAGAGTTATGGTTGCAACCAGGTTAATACCGGCCCGCAAACCTTAAGAGAGAGCATTTGTTAACCATGATTATCTAAAACTTCCTGGAGCGAGTGAGGCGTTTCAGTGACCGGATTTTAACCCACGGCAGGGACCATGCGGCTTGTCTTTTTAACTCTTTGCCTCGCGATGTCGGTGATCCTTGAAAGTTGCGCCGTGCCTCAGCACGTCCCCTATTTCGATGTCGATCCCAATGCCCCATATACTTTGGGGAGCGGCGACCGGCTTCGCATCATCGTGTTCGGGCAGGACTCGCTCAGCAACTCCTATGCGGTCGATGGTTCGGGCCATATTTCCATGCCCCTGATCGGCATTGTCGAGGCGGAGGGCCTGACGACGGCTTCGCTCGCAAGGCGCATCGAGGCGCAGCTTCGCAACGGTTTTTTGCGCGATCCCAAGGTGTCGGTCGAGGTCGAGGCTTACCGGCCCTTCTTCATTCTCGGCGAGGTCACGACGCCCGGCCAATATCCTTTCGTCAGCGGGATGACCGTGGAGACAGCCGTGGCCATAGCCGGAGGCTTCACTCCGCGTGCCTTTAAAGGCGGCGCCGATTTGAACCGCGTTATCGACGGACAGCCCTTCACTGGCACCATACCGATCACCCAGCTGGTGCGCCCCGGCGACACGATTTACATACACGAGCGGTTCTTTTGAAGGTGAACATGGATCGGTCGACAGCCATGGAAAGGACCGGGCAAGCCGAGCCGAAGCTTCGCATTCTTCATGTTTTGCGTGCCCCGGTCGGCGGGCTCTTCCGGCATGTGATCGATTTGACGCGAGAGCAGATCGCCCAGGGCCATGCCGTCGGCATCGTCGCCGATTCGACGACAGGCGGCGATAAGGCCGCGGCAATGCTCGAAAGCTTAAAGCCGTCCTTGGCTTTGGGGCTTTTGAGAATTCCGATGTCCCGGCAACCGAGCCCATCCGATCTCGTGACGGCCATCAAGATCGCGCGCTATGCGCAGAGTCTCGCAATCGACGTCATCCATGGCCATGGCGCCAAAGGCGGCCTCTATGCGCGCTTCCCGGGTCTTTGGCCCGGCTCGTTTACGGCCATACGAGCCTATACGCCGCATGGCGGAAGCTTCAGCATCACCATGCCTTATCAGCTGCAGCGTCTCTACATGTTCGTTGAGCGGCTTTTCGAACCCTTCACGGATGCCTATCTGTTCGAAAGCTCGTTTGTCGCCAGGCGTTTCGCGGAATATGTGGGAAAGACGCATGCCGTGACCCGGATCATCCCAAATGGCATCAGCGCCGCGGAATTTGCGCCGGTCGAGCCGCTGCCGGGCGCAGCCGACCTGCTTTATGTCGGGGAGCTCCGCCGGCAGAAGGGCGTCGAGCTCCTGATCGATGCCATGGTCGAGCTGACCAGCGTACATGGCCATAGGCTGCGTCTTCTCTTGGTTGGGCATGGACCGGACGAAGAAAAATTTGCCGCGCGCGTAAGTGCGCTCGGCCTTGAAAACCAGGTCACATTCGTTGGCGCCATGCCGGCACGCGAGGCCTTCAAACACGGACGTATTCTCGTCCTGCCGAGCCGCGGCGAATCCTTGCCCTACATCATTCTCGAAGCCGCCGGTGCTCAGCTTCCCATTGTCGCAACCAATGTGGGCGACATTGGAAACATACTTTCGCCTTACCGGGACCGCCTCGTTCCGGCGAATGATCTCAGCCGTCTAGTCGCGGCGATGCAGGACATGCTCGAAAAGAGCCCGGCCGAGCGGCAGCGGGAGTCGGCAAGCCTCGCAGCTCTCGTCGCCGAACGTTTTACGATCACGAATATGGTTGAGCAGGTTCTTGCCGTCTATCGCGAAGCGATCGAACGCAAGTCCGCGCGCCAGGCCAATTCGAAACCATCTTTCGCACTTCTCTCTTGAAAGTACCGAGGCATCCAGATGGCCGCCTTTTCCGTCGATGATCTGAGACATGTGGATCAAAAGGCCCCGGGGGACGAAGGCGCGCCCGCTCCCCGTCCCGCCGAGCTCTCCGCGCTCGCCGAGAGCCTCGCCACTTTTGCGACACCTCCCGCCTATTCGCGAATCGTTCTCGTGGGCGCCGTGCGGATTCTGGAATTCGCCTTGGTCGCTTTGACCGGCTTTCTGGTTCATATGAGCCATGTCGCTCCGGTGCGTGGCATCGAAACGGCCTATTTGATTACGATTCCATGCATTGCCGCGCTGACGGTTGTCATGTTTCAGGTTCTCGGCACCTATCGGATGAGCGCCTTGCGCTTCTTCGCCAAGGAAAGTTTGCGTGTGGCGACCGGCTGGACGCTTGTTCTGCTCATCTCGCTCGCGGTCTTCTTCTTTCTCAAGCTCGAAGATGTTTTTTCGCGCGTGTGGCTCTCGGGCTGGTTTCTCCTGGGACTAACCACACTTCTCGCCGAACGCGCGGCGCTATCGCTTTTCATCGATCATTTGACCAAGACAGGCCGGCTCGAGCGCCGCACGGTGATCGTCGGCGGCGGCCCTGCGGCCGATCTGTTGCTCGAACAGCTCGCGCATCAGCCGCATTCGGATCTGCGCATTTGCGGTGTCTTCGACGATCGCACCGACGAACGCTCGCCCGACATGGTTGCAGGCTTTCCGAAGCTCGGCACGGTCAACGACCTGCTTGAATTCGCAAGACGCGTCCGGCTCGATCTTGTGATCTTCACGCTTCCCATTTCGGCCGAGGCGCGTTTGCTCCAGATGCTGCGCAAACTCTGGGTCTTGCCGGTCGATATCCGCCTCGCCGCCCATATGAACAAGCTGCGCTTCCAGCCGCGCGCCTATTCCTATATCGGCACCGTGCCTTTGCTCGACGTGTTCGACAAGCCGATCGCCGATTGGGATATCGTCCTCAAATATCTGTTCGATAAAATCGCCGGAACTCTATGCCTCATCGCGGCCGCGCCTATTATGCTTTTGGTCGCGCTGGCGATCAAACTCGAGTCCAAAGGCCCAGTCCTGTTCAAACAAAAGCGCTATGGCTTCAACAATGAGTTGATCGAAGTTTTCAAATTCCGTTCGATGTATTGCGATCAGCTCGATTACAATGCGAAGAAACTCGTCACGCGCGACGACCCCCGCGTGACGCGCGTCGGGCGTTTCATCCGCAAGGCCTCTCTCGACGAACTGCCGCAATTCTTCAACGTCGTTTTCAAGGGCAATCTCTCGATTGTCGGCCCGCGCCCGCATGTCATGCACGCCAAGGCCGCTGAGCATCTCTATGACGAAGTTGTCGACGGTTATTTCGCCCGCCATCGCGTCAAGCCGGGCATCACCGGCTGGGCGCAAATTCACGGCTGGCGCGGCAGCACGGACACGCCGGAGAAGATCCAAAAGCGCGTCGAATGCGATCTTTATTATATCGAGAACTGGTCCATTCTGCTCGACCTCTATATTCTGTTTGTCACGCCCTTCGCGCTTTTGAAAACCGAGAACGCCTATTGAGGCGGAGCGCTCCTTAAAGCCGGCACGAGTGAGAGATAGAATGGCGGTCGAAAAATGGGCCTCTTGCCTCGTGGCCGCCGCAGGTCTTGCGGGTGCCGCGGGCGTCGCCGAGGCTGCCTATGCGGCGCATCAATCATCCGAGCCGCTGCTGCAGGTCTCGTCGCATTTCCTTCTGCTTCACGCCGCGGCGGTCATCGCCATCGCGGCCTTCGCTTGTTCCTTTCCGCAGAAGCCGCGATTGATGCTGAGCGCGGCCTCGCTGCTGCTCTTCGGCTGTATCCTCTTTTGCGGCGATCTGTCCGTCCGCGCCTTCGCAGGCTCACGGCTCTTTCCGATGGCCGCGCCCTTGGGCGGCAGCTCGCTGATCATCGGATGGCTTGCCACGGCCGTAGCAGCTCTTCTGCTTTTGCGGAAACCGGCGTCGTAAGGCGTTCTTAGAGCGTTTTCGAGCGAAGTGGATACCGGTTCGCGTGAAGAAAACGCGTCAAAAACAGAATCACAGAGCCTCGGTTCTGATTCCATCAGAACCGAACAAGCTCTATGTGTGAAGGACGCGCCCATAAGCGTCGAGCACGCTTTCGTGCATCATTTCAGACAGCGTCGGATGCGGGAAGACGGCCTGGATCAATTCTTCCTCGGTCGTTTCGCAATTCATGGCGATGACGAAGCCTTGGATCAATTCGGTGACTTCGGCGCCGACCATATGCGCGCCAAGAAGCCGCCCGGTCTTGGCATCGAAGATCGTCTTGACGAGACCGTCCGGCTCGCCGAGCGCGATCGCCTTGCCGTTGCCGATGAAGGGAAAGCGTCCGACCTTGATCTCGAAACCTGCCTCCTTGGCCTTGGCTTCGGTGAGGCCGACGGAGGCCACTTGCGGTTGGCAATAGGTGCAGCCGGGAATCATCGCTTTGTCGAGCGCATGCACGGGCAAGCCCTTGATCGCCTCGACACAGATGACGCCTTCATGCTCGGCCTTATGCGCGAGCATCGGCGGCCCGGCGACATCGCCTATGGCATAGACGCCCTTCACATTCGTGCGGCCATAACCATCCGTTTTGATGATGCCGCGATCGATCGCGACGCCCAGAGCCTCAAGCCCCAGATTTTCGATATTGCCAACGACGCCAACAGCGGAAATCATGCGCTCGGCTTCGATCACTTGCGATGCGCCCTTCTCGTCGGTGACGGTCGCTACGATCGAATTGGCCTTCTTCTCGACCTTGGTGACTTTGGTCGAAGTCAGAATCTTGATGCCTTCCTTTTCGAAACGCTTACGGGCAAGGGCGGCGATCTCCGCATCCTCGACCGGCAGGATCTGCGGCAAAACCTCGACGACTGTCACCTGCGTGCCCATCGTCTTGTAGAATGACGCAAATTCGATCCCGATTGCACCGGAGCCCATGACGATGAGCGATTTCGGAAAGGCCTCAGGCACCATGGCTTCGAAATAGGTCCAGATCAGTTTGCCGTCAGGCTCCAGGCCCGGCAGGACACGCGGCCGCGCGCCGGTCGCAACAATAATATGAGCAGCCTTGTAGAGGTCCGGCGGCAGGACATTTTTCGGAACCGGGTTTTGCGGCTGCATCGGTGCTTTCTTCGAGGCGGTGACGGTCACTTCGCCCGGCTTTGAAATCGCCGCCTCGCCCCAGATCACATCGACTTTGTTCTTTTTCAGAAGAAAACCGACGCCGCCGTTCAATTGCGCCGAGACGGCGCGCGAGCGCTTCACGATGGCGCCCGGATCGAAGCCAAGCTTGCCCTCGATCACGAGACCGTAATCCTTGGCTTGGTTGGCATAATGGAAGATCTCGGCCGAGCGCAGCAGAGCTTTGGTCGGAATGCACCCCCAGTTGAGGCAAATGCCGCCAAGATGTTCGCGCTCGACGACTGCCGTCTTCAACCCCAACTGGGCCGCGCGCAGAGCCGCGACATAGCCGCCAGGGCCGCCACCGATCACGATAATATCGTAGGATTTATCCGCCATCCCGTTTCTCGATCCGTCAAATGTCAGAGTGACGATTTGAGATCAAACCGCGCGGCGGATTTTTCAAGTCTTTCTTTCGGCGCATGATTTGTCTGCTGGCTTTATCTAGCCGATCGGCGGATCGGAGTCATGCATGGCGCAACACCGGCGAAATCACATCATGTTTAGACGTGTTCCACGGCGACAATCCCCGGAATGGCCTTCAAGGCGCCGGCCATATCGGTCGAAACCTGATATTTGCCCGGCAATTTGACCTCGATTTCGTCGTCGCCGCGCATGAGGATGAGCGAGACTTCCCCGTCGCCCTGCCTTGTGAGACGCTGGGCGATCGAGGCCAGAGGCGCTTCGTCGCGCAGGAAGACCCGCAATCCCTTTTGAATGCGCCCCGCGGCTATGTCCAAAGGCTCGGCCGAAATGATGCGGGCGCGCACATCCTCGCCTTCGACATTGGCCTGCAAGCCAAGCAGCAAAGCCGCGCCCTTCACAAGCAGATCGCGATAGAGATTGAGGCCCTCCTGAAACAGGATCGCTTCATATTGGCCGGATTGATCCGACAATTGGACGATGCCCATTTTCGTGCCGGATTTCGTGCGCCTTTCCTGCTTGTCGAGCACGATCGCGGCGAGCCGCCCGGCCGAGGCGCCTTGTTTCACGCTGCGAGCGAAATCGGTCCAGCGCGTCACATTCAAGCGGTTGAGGATCCTCGCATAGGCATCGAGCGGATGACCCGACAAAAAGAAACCGACGGCATCGAACTCGCGGCGCAGGCGCTCGGCGAGCGTCCAGCCGGTCGACTTCGGCAAGGCCAGTTCATCGACGGTCTCGATGGCAAAGAGCGCATTTTGCCCGGCGCGGCGCTCTTCGTCGCGGCGCGACGCGCAGGCCATGAGGGTCTCGATCCCGGCAAAGACCCGCGCGCGGTCTTGCTCGAGCGCGTCGAAAGCGCCGGCCGAAGTCAGACATTCGAGCATCCGCTTATTGACGTCATGCGGGTTGATCCTGGCGGCGAAATCGGCGAGATCGCGAAAGCCTTGCGCGCCGCGCGCGGCGACCAGCGCCTGCGCCTGCCCTGCCCCGACGCCCTTGATCGCCGACAAGGCATAATGAATGGAAAGCTCGCCCGAGCGGTCCTCGACCTCGAAATCGACGCCAGAACGCGTCAGCGACGGCACTTCGACCTTGATGCCGAGGCGGCGCGCCTCGTTGCAGAATTCGGCGAGCTTATCGGTGTTCGACTTATCGAGCGTCATCGACGCGGCCAAGAACTCGACCGGATGATTGGCCTTGAACCAGGCCGTCTGATAGGCGATCAGCGCATAGGCCGCCGCATGGCTCTTGTTGAAGCCGTAATCGGCGAATTTGGCGAGAAGATCGAAAATCTCGTCGGCCTGCTTCTTGACGAGGCCGCGCTCCACCGCGCCGGAGACGAAGCGGTCGCGCTGCGCGTCCATCTCGGACTTGATCTTCTTGCCCATGGCGCGGCGCAATAGATCGGCTTCGCCAAGCGAATAGCCGGACAGAACCTGCGCGATCTGCATCACCTGTTCCTGATAGATGATGACACCGCAGGTCTCTTTCAGGATGGATTCGATTTTGGGATGAATGTAATCGGCGTCTTCCTCGCCGCGCTTCACCGCGCAATAGGTCGGAATATTGGCCATCGGGCCCGGCCGGTAGAGGGCAACAAGCGCGATAATATCTTCGAATCTATCGGCATGCATTTCGACAAGCGCCTTGCGCATGCCGGCACTTTCCAATTGGAACACGCCGACCGTCTCGCCGCGCCCGAGCATTTCGAAGGTCCTGCGATCGTCGAGCGGAATTTTGGCGAGATCGATCTCGATCCCGCGTTTTGCCAAAAGCTTGACGCAGGTCGCAAGCGTGGTGAGCGTCTTCAGCCCAAGAAAATCGAACTTGACGAGGCCCGCGGGCTCGACCCATTTCATGTTGAACTGCGTTGCCGGCATATCGGATTTCGGATCGCGATAGAGCGGCACGAGTTCTTCGAGCGGCCGGTCGCCGATGACGATGCCCGCCGCGTGGGTCGAGGCATTGGAATAAAGCCCTTCGAGCGTTTCGGCGATCTTCAGCATTTGCGCGACGCGCGGTTCCGCCTCGGCCGCCTCGCGCAGGCGCGGCTCGCTTTCGATGGCCTGTTTCAGATGCACCGGCGCCGCCGGGTTCTGCGGTACGAGCTTCGCCAGCTTATCGACCTGGCCGAGCGGCATTTCGAGCACGCGCCCGACATTGCGCATCACGCCGCGCGCCAGAAACGAACCGAAGGTGATGATCTGCGCGACCTTATCGGCACCGTAGCGATCGCGCACATAGCGGATCACTTCGTCGCGCCGGTCCTGGCAGAAGTCGATGTCGAAATCCGGCATGGATACGCGTTCAGGATTAAGGAAGCGCTCGAACAAGAGCCCGAAGCGGATCGGATCGAGATCGGTGATCGTCAGGGCATAGGCGACGAGCGAGCCCGCGCCCGAGCCGCGCCCCGGCCCGACCGGAATGCCCTGCTGCTTCGCATATTGGATGAAGTCCGCGACGATCAGAAAATAGCCCGGGAATTTCATCTTCACGATGACGTCGAGCTCGAAATTCAAGCGCGCCCAATAATCCTCTTCGGAAATCCCCGGCGCGCGGCCGAGCCTCGAAAGACGCAGCCGCAGGCCTTCTTCGGCCTGCCGGCGCAGCAGACCCGCCTCTTCTTCTTCCTGGGCGGCGGGATTTTCCATCGACGTGCCGAAGCGCGGCAGGATCGGTTTGCGCGTCAAAGGCCGGTAGGCACAGCGCAGCGCGATCTCGACCGAGTGGCGCGTCGCCTCCGGCAGATCGGCGAAAAGCTTGCCCATTTCGGCGCGTGTCTTGAACCTATGCTCGGGCGAAAGCTGCCGGCGCGTCGTATCGGCGAGCACGGTGCCTTCGGCGATGCACATCAAGGCGTCATGGGCTTCATAATCGGAGGTTGCGGCAAAGAATGGCTCGTTGGTGGCGACGAGCGGCAGGCCATGGCTATAGGCCAGATCGAGGAGCTGGGGCTCGATCTCGCGCTCGCTCATCAAGCCATGACGCTGCAGCTCGATATAGAGCCGCGACGGGAAGGCCCGTTCGAGCCAGGCAAGGCGCTGGCCCGCGATCTCCGGCCGCCCGGAAGCCAATGCCCGGTCGAGCGCACCGCCCGGGCCGGCCGAAAGCGCGATCAGCCCACGGGTTCGTCCTTCAAGGCGTGCGCAAGAGACATGCGGCGTGTCGCCCGGCGCCGGATCGAGCCAGGCGCAGGAGGCCAAATGCATGAGATTTAAATAGCCGGCCTCGTCCTGCGCCAGAAGCACGAGCGCGGCGCGCCCGGCGCCCGTCTCTTCGCCGCGCGGCGCGAGCTGCGCGCCGTCGCCAAAATCGACGGCGAGCTGTAGCCCGATGATCGGCTGCACGCCCTCCTTGGCGAGCTTTTCGGAAAACTCCAAAGCGCCGAAGAGATTATTCGTGTCGCTGATCGCCAGCGCGGGCATGGCATCCGCCACCGCGAGCTTCGCCAATTTGGCGATCGAGAGCGCGCCCTCGCGCAGCGAGAAGGACGAATGGACATGCAGATGCACGAAGCCGACGGCATCGAGCAAAGCCGGCTCTACGATCTGCCGCGCATCCGGCTGCGGCACGGCTTCCGCGGGATCAGGAAGAACAAGGGTCACGAGGCCACTCCACCGAAGCGCCGGACAGTAGCTTCAGGCCGCGCCCCAAAGAAGCACCGGCCCAAAGTTCTCAACAAGATGCGGCCTCTCAGGCGACGGCCGCGATCAGCGCCAGAAGCGCCGCGAGAGACATGAGCTCGGCGAAATCCTCAAACATACGCAACATAGGAACACTCCCTGACCGATGTTGCGTTTATGTTCTATTTTTGTTCTTTTGTCAACACTACCAGGCGCTGGGTAGTGCATCAGTTTGAAATCTGTCCCTTTAATCGCCCGCTCGCCTATTCCTCCGCTATGCTTACGGGAAAGCATGGAGGTGCGACCATGGACCTAGATGCCACAATCATGGACACGCTTGGGTCTACCGACCAAGCGCTGACGTTTGAGGAGGTCGTCAAAGGCGTCGCGCAGAGGTTAGAGCCGCAGATCAGAGAAAAACTCAACGAGTTGGCAGGCAAAGATCATATCAAGCGCCACCAGGGCGGCAAAGATCAGCCTTGGCGCTACCAGGCCAATCCGATCACGCGCCGGAATTTGAATTAAGCCTGAGAACATCGTCGGTTGTTGTCGCAGTTTCTAAACTGAGACAGTACCCTGTTTTTCAAAGATCGCGCCCACGACCCACGATACGCGAGGATATTAAATTGGCGACATTCAAGAAAATCAGCAAAGCCGACATGAGCACCTATAAAGTGACGCTCGTTCCGATGCTGCGGGACGACAAAACAATCGCCGGCCGCGTCACCGCCATCGTGATCGGGGATTGCGGTTCCCTGGACGTCAGATCGACCGTGCCCGACGACCCCTCGATTTCGGAGGCCTTCGAACAAGCCTCCGGATTTGCCGGAGCAGACGGCATCATCGGTGTCTATGACCCGGAAGAGCTATGGGCGCCTGAATGGCCGCCGCTCGTGTAATCGAGCGCCCAGGGATCATAGCAACAGACCGATCTTCGATGGTGTCATGGCAGACCAAGCCCCAGGGTCATATTTTATAAGCCGCGGCTTTAGGCGCATCTTTCTTCGCATCGATCAAAGCCTCAATATCTTGCATGCTCCAAAGCCGATCAGAGATGCCAGCGTCGGCGGGACGCTTTGGCATTTGGGTCCTCTAGGCATCTACTGTTCTACCTGATTTTTCTCGCGCTCAACGCGCGCCGTAACGACCCTTTTTATACAATCCTGAATGTGCTCAGAGTCTGTTTGGGTTGGGCTTTTTGGATGCTCCTCAAGACAAGCTATCATCGCTAGATAATCTGAATAGCGCATCATCGCACTGTCCGGAGAATCAGGCCCGTTTGCGGCAATAGACGTTGTAAGCAGAACAATCGCGGCCAGCACCGCACCCTCCATGCTTTCCGCTAAGCATACCGGAAAGACATAGGGTTCGGCGAGCGGGCGATTAGAGGGACAGATTTCAAACTGATGCACGACCTCCCACGAGGCCTATCCTCGGACTCTGTGGAGCCATTTTGCTTATGAAAAAATGTTCCACCATCTATTTTTATTCGCCGCCGCCGCCGCCGCCGCTTTCTGTAGCGCTTCCAACTCCCGCGCGAGATCCAATGCTTGTCTTTCAGCGGTCTCGGCCCGTTCCAGGAGCTTAAAGGCAGACGCCGTAATAAAATTATCGTAGACGTTTGGAGGCACGAGAAAGGCGTTACGAAGCTCTTCGTGTTCCTTAGCCACGAAAAATCTATTGAGCCCATCGGAATAAACGAAGCAGTAATTTGCTTTACAAAGCAGATCTTCCCATGGCTGGTAGAAATTCACCATCGGGTCCGGGCCATGGGCTTCGCCAATGATGATCCATGGCCGCCATCGTGTGAAATCGGCGCCTTCAAAAACGGCAAGCTCGCCGCCTTCCACATCGACTTTTAGAAAATGAATGTCTCGGTCTTTGACATAGGTGCTGCAGACATCACGCAGCGTTGTTGTCGTGAGAGACTGCGAGATCACCTCACGTCCGCTTTCCTTGTGAAGAGCGGCCATATCTGGATTGAGCGTTGCGAAAGCTTCGCTTTCAGTGATGAGAAAAAGCGGCGCCTCGCCAGCTTCTTTCCAACACGCGGTTTTCAGATTGATATCGCGCGGCCGCGAAGCCTGAAGCTGCTCGAATGGATAGTCGGTCGGCTCGATATTTATGCCCGACCAGCCGCGATCGTAAAATGCCTTGGTGACGGATTCCGCTTCAGGGAGATTGGCGCCGACATCGATATAGAACCCGTTTTCGATAGCCTTTAGTGCGCGCCGAAGCATTACATCCTCAAAATTTTGAGCGTAGCTTATAAATTTCATCTTATTATCCAAACTTCAGAACAAAAAAATACGTTATTACGCAGCGTATAATATAGAAAAAACTGGGTAGTATCTCGGTTTGAAGAACTAACGAAAATGCATACTGTGAAGGCGACAGTTTCAATCTCGTAGATAGCCCGGCGGACCGCGCCCATGCACAAAATTTTCGCGATCCTTTTTCTCGCAACCAGCCTTGCCGGCTGCGGCTTGATCAGCATGCTGATGGACGGTTTCAAACATGTGAAGGCCGTCGGAGAGGACCTTGAACAGGTGACCGGACTAAAACCGGACGTCGGGTTCCACTGGACGAACGGCACGCTCGAAGTCGTGACGGTGACTTTTCCGCGCGTCTATGACGCCAAACCCTTAAGCGAGCTTTCCGAAGCGGTCCGCTTCGCCGTCCTCAAAGAGTTCAAGCAGACGCCCGAAAAGCTCGTGCTCGGCTTCTCATTGGGCTCCGCGGCTTCGGGTCAGTCGGCACAAATCGAATCGGCGCCTTAACGCCTCTGCCTCAGGCATCGTGAGCCATATTCCAAATCACGCCCGCGGCCCGTTCGCAATCCTCCGCGCTATAGGGCACTTCATAGGCCGTCTGGATGCTGGCCAAAGGCGCCTTCAGCGCATGGACGGAGTCGAGCTCCAAAGCCTGCCAAAGCACATCCTTCGCAAGGCGGCGCAATTCCTCGGCGTCCATATTCGCCGGCACGCCCAATTCGAGAAGCTCCCGTTCAACGATCGTGATCTGATCCATCGCGCCAACTCCCCCGTGTTTCCGCCCAAGCATGCGGTGAGACATAAGATCAGCATGTCATGGATCAATTATGAATAATCCGAAAGAAGGTTCCATCGCTGGCTGACCGCGGCCAAACAAAAGCCCCGCCGGCTGGAGCCGACGGGGCCTTGTGTCAGGCTATATGCGGCCTAAAGCGGTGGGCGTTCGCATCAAATTCGGTCCGGTGCTCTTGAGTCTTTTAATCGCATCGGGTTGGTCCGAAAACCGCTTCGCACTTTTCGGCCCGATGCTCAGTAGCCGTTGCGATCATAGCCATAATAGCCATAATAGCCGGGCGCGTTGAACACGCCGCGGTACGTGCCATCACCATAGGGCCAATTCCGATAGCCGAAATTCGTGCTGGCCTCTTCCATGGGCACAGCGGTGACGCCGAGCGGACCGTGAAGGACCGGAGCGCCGCGATAGGCCTGTGCATCGGCCGGCGACAGAGTCGCGATCGCAGTTGCGCCGAGCGTGAGTGCAGCCGCACTGGCCATCGCGAGGGTCTTTAAAGTTTTCATCAATAGATTCCTTCTCTTACCGTTACGCACAAGCGGCATGTTGCGCTCGCGAATTGGTTCTCAAGCCCCCCACTATGTCGCAGTGCAAGGCAGAGCTTCGCGACGACACGTCAATTGTGCCGAGCGCGCGAGACAAAGGCGGATGTTTTGAGCTTAGACCCCGCACCAGCCGGGCTTGCTGGGGTCGATCAAATATGTGCGAACGGGACTATGCCGCTGATGGCGATGACCGCCGGTTCAGGTGCGCCGCTACGTAAAATTATCTAGCAGAAGATCCAGCTCAAACGCTGCGATGTGCACGCATCGCGGCGACGCCAGGCTCAGCCTTCCGTCTTGTTCGCACGGTCCGAACTATAGACGAGCACGAGATCCTCCTCGAAGATCTTGAACGACGTGGCGCTGCCCCAGGAAAATCTGTTCGTCTGCATCAGAATATGCGCGGCTGTGATGGCGTCCGGCAGACGATCGCCTGGGAATGTCAGTTTTTCCGGTCCCGCCTGCGTGCCATCGGGCTTCGTTCCATAAAAATCGATCGCATACATGCGGCTGGTCATACTCCATTCCAAGCTCGAACAGGCCAAGCAAGACGCATGCGTATGTTCCGAAGAGTCAGAACATATTCACGAGATGCCCGTCCGCGTTCCGGCCCATGGTCGAGACCAGCTTGTGATAATGATAATGCATCACGAATTTGATCGCATAGGCCTGCACCACGAAGGGCGACGGGCGGCGGCGCAAAAGGTTCCAGGCGATGCGCCCATAGGCCTTCTTGAGGGCCGCGTCGTCGATGACTGTCCGCAATTTCACGAAAGCCCCGCCGGCGATGAGCAGCGCCTGCAGGCTGAGCAGGATACGGCGGACGGGTCGTTTGCTCAGCTCGGCATCGCGCGAACTCGGCTTCAGCCGGCCATCGAAATAAAGCGTATCGACGCGCTCGAAAAACCGCTGCGGATCGTAAAGTTCGCGCAGCACGCGCAGATAGCCATCGCGCAAGGTCGCGCGATCCATGCCGAGCGGAATGACATTGGTGCCATATTCCGTGCGATCTGCAAGGTCGAGGCGGTTCTCGCGCGCGACCCGGTCGTAGAGAGGCGTTTTCGGAATGGCGGACAACATGCCGACCGAGGCGTGCACGATACCTGCCTCCTCGACGAGACGGATCTGCCGGTCGAAAATATCCGGGCTGTCATTGTCGAACCCAAGGATCATGCCGCTCCAGACTTCGATTCCATGCGCCTGGATCGCCTCTACCTTCTCGGCAATACTGCGGTTGTGGCCGCGCAGATTCTGCGTCTTCTTGGTCTCTTTGAGGGATTCCTCATTCGGCGTTTCGATGCCGACGAAAACCGAACGGATATTGGCTTCGTCCATCAGCGCCATGAGCTCTTCGTCTTCGACGAGATCGAGCGAGGCTTCGGTAAAGAAGGTCAGCGGGTAGTCATGCGTCTTCTGCCAGGCGATGACTTCGCGCAACACCTCCTTGATGATCTTTTTATTGCCGATCAGATTGTCGTCGACGATGAAAACCGCGCGTATGCCCGCCGTTTTGCGCAACGCTTCCAATTCCGCGATGATCTGGGGCGTGGTCTTGATCCGCGGCGTCCGGCCGAAGGTCACGATGATATCGCAGAATTCGCAGGCGAAGGGGCAGCCGCGCGAAAATTGCACGGTGCCGACGGCATAGAATTTCATTTTCATGAGATCGTGGCGCGGCACCGGCACTTTCGTCATGTCGGTACGCTCAGCCTGCTCGTAGCGGCCGGCATGTTCGCCGTGCGACCAGTCGCTAAGAAATTTCGGCCAAGTCTCCTCCGCTTCGCCAACGATGATGACATCGGCGAGCGGTCCGAAATAATCTTCCTTCACCGAAACCCAGGGACCACCGACGACGGTGAAGCAGCCGCGGCGTTTCAATTCGGTGAGGATTTCCGTTGCGCGGAATCTCTGCACTGTCATCCCGGTCAGGCCGATGATATCGGCCTTGGCGCAAAGATCGAAATCGATCGGCTCGACGTTCTCGTCGATCAGCGTGATGTTATGTTCCCGGGGCGTAAGCGCTGCGAGCAAGGGCAGCGCCGCGACTGGCATATTGGCCTTGTATCCGATGAGATGAAGCGCGTGCTCCATCCCCCAATAGCTCGCCTCGAATCGCGGATTGATCAATATGATGTTGGCCATTCGCCATGGTCTCCAATCACATTTCTACCGGCAATAGGTCGTGTTTAAAAACGCAGCGTGTACGCTCTATCAAGCTGGCACGGCCCCGGCAGTCAACGAAAAAAATCTGAAGGAGCCGCAAGCCGCGATCATGGCGACCGAACTGAGGATTACGCTTTAAGCTTTTGAGTGAATGATCGATCCAAATCCTGGGCATTTGCGAAATCATGCGCCAGTTGAAAGCGCGAGGACGCGCGGCATCGCATGAGGCAATTCAATACCCCAATAGGGCTACGCTAGAAACGAGAGTCTTAGGACTTAAGCCGCCTCAGCTCTTGGCGTATTCTTTTCGTCTCTCGATGAATTCCTGCCGAAGCGACCAGCTTGCGACCTTGGCATCGCTCTCGTCCTTGATCTGAATGAGATCGGCGATGACTGGATGCGGTTCGACGGGACGCGGCTCTTTGCTGTCGCCGAAATAGCCGCGAATGATGTTGCGGGCAATGTCTTGCAGCGCATCGCGCCGATCGTCCGAGCCAAAGGAAAAGGCGAAAAAAACATTGCGATTATGGACGAATTCGATGCGGTACATCATGGGTCGCTCCCTCGATCGATGAAGGCGGGGAAGATGCCGGTCGGTTCAATGCAGGCGCGATCATCCTTGCGAGATGATGGACTCCGCATCCTGCGTCTTCGGCCGATGCGGAGCCGGAGTGGTCTTAAGCAGCCTTGGATTTTTTTACCGCTTTTGCGGGTTCCTTTACGGGCGCCGATGCTTTCGTAGGCGCAGGCGCAGCGATCTTCATCTTGGGTTTGATCGCGGTGGCCTTATGCGCCATCGGATCATTGCGCTGATCGTCCATGAGTCTCGCAGCCATGGACTTGATATCGGTCAAAGTTGCGGCTTCGGGATGTTTGAGGAAGTGCGCAGCTTTTTTGACGATTTCCGACGTGGGCTTCTGTTTCTCAGGCATGGCATCCTCCCTGTGGTGCGATGCCGTGTCAGAATAATCGAAGAGATCAGAGACTTCCACAGAAATCGCGACAAATTGGCACGTCCGTGGAAGGCAGCCCGCGGACCGGCTCACCCTCGCGGAAAGCCACCCTCGAAAATCAATTGCGTGAGGGGATTGCGGGCGCTTGGTTTTTCCCGCGCCTGCAAGGCTTCCGGAAGTACGCTTTTGTCGGCTTTCCGCCCGATCGCCATAGCCATTTCCACGCGATGTCCTTCGGGCAGGTTCAGTTCGCCCGGAGCACGGGCATGGTCGAAGCCGCCCATGCCATGCGTCGCCCAGCCCATTTTCAAACCCTGGAAGGCCAATGAGGCCCACGCCGCGCCTGTGTCGAAGGAATGGCTATAGGAATCGATCGGCGCCTGCTGCCCGGCCGGCGTGAAGCTCTTCTTCGAGACGACGAAAACAAGAGCCGCCGCGTTCTTGGTCCAGCTCTGATTGGTCTCCGACAAAAGGCCCAGAAATTTATCGAAGGCCGGCGTCTCCCGCCGCGCATAGCAGAACCGCCAGGGCTGCGAATTATAGGTGGACGGCGCCCAACGCGCCGCTTCGAAAAGCCGGAACAGGTCGGCTTCCGAAATGGAGTCTCCTGTAAAGGCGCGCGGCGACCATCGTTCGAGAAAGATCGGATCGATTTGGTGATCGGCTTTGCGCCCGTTTGCTTCGGTCATGGTTAAGGCTTTCGGAAGAGATAGCGGCCGCAACTTAGCCGGACTGGCCGAATTTTAAACCGGCAAGCTTCCTAAACGCATGTCGACGCTGAGAGGATTTAGCGGGACTTGTAGATTTGATCAAAGATCCCGCCATCGGCGAAATGCGTCGCCTGCGCCTTGGCCCAGCCGCCAAAATCCTTGTCGATCGTGACGAGATCGATCTTGTGGAAGCGCGCGATGTCCTCCGGCGCAGCGGACTCTGGAATCGTCGGGCGATAGAAGTTCTTGGCAATGATCGCTTGCGCCTGGGGCGTATAGAGGAATGCGAGATAGGCCTCAGCCAATTTGCGGTTGCCGTCCGCGTCGGCATTGCCGTCGACCAAGGCGACCGGCGGCTCGGCCAGGATCGAGATCGACGGCGTGATGATTTCGAACTTGTCCTTTCCGAACTCCTCGCTGAGCAGATAGGCGTCGTTTTCCCAAGCGACGAGAACGTCGCCTAGACCGCGTTGCGCGAAGCTAATCGTCGCGCCGCGCGCACCCGTGTCGAGAACCGGAACGTTTTTATAGAGCGCGGCAATGAACTCCTTGATCTTGCCCTCGTCGCCATTGAATTTTTTGGCGGCATAGGCCCAAGCCGCCAGATAATTCCAGCGCGCCCCACCGGAGGTTTTGGGATTGGGCGAGATCACCGCGACTCCCGGTTTGACGAGATCGTCCCAGTCCTTGATGCCCTTTGGATTGCCCTTGCGCACGGCAAAGACGATGGTGGACGTATAGGGCGTCGAATTATTCGGCAGACGCTTTTGCCAATCGGCAGGAATCTTGCCCGTTTTGGCCGCGATGGCATCGATATCGGCAGCCAGCGCCAAAGTGACGACGTCGGCGCCGAGCCCGTCGATCACCGCGCGGGCTTGCGCGCCAGAGCCGCCATGCGACGTCCGGATGTTGATGTCTTCGCCGGTTTTCTTCTTCCAATCGGCGATGAAAGCTTCGTTGATCGCGCGATAGAGTTCGCGAGTCGGATCGTAGGAAACATTCAGCAGGCTCGTGGCGGCATGCGCGAAAACCGTTGTGAAAACGATGGTCAAAAAAGCCAGCGCAAAAAAAGCCAGATCAAGGCTGCGGCGGAGGGTCCCAAATCTCGACACGACATTATCTCCAAGAAAGTAATTACACTTTCTATAGAAATACTAGACTGTCAATATAGAGCGGGATGAAACAGCTGCGGCATAGCTGCTCGTTCAGACATGAAATCAATGATCTGCAGCATCAAATGGGGAGGATGCCGGAGCGCAGGGCTCGCATATGAGCGGCCCACGCCAGGACCCATAACGCCACGGACGCCCCCAGTGCGCGCGTTCGGGCAAAACGGCCGGCACCGGGTCGAAACCTTCCGTTCCCCAAGGATGGCAGCGGCAAAGTCTTGCAAAGCCCATCCAGCCGCCAGCCCAAAGGCCGTGCGTCGTGATCGCTTCGTCCATATAGGACGAACAGGTCGGCAAGTGCCGGCAATGCCGGCCAAGGACGAGGGACAGGCTCAATTGATAGGCGCGGATGAGCCAATGGGCTGCCAGCCGCATAGGACGAATGCGCTTTTCGCGAGCCAAAGACATGACCACAATACCTCTTAACTTTCCCTGCGTAATTTCACGCATATGCTCACCGCGATTTGCTTCGCGTGTGTTGCATATATGCACTCGCGATTATGGGGCGACGGGTTCACACTGCACGTTGAAATTATAAGACTCAAACAGGATGCGGGGCTGCCTTGCGTATACAATCTCTTTTCTTCGCGACTGCCGCGGCGGCCTTGCTCAGCGGATCGGCCTTAGCCGCCGATCTCACCCCTCGGCCCCCAGTTGTCGTCCCGGACGAATGGCTTCTGACGCTCGGCGTCGGCGCCGGCGTCCAGAACCAATTTCCTGGATCCAAAACCTATACCGCGGTTCCGTTGGGCCAGATTACGCGCTGGCATTCCAACGAGCCTGCGCCTTTCATCGCATTGGATGACGGTTTCACCCTGGACCTCTTCGACTACGGCCCGTTCAAAGCAGGCCCGGTTGCGCGTTACATTTCGCGCCGTGGATTGAGCGACGGGAACGGCGCTTTCTTCGGCATGCATAACGTCGGCTGGTCAGCCGAGCTCGGCGGTTTTGTCGAATATTGGTTCGCCAATGTCATCCGGGCGCATCTCGAAGTCACTCAAGCCGTCAACGGCAATAAGGGTCTTGAAGCCAATCTGTCGATCGATGGCGTCTATCGTACCGGCCCCTGGACATTCTCGGCGGGCCCGCGCTTGGGCTATGGCGACACGCCCTTCATGGCCGCCTATTTCTCGGTGAATCCCATTGAAGCCGCGCTGAACGGAAGGGTCACACCCTATTCTGCATCGGGCGGCTTGGATACTGTCGGCGGCGTCCTGCAGGCCCGATATGATTTCAATCGGTCTTGGAATGTGATCGGTTACGGTGGCTACAACAGGCTGATCGGCGACGCCGGCGCGAGCCCGATCCCGAATAGGCTCGGCTCAAAGGATGAGTTCAAAGGCGGCGCCACGATCAATTACACATTTGCGTGGGGCGGTCTGGGCATCCTCGGATTCTAGACACTTGAAAGGCTGGCCCTAATGGCCAGTCTCGGAGCGTAAAAGCCAAGCTTAACTGCCCATCAAAGCCGCGCCCTGCGGCTTTTTTGGTCTTCCAGCTAAGCTTGCTGCGCTCAGCCCGCCTTCGCAGCCGGGTTGGCCGAGGCCTTTGCCTCGATCTGATTGAGGGCATCGACGGTCGCCTCAAAAGTCAAAAGCGTCGACGTGTGCCTCGGCTTGAAGTCGCGAACCGGCTCGAGCACCGCCATTTCCGCCCATTTGCCGTCCGGCGGCGGCCCGTTCTCCTTCAACATGGCACGCATCTTGTCACGCAATTCACGCAGCTCCGGAGCGGTCGAGCCGATGATATTGCGTGCCATGATTGATGCGGCGGCCTGACTCAGGGCGCAGGCTTTCACATCATGGGCGAAATCGACGACTTTGCCGTCCCGCATCACGAGATCGACGATAATCGTCGAGCCGCACAGTTTGGAATGCGCCTTGGCAGAGGCATCCGGAACTTCGAGACGACCCTGCCGCGGGATATTCGCGGCAAGGTCGAGGATATGTTCATTGTATATATTGGTGAGCATGATCGATTACGAAGCCTCGATGCGCCAGCCCTGGAACATTGTGCCCCGGTGACGGGCACCTACATATATTATATAGGAAGGCGGGGCTTGGCGAACGAGATCTGGCAAATTTCGAGGCGCGATTCTATTTCACCGGCCAAACGTCCGTCCGGTGTCCCCCGTCTGCGAAGCACTCCCAATGGACGAAGATTGAAACTTTTGGAGGCACCACATGGATGCCGTGGTTAAGTCCTTGCTCGAACGCACGCAAACCCAAGACAAAAACCCCGTCAAGCGCCCGACACGCGAAGAGGCGGAAGCCGCCGTCGAAGTTCTTTTGCGCTGGGCCGGCGACAATCCGGCGCGCGAGGGCCTGCGTGATACGCCCAAGCGTGTCGTGAAAGCCTATGAAGAGTTTTTCGCCGGCTACAAAGAGGATGCGTCCGACGTTCTCGCGCGCATGTTCGAAGAGGTCCACGGTTATGACGACATGGTCCTCATCCGCGATATACCGTTCTCGTCGCATTGCGAGCACCATATGGTGCCGTTCTTCGGTCACGCGCATATAGCCTATTATCCCGGTGAGGACGGCGTCGTCGGCCTGTCGAAACTGGCACGGCTCGTCGATATCTACGCCAAGCGCCTGCAGACGCAGGAGGCCCTAACGGCGCAGATTATCGGCGCGATCGACATCTTCATGAAACCGCGCGGCTGCGCCGTCATGCTCGAAGCCGAGCATATGTGCATGTCGATCCGGGGCGTGCAGAAGCAAGGCGCGAAAACGACGACGACGCAGTTCACCGGCATTTTCCGCGACGATCCGGCTGAGCAGATCCGCTTTCTAACGCTTGTGCGCGGAAAATAACGAGGCGCGCTCACCGTCTTTCTATGCATTTTTCGCGGCCGGCTTAGGTATAAACCTAGTCCGGCCGCGGATGCGTTTTTGACATCCGCGCCGCTTCATTTTTAGCGCGTGATCTTTTTCGAAAGTCTGCAGCTTTTGGGATCATGCTTTGAGAGGACATCCGCCATGGCGGACGCTTTTCCACCGCCGGGGACCAAGGCCGAACTCGAGGAAGGCGACGTGCTGACGCCGCGCTTCGATAAGGACGGGCTCGTCGTCTGCGTGACCGTCGACGTGAAGGATAACAGCATTTTGATGCTGGCTTATATGAATGCGGAAGCTCTGAAGCTCACGCTTGAAACCGGCACGGCGCATTATTGGTCACGCTCACGCCAAAGCTTATGGCGCAAAGGCGACACGTCGGGGCAGGTTCAAAAAGTGGTCGAGATCCGCGTCGATTGTGATCAGGACGCGCTTTTGATGTCGGTGGAACCAGGTGGCGACGGCGGCGCTTGTCACACGGGACGGCGTTCCTGCTTCTATCGCAAGATCGTCGCAGGCGACGGCGGCGCCAGACTCGTTTTCGAGTCCTAAAACCAGCCGTGCATTGGCCATCGAACACATCGATGGCAACACGAAACAAGCAGCAACGGAATATAAGCTTAATCGGCTCAAAAATGCGCCGAGACGGATTGATATGCCGCCCTACGCAACAATCTAGAAAACCGGAGCGATGCGCTTCGAGACGCGGATGCGATGTCCATACATACACAAAAACCCCAGAATACGGCCGGCGGGAACGGCACGATTCCGCTCGGGCCCCAAAGAGAGCACCGGCCGCGGCTGGGCCTTGCACTGGGTGCCGGCGCGGCACGCGGCTGGTCGCATATTGGCGTCATCCTGGAGCTCGCGAACCAAGGCATTGTTCCAGACATCATCGCAGGGACATCGATCGGCGCGGTCGTTGGCGGCTGTGCGGCGGCGGGCCGACTCGAGGCGCTCGAATCCTTCGCCCGAAGCCTCACCAAGAAACGCGTCTTCGGCCTGATGGATTTCAGCCTCTCGGGCATTGGGCTCCTCGGCGGAGGACGCCTGAAGACACGCCTCGATCAGGAACTCGTCGGCAAGAGAATCGAACATCTGTCGACAGTCTTTGCAGCCGTCGCGACGGAGGTCTCGACCGGCCATGAAATTTGGCTCAGCAAAGGCGATCTCGTTCAAGCGATCCGGGCGTCTTATGCGCTGCCCGGTATTTTCGAGCCTGTCCCGATTGGCGGACGCTGGCTTTTCGACGGCGCTTTGGTCAATCCCGTTCCGGTCACGGTTTGCCGCGCACTCGGCGCGGAAATGGTGATAGCGGTCAATCTGATCAGCGATCCGGCCTTTCGCGGCACCGTCATCAGCGATCATGGAATATTGAACAAAGCGCCGCCCGAACCTGAGCTTGACGTGCAGCCCGAACCCGAGCGCAAAAACCGCTTCCTCAACGGCATGCGCGGCAATCTTCATCGGCATTTCGGACGCAGACACGACGGCGCCCCAGGCATAGCCAATGCGATGATCGACGCATTCAACATCACGCAAGGGCGCATTTCGCGCTCGCGTCTAGCCGGCGATCCGCCCGACGTGATGATCAATGCGCGTCTCGGCGCCGTGGGCCTTTTCGATTTTCATCGCGCCGACGAATTGATCGCGATCGGCCGCGAGGCGGCCCGCCGCGCAATGCCGGACATTCGCGACAACATCACCCTCATGCCGCTCGGCGACAACAGCCTGTAGAGCACGGCCGCTCGAAGCCTTTGTTCGACGCATGATCTTGATCCGAAAAGTCTGCAACTTTTCGGGATCATGCTTCAGGCCGAAGCGATATATTCGCGCATGGCCGAATGTTCGTGCTCCATTTCGGCCAGACGATATTTGACCACATCTCCGATCGAGAGAATGCCGCCGAGCTTGCCGTTCCTCATCACCGGCAGATGCCGGAACCGCCCAAGGTTCATCTTTTCCATCGTTGCATGAATACTTTCATCGTCGGTCGTCGTCACGACCTTGGATGTCATATGCGTGGAGACGGCGTCGCCCAGCGCTTCGGCACCACGATGGCCGATGGCCCTGACGATATCGCGTTCCGACAATATGCCGAGCACGCTGCCCTGGATATCGGCGACCACGATCGCACCAATATCGCGCGTGGCCAGAAGCTCGGCGACCTCTTTTAAAGTCCTATGCGGCTGTGTGGTGACAACCTCCGTCCCTTTCACCGCGAGAATCCGCGCGACGGTCATGCTCGCCTCCTCCGATTAAATTCGCATCCCACATTAGGGTGCTGCAACATGACGCAAGCATGCCTGCGATTTGAGCAGGACGCAACAGTGCACTTTCCCTCTTTAGGTTGGGCTTCGGGCGCGTAAGATTAAACAATACTGGGATAAGTTCACCGGCTCTGACGCACTGCGAATGCCCTCGCACTTGCGGCAAGAGCAGGTGCCTGCTGATCATTTCGGCAATAGCCCCGTTTTTCCAAATTGGCGCTGAGCGGAGATTAAGGTCGAACCGCTAAGTTCGGGCCGCGAATTTCGGAGAGATTCCCGGGCAATGCCGCAAGGCGTGATTCATTTATTTTTGTTGGCGGCGGCGGGCCTGCCCATCAGGCTTTTCGATGCCGCGTTTCTGCCAGGCCTCGAAAGCCTGCTTTCGAGGCGGCCGAGGAGAGCTCGACGACGATCCGGTCGCCTTCGCCGTCAAGGATGGCGCGAGCCTGAGCCTGATGGGATTAACCGGCGTGCTGGTCCGCCGCCGCCTGGATCGGGCTTCCGTTTTAATTCAAGACTCGGGCTTCGGAGCCGCCGGCGTTGGATCAAACCAGGGAAACAGAAAAAAGCCCGCGAGAAATCCGCCGATATGGGCCTCCCAGGCAATCTGCGCGTTCTCTACGCTGCCTGCGCCGAGCGGCACCGAGAAAACCCCGAAAATAAAATTGATCAAAAACCAGATACCGAGAAAGGTCAAAGCGCGGCGGTCGGTCAGAACTTCGCGCAGAGGCGGTGCCGGTAGCTGATAGGTGCTTGGCTCTCCATGCCTGACCCCGAAGCCAAGCGTCTCGCCGAGCGGAGCGCCCGGCTGGAAGGCAAAGCGCGTGACGGCTGCCATCGTACCGGAGACGACGGCCGAGGCGCCGATCACCGGTTCAAGCGCCGTCATATGCGTCAGGAAATGCATCAGCGCGCCGGCGACGGCGGTCACGACGAAGAAGAGCATGAAACGCCACGTCGTGAGACGCCGTGCGACGGCCGCGCCGAAAGCCGCGAACCATAGGCAATTCAACCCGACATGCATCCAATTGCCATGCAGAAAAGCATAGGTGAGAGGCGTCCACCATTGCACGTCGCCGTCGCCCAAAAAGTAACGCGCGATCTCGGCCCGCAACGGGCTGGCTTTGGCGAGTTCGTTATAGGCCTGCGAAACCTTGTCCGGATCGAAGGCGAAGGTGAAACGCCCCGGCACGAAGGCAAAGCGCTGAAGGATGTCGAGGTCCTGTTCCGGCGTCAGCAGACCGCGCAACCCGTGGATCGCCAGCAAGACGGCGATGAGAGCTACCACGACGCCCGGCATGTTGAAGATGCGTTCGCGTTCGGGACGCTTGATGTCTAGCCGGTTCATCTTTACCGCCGTGCTTTGGAATCGAAGGCTAGACTCTTTAGCGAGATTATTCCACGTCCTCGACACTGACGGGTCCGCCGCCATAGGCCTTCTGCGCCAGAGTCGCCTCCATGAAATCGTCGAGTTCGCCGTCGAGCACCTCGCCCGGCGTACCCGATGTGTAGCCTGTCCGCAGATCCTTCACGAGCTGATAGGGTTGCAGCACGTAAGAGCGGATCTGATGGCCCCAGCCGATCTCCGTCTTCGACGCCTCGGTGGCGCTGGCGGCCGCTTCGCGGATCGCCATCTCGCGCTCGTAAAGCCGCGCACGCAGCATGTTCCAGGCCGTCGCCTTGTTCTTATGCTGCGACCGCTCGCCCTGACAGGCAACCACGATGCCGGTCGGAAGATGGGTGATCCGGACCGCGGAGTCGGTCGTATTGATGTGCTGGCCGCCCGCGCCGGACGAGCGATAGGTATCGATCCGGCAGTCAGATTCCTTCACGTCGATTTCGATCCGATCGTCGATGACCGGATAGACCCAGACCGAGGCGAAGCTCGTATGCCGCCGTGCATTCGAATCGAAAGGCGAGATGCGCACCAGCCGGTGCACGCCCGATTCCGTCTTCGCCCAGCCATGCGCATTATGGCCCTTGACCAGCAAAGTGGCGGATTTGATCCCGGCCTCGTCGCCCGCCGTCTCTTCGACGATCTCGACCTTGAACTTATGCCGCTCGGCCCAGCGCGCATACATCCGAAACAGCATGCGCGCCCAATCGCAGCTCTCGGTGCCGCCGGCGCCGGAATGGACTTCGATATAGGTATCGTTGGCGTCGACCTCGCCCGACAGCAGCGCCTCGACTTGGCGTCGTTCGGCCTCGGCCTTCAAGGCTTTAAGCTGTGTAATGCCTTCCTGCTCGGTCTCAGTGTCGCCCTCGCTTTCGCCCAGTTCGACGAGCGTCACGGCATCTTCAAGCTCGGCGTCGAAGCGCGCGAGCGCGCCCAGGCGATCTTCGAGCTCGGTGCGTTCGCGCATGATCTTTTGCGCGGCATCGGCATCGTTCCAGAGATCAGGATTTTCGACTTTGGCATTCAGTTCGGCGAGACGGCGCGTAGCGGTCTCGACGTCAAAGATGCCTCCTCAGCAATCCCATGGATTGCTTGATCGTTTCGACGAGCGCTTCGGCTTCGGCGCGCATAATGGACAACTCTCTTTTCTGTCGTGTTTCTATCGCGCGGGTTACGCGCGGCACTCCCCACACATAGGTGGCCGAGACGCGCCTGTAAACCTAGCTCCGCAGACTGGGGCTACCAAACGCGTGGGATAAGGCGGTAGCGCACTTTTTCCAAGTATCCCCCGTAGCCCGGCAGGTTTCGCTCCAAGAATTTTTCTTCGTCTAAAAGCCGCCAGATCAGCGCGGGCATGATCAGGGCGATCACGAGCACGCCCCACCAAGACCCGAGCGCGATCGGAATGCCGAGAAGCAGAACGAGCCCGCCCGCATACATGGGATGCCGGACAAGCGCGTAAGGACCGGTGTCGATCACCTTCTGGTCCGGCGCCAGCTCGATCGTCGAGGAAGAAAACGTGTTTTCCTTGAACACGAAATAGATTGCAAAATAGCCGAGAATGATAAGCCAGTCGCCTGCGAGGGCCACGGCGGGCGGCATATGAGACCATCCGAAGCGATGGTCGAGCGCCGGGATCACGATGAGACCGATAAATCCCGCTGAAGTGATGGACATGATGATCTTTTGAGCCGGCTCTTTCTCGGCCAATGGGCCGCCACGCATCCGCCGTTCCAGGAGCGCGCGATTCTCTTTGAACAAATACAGGATCATCGCGACAGAGGCCGCGGCATAGACGGTGAGAAAGACCCACGCCTGCCAATAATAGAGCGTTCCGGCTGGGATAAAGATCAGCGCCCCCATGACCAAAAAGAGGATCAGGAGACTGACGAAGGCTTTGATATTGAGCTTGCTCATCTCGAATCCCCGATGAGACGTCACGGTATTCGGTAACGCGCCCTACCCCATCGTCAAAACCATACGGAACCGCGCCTGCCCGCTCATCATTTTGGCGAAAGCCTCGGCGGCGCGCTCAAGCGGCATGGTTTCGATCATCGGCTTCACGCCGGTATTGACGCTGAAGGCGAGCGTATCCTGCGAATCCGAGGCCTGCCCATTGTACCAGCCTTCGATCGATTTGTGGCCGCCGACCAATTGGCCGGGCGTAACCTCCAAGGGATCACGCGCCACGCCAACGATCAAAAGCTTGCCGCCATATCCGAGCCCATCGATGGTGCGGCTCATGGCCTTGGCATCGGTAATGGTCGAGAGCACCAATTGCGCGCCGCCGAGCGCCTTCAACCGCGCGGCAATGTCCTCATTGTCGCTGTCGATATAATGCTTCGCGCCGAGCTTTTTCGCGAAGGGCTCTTTCTCCTTGCCGCGCGCGATCGCCACGGTCTCATAACCGAGCTTGGCGGCAAACTGCACGCCGAGATGGCCGAGCCCGCCGAGGCCCTGCACCGCGACGAGGCTGCCGGCACGCGCGCCCGAATGGCGCAGGGCATTGAAGGTCGTTACGCCCGCGCAGAGCAGCGGCGCCGCGTCGACCGAGGCGAGATCGTCCGGGATCGAGGCCAGGCTGGATATTGGCGCGACCATATATTCGGCATAGCCGCCGTCATAGGCGATGCCGGGAATCTCAAGCTTCGAGCAGGCGATGAAGTCTCCGCGCCGGCAGGCCTCGCAGACCCCGCAATGGCCGCCGAACCAGCCGAGCCCGACGCGCTGGCCTTTGGTCCAGCCAGTCACGCCTGCCCCCAGCGCGTCGATCGTGCCTGCGATCTCGTGGCCCGGCACGCGTGGATAGCGCAGCGAGGCCGACAATCCCGCGACGGTGACATTATCGCCGCGGCAGATACCGCAGGCCTCGACCTTGACCCGCACCTGCCCCGGACCCGGCTCCGGCATGTCCTTTTCGACGAGTTCCAGGGGGCTGCCCTTGGCGCCGATCTGCACGGCCCGCATCTTTTGGCTCATTCCTTGCTCCGCTGGTGCGAGCTTGATTTCGAGGTGCCCGCCAGATAGCACGCTCGACAGGGCACAACCACCATCCTTCGCGACGCGCTCCTGCGAAGCGCTCCTCAGGATGAGGGTCTACCACTCCAAGCCCTCATGCTGAGGAGGGTCCGCAGGACCCGTCTCCAAGCACGAGTGCCGCAGCTTAATTCAGGAGCCGCATTTGAAATATCGTCAGCTCGGCGACAGCGACCTGCAGGTCTCGACGATCTCGCTCGGCTCCTGGCTCACCTATTCCGGCGGCATCGAGAAGGAAAAAGCGATCGCCTGTGTGCATAAGGCGCTAGAGGTCGGAATCAACTTCTTCGATACCGCCAATGTCTATGGGCGCGGCGCGGCGGAGGAACTTCTCGGCGAAGCGCTCTCAGGCGTCGACAGGCAGTCCTATATCCTCGGCACCAAAGTCTATGGTCGCATGAGCGACACCGATCAGGGTCTCTCGCGTGCACAGATCATGAAGCAGATCGACGATTCCCTGAAGCGGCTCAAGACCGATTACGTCGATCTCTATCAATGCCATCGCTATGACGAGAACGTGCCGCTCGAAGAAACGATGGAAGCGCTGACCGAGCTCGTCGAAAAGGGCAAGGTCCGCTACATAGGCTATAGTGAATGGCCGGCCGATAAGATCGAAGCCGCGGGCGAGATGGAAGACGTCGCGTCTTTCGTTTCAAGCCAGCCGCAATATTCGCTGCTGTGGCCCTATCCCGAATCCCAGATCTTCGATCTGTCCGCCGAATATGGCGCGACGCAGATCGTCTGGTCGCCTTTGGCGCAAGGCGTGCTCACCGGCAAATATAAGCCGCAGGCCCCCGCACCCGCCGACGCGCGCGCGTCGAGCCCATCCATGGGCGGACAGGTCCCACAAGCCTGGCTTCAACCGCCCGTGCTCGAAGCGGTCGAACGGTTGAAGAAAATCGCCGAGGACGCCGACCTCACCCTGCCTCAGTTTGCCTTGGCCTGGGTCCTGCGCAAGGCCAATGTGTCGTCGGCGATCATTGGCGCGTCGCGGCCGGAACAGGTCGTGGAGAACGCCGCCGCCTCGGAGGCGCGGGTCACGCCAGAACTGTTTGGGCTCGCCGAGGATATTATCCGCCCCGTGCGGCAACCCTGAACCACCCTCGCCGCCGTTATGCCGGCCTCGAGCAGGCTTGACCCGGCCATCCAGGCGTTGCGCTTGAGCCTCGTGCCTGGATGCGCGGATCAAGTCCGCGCATGACGCACTCGAAAAGCCTGTCAAGACACCGGCAGGAAGTGATTGATAACGGCCAGCACGACCAGCAAAAATATGCCGAGCCCAAGGCTGAAACCGATCAACTTCTTTTCGATCGGCAATAGAGGCTCAACTTCCGCCTTCTTCAATTCCTCGCGTAGATCGGATGCCATACTGTCTCCAATAGTTTGTTGATTGAGGACCGTCATTGCGAGCGAAGCGAAGCAATCCAGGGCGACCAGTCAGACCATGGCATGGATTGCTTTGTCGCTCCGCTCCTCGCAATGACGGCTCGTTGATTTAAGTCCGACCTTAGCTCGCCAGCGGCGGGTGGACGCCGCCGAAGAAGATCCAGGAAATAAACAGCCCGACCCAGACCACGAAGCCGAACAGGCTGATGAGATAGACGGCTGCGAGCTTGCCAAATCCGTCTTCCCAAAGCTTGCGGAAATCGGACAGAACGCCGATCGAAAAGAAGGTCAGGATGAAGAAAATCACCCGGAACACATTGGCTTCGCCGATCGACGGCGTGAGCGCCTTGGCCGTCGCCGGAGAGGCGACGAGAGCGGTGATAAACGCCGCGAGGAAGGTCAGGACGAAGCCGATGATGAACTTCGGAAAGCGCTCCCAGATTTCGCCGATCTTCGCTTTGGCTTGGCCCGGCCGCACATTGATGTGGTTCGTCCAGATATAGGCGAGGATGAAGGCCCAGATGCCGATGAAGATGTCGATGAAGATTTTGATCGTCGTCGTCGTCGCCAGAATCCAGCCGGGCTCATAGCGCACACCTTCGACCGCCGCCTTGGCATTGACCAGAGCTTCCGTGATGCCGCCGGCTGCGACGGCCGCGCCGTCGGTTTTCACCGCGAGGCCGATCCAGGCCGCGGCAACGAGCGGGTCCTGCCATAGAAAATGCTCGGCCAAGAACGGCAGGATCAGCACTTCGACCATGGCGAAGAGCACGACGAGCGAAGAGACGAGGATCGGCACCTGCGGCCGCGCCCGGATCGCGCCACCGGTGGCAATGGCCGCCGCGACACCGCAGATCGAAATGCCGGAGGCGAGCGGCGCCGCCCATTCGCGCGAGAAGCCGAACCATTTGCGCGCGACGAAATAAACCACCGCCCAATAGATCAGATAGGCCTCGATGATCGCGGCTATGCCGCGCAGCAGGATCGACGATGCAAAATTGAGCTTGCTTGCCGCCGTCACCGCGATGAAAGCGCCGAGAATCACGATCGCTATTTTGATATAGAGCTCGGGCCGCACGGCCGGCTTCAGCCATGCCGCGAAGCGCGGGAAGAAATTGGCGATCACAACACCGGCGAGAAGCGCAACGATGAAGCCGCCTTCATTGGTGAGCCGGAGCGACCAGGAGATGTCGAATTTCTTCAAATCCGCCGGCGTGACCGCTGCGAAATGCGCATAGTTGCCGATAAACCAGCTTGCATAGGCGAGAAAGAAAAGCACCGTGAAGGTGACGGCGAAGCGCGCCACACTCGCCCCGGTGATCAAGGCGCCGAGGCCCAGGACCACGAGCAAAGATATATAAGTCAAAAGCAGCGCGGGAATACCGCCGAGGCTGGCGAAGGCTTTCGATGCCGGTGCGAGCGCCGCGCTTGGGTCGGTCCAAACAGAGGTGTTCACCGCCCAGCCGAGGAGATCGGTGCCCGATAGGCCTATGAAGGCAAGAATGACGATGAAAAGACCGATACCGGCCGCAAGCCAATCCTCCGTGAGAGGCTTTGGCGCTTCAATTTCAACGCTTTGTGTTTGTGTCGTATCCGTCATCGGCGTGTGGCCCCAGCATTCTATTACCGCTTTCCAGCGTTATATGAGTTAGTCTACTAGTCAAGTAGAAATATAGGACCACCTTCCCGGCCGCAAAGCGAAAAGGCCGGATTGAAACGTGAACACGGTTGATCCCGATCAATTGAGCCAAGCAGCACCGATGCCAAGTTTGCGCGGTCGGCGGCGGCGTCATCGCGACAGCCGCTTCATGCTTTTCTTATTCAAGCTCGACCGCGACTAAAGTGCCATTGTGCCGCCACACGCGAGGGCTCAAATAAAGAAAAACTTCACCAGGGAGGACGTCCATGCTCGCCAAAAGTCTCGAAGACCTCAAGACACAGATCGCGCTTCGCGAACGCTATGACAATTTCATCGGCGGTAAATGGGTGCCCCCCGTCAAGGGCCAATATTTCGATAATATCAGTCCCATCTCCGGCAAGCCGATCTGTCAGGTCGCGCGCTCCAGCGCCGAGGACATAGAGCTTGCGCTCGACGCCGCGCATGCCGCGCGCGAGAAATGGGCGCAGACGTCACCATCCACGCGCGCCAAGCTTCTGAACAAGATCGGCGATATCGTCGAAGACCGGCTGACCATTTTGGCCATGGCCGAGACGCTCGACAATGGCAAGCCGATCCGCGAGACGACGGCCGCCGACGTCCCATTGGTGGCAGACCACTTCCGTTATTTCGCCGGCTGTATCCTGGCGCAGGAAGGCTCCCTCTCGGAAATCGATCACGACACGATCGCCTATCATTTCCATGAGCCGCTCGGCGTCATCGGCCAGATCATTCCCTGGAACTTCCCGCTGCTGATGGCCGCCTGGAAGCTCGCCCCCGCGATCGCCGCCGGCAATTGCGTCGTGATGAAGCCAGCGGAACAGACACCGATGAGCATCATGGTGCTCATGGAGCTGATCGCCGACGTTCTGCCGCCCGGCGTCATCAATGTCGTCAATGGTTTCGGCGTCGAAGCCGGCAAGCCGCTCGCGCAAAACAAGCGCATCAACAAGGTGGCCTTCACCGGCGAGACGACAACGGGCCGTCTCATCATGCAATATGCGACCGAAAACATCATTCCGGTGACGCTCGAACTCGGTGGCAAGTCGCCGAACATCTTCTTCGCCGATGTGATGGCCGAGGACGACGATTTCCTCGACAAGGCGCTCGAAGGTTTCGCCATGTTCGGCCTCAACCAGGGCGAAGTCTGCACCTGCCCCAGCCGCGCGCTGGTGCAAAAGTCGATCTATGACAAGTTCATGGAAAAGGCGATCGCCCGCGTCGGCAAGATGATCCAAGGCCATCCGCTCGATTCAGACACGATGGTCGGCGCCCAGGCTTCGAACGATCAGATGGAGAAGATCCTCTCCTATATCGACATCGGCAAGCAGGAAGGCGCCAAGGTCCTGATCGGCGGCGAGCGTAACCGGCTTTCGGGCGAATTGGCCGACGGCTTTTATGTGAAACCGACCATTCTCGAAGGCCATAATAAGATGCGGGTCTTCCAGGAAGAAATCTTTGGACCGGTTCTCGCAGTCACCACCTTCGAGACGCAGGAGGAAGCGCTCGCGATCGCCAATGATACGCAGTTCGGGCTGGGCGCCGGCGTCTGGACGCGCGACATCAATCGCGCCTATCGCATGGGCCGCGGCATTCAAGCCGGCCGCGTATGGACCAATTGCTATCATCTCTATCCCTCGCACGCGGCCTTCGGCGGCTATAAGCAGTCCGGCATCGGGCGCGAGACGCATAAGATGATGCTCGATCACTACCAGCAGACGAAGAACTTGCTGGTCAGCTACAGCCCCAAGGCTTTGGGCTTCTTCTGAGCGGTTCGCGAGCAACTGCGATAATAGGGATCGTCATGGCCGGGCTTGTCCCGGCCATCCACGTTTTAAAGATGAAACCCGGCCCAAGACGTGGATGCCCGCGACAAGCGCGGGCATGACGCGTTATGCATGACGCGTTATAGAGTGAGCCGAGACATCGGAGAGTTTAGTCACTGACAAGGAACCCTCATCATGGTCGAACGAGTCGAGGCGACAGAGGCAGCGCTGGCGCTCATTGCCAAACTCGAAGCCATGCACGGGCCGTTGATGTTCCATCAATCGACCGGCTGTTGCGACGGTTCCGCGCCGATGTGCTATCCGCGCGGCGATTTCAAAGTCGGTGGCAGTGATGTCTATCTCGGCGAAATCGGCGGCCAGCCTTTTTATATCGGCGGGACGCAATTCGAATATTGGAAGCACACACATCTTTTGATCGATGTCGTGCCGGGACGCGGCTCCGGCTTTTCGCTCGAAACGCCGGAGAACTTGCGCTTTTTGACCCGCAGCCGTGTCTTTACCGACGACGAGGTGCAGGAACTGTCCAAGTCCCCTATCCTCGACGGCGAAGGCCAGCCGCTCAAGACGCCGGTGTAAACAGCAAAAAACTCCGCCGGCAGACGCCGACGGAGCTCATGGGGGGCGCTGACCGCAATTGATCAGCATCGCAGTCTAACTCCGGTCGCAAGCCCTGCGCGACCCGCAAATAAGGTAGGCGCAGCGCCTAATGGCTCTGCGGGCCGCCACGCGGTTCGACCAGCGCGAACATGGCACCTTGCGGATCAAGACATTGCACAATCATGCTGCCGCCGGGCACTTCCATCGGACCATTGAGGATCTGGCCACCGCCGGCCTTCACGCGTTCGACCGCGGCATTGATCTCCGCGACATTGAAATAGAAGAGCCAATAGGGCACGGGCTCCGCGGAGGGCTTTGTAAATATCCCTCCGGCCATGACACCATCATGGTTGAAGATCTGATAGACGCCCATCGGACCCATGTCCAAGGCATCGCCCTTGGTCCATCCGAAGAGTTTTGAATAATAAGCAAAGGCAGAGGGGCCATCGGCGGCATGCAGCTCGTGCCAGCCAGTGCGTCCCGGCGTCCATGGCGGCGGAGGCTCGCCCGGCGAACCTTCTCCCGGCTTGAACAAAGCAAAGACCACATTCTGCGGATCGGATACGACGGCGAAACGGCCGATGCCCGGAATATCGGTGGGCATGTGGCAGACGGCGCCGCCCGACTCCGCGATTTCCTTGGCCCGCGCATCGACGTCATCGACGGCCACATAGCCGATCCATCCGGGCCGGGCGCCGGCGGGCGCCTCGGGCGGCAGCGCCATCATGCCTGCGGTCGGCATCTCGCCGATCGTGAAGAGCGTATAGGCATGGTTGGGCAAGCCCGCGTCTTTCGCGCCCCAGCCGACGACATTGCGATAGAAAGCTTCCGCCGCTTTCATGTCGGTCGTCATAAGCTCGTACCAGACGAATTTGCCGTAAAAATTGGCCATGGCTTCCCTCCCCTGAGATGTATGGCGCATAGGGTTTGGCGCGATCCTTTGCTTAGTCCGGCCGGCAAACCCCTTGGGCGCTTTGGTTGCGCCTTGACTAAATAGGTTGATATCAACAGAATTATGACATGTCAAAAATCGTAACGATTCCATTCGAGACCACAGTTTATGTCCGCGATGCCTGCCTCTGCTTGCATGTGCAGCGCGCTGCGCGTGCCATGGCACGGCGTTTCGATGAGGCCTTGCGCCCGGTCGGTCTGACGAACGGGCAATTCTCGCTTCTCATGTCCCTGAACCGCCCGAACCCGCCCGGCATGAGTTCCGTCGCCGCGCTGCTCGCGATGGACCGGACGACCTTGACGGCGGCGTTGAAACCACTCGAACGGCGCGGCCTCATCGAAATCCTGGTCGATCCGAAAGACAAACGCAGCCGCTTGTTGAAGCTGACACCGGCCGGCCGCGCCGCATTGTCGAAGGCCGTGCCGATCTGGAAACGCGAACATATGAGCGTCGAAGCTCTGCTTCCAAGCCAAGATCCGGATCGGCTCCGCCGCGATCTGCAAGCCCTGTCCTGAACGATTTACGATGATGATCGAAGGGCGGCCTGAGACTACCCGTGCAGGCTCGACAGCCAGGCTTGCCATTCGCGGGCCGTGCCGTTGAAGCAATTGCGGTCGACATAGCCGCTGATGCCGGCGATCTTGCCTTCGGCCGTGTGCTGCCAGAAATGCCATTTTCGGTCGCCATATTTGACCGAGGGATAATATTTCACGCTGCGCACCCAGATCGGATAGTCGGTGAACTCGCCGGCCATTACATCGCGATGAAAATCGACGGATGTATAGATGATGGGGCGTTTGCCATAGGCGCGTTCCATCGCGACCAAAATGGTCTTCATCGTAGCGATGGCGACTTCGCGCGGTGGATGATGCGGGCAGGTCTTAGACTGGGCGTTCCATTCGACGTCGAGCACCGGCGGCAGAGCGTCGGGATCGTTCGGCACATGGCTCAGAAACCAGGCGGCCTGCTCTTCGCCCGAACGGCACCAATAGGCGAAATGATAGGCGCCGCGCGGGATGCCGACAGCCCTGGCGCCCTCCCAATTCTGCTGGAATTTTTCGTCGGCGTAATCACCACCTTCCGTCGCCTTGATCCAGGCGAAGCGCACGCCGGAGTCGTGCACCGCGTTCCAGTCGATATTTCCCTGATATTTGGAAACATCGATCCCGTGGATCTCGTAATCGGAAGGGTGTGGGAAAGGGTCGGTGACGCTCGGGCCACCGGCGCAGCCGGCTACCAAAGCCGTGAAGAAAAGCCCGGCGAGGCTCGAGAAAAGACGGCCGGCAACGGTCAAGGTCGAACGTGGCATGGGCTCAAATTATCGTTCACCTGGAAACGCCTCGTTAACAAGCTGCAGCGCCGAGGTCTAGTCCTGCCTCCCATACCGCGCCCAGCCGCTATCCTTGCAAAGAAGGTAAATAGAGCCTGAATTCAAGAATCTACCGGCTTCTCGTGCGACCGGCACCGCAATCGCTTGATCCACATCTTCTGTGGCAAAACCGGGGCCTGCGCGATTTCGTCACTTGAATGTCATCGCAGTCGGTGATGGACAGGGTTCAGCTTCCGCTATTGACCGGCATTTATGACGAAATTTGTGACCTTCCCCTCGCTCGGCCGCCGGACCCTTCCCAATCAATATGATCTGATGGCCATGGCGCTGATATTCGGCGCTTTCGTGGCCATCGGGGAGGCGGTGCGGGGTCTCAACGCGCCATTGGCTGCCCTGCCCGCGGCAGATATCTCGCTCGGATATGAGAACCTGCCGTATTACGCGTTGCGCACGACCTTGCGCATGTTCGCGGCGATCGGCGCCTCGCTCATCTTCACATTCACCTATGCGACGCTTGCCGCCAAAAGCCGGCGCGCTGAAATGGTGCTCATCCCGCTTCTCGATATTCTGCAGTCGGTGCCGATCCTCGGCTTCCTGTCCTTTACCGTGACATTCTTTCTCGGCCTCTTTCCCGGCTCGACGCTTGGCGCCGAATGCGCCGCAATTTTTGCGATCTTCACAAGCCAGGCCTGGAACATGGCCTTTTCCTTCTTCCAATCCTTGCGCAACGTCCCGCGAGATCTGAATGAAGTGGCGCGCGGCTTCGGTCTTTCCGGATGGCAGAAATTCTGGCAGCTCGAAACGCCATTCGCCATGCCGAGCCTGATCTGGAACATGATGATGTCCATGTCTGGCGGCTGGTTCTTCGTCGTCGCATCGGAAGCGATTACCGTCGGCGACACGACGATCAAATTGCCGGGCATCGGCTCCTATCTCGCGGTCGCGATCGAACACAAGCGCATCGACGCGGTGATCGCGGCCGTCATCACCATGTTCGTCGTGATCATGGCCTATGATCAGTTCCTGTTCCGGCCGCTCGTCGTCTTCGCCGGACGTTTCCGTGTTGAACTCTCCATGTCGCAGACCCAGCAGAGATCCTGGGTCATCGATCTTTTCACGCGCTCGCCTTGGCTGCGCGCCACGATAGATTGGCCGGGCGGCATATTGCGCAATGTTGCGCTCTGGCGTTTCGAGCTGCCGCTGCGCGCTTCGGGCCAGCCGGCAAACTCCCGCACGACAAAACTGATCGACGCGCTTTGGCTTGCCGTGATCGCGGCCGTGGCGGCGGGCGCGTTCTGGATGATCGTCAGCTATCTCAGCCAGACGCTCAAATGGAGCGACTTGGGGCAGAGCATCCTCCTGACGTTCTTCACGATGCTGCGGGTGATCCTCTTGATCCTCCTCGCCTCGCTCGTCTGGGTTCCGGTCGGCGTCTGGGTCGGCCTGCGCCCGGCGCTCGCCGAAAAGATCCAGCCGCTCGCGCAATTCCTCGCGGCCTTTCCGGCGAATGTGGTGTTTCCGATCGCGGTGGTCTTGATCCTGCGCTTCAAGCTCAATCCGGATATTTGGCTGAGCTTCCTGATCGTCTTCGGCACGCAATGGTATATTCTGTTTAACGTCGTCGCAGGCGCCCAGGCCTTCCCGAACGATCTGCGCGAAGCCGTGTCGAATTTCAAAATCACCGGCTGGGCCTGGTGGAAGAATGTGATCCTACCCGGAATCTTTCCCTATTATGTCACCGGCGCCTTGACCGCGTCGGGCGGGTCATGGAACGCCGCGATCGTCGCCGAATATGTGAAATGGGGTGACGACACGGTGACGGCGCATGGCATCGGCTCCTATATAGCGGAGGCGACCGCGGCCGGCGATTTTCCGAAAATCGTTCTCGGCGTCGCGATCATGTCGGTCTTCGTCACTTTGTTCAACCGCCTCTTGTGGCGGCCTTTGTTCGGTCTGGCCGAGCGCAGGCTGAGCGTCAATTAGAGCATCGGACCCAATTGGGTGCAACTCCAAACCCTCATCCTGAGGAGCGAGCGCAGCTCGCGTCTCGAAGGAAGAGGGTTTGGAATCGAGAAGATAACGTTGATCCCTCGCCCTTCGAGACGCGCGCCTATCGGCGCGCTCCTCAGGGTGAGGGAGCAGGTAAATAGGTTCAGACCCTAGGGCGTGATTGCTCTAAGTTGAATCGGGAAGGATGCAACCCATGCTCGATGCCCGCGCCAAACCTCTCTTCGAGATTCAAAACGTCTCGCAACATTATCAGACGGGCTCGGGCGAGATCGGGCCGCCGGTCCTCGACAAGGTCTCGCTCTCACTCAGCGACGGCGAAATCGTCGGCCTGCTCGGCCGCTCCGGCTGCGGCAAGTCCTCCCTGCTGCGCATCATCGCCGGACTCGCGAAGCCAGCCTCAGGCGAAGTTTCCTATTTGGACAAGCCGGTAACAGGGCCGGTCGATGGCGTCGCCATGGTGTTTCAGAGCTTCGCGCTGTTTCCCTGGCTCACCGTGCTCGCCAATGTCGAACTGGGATTGCGGGCGCGCAAAGTCGGCAAGGAGGAAGCCCGAAGGCGCGCCTTGAAAGCGATCGATCTGATCGGCCTCGACGGTTATGAATCCGCCTTTCCAAAAGAGCTTTCGGGCGGCATGCGCCAGCGCGTCGGCTTTGCCCGCGCGCTTGTCGTCAATCCGAACCTTCTCTTGATGGACGAGCCTTTTTCGGCGCTCGACGTTTTGACGGCCGAGACCTTGCGCACCGACCTCCTCGACCTTTGGGTCGAAGGCCGTATGCCGATCAAGACGATTTTGCTGGTCACGCACAACATCGAAGAGGCCGTGCTGATGTGCAATCGCATCATCGTGCTTTCGTCGCATCCTGGCCGGATCGTCGAAGAGATCACGGTCACCTTGAAACATCCGCGCAACCGGCTCGATCCCGAATTCCGGCAATTGGTCGATAAGATCTACGCCTTGATGACGCGGCGTCAGCCGAACGAGGCACCGCGCGACGGTACCTTCCCCGGCCTCGGCATGGCCATGGCCCTGCCGCGCATTTCGACCAATACGCTCGCCGGCATGATGGAGGAGATCGCGGCCGAGCCCTATCACGGCAAGGCCGATCTTCCGGAACTCGCCGAAGATCTGCAAATGGAAATCGACGAACTTTTCCCTGTCGGCGAAACTTTGCAGCTCATGCGCTTTGCCGAAATCGAGGAAGGCTCTATCAAGCTCACTCCGGCCGGGCGGCGTTTCGCCGACGCAGAGACCGATGCGCGCAAGAAGCTCTTCGGCGACCATCTGCTCGCCTATGTGCCGCTCGCGACGCATATCAAAGTCGTGCTCGACGACCGGCCGACGCATCGCGCTAGAGCCGTGCGCTTTCTCGAAGAGCTCGAAGATTATATGTCGGACGAATATGCCGACCGCACGTTAAAGGCCGTCATCACCTGGGGCCGTTATGGCGAGATTTTCGCCTATGACGAGACGTCGGAGACATTCAGTTTGGAAAACCCGGAGTGAGTCTGGGCCAGCCCCTCACCCTGAGGAGCGTTCCGGAGGAACGCGTCTCGAAGGGCGAGGGGCAGTATCAACAATCTAAGAAAACCCTCATGCTTCGAGACGGCACCTCCGGTGCCTCCTCAGCATGAGGGCAACAGGCTTCGGCTAATCACTTCACGACGCCAGATGAAACCAGAGCGTCGCGATCCCTAGGAACGACGAATAGCCGACGACATCCGTCACCGTCGTCACGAAGGCACCCGACGACACCGCCGGATCGACGTCGAAATGGTCGAGGATCAGGGGGATCAAGATCCCGCCGAGCGCGCCGGCGATGAGATTGGTCAGCATCGCCATCGCGATGACAACGCCAAGGCCCGTAAGGCCAAACCAGATGCTGGCAACGACACCCGTCAGAATGCCGAAAGCCAACCCGTTCCAGGCGCCGACCATGAGCTCGCGCATGACGATGCGAAACGCGTTGAAGCGCGACAGATCGCGTGTCGCAAGCGCGCGCACCGCGACCGTCATCGTCTGCGTCGCGGCATTGCCGCCCTGGCTCGCGACGATCGGCGCCAGCACGGCGAGCGCCACCATTTTCTGCAATTCATTCTCGAAAAGGCCGAGCACCGACGAGGCGACGAAAGCCGTGATGAGATTGACGAAGAGCCAGAGGAAGCGGCTGCGCGTCGTGCGCGCCACGCTGTCGGATAATTCTTCCGACATGGACACGCCGCCCAGCGCCTTCAAATCGGCGTCGGCTTCCTCTTGGATGACGTCGACGATATCGTCGATGGTGATGACGCCGACAAGCCGCTCGCCTTCATCGACCACCGGCACGGAGACGAGGTTGTAGCGCTCGAAGATTCGGGCGACCTCTTCGCGATCTTCAAGCACAGACACGCGGCGCCGATCCGCCAGCATGATCTCTTCGAGTCTCGCGCTGCTCCTTGCCCGCATCAAAGTGTCGAGAAACACATTTCCCAAAAGCCTGTGCGCCGGATCGACGATGAAGATTTCAAAGAACTGATCCGGCAGATCTTCCTCGTCCGCATCGCGCATGAAATCGATCGCCTGGCCCGCCGTCCAGAAGGGCGGCGCGGTGACGAGCGTCGTCTGCATGAGACGGCCGGCGGACTCCTCCGGATAATCGAGCGAACGTTGCAAAGCCGCGCGGTCGACCGGCGACAGAGCCTCGAGAATTTCGGCCTGCTCTTCTTTATTGAGATCTTCGAGCAGGCTGACGGCGTCGTCATATTCGAGATCTTGGACGCCCTCGGCGATATTGCGCGTCGGCAGTTCTTCGAGGATTTCGTCGCGGATATTATCGTCGACCTCGGTGAGCGCGGCGAAATCGAAGTCTTGCCCCATCAGCTCGATGAGCTTGGGGCGGAGGTTTTGATCGAGCGCCTCGATCAAGGCGCCAAGGTCGGCCTCATGCAAATCGCCGGCGAGCGCGCAGACGCGCTCCACCGATCCGGCTTCGATGGCGGCAGCGACCTCATGGACGAAGTCGGAGCGGACCTCGTCGTCGTCATCATAGATCGAGGCGGTCTCGACCGAAGGATGGCTCGCGGTCGCAAGTTCGGTGTGCTCGTCTTCGACATCGCTCATCTATCGATTCCGGGTTCGCTCCGGCCCTCAACTCTTTCAAGCCAAGGGATCGCGCTCGAAAATGGCCTGATTCTTATATTTAGACATCGGCTAAATCCGATGTCTCAGGAATGACGGGTTCTTAAGGGCGGCAGGCTACGAAGGCAAACGCCGAAACGGCTCTTCTTATGCGACATAGGGAAGGCTCAATCTGCAGAATGGCGATCGAGGACTGGAACACGCGCGTGAAACTCTCCCTGGCTGCGCTGATCCTCATGCTGGCGCTGCCAAGCCTTGCCGCGGCCGCGCCCTGCCCGCCCGACGCCCTGGGCACCAGCCGTGTTCTCGAAGTTGGCGCGCCGGGCGGCCTTCAGATCGGCTTCAAGACCTATCCTCAGACCTTGCAGCTTGAAGATCACGAGGTCGTGCTGACCTTCGACGATGGCCCGAATCCGGGCACCACGGACCACATCCTCGATGCGCTGGCGAAGCAATGCGTCAAAGCCACCTTCTTCATCATCGGCCGCGAGGCCATGGCCTATCCGGCGCTGCTGAAGCGCGAATATGAGGCCGGTGAAACGATCGGCCATCATTCCTATTCGCATCCAGCCAAGACCTTGCGGCTCATGACGGAAGAGGCAGCCAAAGCCGATATCGACAAAGGCTTTGCCGCGGATGATCGGATTCTTTACGGCTCCGCGGGGCCTGAGCCGCGCGTACCGTTTTTCCGGTTTCCAGGCTTTGCCGACACGCCTGCCCTTGTCACATGGCTGTCATCTCGGAACATCGCCGTCTTCGGCGCAGATTTCTGGGCCTTCGATTGGCTAGATATGTCGTCCGAGGAAGAACTTCAGATTGTCCTTCGAAAGCTCGAACGGGAAAAACGCGGCATTCTCCTGCTGCATGATTCACGGGCTTCGACGGCGGCTATGCTGCCTGACTTGCTCGACGAATTGAAGAAACGCGGCTTCAAGATCGTGCATCTCGTGCCGGGCGCGGCTCTGCCACCGCTTCAAAAGGCGCCAGAGGGTTGGTCGTCCGAGACGGAGGCAGTGATTGCTCGGACCTTGGCTGGAGCTTCTCCTCCTGCCAGTTCAAAAAAGCCGGAACATCTGCAACCATAAGTAGTATTCAAGCCATTTTGCGCTATACTAACGGTTAAGTCAGCTCGACGCTTCGAGCATGCCTGAACCAGGTCAACACTGAAAACTGCCTGCGGCTACCTTGGTTGCAGCCCTCTGCTTTGCGTTGAGAATCCGGCCTGGATCAATATTTAATACACTTATAAGTTGTACGGACCCGCGGTTGACCTTGATGCCATCACGCTCGCTGCCTCACACCACGAATCCTGCCGGTCAGCCAGAGGCTCCGCTTCGGGAGGCGCGAGAATCCACCGCGCAATATATCGCGCAAATGACCGCCGAACTCGCGAGCCTGGCAGAAACCGCGCAGCTCGATCTCCTGAACTATTTTCTGAAAATGGCGCAGATGGAGGCCGAGGCCTATCTGCGCGACGGGAAATGAGCCGTCCTATCCGACGCGCCGCACTTTCGACTCCGGCGGCGGTATGACTTGGTTGCGACCCGCCGCCTTCGCCAAATAAAGCGCCTCATCTGCCGCACGTAAAAGCTTCGCCGGATCGTCCTTTCGGCTCGGATATGCGCAGGCCAAGCCGATACTGGCCGTCACGACGCCATAGAGGCTTTTCTCATGCGTCAAGCCCATTGCCAAAACGCGCGCACGGATGGCTTCGGCAATGTAGAACGCGCCCTTGGGATCGGTCGCCGGCAATAGAACGGCAAATTCCTCGCCGCCATATCGTGCCGCGAGATCGGCCGGCCGGTTGATACCGGCTCTAATGCAATCGGCTATGCCGCGCAGCGCCTTGTCGCCAGCCTGATGCCCATAAGTGTCGTTATAGGCTTTGAAGAAGTCGGCATCGAGCATCAAAAGGGAGAAGGGTTTATTCTCGCGCTCGGCGCGGCGCCATTCGAACGCGAACACGTCGTCGAACTTCCGCCGGTTCGCGAGGCCCGTAAGCTCGTCCGTCGCGGCCAATTCCTCCAATGCCGTTTCGGCCATTTGCCGCCGCCGCAGTTCGGATTCAAGCTGTGACGTCAAAGCGAAGACAGCCGCGCAAAGGACGAGGAAGCATGCAGCGCTGATGATCGCCATGACCCAAAAGACGGTCGAGTTATCGCTGACGGAAATGCCGACGCTTTGGATGAGTGGCAAATTGCCGACCCTGCGATAATCCCGCAGCCGCTCAGCGCCGTTGGCTGAGGCCTTCACTGTCAGATGCCCATCCGGCGCCTGATCGATTTGCTTAAGGAGTTTGGGATCGCCCAGCTTCTGCCCGAGCACCGCTTCGGTAAAGGGCCAACGAACGACAATCGTCCCATCTCTATCAAAGAGCGTAATGGAATCGTTTTCCGCCAAAGTGATCTTGGTGAAAAGACGCTTGAAATGATCAAGCATGATCGCACCGGCCACCACCCCGGCGAAACTGCCGTCCGGATGGTTGATGCGGCGGCTCAAGGCGATCATCCACTCGCCGTTTCTTAAACGGTTGCGAAGCGGATGGCTGATATAGAGGCCCGTAGCGGAACTGGCTGTCTTGTGAACCAGGAAATACTCGCGATCGGATAGGTCGGCTTGCCGAGGCGGGGTGGATTCTGAATCCACAACCACCTTCCCGTTTTCATCAAGAACGATCAGGGATCCGATCCCCTCGTCATGATATAGTGAACGATGCTCGAACAGATTCTGCTGCTGCGTGTCCGGGTTTTGTCCCATAAGCTCCTGACGCGCGATACCATCGGCTACAGCCAGCAGCGAATGATCGTAAAACTCGATGTCGCGTTCGATATCCTGCTCGACCAATACGCTAATATTGTTGATCGATTGCAGAGAGCTCTGCCCTTGCGCGTTGCGGTCTTCAACGAGGTTCGCGACGGAAAAAAGGCGGATCGCAATGAGCGTGGCAAGCACAATCACAATGGCGATTTTGCTCGCCCGGCGCTGGAAGGCACCCTGGTTGGCTAAAGGAAACCATCGAGACAAAAATGAAATGAACATCGTGCCTGCGCATGAGATCAAGGTGATTTTGGATCGAACCGATCCATCATCGTGAACGTGATCGATACAAAGAGGTTAGAGCAGGATGCTGACGGAAAACCGCTACATAGTTCCCTCATCCCGCTCTAGTAATTCTGCGTAGTCATGCGACGATTATGTTAAGAGGCTTTAAAAATTCCCGCTGCGATACTTCTTATTTGAGGCTTTGAGCCTGAGGTGTGTCGCGAAAGCGATAAATTAGATCGTTTCGTGCGCGATTTTTCCGCCGACCAGCGTCAATTTTACACGGCCTTCCATCCGCGCATCGTCAAAGGGCGTGTTTTTGCTGCGGGAATGGAGCTTTGTCCGATCGACGACATAGGGTTCCGCCGGGTCGAATCGGATGAGATCGGCCGGTGCGCCCTTGGCAAGGCGTCCTTGAGGAAGGCCGAGCACTTCCGCCGGTTTCGTCGACATCGCATGCAGCAAGCGGAAAAGGCTTACCTCGCCCGAGGTCACAAGCCGTAACCCAGCGGAAAGCATGGTCTCAAGACCGATCGCGCCATCCTCCGCTTCGGCGAAAGGCAGCCGCTTGGTTTCGACATCCTGGGGATTATGATCCGAAACCACGATATCGATTACGCCTTCGGCCAAAGCTTCGACCAGCGCACGCCGTTCGTCCTCATGGCGAAGCGGCGGAGCCAGCTTTAAAAAGGTCCGGTAATCGCCGATATCATTCTCATTCAGCGTCAGATGATTGATGGATGTCGCGCAGGTCACCGGCAGGCCCGCGGCCTTCGCTCTTTTGATGATTTCGACGGAGAGTGTCGTCGTAACGAGCGCGGCATGGTAGCGCGCACGCGTGAGGTTTACGAGCCGCATATCACGATCGAGCATGATGGCTTCGGCCTCGCGCGGAATACCGGTCAGGCCGAGCCTTGAGGCGAATTCGCCTTCGTTCATCATGCCGCCGGCCGCGAGATCCGGGTCTTCGGCATGATGGATGATGAGCGCGTCGAAATCGCTGGCATAGGCCAAGGCCCGGCGCATCACTTGCGCATTGCGCACGCTGCGCGCTCCATCGCTGAAGGCGATGGCGCCGGCTTGCTGGAGAAGACCGATTTCGGCGATCTCCAGCCCCTGCAATCCTTTCGTCAAAGCCGCGGCCGGAAGCACCCGGACGCGGCCGGTGTCGCGAGCGCGCCGCAACAGGAAATCGACCACGGCCGCTTCATCGACCGGCGGCGTCGTATCGGGGCGCATGAGGATCGTCGTGATTCCGCCAGCTGCGGCGGCTGCCGTTGCGGAAGCAATCGTCTCGCGATGCTCGGCACCGGGTTCGCCCAGAAAAGCCCGCATGTCGATAAGGCCGGGCGCGACGACATCGCCGCCGCAATCGATGATTTGTGCGTGCGGCGGCAAGGCATCGGCGGTGATCGACGCTCCAAGGTCGCGGATGAATCCATCGGCGACCAAAACGCCGCCGCGCGTTTCGGTTGCCTGATCTGGGTCGATCAACCGCGCATTGACGAGCGCCAATGGCTGATGTGCGATCGACGGGGAGGAAATCGATGTGCCGGGGTTCGTCGCCATAAGCCCTAGCTATTCGGTAAATGTTGCGCGAGCGCTTCCAAGACGGCCATGCGCACGGCAACGCCCATCTCGACCTGTTCGCGAATAAGGCTCTGCGGACCGTCCGCGACGGCCGAATCGATTTCGACGCCGCGATTCATGGGGCCCGGATGCATGACCAAGGCATCCGGCTTCGCGAGGGCCAATTTCTCTTCATCGAGGCCGAAGAAGCGGAAATATTCCTTCGAGGATGGCACGAAGCCGCCGCTCATTCGCTCGCGCTGCAGGCGCAGCATCATCACGATGTCGGCGCCTTTGAGCCCCTTTCGCATGTCTGTGAAGACCTCGACGCCCATGCGCTCGATGCCGGGCGGCAGGAGCGTTGAAGGTCCGATCACGCGCACGCGCGCGCCGAGGCAAGCGAGAAGCAGAATATTCGACCGGGCCACGCGCGAATGCAGGATATCGCCGCAAATCGCCACCGTCAGGCCGGAGATGGAACCTTTGTTGCGGCGGATCGTCAAAGCGTCGAGCAGAGCCTGGGTCGGATGTTCATGCGCGCCGTCGCCCGCATTGACGACCGCGCAATCGACCTTTTTGGCGAGCAGATGCACGGCCCCCGCCTGGGCATGGCGCACCACGATAATATCCGGCCGCATGGCGTTCAGCGTCATCGCCGTATCGATCAGAGTCTCGCCTTTTTTCACGCTCGAGGTCGCAACCGACATGTTCATGACGTCGGCGCCAAGCCGTTTGCCGGCAAGCTCAAAAGAGGATTGGGTGCGGGTCGAGGCTTCGAAAAAAAGATTGATGAGGGTGCGGCCGCGCAGCGTCATCCGCTTCTTTTCGACCTGCCTCGACACTTCGACGGCGTCCTCGGCAAGATCAAGCAAAGCATTGATGTCAAGCGGCGAAAGTCCCTCAATCCCCAGCAAATGCCGGTGAGAAAATCGTATCTTTGGGGGCAATTCAGACATTAAACTCGCTGTATGGAGTGAATCCCTACCATTCGCAAGACAAACTCACGGAATTGGTGAAAAGGCTTGCCACGCCTCTCGCGCTGTGCCAATGGCGCTGCCGGCACTAAGCCGGGCGGCGCGCCGATACCGTTAAGCCGGTGTTGCTCCGCCTTAAGTCTTCGTGCCTATTTGACGATTGCACTGCCCTTACCCATCTTCTGTCATGAAGAACTGGGGCTAAGCTGAAAAGATAACGGCTGCTGCAAGCTTAATGCTTTCAAGTAAAGGCCTGTTCAAACTGCCTTCCTACGGGAAGAGGAGGACTTTCTTTTATGAATGTTGTCATCGTCGAATCGCCGGCGAAGGCCAAGACCATCAACAAATATTTGGGCCAGGACTACGAAGTTTATGCCTCATATGGTCATGTCCGGGACTTACCTTCGAAAGACGGCTCCGTCGATCCGGAGACCGATTTCACAATGGTCTGGGACGTCGATGCCAAATCGTCCAAGCGTCTGTCGGACATTGCCAATGCCGTAAAGCACGCCGATCGGGTTATTCTCGCAACCGACCCTGACCGCGAAGGCGAAGCCATTTCCTGGCATGTCCTCGAAGTCTTGAAGAATAAGCGCGTCTTGAAGGATAAGACGGTCGAACGCGTCGTCTTCAACGCGATCACCAAATCCGCCGTGCTCGAAGCGATGGAACATCCGCGCGAGATCGACGCGGCTCTGGTCGATGCCTATCTCGCCCGCCGCGCGCTCGATTATCTTGTCGGCTTCAATCTCTCGCCGGTGCTTTGGCGCAAATTGCCGGGCGCGCGCTCGGCCGGGCGCGTTCAATCCGTGGCGCTGCGGCTTGTCTGCGACCGTGAGCTTGAGATCGAGCAATTCGTCTCGCGCGAATATTGGTCGATCCTGGCGCATTTGAAGACGAAGGCCAGCCAGCCCTTCGCCGCCCGCCTGATCGGCGCCGACGGCAAGAAAATCGGCCGCCTCGATATCGGTACCGAAGCGGTTGCCAAGGATCTCCAGACCGCGCTCGAACGCGCCAAATTTTCGGTCGTAGACGTCGAGTCGAAACCGGCCAAACGGCATCCGTTTGCGCCTTTCACCACCTCGACCCTGCAGCAGGAAGCCTCGCGCAAACTGGGCTTTGCGCCGGCGCGCACCATGCAGCTCGCACAGAAACTCTATGAAGGCGCCGACATAGACGGTGAGACCGTCGGTCTTATTACTTATATGCGAACCGATGGCGTCGACATGGCGCCGGAGGCGATCAGTGCCGCGCGGCGCGTCATCGGCAAGGAATATGGCGACAAATATGTCCCGAAGGTGCCGCGCAAATATTTGGTGAAAGCCAAGAACGCGCAGGAAGCGCATGAGGCCATCCGCCCGACCGATCTCGGCCGTCTGCCGAAACATGTGATGCGCGCGCTCGATCCCGATCAGGCACGTCTCTACGAATTGATCTGGACGCGCACCATCGCAAGCCAGATGGAATCGGCAGAACTCGAACGCACCACGGTCGATATTGTCGCGAAGGACGGGACCCGCACGCTCGATCTGCGCGCGACCGGACAGGTCGTGCGCTTCGACGGCTTCCTGAAGCTCTATCAGGAAGGCAAGGACGACGATCCCGACGATGAAGAAGGTGGTCGCCTGCCGCCGATGGCGAAAGACGAGCCTCTGGCCAAGGACACGATCGACGCCAGCCAGCATTTCACCGAGCCGCCGCCGCGCTTCACCGAAGCCACGCTCGTCAAACGCATGGAAGAACTCGGCATCGGCCGGCCTTCGACCTATGCCTCGACGCTCGCTGTTCTGAAAGACCGCGAATATGTGCGGATCGAGAAGAAAAGGCTCGTGCCGGAAGATAAAGGGCGCCTCGTCACCGCCTTTCTCGAATCGTTCTTCACGCGTTATGTCAGCTTCGATTTCACCGCCGATCTCGAAGAAAAACTGGATCGCGTCTCCAATTCGGAGATCGATTGGAAACAAGTGCTGCGCGATTTCTGGGCCGATTTTTCAAGCGCGCTCGCAGGAACGAAGGATCTGCGCACCACGCAAGTGCTCGACAGTCTCAACGAGATTCTGGGTCCGCATATTTTCCCGCCGAAGGAAGATGGGTCCAGTCCCCGCGCCTGCCCGTCTTGCGGCACGGGGCAACTCTCGCTGAAGCTCGGCAAATTCGGCGCCTTCATCGGCTGCTCGAATTATCCGGAATGCAAATTCACCCGCACGCTGGCCGATACGGGCGCGGAGGCCAATGGCGTCGACGGCACCGATCGCCCCGGCGTCAAAGTGCTGGGCCAGGACCCGGCGACGGGTGAAGAGATCTCGCTGCGCGACGGTCGCTTCGGCGCCTATATTCAGCTTGGCGAGGGCGACAAGCCGAAACGGTCTTCGATCCCGAAAACCATGCAGCCGTCCGACGTCGATTTGGAAAAGGCGCTGAAGCTTTTGTCCTTGCCGCGCGAGGTCGCGAAACATCCCGAAACCAAGGAGCCGATTCTGGCAGGCCTTGGGCGTTTTGGACCCTATGTTCAGCACGGCAAGACCTACGCCAATATCGGCAAGGATGAAGACATATTGGAGATCGGCGGCAATCGCGCGATCGATCTCATCGTCGCCAAGGAAAGCGGCCTCAGCGGCCGGCGCTTCGGCGGCGATACGGCCGCCGCGACGCGCGCGCTTGGCGATCATCCGTCCGGCGGCGCGGTGACGATCAAGGCTGGCCGTTACGGCCCCTATGTCAATCACGGCAAGATCAATGCGACCTTGCCGCGCGAGGCGGACCCGACGACCTTCACGCTCGAAGAAGCAATCGCTCTGCTGGCGGGCAAAAGCGCCGGCAATGCGAGTGTGCAAGGCAGGCTTCTCGGCGAACATCCGTCGGGTGGCGCGATCACCGTGCGTAACGGACGCTTCGGCGCTTACGTGAATCACGGCAAGGTCAATGCGACTCTGAAAAAGGATATGTCGCCCGAGACCGTGACGCTTGAAGAAGCGATCCGCCTCATCGAGGACAAGGGTGGCCCGGTGCCCGTGCGGAAGGGCACGGCAAAGAAGGCCACGGCCAAGAAGGAAGCGCCCGCCACTAAAGTGGCGGCGAAAAAGACCGCTAAGGCCAAACCCGTGGTCGAGAACGACGAAGAGCCGCCATTCGAGGTCGCGCCTGCTAAAAAGACAGCGGGCACTAAAGCGGCGAGCACCGAGAAAGCACCGGCCAAAGCCAAACCCGCCGCTGCGGCGAAGGCCTCAGCGGCAAAGGCTCCAGCGAAGAAAACGGCAGTGAAAAAAGCACCCGCCAAAAAGGCGCCAACCAAGGCCCGCCGCGCGTGAGAAAGCCTGCCGGGACCCGCAAGACCGGCAGGCCCATGACCGAGGGAATGGATGCACCCGCTCCTCCCCCGCTTCCGACACGCGAGGAAATTCTGGCCTTTATCGCGCGCGAACGCGAAGCGCTCGGCGAAAAGACACCATCGAAGATTGGCAAGCGCGAAATCGCGCGAGCCTTCGGCATCAGGGGCTCTGATAAGATCGGTCTCAAACGTGTCCTGAAGGAGCTCGAAGCCGAAGGCGCGATCGAACGCCGCCGCAAAACTCTGCACAAGGCCGGACTTCTGCCGACCGTCGTTCTCGCCGAGATTTTCTCGCGCGACCGCGACGGCGATCTTCTCGCGGTTCCGGCCGAATGGGACCCGAGCGACGGCGACGTGCCGAAAATCGTTTTGCTTCTGCCGCGCGTGCAGCGGCGGGGCGCGCCGGTCCCAGGCCTCGGCGACCGCGCGCTCGTGCGCGTCGAGCCATTGCGCGACGCCGCGGCGCATGAGCCTGCCTATAGCGGCCGCATCATCAAGCTTTTGTCCCGCGCAAAGGCTCAGGTGCTCGGCATCTACCGCCGCGATCCGCAAGGCGGCGGGCGTGTGTCGCCGGTCGATAAGAAGATGGCCTCACGCGGGGATTACCGCATCCTGCCGGGCGACGAGAGTACGGCCGAGGAAGGCGATCTCGTCGCGGTGGAGGTTCTGGCCGCGAGCCGCCTCGGCCTGCCCTCGGCTCGCGTGCGCGAAAAGCTCGGCTCGCTCTCAAGCGAACGCGCGATCAGCCTGATCGCCATCCACACGCATGGCATTCCCAACCAGTTCCGCCCCGAAGCGCTCGCCGAGGCAGAGCATATGCGCCATGCTACGATGGAGCATCGCGAGGATTGGCGCGATCTTCCGCTCGTCACGATCGATCCGGCCGATGCCAAGGATCATGACGACGCGGTCTATGCGCGTGAAGATGATGACCCGAACAATAAAGGCGGTCATATTGTCGTTGTCGCCATTGCCGATGTCGCCTCCTATGTGAGGCCGCATTCGCAGCTCGACAAGGAAGCGCTCGACCGCGGCAATTCGGTCTATTTCCCGGATCGCGTCGTGCCCATGTTGCCGGAGCGGATCTCGAACGATCTCTGCTCGCTGCGCGCGCTTGAAGACCGGCCGGCCTTGGCGGTACGCATGTTCGTCGATGCGCATGGCCGCAAGCTTCGCCACACATTCCACCGCATCATGATGCGCTCGGCCGCGAAACTCTCCTATCCGCAGGCGCAGGCGGCGATCGACGGCGCGCCGGACGAAACAACCGCGCCGCTTCTAACCTTAACGCTGCGTCCGCTATGGGCCGCCTATGCCGCAATCAAGATCGCGCGCGACCAGCGCGCGCCGCTCGATCTCGACCTGCCGGAGCGCAAGATTCTGCTGAAACCCGACGGTTCGATCGATCGCGTGATCGTACCGCAGAGGCTCGATGCGCATCGGCTCATCGAAGAATTCATGATCATGGCCAATGTCGCCGCAGCCGAGTCGCTCGAAGACAAACGCGAGATGCTGATCTATCGCGTGCATGATGAACCGACCGTCGAGAAGCTTAATAATCTCGCAGAGTTTCTAGCCTCGATCGGCATCAAGCTCGCGAAGGGCCAGGTGCTCCGGCCGGAGCAATTCAACGGCATATTGAAACGCGTGCGCGGCACGGAGAACGAGCAGCTCGTCAATGAAGTCGTGTTGCGGTCGCAGGCGCAAGCCGAATATGCCGCCGAGAACTACGGCCATTTTGGCCTCAACTTGCGCCGCTACGCGCATTTCACCTCGCCGATCCGCCGCTACGCCGATCTCATCGTGCACCGGGCCTTGATCAAGGCTTTGCATTTCGGTCACGGTGGCATGCCAGACATGACGCGCGAGCAATTGGCGGAAATTGCCGCGCGCATCTCTGCGGCGGAGCGTCGCGCCATGGCCGCCGAACGCGAAACGACCGACCGCCTGATCGCTACGCATTTGGCCAATCAGATCGGCGCGCAATTCGAAGGCCGCATCTCGGGCGCGACGCGGGCTGGGCTTTTCGTGAAGCTCGCCGATACGGGTGCCGATGGGTTTATCCCGGCGGCGACGCTCGGAGCGGATTATTTCCGCTACGAGGAGACCCAGCATGCGCTCGTCGGCACGCGCTCCGGCATCACGCACAGGCTCGGCGATCCGGTGACGGTGAAGCTTGTCGAAGCAGCGCCCTTCGCAGGTGCGTTACGTTTCGAGTTGATCGACAGCGAGCCCCGGCGCGGTCAAAGACCGCTCAAGGGCAAGGTGCCACGCGACAGCGGGCCTCATGTTCCAAAGAGCCGATCGCGTCTATCTAAGGCGCATCGATCCTGACATTTGAGTCTCGACGCCTCAGTTGGATACCTATGAATTTTGATTCCCTGCGTTTGAGAATCTTTGCCTTTATCTCACTGAAAAGCACTGTTGCCTGGAGCTTGAAATGAAAGCTGTGCAAGTGTCTTATCCCGCCGTCGTAATGTCGCATGACGCGGGCATGCCAACATCCGAGCGCAGCGAGCGCAAGATTGGACGCTCGCTGTGGCGAGGCTTTCGCGGCCGCTGCCCCTCATGCGGCGAAGGCAAGATGTTTTACCGTTACCTCAAAGTTAACGATAAATGCCCGGCCTGCGGCGAAGAACTGTTCCATCAGCGCGCCGATGATGCGCCGCCCTATATGACCATCTTCGTCGTCGGCCATATCATCGGAGCCTCGATGCTGATCGTCGAGGACAAATGGCCGGACGCGCCGCTCTCGCTGCATATTGCGATCTGGCCGGCGCTGACAATCGTCCTGTCCCTGGCCTTGCTGCCGATGATGAAAGGCGCTTTGATCGGTTATCAATGGGCTTTGCGCATGCACGGATTTGACGATGCTGCGGAGGCCGAAAAAACACCTGCGGAGTAATCATGGTGACGGCGGCAAACGATCCGGAGCCGCGTCTCGCCGCAAGTCTGATCCTGATCGACCATAGTTTCAAAGCCGAACCGAAACTTCTTCTCGGACGCCGGCACGCCAATCACGTTTTTTTGCCGGGCAAATTCGTCTTTCCCGGCGGACGCAGCGAGCCCGAAGACGCCAAGATGACTGCGCTCGGCACACTTGCCCCGCAGGCGGCTAGACGATTGAGCCAACCCGCGACGGGCAACGCCATCGCCGCGCCCGAGGCACTCGCCCTGACGGCGATCCGCGAACTCTTCGAAGAAACGGGCATGCTGCTTGGGGATCGCAGCGAGCTTGCAGTGTCAGCCCCGCCCGATACCACCTGGGCGCAATTCGCGGCGGCGCAGGTGATCCCGGATCTCAACAAATTGCATTATGTCGCGCGCGCGCTGACACCGCCTGGATATCCGCGCCGCTTCGATACGCATTTCTTCGCCGCCGACGCGAAGGATATCTCCGCGACCAAAGAAGACGCGGTCAATGACGGCTCCGAACTCGTCGAGCTTCGCTGGGTGACCGTCGCGGAGCTGGCGCGCCTCGACATTCTGCCCGTCACTTATTTCATCGCCCTGGAGCTTGCGCATCGGCTCGCGGCTGGTCTAGGCCATGACCTGCCGGTTCCTTATTTTTACGCGCAGGACGATCGTTGGATACGCGCCGAAGTCTGAAAGAGCCTCGGTCCGACGCGTCCGCCGAGAACATGAAAACCGCGCTCGGAATCGCCGCGGCCATAGCCACGATCTCGATTGTCGGCGTCGGCCTGTCGCTCACCATCGCGCTTTTGTCGGTGCGCCTCGAAGAGGCCGGATATTCGGCGAGAGCCATCGGCTTGAACCCGGCGGCGGGCGGCCTCGCGACGCTCGCCTGGGCGCCCTTCGTACCGGTTTTAGCGCGATGGATCGGCACCCGCCGTCTTTTGCTGCTTGCGCTCATCATTGGCGCGCTCAGCCTCGCGGCTTTCGCTCTCACCGGCGATTATCTGTCCTGGCTCCTCATCCGCGCCATCTTCGGCGCCACGCTGACGACTTTATTCGTGATCAGCGAATATTGGATCAATGCGGTCGCACCGCCCGGCCGGCGCGGCATCGTCATGGGTCTTTACACGACGACGCTTGCCATCGGCTTCGCCCTTGGCCCGCTCATCCTTCTCGTCACCGGCGTCGAAGGGGCAAAACCCTTCGTCATCGGCATCGCGCTTTTCATCATCGCCACATTGCCGATCGCGCTCAATCAAAGCGCGCCGCAGATCGAGGCTCGCACCGCAATCCCCGTCTCCAGCTTTTTGACGCTGATGCCGGTCGCGACGCTGGCCGCGCTTCTCCACGGCGCCATCGAGACGGCGAGCATGAGCCTTCTGCCCGTCTATGCCTTGCGAATCCACCTCGGCGTCGAAGCCGGCGCCGGATTTCTCGGGCTCTTTCTTCTCGGCAATATGCTGTTTCAAATCCCGATCGGCCTGCTGTCGGACCGCTTCAACCGGCGCAGACTTCTATTCGCCGTCGCGCTCGGTGGCCTGCTCGGGACCATCGCGCTGCCTTTGGCGGCTTCCGTCAACTTTATCCTGTTCTGCGTGATGTTGACCGTCTGGGGCGGCCTCGTCGGCGGCTTTTATGCCATCGGCCTCGCGCTTTTGGGTTCGCGCTATGGCGGAGCGGAATTGGCGAGCGCCAATGCGGCTTTCGTCATGTTTTATTCGCTCGGCATGCTGGCCGGGCCGCCGGTGGTCGGTTTCGGGCTCGATCTTGTGACGCCGAACGGGTTTTTTATCGGGATCGCCGTGTTGATTTTGCCCTATTTGGCTCTCGTTTGGCGCAGCTTGCGACACGCGGATTCTTGACAGGCGGGGCGCGATCCTTATGGTGCGCGCAAATCTCCAATTCAGGTCGAAGCCGGCGTCTACGGCATTCGCCGTCGTTTGCGCTTAAGGATATCCCATGGCTAAGGCCGCGATGATCAAGATCAAGCTCCTGTCGACTGCCGACACGGGCTATTTCTATGTGACCAAAAAGAACGCCCGCACTAAGACCGAGAAGCTGACGTTCAAGAAATATGATCCCGTCGTGCGCAAGCATGTCGAGTTCAAGGAAACCAAGATCAAGTGAGCGGTCAGCTCACTTCTTCTATAAGATCAAATACTTATATAAATTTTCTCGCGTAGTGATTGAATAGTCAAACCAGCGAGACGAGATTGCCGCCATGCCGTTCGAGGCGGCCGGCCAGCTCCAGTTCGAGCAGGATTGCCCGAATCGCTTGTGCGGGCATGTCCGCCGCGCGGACCAATTCGTCGATCGAAACCGGCGACGGCCCTAAAAGACCGATGATCCGCTCCGGTCCCGAAAAGGGCTCGGCACCGGCAGAGTCGGCTTCATCGGCTGTCTGCTCGATGCCGTAAGGCGCCGGCGCCCGATCCGGAGAGTGAGTCTTAGGTACCGCGCCCGGCTCCAAACCCTCGTCGAGATCGAGTTCATCCCAGAGCGGTTCATTCGGATTTTCCGTCGCGCTCGGCTCAGAGAAGAGATCGCCATGACGCATATGCGCCTGCAGCCGCGCCGCTAGCGCGTCGAGCACATCCTCAACCCTCGTGCAGAAAGTCGCGCCATCGCGCAACAGAGCATTGGTGCCCTCGGCGCGCGGATCGAGCGGCGATCCCGGCACCGCGAAGACCTCGCGTCCCTGCTCGCCTGCGAAGCGCGCGGTGATCAGCGAGCCGGAGTTTTTTGCGGCTTCGACGACGACAATGCCGGACGAGAGCCCGGAGACGATACGGTTGCGGCGTGGGAAATCCCGGCCGCGCGCTTCCCAGCCAAACGGCATTTCGCTGATGGCAGCACCTCTTTCGAGAAGCTGCTCCAGAAGTTTCTCGTGATCGGCCGGATAGATCTTATCGTGACCGCCAGCGAGCACGGCAATCGTGCCGCTCTCGGTCGTAGCGCGATGCGCCCGTGCGTCGATGCCGCGCGCAAGGCCCGAGACCACGACATAGCCCGCTTCGGCGAGACCGCGCGCGAGGCGCTCGGTAAAGGCGAGCCCCGCCGCCGAGGCATTGCGCGAGCCAACGATCGCCGCTGTCGGTCGCGCGAAGACGGAGGGATTGCCGCGAATGGCGATCATTGGCGGCGCCGAATCGATCTCGCGCAAAAGCCAGGGATAGTCCGGCTCGGACCAGCCGATGAAACGCGCGCCGCAGCGTTCCGCCGCTTCGAACTCGGCTTCGATATCCTCGACATTGGCAAGCCGCAGCACACGGCCATTGGCGTTTTTCGCCGCAAGGCTTGGCAGCGCCTTGAGCGCCGCCGCCGCGTTGCCATGGCGCTTCAGCAGCATGGCAAAGGTGCGCGGCCCGACATTCTCGCAGCGCGACAAGCGCAGCCAATCGAAGCGCTCGCGATCGGAGAGCTGCGTGGCTGCGCTCATGCCTGCCCGATCTTATGTTCGGTGCCGCCCAAAAGCCGCATGATATTGGCGCGGTGCATGATCCAGAGCAGCACGGCGAGCCCCGTAAAGAGAAGCGCCTTCTGGCCTTGGCCCAAGCCCAAGAGAACCACGGGCACCAAGGCGCTGGCGCTGAGAGCCGCCGCCGAGGAATAGCGGGTGAGCGCGGCGACGCCGAGCCAGATGGCGACGAAGGCGAGCCCCGCCTGCCATTGCAGCCCGAAGAGACAGCCGAGAAAAGTCGCGACGCCCTTGCCTCCTTTGAAGCGCAACCAGACCGGAAAGAGATGGCCGAGAAAGGCGCCGGCAGCGGCACAAAGAGCCACCGGGATTTCGGTTTGGCTCACCGGCCAGAGACCATTCGCAACCAGAACGGCGAACGTCCCCTTCAGCGCGTCGAGCAGGAGTGTGAGCGCCGCCAGATCCTTGCGGCCGGTACGCAACACATTGGTCGCGCCTATGTTGCCGGAGCCGATCGCCCGCAGATCCTTGGTGCCGGCGAGCCGCGTCAAAATAATGCCGAAAGGAATGGAGCCGCAGAGATACCCAAAGACAAAGGCTGAAAAGGAGCCGATCACGCGGGACATCCATAAGCAAACAAGATTGCAAAGACCCTATCGCGGTTTTGGCAAATGAGTCCACGGAAAGCGCCCTCACCCTTGAGCTGCTGAAAGCAGCGTCTCGAAGGGCGACGGCACGCGAGCCATAGCCCGTTGCTTGCGACGGGCGTCGCTTCGCAACGCCCTATGGCTCGCTCCTCAGGATGAGGGATCCTTTCCTCCGATCGCGGACTCAGACGCTCGGCAGGATGACGAAGGAATCGCGCGGGCCGCCGGGCTCCAGAACCGACGCCTCCGCTTCGTCGATCAGGATTTGATCGACGCGCGCCATGGGCGGCCCCGAGCGGCAGAGTTCACATAGCGTCTGGACCGTTTCGGGAGGACCGGCCAAAACCGCCTCCACATCGCCGTTGCCGCGGTTGCGGGTCCAGCCGGTTACGCCGCGCGCGTCCGCCTCCGCCTTCAGCCAGACGCGATAGCTGACGCCCTGCACACGGCCGCTGATCGTCAAATGGAGGATGAGCTGAGGAGATGCCGGGTCTTCAGCCATGGTAGCAGATCATCATCTTGAAGAACGCAATGGAGCGGCGCGTCCCTTCTCCCGCTTGCGGGAGAAGGTGCTGATGAAATGAAGCGGATGAGCGTTCTTTCAGCTCCAACGACCCCTCATCCGACCTGACTTCGTCAGGCCACCTTCTCCCGCAAGCGGGAGAAGTAGCGCGCCCAACCTTTGGTTAGAAATCGATACCGATCGCGATCGCCGTGACTTTCGTCTCGACGAGATCGATCTTTTCCTTCCGCTTCGGCCGGAAACGGAACTTGTTGCGGAGGCTCGCGGTCAATTCCTTCTCGACGACCTTGACATCGGGGAATTTCGCCATCATCGCCTTATATTCGTCGTAGCGCGCTTTGTAGGTCTCGGAATCATGGGACCAGAACCGCAATTGCGCCGAAAACACCTTGCCGTATTTCTTGACGAGATAGGGGCGCGTTTCCGGGTTTTCCGGGATCAGCCAGCGCGGATCGAGAACGCCGTCATCGCAACTCATGGAGCGGATGCCGGTTTCAAGCATGTAGAAATAGCCGTCCTCGCCTTTCTCGTTGAGCGGGACGATCGCGCCGGTGTCCGGATTATAGAGATCGTAGCCGGTCTCGACCTCATATGCCGTGCTCGAGGCGAAAACCTCGAAGGGGCCAAGATGGTCCTCGTCCGTCTCCAGGACCTTTTCGGTGACGCCTTCCATCATTTTGCAGGCATTGGCGTAGATCAGGCTGACGCCGGTATTGCAGTTCTCGATCCACGACGGAAAGGAATTGTCGATGATCTTGTTCAGCCGCCCTTCGGCCGGCAGGTCGAAAAAGGCTTTCGCGAATTTGAGGTCGTAACCGGTAGGCATGCAGGTGATCCTTCATACGGTGCGGCCGGCTTTGCCGGTCCGAAAAGCGCTAACCCTTTGGGGCAGTTGGAATCCAAGCGGTTTTCCTCAGCCGGACCTCTCCGGTTGAGGAAAACCCACCTGGTCCACCCCGCCCCAGCAAATAAGGTGCCTCATTTAAAGGTCGGCGGCGGAAGCGGCAAGTCACTTGATTTGGCAGGGGAAGCTGAGACGGCTGGAAGCGCTCTATACAGCAATATTGTCGATGAGACGGGTCTTGCCGATCCGCGCGGCGGCGAGAAGCCGCACCGGCGCGCCGGCCAATTGATCAAGCGACGCCAGGGTTTCGGCATGCCGCGCCTCGACATAATCGATGGCAAATCCGGCTCCGGCAATAGCGATCCGAGCTTCTTCCAGCGCGGCCTCGACCGGCTGCCTCGTTTTGATGGCCTCGGCGCATTTTGTGAGCGCCCGATACAAGGCCGGCGCGTGCAGGCGCTCTTCGGCCGAGAGATAGACATTGCGCGACGAGAGGGCCAAGCCATCGGCCTCGCGCATGATCGGCGCGGCGACGATCTTCGTTTCAAAATCGAGATCGCGCGCGAGGCAGGTCAAGACTTTGAGCTGCTGATAGTCCTTCTCGCCGAAGACCGCGGCATCGGGACGGCATTGATTGAAGAGCTTGGCGACCACCGTGGCGACGCCTGCGAAATGCGTCGGCCGGAACCTGTCTTCAAGACCGACGGTCGCGGGTCCCGCGAGCGAGATCGTGGTCGCGAAGCCTTGCGGATACATGACATCGACAGAAGGGACGAAGACGAGATCGCCGCCGGCCTCTGTGAATTTTGCGACATCCGCTTCAAGACTGCGCGGATAGGTGGAAAGATCCTCGGTCGGCGCAAATTGCGTCGGATTGACGAAGATCGACATCACGATCTTCGTGCCATGGCTTTTGCCGGCATGGACGAGAGAAACATGTCCGGCATGCAGCGCGCCCATGGTTGGGACGAGCACGATGGTCTCGCCCGCCGCGCGCCAAGCCGAGAGCTGCGCCCTGAGGCTCGCAACATCATGCGCGATCGGAACCGGAGCTGCCATGCGTCAAATGCCTTTCAACTTGATCGCGCGCCGGGCGCCGGGCGCGGCTTCAACACTCGGGATGCCGCCCAGCGTCTCGAGCTGAGAAACATAGGCTTGCGGCAAGGCCCAATCCCGCGCCGCCTTGAGAATGGCCGGCCAGTAATCCGGCCTCGGCACGGCTTCCATCCGGCTGCCTCCGACATAGATCAAGGCCCGGACCGGCGCAGCACCCGTCCGTAACACGGGCTGCGTGACTTTTCGATAAAGCCCGCGCGAGACTTCTTCATAACGATCGAGCGCCGGCACATCGCTCAGCGCCAGATCATAAAGCACGCCATGCACGATCGCACTCGCCTCCGCACGAACGGACGCATAGCCCTCTTCCATGACAAAGATCCGGTGCTTCGCCAGCCGCGCGAGACCGAGCGCGCGCGACTTCGGGCAAAGCGCCCGCATCGCCTCGGTGTCCATGTTCGAGCCATAGGCGAAATAGAGCATGAGCCTTACTCGAACTCCAGGATCGGCATGTCGACGCCGATGAGATCGCCTGCGCTCACAAGAATTGCTTTCACGATGCCTCCGGTCTCGGCCCGCAGGACATGCTCCATTTTCATCGCTTCGATCATGCAAAGCGCCTCGCCCGCGGCGACCCTTTGGCCCGGCGCGACATGGACCAGTTTGAGCAGGCCCGGCATCGGACACAGAAGAATTTTGGGAGCGTCTTCAGCCCGCTTGCGCGGCAAGCAGGCGAAGAGCTCAGCCGCGCGGCGCGTCATGACACGCGCCTCCGCCTCGATGCCACGGCTCGATAGGCGCATGCCATTGGCGGCCACACGAACCTGCACGACGAGGCTTTGTCCCTCAACCGTGCCTTCCCATAAAGCAAGGCCAGGAACCCAGCCGGATCGGCAGCGCCAAGACCAATTGTCTTCTTCAAGCCGTGCGATCAAATCACCACCCTCTGCTTTTTCAAGCGTGAGGTCGAAGCGTTGATTGCCGAGGAAAACGCTGAGCGCCCTCGACCTGACTTCATGCGCATCAAGCTGCCCTGAGATTGCCCAGGCGCGCATCTCGGTGACATGATCGATCGAGGCCGCCACGCAGGCAAGCGCGCGTGCCATTTCCCCTTGCGGCAAGTGTGGCGCGAAGCCGTGCGGAAAGACGTCCGCGATAAAATGCGTCGAAAGATCGCCGGCCAGCCAGCGCGGATGGTCCATCATCGCGCCGAGAAAAGAAAGATTATGCGCGACGCCGTCGATCACGAAACGATCGAGCGCATCGGCCTGCATTGCAATCGCGGCCGCGCGGTCCGGCGCATGAGTGATGAGCTTTGCAAGCATCGGATCATAATGGACCGTGACTTCGCTCCCCTCGATCACGCCGCTATCAAGCCGCAAGGCGCCTGTCTCATCTGCCTTTTCGGGCGGCGGCTGAAATCGCGTGAGCCGGCCCGTCGAGGGCAGAAAATCGCGCTGCGGGTTTTCCGCATAGACCCGGCTCTCGATAGCATGGCCTTTGATCGTGACATCGTCCTGGCTCAGCGCCAGCGGCTCTCCCGCGGCAATGCGGATCATATGCTCGACGAGATCGAGACCTGTCACGCATTCGCTCACCGCATGTTCGACCTGCAGCCGTGTGTTCATCTCCAGAAAATAAAAGCGCTTGTCGGCACCGACGATAAATTCCACCGTGCCGGCCGAGTCATAGCCAACGGCCCGCGCGAGCGCGACGGCCTGCCGGCCCATGGCCTCGCGCATCACCGCATCGACGAAGGGCGACGGCGCCTCTTCGATCACTTTCTGATGGCGGCGCTGGATCGAGCATTCGCGTTCGCCGAGATGGACGACATGACCATGCCTGTCGCCGAGGATCTGCATCTCGATATGGCGCGGGCTTTCAATGAATTTCTCGATGAAGACGCGATCGTCGCCAAAGGCGGCTTTGGCTTCCGACGCGGCGCGCGCAAAACCGTCTTCGACCTCCTGGCGCGAGGCGGCGATCCGCATGCCTTTGCCGCCACCGCCGGCGGAAGCCTTGATCATGATCGGGTAGCCTATGGCCTCAGCGATCTCCACGGCGTCACGCGCGTTCGCGATGGCACCTCCCGAGCCTGGCACGATCGCAACACCGGCGTTGTGGGCACAAGCCTTCGCCGCGATCTTGTCGCCCATAGCCTCGATCGCAGCCGCGCTCGGTCCGATGAAAGTCATGCCTTCCGCCATCAGCGCCCGACAGAAATCGGCGCGCTCGGATAAGAATCCATAACCGGGATGCACCGCTTCGGTTCCGGACTTTTTACAGGCTTCGATGATGTTTTCGATCGAAAGATAAGAGTCGGCAGCAGGTGCGGGGCCGATGGGAAAAGCCTCGTCCGCGAGGCTCACATGCAAAGCCCGGCGATCGGCCTCGGAATAGACCGCGACACTCGCGATCCCCATGCGCCGCGCCGTCTTGATGATCCGGCAGGCGATCTCGCCGCGATTGGCTATGAGGATTTTCTTGAACATCGAATGGCGAACCGGTCTCATGTCGCCCGAAGACATTATCTCTGCGGGCGTTTTCTGTCGCCGTAAGGATTCTCGCTCGTCTTTTTCGAAATGCGGATCGGCACGCCGGGCAGATCGAAAGCCTGCCGCAGCCCATTAATCAGAAAGCGCTCGTAGCTCACAGGCAAGGCCGCAAGCTGATTGCCGAAGATGATGAAATAGGGCGGCCTTGCGCGCAATTGCGTCATGTAGCGGATCTTAATGCGGCGGCCCGCGGCAGCCGGCGGCGGCATGCGTTCGAGCGCATCGGCGAGCCAGCGATTGAGCCTCGCCGTCGAAATGCGCTTGTTCCAGATCTCATGCACGCGGATGACGGCATGCATCAAAGCCTCGAGCCCCTGCCCCTCGAGCCCCGACACGGGCACAACGAATGTGCCTTTGAGCTGCGGCAGAAGCCGCGATGCCTCCTCGCGCAAATGCACGAGCTGGCTCTTGTCCTCGATCAGATCCCATTTGTTGAGGCCGATGACGAGCGCACGGCCTTCGCGATAGACGAGATCGGCGATGGTCAGATCCTGCTTCTCGAAGGGGATCGTCGCGTCGAGCAGCAGCACGACGACTTCGGCGAATTTGGCGGCGCGCAAAGCATCCGCACCGGCCAGTTTTTCGAGCTTATCCTCGACGCGGGCACGACGGCGCAAGCCAGCCGTGTCGAAAAATTTCACCTTGCGGCCGTGCCATTCGAAATCGACGCTGATCGCATCGCGCGTAAGGCCTGCCTCGGGCCCGACCAGAAGTCGCTCTTCGCCGAGGATGCGATTGAGCAGAGTCGATTTGCCGGCATTGGGCCGGCCGACGATCGCAATGCGCAAAGGTTTGGTGAGATCGAGCTCGCTGCCGTCCTCATCATCCGCGAGCACGACATGTCTCGGCGCAATCTCTTCCTCGGGCTCCGCCGTCTCGATCGGAAAGGCTTCGCGCACGGCCTCGTAAAGTCCGGCCATGCCTTCGCCATGCTCGGCCGACAAAGGCACGGGATCGCCGAGGCCGAGATCGAAAGCCTCCATGGCGCCCGCTTCGCCGACCTTTCCTTCCGCCTTATTGGCGATGAGCACCAAGGGTTTGGCCGCGCGCCGCACGAGATTGGCGAAATAATTATCTTCGGGCGTCACGCCCACGCGCGCGTCGATCAAGAAGAAAAGCCCGTCGGCAGATTCGATCGCGGCCTCCGTCTGCGAGCGCATGCGCCCGGCCATCGTGGCCTCGGCACCTTCTTCGAGCCCCGCCGTATCGATGATGTTGAAGGTGAGATCGCCGAGCTTCGCCTCGCCCTCGCGCCTGTCGCGCGTCACGCCCGGCCGGTCGTCGACAAGCGCGAGCTTCTTGCCGACAAGCCGGTTGAACAGGGTCGATTTACCGACGTTCGGACGGCCTATGATGGCAAAGGTGAGCATTCGAGTTATGTGAATCCGATTGGGTCTGATGGAGTCTTCAAGAGACGCATGGTCTTATCTGAAAAGTCTGCAACTTTTCTTAGATCATGCTTTTTCTTAGATCATGCTTATTGTTGCGACGGCTTCCCGGCGCGGACGAATCCTAAGAAAGCCTCGGCCCGGCTGCGCAAACCCGCCGGAGCATTGGGATCGGAAACGATCTCGTCGAGCCAGCGGCCTGCGGCTTCGTAATCGCCCTGTTTGAAGGCGGCGAGCGCCAAAAGCTCGCGGGCCGAATAGCGGAAGGCACCGGTCGGGCCCGCCATGGCCGCCACTTTCTGCGCGAAAACCTTCGGATCTTCTGTATCGATCGCGAGCATGGCCGCGCGCAAGCGTGCCGCTGCTGCGAGAGAGGAATCATAAGTCGGGTCGCTCGCGAGAGTTTCGTAAGCCTTGATCGCAGCGGCCTGATCATGCGTCGAAAGCTCGTCGATCGCACGCAACCGCGCCAGCGCGCGATAGCCGGCAGGCGCGTCCTTGGCGATGGCCTCGAACGCGGCCTCCGCCTCGGCGGATTTGCCGTCATGCGCCAATTGTAGGGCAGCCTCGTAGCGCGCGCTGGCCTTTTCGGCAGCCTGCGTCTTGTAATAATCATAGATGCGCCAGCCCGCCGTCGCAGCGACGATGAGGAGGGCCGCCCCGACCAGCCAGAATTGATATTTCTCGAAGAATAAAACCGCTTTGTCGCGGCGGACTTCTTCGTCGACTTCACGGAAAATATCGGCCATCGGGGTCCTTTCACCCAACTCACATGATGTCGAGCTAGCACGGCTGGCTAAAAAGTGCGACAGGGCAGCAAAAGAAAGGTCGCCAAGCCTCACGGAAGCCGCGATTCATCATGATATCTCGGCCTTAACCTAACGAATGCCCAGGACGAATGCCCAAGTCATGATGGAACGCAAGTTTACACATGGGGATACACGCCGGGCCTTCCTGCGTCGTGCAGGTCAAGCTGCCGCCGCGGGCTGCGCCGCAAGCATGGCCGGCCGGGCATGCGCATCGGACGATCCGCCCTTTTTCGAGACAGCACGGCATCAATTCACCATTTTGGAGCCCCGCAAGGCGCCGCCCCCGGTGGCCTTCCAGCACCTCGACGGGAAGCCGGCGAGCCTCGCGGATTATCACGGAAAAGTGGTGCTTTTGAATTTCTGGGCGAGCTGGTGCCCGCAATGCCGGACGGAACTGCCGGTGCTGGACCGGCTCCAAGCGAGTCTCGATCCCGCCCGCTATCAAGTGCTCGCCGTCTCGACCGACCGTCAGGGAAAATCCGCCGTCGCACCTTATTTGAAGACATTCGACCTTCGGCATCTCGCCCTCGGCCTTGATCCCGAGGGCGTGCTCGGGCGGCCGATGCCGTCGGGCGGTGGCCCCGATCCGCATGCCGCCCCCTTCACCATTTACGGCATGCCCATGTCCTATCTGATCGACCCGGAAGGCCGCACGTGTGGCTATATGATCGGCGCCGCGGATTGGGATTCACGCGAGGCTCGCGCGCTTTTGAATTATTACGCAACATCATGAACCGCGCGGCTTAGACCCGCAGAATTCTTGTATTTTCGCTGCGCCGCCCCATGTTTACATGGTGCAGCGAAACATTTTCGCGTCGGCTGATCTTCCAAACTGGCAGCAGCCCGCTTGAGGCACGAAGCGTTCTATTGGCCCCGTGCCTCATCGAGGCGCGGGGTTTTCTGTTTTACGAACAGGAGGAACTCATGGCCAAAGGGCAGAAGCACGGCAACCGTGAAATCAAAAAGCCGAAGCAAAAGAAAGACCCGGTGACGGCGCCGGTCATCTCGACCAAAATCGCAACCGTTTTAAATAAAACGCCAAAGAAAGGGTCTTAAATGGCCAAGCACGAAGGTGCGCTTATGCGCTATCTCGGAGGAAGCTCAGGCAGCGGTGTGCTCCAACGCAACGGCGAGCAGATTGCACGAGCCTCTTATGATTTTGAAAGCTACTCCAAGAAACCAACAGGCGTTGCGAGTTCGGGCGAGATCCGCCTGTCTGTGGCAGCATTGGAAAATGTGTTCGGTTGCGACGGCCTCCAGCTTCTGACCGATGACGGCCGCCTGCTCGATCTCAAGTTCTCCGATAGGAAACTGCTGCCCGACAGTGGCGCCGCTCACGTCGATGTCACGGGAGAATCACGCGTCAAGCCGGCCGGTTTGCATCATCAAGCGGCTTGATGGCGCTTACGCTTCGGCGAAATTGGTCGCCGTCGATATAGGTCTCCCTTTCGGCATCTTGGCCTGAAGCGTACCCGCAGGCTGACGGTAGAGCTGCGCCCTCATTATCAATAAAGTCCGCTAACAGCGCAGACTTGAGGGAGTCCGCGCTTTGCGATGGATCAATTGCGGCGCCGGATGTGGTGCTATCCTGCCGACGGTCAATTTATCGACAATGGGGTTTTTGGTGCCCTATGCAACGATCGAGGATCTTCCTCAATCCGTGCGCGGTCATCTTCCGATTCACGCGCAGGAAATTTACCTCGCGGCCTTCAACAATGCCTGGACTGGTTATGCTTATCACAGCGAAGCGGAGCACGAAGAAACTGCTCATCGCGTCGCATGGGCGGCGGTGAAACGGCGTTATCGAAAAGCCGGCGCGGTTTGGATGGAGCGATAAGGACCGGAGGTTCAGATGCCTTTCCATGACCGATCGGATGCCGGCCGCAAACTGGCCAAGGCGCTTGCACATTATAAGGACCGCCACCCGGTCATTCTCGCTTTGCCGCGCGGCGGAGTGCCGGTCGCGGCGGAAGTCGCGGCAGCCCTCGATGCGCCGCTCGACCTCGTGCTTGTCCGCAAAATCGGCGTTCCCATGCAACCGGAATATGCCATGGGCGCGGTCATGGACGGCGCGAAGCCGGTCATCATCCGCAATGAGGACATTATCCGCGCCGCCGGGATCACCGCGGCGGAATTCGATACGGTCAGCCAAAGAGAACTTGCCGAAATCGAACGCCGGCGGCGGCTCTATATTGGCAAACGGCCGCGCATCGATCCGACTGGACGGGTCGTAATCGTCATCGACGATGGGATCGCAACTGGAGCGACCATGAAGGCCGCGTTAGGGGCCATCCGGAGGATCGGACCGAAAGAACTGGTGCTCGCGGTCCCCGTCGCACCGGCCGATGCGATCGACGATCTTCGCGGCGAAGTGGATAATTTGATCTGTTTGCATGCGCCGGCAATCTTCGGCGCCGTCGGCTACTTCTACGACGATTTCAGGCAAGTCAGCGACGAGGAGGTCATCGCCGCGCTTGCCAAATTCCCGGTCTCAAGCGGAAGCCATGTCGCATAATGTGCTGTTTCAAAGCAATGGGCTCTCAATCGCGTCATGCGCACGCGTGATCCGCGCATGACGCTTTAAACGATTCAAACGTCCACTGCTCTAGAGATGCTCGGCTTCCACGTCCTCGATCGACTCGTCGAATTGCGCCAGCCCCTCTTCGAGATAGTCTGCCAACATGGGCATGCCGAGCAGATAGGACGCCGTGCGCTTATTATGCTCCTGCAGCGCCTGCGCCCGAAGCTCATCCCAATCCGCGAGCTCGCCATCGCCGCGTCCAAGCCATGCCAGAGCGACAAGATCGGCGCGTTCGTCCTCATTCATCGCGTGGATAAATCCGACAAGTTCGGCGCGGACCGGATCGTCGCCATGGTCTTCAAGGACCGCGCCCTGCCCGTCGTCGGTCGGGTTGGAGCCCGGATCGGGTTCAGTGACTCCCTCCTTCACATCGAATTCGCGGGCCTTGATAATGATAAAGCCCAATTGTTCGAGCGAAACCGACAAGTCCGAAAATTCTGCCATGGCTTTCCTCCGGTCCGGCGAATTCTTAGGCGGCCAAATGTTTCTCGATCTCGGCCGTTGAAAGCTGCGCGAAATCCTTCGCCACTTCGGCTCGCACCAAAGCCTGAAGCTCCGGCGTCAAATGCTTTCGCAAAATGCCGAGTGCTTTGGGCGGCGCGATCAAAATCACATGTTTTACTTCATGGTCGCGCGTGGCCTTGTCGAGCCGTTCGGCGAGATCCTGTATGAAACTGGCCTCGGCCTCGGCATGAAAATCGGTGGTTTCGACGCTGCTGCGGCTCGACCCCTTGGATTGATGAACGCGCCCCGGCCGGTCGGTGCCTTGATCATGCGTCGGCGGGTCCGGCTCGACACGAATATCAAGCGGCTGAAGGTTGAGAAGCTCTGCGTCGCCCTCGTTGCTGAAGATCAGCGACTTCGTACCGTCACAGACCACCACCCAGCTCTTCCACGGAATCCTGATATGCTCCATCGCCGTTTCCTTTCTGCTTTTCTTCGATCACGCAAACTATTTCGAACGGGATGACGCGATCACGCATTGCGATCGATCAAATACCGATCCTGCGTCATGGCATGTGCGACGGCAGTTGGAGCGTGTCGCCGTCGACGACAAAGCTTCCGAACCCGCGATGGTGGATCGTCTTCGGTGCCGGCTGTTTCGTGTCCCGCCATGCTTTGATAACCTCCAGCACGAAAAGATTATATTTGTTCACGAGGCGCGTATCCGCCACCTTGCATTCGAGATTGACGAAACATTCCGCAATCAAGGGCGCCTCGACGTTTTCCGCCGGCAATTGCGTCAGCCCAAATACCTCGAACTTATCCGTATCGCGGCCCGAACAATTGCCGATCGCTACGACCTTTTCTGCGAGTTTTGCATCCGGTATGGCGATCACGCAGGCACGCGTCGCGCGCAATGCGGCAAAACTATAATCGCCCTGACTCACGACGCAGGCGATCAAAGGCGGCGTGAAATCGACCATCATATGCCACGACATGGTCATGACATTGGACCGACTCCGATGGCTCGTCGTCACGAGCACCACCGGCCCCGGTTCGATGAATTGATAGACGTCGGAGAGCGGCAGCGCCTTCATGAACGGCGGTGCGATACGGCCTTCACTTCGGCGCGTTTGGCTTCCGGAGCGCCGCGTAATGTAACTAAGGCGAAAGCGAGCGGGACAACAAGGGACATTATCATCACAATGGACATCATGGCTCTTCTCCGGCCGGGACAAGCGGGAATTCGTGCTTAATCTGCATATAGGGTCTGTCGTCCGGCATTGCGCCAAATCAAACGATTTCACGCCCGCACAGGTTCCTTCGGCAATCGTCAGCTCCGCTTTTGTGATCACTTGTTTGACCAATTGACGCAGGTCAAACCGTTTTCACCCCAAACCATGCGAGATGGTGTCACCAAGGCCAGCCATAGAAGCTCCGAGGAGGTAGCCATGAATGATCAGGATCTGCGCCAGCGCATTATCGATGAGCTCGAATTCCAGCCGAGCATCAATGCGGCAAGCATCGGCATTGCCGTCGAAAATGGTATCGTAACTTTGACCGGCCATGTCGCCAGTTTCGCCGAGAAATATGACGCGGAGCACGCGGTGCGGCGCGTGAAGGGCGTCCGCGGGATCGCCGAAGAAATTCAGGTGCGTTATCCCAACGAAAAGAAAACCGCTGACGATCAGATCGCGGCTCGCGCCCTTAACATCATCGGCTGGGATACGACGATCCCAGACGATGCCGTGCAGGTCAAAGTCCAGCAGGGCTGGGTCACGCTCAATGGAGCGGTCCATTGGCATTATCAGCGCGCGGGCGCTGAGGATGCCGTGCGTAAACTGTCGGGCGTGACCGGCGTCACCAATCTCATCGAAGTCAGGTCCCCGATCAAAGCAGAGGACGTCAAAAATCGCATCGAAAATGCGCTGAAGCGCAATGCCGAAGTCGAAGCCGCAAGCATCCAGGTCAAGGTAACCAACAATAAGGTTGTCCTCGACGGGCACGTGAGCAGCTGGCACGAGCGCACCGAAGCCGAGCGGGCCGCTTGGTCGGTACCGGGCGTAACCTCGGTCGAAGATCACTTGGCGATTCACTGAGCGATGGATTTCAGGGGCCGGGCGAGGCCTACGATTCGCCCGGACCCGCCATAACCTGCCGCAAGCGCGAGGACAACATCATGCAAAGCGGCCTCTTATCGATAGGGCGTAAGCTATGATCAAGGATATTGTCGTCCATCTAGATGGGTCTTCCGACGATACGATCAGGATCGCGCATGCCGACCGGCTCGCAGCTTTGTTCGGCGCCCATCTACGTGGCGTTTACACGCATCTGCTGCCCGAAATCTCAATGGCCATGGCGGATTTTGGCGAGGCCTCGGCCGCGCTCTCGATAAGCCAGGACGAAGCCTTGAGCGGTGGCGATCAGATCGAAGAGGCGCTGATCCGGCGCTTCGAAAGGCTCGCAACCCCGCAAGCGGAGGTGCGCCGTCTCGACATCGTTCCCGACGATCTGCGGGCAGGCTTCGCGAGCGAGGCGCGTACCACCGATCTCGTGGTGGGTCTCAGGCCTTACCGTCCTGACGGCATCGAGCGCTGGCCGGCGGTGATCGAAGCCGCCCTCCTCGGCGCCGGACGCGGCGTTTTTATCGTGCCGGATGAGGTGGTGCGCGTAAATTCATCCTTCGACACGATCTTCATCGGCTGGAGCAATACGCGCGAATCTGCGAGGGCCGTGACTGAGGCCATGCCCTTTCTCGAAAAGGCTCGTCAGGTCATCGTCGGTATGGTCGATCGCAAAGGGCCGCCCGAAGCGGAGCATGAGGCACCGGGCGCCGATATAGCGCGCTATCTCGACCGTCATAGCGTGAAAGTCGAATTGCGGCACATCCAGGATTGGGACAGCGTCGCAGATGCCCTTCTCAATGAAACCGTACGTATCGGTCCAGATCTCGTCGTGCTTGGCGCCTATGGTCATTCGAGATTGCACGAATGGATCTTCGGCGGCGTGACACGGGATTTTCTGACGCGCTGCGCCGTGCCGATTCTGATGGCTCATTGAGACAAAATGGACGGCTTGATTCAGATCAAAGCGCGAAATCCCGTTCCTGAACTTCTTAGGGTCATGTGCATGATCTGTGAAAACGCCACGCGGCTCGCCGCATGGGATCATGCTTCAAAATGAGGGCGGTTGACGCGGATCTTGCCGCAGTTGCTCCCCTCAAGGAGGGACCTTCATCCGGTCAGGAAAGTGGCGCTCCCAAGCCCTGGATGATGGTTTCCCGCCGGCGACTGCCCACGAGCTCGATCCTCCGTGGGCAGTCGCTTTTTCGCTCTGGCGCGATGGCCACCCGCATAACAAGCTGTTTTCACAGATATTTTAAACGCGATAAATATCTGCTCTCCCAAAGCCTCCAAAATCATTTATGTCAGGCCCCATAAGATGAGGCCGACGACGAGCGGACGCAGGAGGCAGCGTGACAATCCGACCCATTCTACAATTTCCAGATCCCCGCCTGCGCGAAGTGGCACTTCCCGTGACCGCTTTCGACGCGGAGCTTCGCACGCTTGCGGAGGATCTGCTGGACACGATGCGCGATGCGTCGGGGCTCGGGATCACCGCATCTCATATCGGCGTTGCGAAGCGGCTCGCCGTGATCGAACTCGAAGACGGCACCGGCGTCCGTACCTATATCAATCCGCGCGTCGTCTGGGCTTCCGACGACATGTCGTCCTATAAGGAAGGCAGCGTCTCGATGCAGGGCGTGCTTGAAGATGTCGAACGCCCTGCCCGGGTCCGCGTCGCCTATCAGGATTTGGACGGTGCCGAACAGGTCGAGGAGGCCGACGGATTGCTCGCCGTCTGTCTTCTCCATGAAATCGATCAGCTCGACGGGATCTTCTGGCTGCAGAAGCTGTCGCGCTTGCGCAAGGACCGCACCATCAAGCGCTACGAGAAAATTCAACGCGCTTCATAATTCCGTGCTGCTCGCGTCAGGCTGTTCAATCCGATGTGATCGTCCTGCGGGATTTTTTCTTTGAAGATGTCATCTCGGTCTGCTGCTATCCGCGCGGATAGAATGCAGGGAGACAAGCCCGTGTTGAAATATGTCTTCGGTTGCCTATGTGTCTTTGCCCTCGCAATACCGGCAAGCGCCGAAGAGATCACCGAGCAAAGCCTGATGCAGGCTGCGACCACACTCGCGAAGCAATATGACACCTATTACGGCGCCAAGGACGTCGATGGCATGACGAAGGTCTATGCCTCCGATGCTATCCTGATTTCGCCTTCGGGCGTGGTCGTGCGCGGCACGGCCGGCCTCAAACCCTATTATGAGAAGCGCTTTGCCTCCGGCGCCAAGGATCACGCGACCACGATCACCGAAGTCCATCTGCAAGGCAATGGCGGCTATGGCATCGGCCATTTCGCTGTGACCGTGCCCGAAAAAGATGGCAAGGAGAAGCGCGAAGAAGGCAATCTCGCGGTTGTCTATCAGCAGGAAGCCAACGGCTGGCACATCAAGCTGCTGGTGCCGAGCACATTGCCCGCGAAGTGAAAGTCAAAGACATCTCTAGCGTGATCGGAAGACCGTCATTGCGAGCGAAGCGAAGCAATCCAAGCAACCGCTCAGACAATGGCCTGGATTGCTTCGGAGCGAAGCTCCTCGCAATGACGCTCCCAGAGCGAGACATGCTTCATTTAAAAGCCTCGCTATAAAGATCAGCCTTGAAGCCGACCAACCGGCGTTTGCCGAGATCGACGACCGGGCGCTTGATCATCGAAGGCTGGGCCAGCATCAGCTTGATCGCCTTGGCTTCGTCGAGATTTTGCCGGTCCTCTTCGGGCACTTTGCGAAAGGTCGTGCCGGAGCGGTTGAGAATCGTCTCCCAGCCGAATTCACCGCACCAGGCTTTCAAGAGTGCCGGGTCGGCGCCCTCGATCTTATAATCGTGGAAGACATAAGTGACGCCATGCCCGTCGAGCCAGTCGCGGGCCTTCTTCACTGTGCTGCAAGCCTTGATGCCATAGACGGCGATGGTCATTGGTGCGCTCCAAAGTTGAACGGCAGTCATATTTTGAATTTTCTTTTGATGCGTCATGGCCTCTGAAAGTCTGGCACTTTTCCAGACAGGCATTACCCTACTCCGGCGAAATTGATCGCGCATCACCAACGTCACGTGCCTTTAAAAGTTACGAACAAGTGGAAGTGCATGTGGACATAGGCTTCATCGGTCTCGGCACCATGGGAGGGCCCATGGCGCTCAATCTGGCGAAAGCCGGAATGCCGCTCGCAGTGTGGAACAGATCCGCCGCCAAAACCGATGCGCTACGCGGTGCCGGAGCGCGCGTTGTGGCAACGCCGGCCGAACTCTTCCGTGAAACACGTATCGTGATTCTGATGCTCGCCGACGATGCCGCGATCGATTCGGTTCTCAGCCGCGGCACGCCGGATTTCGCTGCGACGGTCGCGGAGCACACGATCGTCCATATGGGAACGACCTCGCCCGAATATTCGCGCGGGCTCGAAGCCGACATCCGCGCCGCCGGAGGCCTTTACGTCGAAGCGCCCGTCTCCGGCTCGCGCAAGCCTGCCGAGAGCGGTGAGCTTGTCGCCATGCTCGCAGGCGACGAAGCCGCCGTAGAGGCGGTTCGCCCGCTGCTTAAACCCATGTGCGGCGAGACGATTATCTGCGGAGCGGTGCCGAATGCGCTTTTGATGAAGCTCGCGGTCAATCTCTTTCTCATCACCATGGTCACGGGCCTGGCGGAGGCGGTGCATTTTGCCAAATGTCATGCACTCGACCTCGATCAATTGCTGGCGGTGCTCGACGCCGGTCCGATGGCGAGCAGCGTGTCGCGCATCAAGGCGCAAAAGCTCGCCGCGCAAGACTTCGCCGTTCAAGCCTCGATTTCCAATGTGCTCGAAAACAACCGGCTGATCGCCGAGGCCGCGCGAAAGTCCGGCGTGGCATCGCCCCTGCTCGATGCCTGTCATGCGCTCTATGCCGAGACCCAAGCGCTAGGACACGGCGACGCCGATATGGCTGCCGTGGTCCGTGCGATGGAAGCGCGCACCGGCGCGCTTGATAGAAGCTGACGATCGCATGATCGCGATTCTATAAAGATCCGCTACCTCTCCTTGTAGAGCATCGAGATTGCGGGCGGCACTGCTCATACCTACATGCGCCTTTGAGCTTGGGATGCCGTGCGCTCATGCCGCCGATGATGTTTAATGATTGGTTTCAATCGAAATCTCCTATCGGCCATTCCAACAGTTTCATTGGATTGCGTGTGGCGCTTCGGTCTAAACGAGCTGCCAACGAGTGCTTCGATCTCGCCGCACGGCTGAGACCATGGAGCCGACGATCTCATGAATGGAGACTTGGATGTCACGGCCACGCAAGGTGCCGGGAATCAGACCCTATACACATCCGGCAGGAGGTTGGGGTGCATTGCGTGCGACGGCGAAGGCGATCCGGGAGCAGATGGATGCGACCGAAGCGGCGCTCACTCTGTTTCGCACGAACAAGCCGCGCGGATTTGACTGTCCCGGTTGCGCTTGGCCCGATAAGGAACATACATCCACCTTCCAGTTCTGCGAAAACGGCGCCAAAGCGGTTACGTGGGAAGCGACAAAAAAGCGCGTCTCGCCCGAGTTTTTCGCCGCGCACAGCGTTTCATCTTTGTGGAACTGGTCGGACTACGAGCTCGAAAACGAAGGCCGGCTCACGCATCCGCTCGCCTATGATGCCGCGAGCGACACCTATAAAGCGATCAGCTGGGACGCAGCCTTTCAGCGCATCGGTGAGGTTTTGCGCGCACAGCCCGATCCGAACATGGTGGAATTCTACACCTCGGGCCGCGCCTCGAACGAGGCGGCATTTCTCTATCAGATTTTCGCCCGCGAATATGGCACCAATAATTTCCCCGATTGCTCCAACATGTGCCATGAGGCGACGAGCGTCGGGTTGCCGCAATCGATCGGCTTGGGAAAAGGCACCGTCTCGCTCGACGACTTCGACCATTGCGAATTGCTCATCGCCATGGGGCATAACCCCGGTACCAATCATCCGCGCATGATGGGCACGCTTCATGAAGTGGCGAAGCGCGGTGTACCAATCATCGTATTCAATCCGCTGCGCGAGCGCGCGCTCGAACGTTTCGCCGATCCGCAGAACCCGATCGAGATGTCGACCTTCGGTTATGAAGAGATCGCCTCCTCCTATTATCAAGTGAAAGTCGGCGGCGACGCGGCTGCGCTCAAGGGCATCATGAAGGCGCTGCTGGCGCTTGACGAGGCCCGCAAGCCGACCGGCGGCGTGCTCGACCGCGATTTCATCGCGACGCATACGCATGGCTTCGATGCCTTGGTCGCCGATCTCGCCGCAACCGATTGGGCATCGATTGAAAAGGCTTCCGGCCTGCCTCGCGCAGCACTCGAATCCGTGGCCGAGGCCTATGCCAAGTCGAACGCGACCATCATCAGCTATGGTATGGGCATTACGCAGCACAGCAAGGGCACCGGCAATGTCCAGCAGCTCGCCAATCTTTTGCTGATGCGCGGCAATTTCGGCAAGCCTGGCGCGGGCATCTGTCCGCTGCGCGGCCATTCCAATGTGCAGGGCGACCGCACCGTCGGCATTACGGAAAAGCCCGGCGCCGACATGCTGTCGCGGATCGAGCAGACCTTCGGCTTCACGCCACCCGATGCGCATGGCCATGATGCCGTCGCATCGATGCAGGCAATCATCGACGGGCGTTCCAAAGTGCTGATCTGTCTCGGCGGCAATCTGGCAGTGGCGCTGCCCGATCCCGGACAATGCTATCCCGCCATGCGCAGACTCGATCTCGCGGTGCATGTGGCAACGAAACTCAATCGCTCGCATCTTTTAGTGGGCAAGGAATCGATCATCCTTCCCTGCCTCGGCCGCACCGAACAGGATGTTCAGGCGCAAGGGGCGCAAATGGTCACGGTCGAGGATTCCATGTCGATGGTGCACGCGTCGCGCGGCAAGCTTCCGCCCGTCTCCGAACATCTGCGCTCGGAGCCGGCGATCGTCGCTGGCATGGCCGCCGCGGCGCTGCCTGAGAGCAAAGTGGCCTGGATGGATCTCGTCGAGGATTACGACCGCATCCGCGACATGATCGAGTCCGTTTTTCCGGACTTCAAGGATTTCAACGAACGGGTCCGCAAGCCGGGTGGTTTCCGCTTGCCACTGCCGGCGACGGAGCGCGTCTGGAAGACGGCCTCCGGCAAGGCGGAGTTCATTCCCTTTAGCGGTCTGAATGAAGATCCAGAGGTGTCGAACGGCAATGTGCTGCGGCTGACGACGATCCGCAGCCACGATCAATATAATACGACGATCTATGGCCTCGACGACCGCTATCGCGGCGTATTCGGGCGGCGCGATGTCGTCTTCATGAATCAGGGCGATCTGACGGCGCGCGGCCTCAAGCACGGCGATACGATCAACGTCGAAACCGCTTTGCCGACGGGCGAGACCTTGCGTCTCGACGGCTTCATCGCTGTTGCCTATGACATCGCGCAGGGCTCCGTGGCCGCCTATTATCCCGAGGCCAATGGCCTGGTGCCGCTCTCCTATCACGATGCGCAAAGCGGCACGCCGTCCTATAAATCCGTGCCGGTGCGAATTATACGGCATGCGGATGAGACCGCATCGAGGACCTTGTCCTCATAAGAAGCCTAATAACCAAAGCTTATATTTGAGTCCTGTCTCGCAAAGGCAGGCTTGCATTGCCCGGGCGCTTTTTCGAGCGTTCGGGCAAATTTTTTCGTTGTCTGCGTTCGGTCGGCATCGGACGTCCGCTTCCCTCTTTAGGCATAGGCCTCCGTGAAAATTGATGACATGCCGCCACCTATGTCAGATCCGATCTTTCCATCGCACATGCCGGTCCTATATAGATGACGGAATAGCATAACACATACGGGGAAACTCCTAATGACGGCTCAAAAATACCTGACGGCATGCCGGATTGCGGCCGTCTCCATCGCAACCCTCATGATTTCGAACGCGTCGGCGCAATCCGCGCCGGACAGCGTGACTGTGCCCGGCGCGCGCGCCTTTCCCGAAAGCATCACATCCACGTCGGACGGCACGCTTTATGTCGGCAGCCTCGCGAGCGGCGGTGTCTCACGCGTTCCTCCGGGGGGCGCCGAGGCTCAGGCATGGATCGCGCCCGGCGCCTTCGGCACGCGCTCGACCTTCGGCCTGCTCGCGGATGAAAAGACCGGCACGCTTTGGGTTTGCTCGAACGATGCCTCGGCTCTGGGCGTGCCTGGACCCGGAGATGTCAAAGGCAGCTTTCTGAAAGGCTTCGATCTCAAAACCGGAGAAGGACGCGTCAGCGTTGCCTTCCCGGATGGGCCATCGCTTTGCAACGACATTGCCATAGGTCCGGACGGATCGGCCTATGTCACGAACAGTTTCGCACCGGACATTCTGCGCCTGCGGCCGGGAGCCAAGACATTCGAGGTCTGGCTGACAAATCCGCTGTTCACGCCGCCCGCCAAGGGCGCCGGCCTCGACGGCATCGCCTTCGGCCGCGACGGCACGCTCTACGTCGATACCTATAACAAAGCGCAATTCTTTCGCGTCGCGGTTCAGGACGGCAAGCCGGGCGCGGTGACGGAGCTCCATCCATCCCGCGCGCTGGTTCTGGCGGATGCGTTGCGCCCTTTGAGCGACGGCACTTTCCTGCTGGTCGAAGGCAGCGGCAGCCTCGACCGCGTCACGATCGACGGCGATACACCGAAGATCGAAACGCTCAAGGAAGGATTTTTGACGCCGACCGGCACGACCGTAGTCGGCAAGACGGCATGGGTCGCTGAAGGCCAACTCCCCGTGCTCTTCGACGCGGAGAAAAAGGGCGACGGCGCCAAGCTGCCCTTCCGTCTCTACGCCGTGCCTTTGTCGGCGCATTAAAGCCTTTAGATGCTAAAGGCCTCCGGCAGCGCTCAGTAGCGCGGCCCCGGCGCAGCGGTACCGAAGCGCGTGGCAAACCAGTCGCGCAAGGTCGCCTTTTCATAAACGAGCGGATCGCTCGAAAAACGCGCGTTCGTGTTTTGCAGATAGTCGATATCCGCAATCGTCTCCTGCGCATGCAGAATGGTTTTGCCATTCTGCATCAGCGCATATTGCACCTTGATGCGCGGCGGCGGCATCGTGCTGCTCACGATGCGGAGATCGCCAAGCGGGCGGCGCGGATCAACCATCCCAGCACGAGTAATGTCGAGCACCTCGATCTTCAGATTTTGGCCGGGCTTGAGATATTCCGCACCGAGTTGTTCGAAGGTCTGCCGGATCTCGTTCAACATCGACGCGCGGACGGCGGGCGCCTCCGCGTCGAAATCATGATAGCTCGCCGCCGGCAGAAAGCTCACCATGACGCCCGCTTGCGCGGGGCCTATGAACGCCGCCGCCGCGAGACCGGCGAAGACTGCGATTGCCGTGCGCCGCATGATGACCCTCCAGGATTGACGTATCGATATATTATGTCGGTCAGGAATTCACGGCGGCAAGGCTGGCTCTCACAGCAATCCCAAGGATATGAGTTCGCGCCGCAAGGCATCGGGCAAGTCCGCGCCCTTGGTCCATATGGCCATATCCGGCGGCGCATCCTTCGGGTCGAGATAGCGCCAGCCTTGAAAGGCGCGATGCGCGCGGGGCTCGACCGCAACAAGCTCCTTGTCATAGACGAGTGCGCAATGCGCGATGCCATTTTTCATCACCGGCCGGAATTCGAGCAGTCTTTGCCGCGCGCTGACCCAGCCCTTGATCACCCAATAGAGCGAACCGCCATCCAATATTTCCGCGGCGCGGCGCGGCGCATGACGGGTGACATGAATGAGTTCCTGTGTCTCGCCATCGCGTTTCTTTTCCTTGAGGCGCCGGCTCTGCCATGCCGCGAGGTCGGACAAGGTCTCGATGCCGACGCACAGCTTGATGAGATGAAGCGTCATGAGTGAGCTTAAACGGCCAATATTTTGGCGGGCTCGATTTCGCCGCGCCTGATGGCTCCATAATAGGACCAGAGCAAATGCGCGGCGACACCGCGATGCGGGCGCCAGGCTTCCGCGCGAAGATAGAGCGCCTTTTGGCTCAATCGTGCCTCGGCGCGATCGGCAAGACGCAGCGCCTCCTGCAAGGCAAGATCGCCGGCCGGAAAAAGATCGCCACGACCCTCGCAAAACATCAAATAGACTTCCGCCGTCCAGCGGCCGATGCCTTTGATCGCGGTGAGCATGGCGACAGCCGCCGCGTCGTCGAGGCTTCGCAGCGCCTCAAAATCCAATTGCCCCGCGACATTGGCTTCTGCAATCGCCCGGACGTAAGCCGCCTTCTGCATCGAAAGGCCAAAGGTTTTCAACGCATCGATATCGTGACGAAGGACTTTCTTCGGCGTGACGGCGCCAAGTCCGGCCTCAAGGCGCGCCCAGATGGCCGCGGCGGACGCGACCGAGACCTGTTGTTCGAGGACGAGCTTCACCAAGCCTGGAAAGCCGGCGGGCTTCGAGCGCCAGAGAAAGGCTGGCGTCGCTTCATGCGCAATGGCGAGCGCCGGGTCGAGAAGAGAGAGCGCGGCGCGGGCGGCGGCGATCTCTTCAGCCGATCGAGTGCTTTCCATCACGCAGCTTCTAACTCCACTGTCAGTCCTCAAGCGGCCAGCAGCCCAGCACATTATGGCGGCTCTCGCCATAGGGGCTATGGATCAGGCGGAATTCATCGACCTGCCAGCTCACCGGTTCAATGAAATCGTCCGGCAGCGCGGTAGTCTCGCGCGATAGAGTGAGATGCGGCGTGATGCGCTCGCGCGGACATCGCAGACCTTCCAGCCTCAGCGTCAGATAGATCGCGCCATAGAGCAAGTCTATACCGATCAATCCGTCATCGCCGGACAAAACGCAGGGGTGCAGGCCCTTCCTGTTTTGAAAGCTCATGAGGCGGTTCAGAGCAAGTTTGAACCGGCGGCGCTTCACCTTTGAGGCGGCCTCGCTGGCTCGACCGACCAAATCGTTGGGCGGGGCCTGATACGTGCCGAGGCCATTGAGCGAAATATGCAGACGTTCGCACGCCACGCGCGGACCTCTCAAAAGGCCCTTTTCGAACATGCGATCTGCGAAACGGGAAATGTGAGCCGCCGTCTCGACCGGCGGATAAAGCGCGAAGAAGAGAGCGTGCCGTGGCGCGCGGCCCAGCATAGCCGATAGCGAAGAACGCATGACAATAATTCCACAATGACAAGGACATGCTCATTGCCCTGCCCGTATGAAGCCTATCATCCGTTAAGAACAAATCAAGAATACATAATGGGACCGCGCATGTTCACGGTGCATCCTTCACGTGTCAGTTCTTGGCGAGTCTTCGGGCCTTGGCCATCCCATTCCCTGACTTGGGCTGTTTATGATCTTTGGCCTTTGCCTCGAGCCAGGCTCGCGTTTGATCGAGCACCTCATTGGACAGCTTCGGGTCGTCGCTCGCGCGCGCCAGGATCATCGCCCCGACCATCGCTGCCCAGCTGCCGATCGCTGTTTGGCGTTTCTGAACGCTATCTTCGCCCACGGCAACGCGGCTGAAACGCTCGATCTGCTGTCTGAGACCCTTCGTCAGCTCTGTGCGTGCGCCACCGGCCTGACGGATCGTCTCCGCGGCCAAAGCGGCGGTAGGGCATCCGCGGCCCAGATCGTCGCGATGCGCCCGCGACAGATATTCAGATGCGTAGGCCGACAGGTCGCTTAACGGCCCGGTCGTGGTCCGCGTCAGCGCTTCTGCGAGTGTTTCGGCGATGAGTTCATCCTTCGACTCAAAGTAGCCGTAGAAGCCGCCATGGGTAAGACCGGCCGCCTGCATGACGTCCGCGACCGTGACGGCCTCGAATCCACGCTCCCTGAACAGCCGGCCGGCGGCGTCGAGGATCGTCCGCCGGTTTTCCATCACCTTTTCGCGACTAACTCTCATGACCGTCTCCGGGGAAGCCTTGACAGATATACATGACATACATCATGTATACAAATACATGATGATGATCATGAATATCTCAAGCCGGAGCGCTCGTCATGAGCGTGAAGCGGCCCGTACTCGAGCGCCAGGAGGATGATATGACTGAACTCAAAGTCGCGAGCCGCGACCCCGCAACGCTGGAAACAGCGCCCACCCGTTACGTCGAAGCTGGCGGGATTCGCTTCGCCTATCGTCAGCTCGGCCCATCAACGGGGACGCCGCTGGTTCTGCTGCAGCATTTCTCAGGCAACATCGATGCGTGGGATCCCGCCGTCGTGAACGCCCTCGCCGCAGATCGCCCGGTGATCGCGTTTGACAACGCCGGGGTCGGCCGCTCGACGGGCCAAACCCCCGACAGTGTCGCAGCGATGGCGCGCGACGCGGTTACTTTCATTGGGCTGCTTGGTTTCGCCAAGGTTGACCTGCTGGGCTATTCCCTCGGCGGCTGCGTCGCCCAGCAGATAGCGGCCGAGCACGGTCAACTGGTTCGCAAGTTGATCCTCGTCGGCACCGCGCCGCAGGGCGGTGAAGAGCACTTGCTGGCGGTCCTCAAGGAGGCCTTCTCACACAAAGAAGCGCCGGATCCGCGGCTGCCGCTCTTCTTCACCCAATCGGCTGGCAGCCAGGCCGCCGGCAAGGCGTTTCTGGACCGGGTCTATGCCCGCAAAGAAGATCGGGACACGGACGGCGGCAGCGCTGTGACGGACCCGCAGGCCAAGGCGCTGATCACCTGGTGCGCCACGCCCGATCCTGAGCACGCCATGCTGCGGGCCATCAAGCAGCCTGCCCTCGTGGTCTGCGGCAGCAACGACACCATGCTGCCGGCCGACAACGCCTACGCGATGTTCAAGGGGCTGAGCAACGCTCAGCTGGTGCTCTATCCCGACTCCGGTCACGGTGCTCTCTTCCAACACCACGAAGCGTTCGTCAGCCATGTCCGGACCTTTCTCGACGCGTAATTGAGAGCCATCAACCCGGCCCGGTTCGCCACGCGACCGGGCCGTGCGGTCTGCGCCTGACGCGACATCCCCTTCTTATGTGTTGGAGTGCAAATGAGCGAAGCATCGACTCTTGACGCGAAATTCGTCCGCAAGGTTGAAGAAAACCAACTTCGGCTTCGCGGCTCCTTGCGGGACACCTACGATTTCATCGTCTGCGGATCCGGCTCGTCCGGCGCTGTCGTGGCGCGGCGGCTCGCCGAGAATCCGGCTGTCTCGGTGCTGCTGATCGAGGCCGGCGGCAGCGACAGCGTCCCCGAGGTGGAAATGGCTGTGGCGTGGCCGATGAATCTCGGCAGCACCCGCGACTGGGGCTTCACAGCCTTGCCCAACCCCCACCTCAACGGGCGTGCCATCCCGATGAGTATGGGCAAGGTACTGGGGGGAGGATCGAGCATCAACGTCATGCTCTGGGCGCGTGGCCACAAGACCGATTGGGATTATTTCGCCGCCGAGGCCGCCGACCCCGCCTGGAGCTACGATTCCGTTCTGGCCATCTACCGCGAGATCGAGAACTGGCAAGGCAAACCCGATCCGGTCCGGCGCGGAAAGAATGGCCTCCTTTACATCACGCCTCCGACCGAGCCGAACCCCGTCGCAGTCGCGATGCTCGACGCCGCCACCGAACTCGGCATCCCTGTCTTCGACGATCAAAACGGCGACATGATGGAAGGCCCGGGCGGCGCATCCTACTTTAACCTGCGCATTCGCGACGGCCGGCGGCAGTCGATTTTCCGGTCCTACACATTCCCCGTGATGCACCAGCCGAACCTTACGGTGCTGCCCGGCACTATGGTCACGCGTGTGCTCATTGAACGGGGCGCGGCGATCGGCGTGGAGTGCATCGTCGACGGCCGGGGCCGCCGTTTCCTCGCCTCGCAGGAAGTGATCCTGTCGCTTGGCGCCATCCACACCCCCAAGGTGCTGATGCAGTCCGGCATTGGTGATTCTGAGACGCTCGCGTCGCTGGATATCCCGTTGCTCCAACATCTCCCAGGCGTGGGCGCCAACTTCCAGGACCACATCATGGTCTCAAGCTGCATCTGGGAATATCCGGAGCCGATCGCCCCCCATGGCAATGGCGGCGAAGCGTCCATCTTCGCCAGGAGCGCGCCGGAGCTCGATAGTCCCGATATCCAATTGCTTCAGATCCAGTTCCCCGTGCCAACTCCCGAACTCGCGGCGCGTCACGCCATACCGGCCGGATCCTGGGGCATCTTTCCGGCGCTGCTGCGTCCCCACAGCGTAGGCCGTCTGCGCCTGACGGGCGCCAAACCCGAAGACCCCATCCTGATCGACTCGCAGATCCTTTCCGATCCGGCGGACCTGACCGCATTGCGGCGATGCGTCGAGCTCGCGCGCGAGGTCGGCAACACCAAGGCGCTTCGGAGCTTCGTGAAGCGGGAGGTCATGCCGACGGCACTCACCTCTGCCGCCATGGACGATTTTATCCGCGACGGCGTGACGACCATTTGGCACCAGAGCTGCACCGCCAAAATGGGGCAGGATGACATGTCCGTCGTGGACGGCCGTCTCAAGGTCTATGGCGTGGACCGTCTCCGCATCGCCGACGCCTCCGTGATGCCGCGGATTCCTCTGGCCAATACCATGGCACCCAGCGTCATCATTGGCGAGCAGGCAGCCAGGGCAATCGCCCGCGAACGTCAGCTTTGATCGGCTCGAAAGCGAACACGTAATCGACGCGCCGTTCGCTTCAACGATGATGCGCGGCGCGTTTTCAATTGTCGGTCATCACGGCGCGTAACGCGTAAAGACGAAGTCGTGGTCTTTCGCATTGGCCTGATGGCAGGGAAAGCAGGTCTCGTGCTGCGCTTCGTCGGTCGGCTTGCCGCCGATGAAGCGGCCGAAGCCCCAGCCGCCCGTCTCGGCATATTTTGACGAGTCCTTGACCATGATCTGAACCGTCGTAGGCGCGCCTGGGACATAGGCCTGCATGGAACCCAGCGCCGCGTCGTCGCCGACAGACGACAGTTCTTTCCAAGCCACTTTGGCGATGATCGTGCCGTCCGGGAAAGGCAGCGTGCCGTCGACAAAGGCTTTCATCGCGACGGGGTTTCCGAGAATGCCGCGCAGCTCGTTGAGCTGGCCTGCCTCATGCGACACGGCGATCATGGACCATTGCCTATAACCTGTAGGGATTCTGACGCCGAAGATCGGCGAGGCCTCGTCTTCGGCGCCTCCGGCGGGGGCGGACATCGATGCGATGATGCAGACGCTTGTCGCGGCTGCGAATGCCAAAAGTGGGATGCGTTTCATGGATGCGCCCTTTCACATGCATGAAAGTGAAAATGAATTTCACTTTGGATCGTTGGATCGCAATGCGTGCAGTCCTAATAGCCGCAATGGAATATCTGGCCGTCGCGGCCCCTCCCCGTATGCGGCGGGCTGGGCCTATGCAGAGGCTAACGCCGATCTCGATTGCCGTCGATGTCGACAAAGCTGCGGTGAAGCTCTGCTCGTCACATCATAGCACACGGCTGATGCCGTTTACTTCGCGGTTGATGCGGGCCTGCCGCGGCTAAGACACTGGCCCTGGCCAATCACGCGCACTCTCCGCGCGCGTCTGAAGGTTGGCATTTGAGATCATCAACTCGCCCCAGAACTCATCAAAGATAGGTTTTATATCTTCAAAAGCCTTACCATGGACTTCTGGAATCAAGCCCTTCGAAATCAGCCATATCTCAAATGCTCCAACTCCCTTAAAAACTTGCTGCTTTTCATCGTCCAGTGCCGAAGTCACCGAAGGGATAACGTCGAGTACAGAGATTCCACCAACTTCAACGATCCACTTCGATTGCTCGATAGCACGCTCAATCTCCCAAACTGGTCTCGGGTCAGAAGAATACCCATGAAATCTGACTTGGAATGGATTGTTCTTGCCCAAGACAGTTGGCAAGCATGAGATGAACAATTCCTCTAGGTCATGCCTGTCCATGTCAGGAAGGACATAGGCAATTTGCCGGCAATCCCTCTCACCCGCAATGGGCGAATAAAACCGGAACTCGAAGGGTGTTACATACCCAAGAAGTACTGGATTGAAGTTAATACTCCACAAGCAGCCAAGAGCGCCTTCGTACGATGCCAGATCTTCTCTCCAATAACCATCCACAGCGGTTGGAATGAATTGCTCAACAAACAGTTTCTTAAAAGCATTGAATCCAAAAAGCATCCAATGATCCGTGACGTACAACATCGGAAACTCTGGGTCTTCCTCGGCCTTTCTTTGCATGTACGCTGTCATCATGCCAAGGTATCGGCTCGACATCGCGCTCTTTAGGTCGGTTCTCGAAACTGCACCCGCTTCTATGTGCCCTCCTATCGGCGCAACTTCTATAGTTTTCAGCTCGCCGAAGAACTGTTTTGGCCAGTCATCAACGCCCTCTACCTCTTCTGCTCTAGCGAGAAGCAGCATCGCCGTTAGCGCCATCGATGCGGTCACCTCATCGGCTTGATAAGGCAATACTCGCACTCCGTCCCAGCATCGATTGATAAGCGTAGACACACTACCGGAGAGATGGGACTTCTGAGGAGAAAGACTTGCGACAAAACACATCAACCGACCTGTAGCGCGGCTTTGTCGAATTGGGCCTTGAAACGCCGTTACCAGCTCCTCCCTCGCCAAGTCTGGCTGAGTAAAATTTACAATTGGAAGAGTGATGATTTCAGGATCGTCAACGATTGAAACGCTTTCAATCGGCGGGAACACCCATGCGGGTTCTTGCTCAAACCAATTTGCTTCGAACTTCGGCATCGCACGCCATCGAAAAGAACCTGGGTACGTCTCTCGATGCGTAATAAATTTGTATCGAATGCCTTCCAGATTCTCCGTGACCTCTTCGACCTGCCTCCGATAAATCCACTGGTCGATAATACATTCGAGGGCGCTTTTTCTGACTGGATAAAGGCGAGTTCGTTCTTCGGCGGCTAAGCTTGACACGGGAAAGTAGATGCGGATTGCCTGGTCACGAAGCGTGTCCGCTAAGGTTTCATCAAGGAATTGAAGGAACAAGCCTTTCTGAGATTCCAATCGCCAGAGATTGTCAACATTGATCCTTGTTAGACGTGCTTCTTTAAGCGACGTCAAACCGGCTTCCAAAAAACAGTAGATGACAGCCTCGGATGATGCTTCTCCAGCGGCCGATGTCTTCGCGAAGAGTGCTGCGATTTCCGGATTTGTTGTCAGGTCAAGAAAGGCGGTTGGAATTCCATAGTGTTGTGCGATGGCGGTGATCGAAGCGTCTTCACCGCGGTAGACGGCCATTTGCGGCACGCTTCGGGCCCACTCTTTAAAGTACTCAAGTTCTTTCAATGCGGTCGCTCTGTACTCCCCCGAGGTGCGGAAGATGCTCGGAATGAGTTTCGGCCAATCGCGCGTTTGGCCACGAAATAGGTCGGCCTGTCCTTCCTGAACCAGCTGCCAACACTTCTCAACCGCGATCTGTACGCTCTCTACGTGAAAATCCATGCCCCCTCCGATGAAGCTGTCAAATCCTTTCTCCCACTCGGTAGTCGCCGGCGGCTCGCTTGCCACATCATACACAATGTATTGACGCCTTTCACTTCATTGATAATGCGTGGCTCGCTCCCTAACCCAAAAGCCGCGCCTACCCGCCATTCGTCTCGATCAGTTTCACGGCCTTCTTGTCGAAGGACACGAAAGCCTCAGCGCCGAGCCATCGGCCTTCATAGGCGATGACGCCATCGGCGAAGATGCCGCCCGACGCGGGGGCTGCCCCCATGGACGGAACTCCATCATGGCGGCGAGCTTAACGCGCCCTTTCTATTCTTGCCTTCGAATTCGACATTGGCCCGGCACCATCCAGCCACCCTCATCTCAAGTTACGTCGTGCGGCCCGTTATTTCTTCAGGAATGTGTCGAACCAATTCTTCTGCTCGATCACACCGAAAACGAATACGCCGCGATGGTCGGCAGAATCTCCCGCATCGATCGCCTGCGTCGGTGCGCCGCCCAGCAATGCCTGCGTCTCGGCCGGGAGCATGGCGATAAAATGCGGCGTGACCTCATCCTTGGCGCCATAGTAAGTGTGCAGCGGCATCGCACGCGTCCATCGATAGGCCTCGTCCTCTTCAAGAACCTGCCAATAGGGCGATCCGCCCAGTGCTACGCTGGCACGGAAGGCCGGATTTATGAAGTCCTGTAGCTTTGACGGAGTCTTGGCGGAGAAGGTCTCCCAATTCATCTTATTGTTGTAGAAGGCGCGCGCCGAATCCAGATATTCTGGCCGGATCGCCTCAGCCGTCAGCCCTGTCTGCTGATGATAATATTCCTGCGACTGCAACTGCAACGCGACCACAGCCGGCAGATAAACCGCATCGATGGGCTGATAATTATTCAGCCAGCGGTTCATCGTGAGCGTGATGTCGACTGGCGCACTTGCCACGGCGGCGGCCGTCACTTTCTCACCCAACTCCTGCAGTTTGTGCAGATAGATCATGGTTGCCCAGCCGCCCTGCGACCAGCCGCTGAGAAACAAATGGGTGGGTTCGATCTTCATCGACGCCAATACCGCGCGCGCGGCCAGCAGCATGTCGTAATTCGCCTGGCGCGTGCTGTCCCTGGACAGATAGCTATCTGGAAGATCCGAGATGCCGCGCCCGAAATAATCCGCGCCGATGACGATATAGCCATCCGATGCGAAGCGCGCGATCATGATCTGCGTCTCCGCCGAGCCGTCGGGATTCGACGGCACGTAGCTTTTGTCGAACACCGTCCCATGCTGATAGGAAACCATGGGCATCGCCTTGCTGGCGTCTGCGCCCATGTCGGGAATAGCCACCAGGCCGGAAGCGATGGTCGGACGATTTCCGAGTTCTGGCACCACCGAATGGTATTTTACCCGATAGAGCTTCACCGCATGGGCCGCCGGCGGGAAGGCTCCGTGAAAGGCCTTTGGCTCCGTCGAAGAACTCATGAAATCGTCGAGTTCAGAGCTGAGGATCGCGTTCAGTTTGGCGGTTGAATATGTCTCGATATATTCATATTCCACGCCCGACGAGACGGAAATCGCTTTATCCGGTGTTGCTGCTTGAAGCCGGTCGGCTGAGCCCAACGCGACGATCGCGCAAATTGTAACGGCAAAAGAGATAGATTTTTTCATGGGCCCGTTGTGTCCACTCGTTATTGCGATGCATCGGACACATAGCCGGTAACCCTTGATTTTTTCCTACGCTAGCGCCGAAGCGCCGAGCCATCGGCCTTCATACGAGATGACACCGTCGCCGAAGTCGCCACCCGACGCGAGCTAGCCGAGGCCGCTTTGTAATAGACGCTGCTGCTGCCGCCGCCGTGGATCACACAAGGTGATGGCGCGCAAGGAAGCCTTCAATGGCCTCGTTTACGGGCGCCGGATTGGTCAGGTTGACAGAATGACCACACTCGATGACGAACTCGACACATCGTCGCACAACGAGATGCACCGGGACGCATGAGTTATCAGTTAGCTCCGCCGACAGAATGTCCCGCATGCGAACGAACCACCGCGCGACCCTTGAGGTCATGAGCCGGAAAGCCTCTGGCGAAAATAAAATGCGCGTAACGAAATTATAGCTCCCTTCGAATGGTGATCAGCAAGACCGAACAGACGACTGTTCATCAATCGCGAAAACGTGAAGTCAACCTGATCGAGCGGAGATCAAAGACATGAAAGCACAATTTGCATTCGGGTTAGCCGGCTTGCTGCTCATCACGAGTCATGCAGTACAGGCTGCAACGCAGCCCGTGAATCCGGATAAGGCACCCATAGCAGCCGTGGACCGCTTCAGCGATAAAGCGGCGCATCTGCAGCTGCGCAAGCCCGGTAACGGCATCCCTGGTCCAAATCAACCGGTAGATTTCGACACCGGGCCGTTCATCACGCAAGGCTTTTCGCCCACCAGCGGCGCGCCAGTCCGCTACTATAATTTCGATGCGCAGAGCACCGTACCGGCACCCGACTATGTGCTGTATCGCGAAGGCGAAGACAAACCCGTGGCTGGCCAACTCGACATCATCGACAGCTTGCCTGGCGAGAAAGGCTACAACGATTTCCGGCAGGTCTGGAAAGTATGGGTGCCGAAGACCTATGTCGCAAATACGCTCACTGACGCGACGGAGCTGCGGAAGGCCGGCTATAAATTCGAGAAGACCGATGTGTTGCGCAACATGCCGGTAGTCCCGGACAAATCTGTGGCGCGCCTGCGACTCAACCACGAAAGTCCGGAGCTGCAGCGCGCTTGGTACCACGGCGAAGTTGCAAAATTTTTCGCTTTTAACGAAGCGAATTTATCGACTTCGGATGGAAGCGTTCCGGTTTCGCCAATCTTCGTAGCCTTCAATGTCAACCCGGATCAGCCAAACGGTGGCCCGGCGTCTGGTTTCAAAACGGAGGCGAATGCACTCCAAGCGCATAATGTGCCGGCCACGCTGCCAGGCGATCCGGGGTATTCGCCGCTTTGGTCGGTTGCTGTTTACGACAATGCCGATTGGTCGACGGTGCACGATCTCGCATCGGCTACCAAGGCAAAGATACTTGCCACTGGGGTGGCCGACGTGAACTGCCCGATAGTGTCCATTACGCCTTGAATATTAGGGCAGCAGCCCTTCAATAAAATCGATGGCCGGGCCAGCCCCGGCCATCCAAGCGCGTCCAATGCGGAATTGGGCGTGTGCCCTTCACTCGATTGCGGCAAGCGTCGCTGGCGATCTGCCGCGCGTCAGTCGCGCGATACGGACAGTCCCGCGAGAAGCGGCGCATACGCGGCGAGCCTGCGGGATACGAACTCCGTGAAAAGCCGCACGCGCTTCGTCTTGCGTGTCTCTCCCTGCGTGAGAAGCCAAAGCGTTCCATGCATGTGCAAGTCGGTGCCCGGCACCCTCGCCAGGAGGGGGTCGGCATCTCCGACGAAGCACGGCAATGTCGTCATCCCGAGCCCTTGCCGTACTGCAACGATCTGCGCCTCGGCGTCCGTGGTCCTGAACGGAACCCCCGTGGTGCGAACCTCACCCTCGCTGGCCCAATCCGGAATTCCATGCATGCTTATGACGATCCATCGGATGGGATCAGGCGCGCCCGCACGCCACGCGGCTAGTCGATCGCAGGACATGTAGACGCCGCCGAACAGCTCCGGTCCCTTCAGGCCGTGAAGATTGAGCGGCAGGGTTTTGCGGTCGTAGACGACGCGGATCGCGACGTCGGCCTCTCGGTTGGTCAGATTTGCCAGCTCGCCGGACGACAAGATTTCCATCTCGATGTCCGGATGCAGACGCGCGAAATCGGCGAAATCCGGCATAAGCAGGTGTGTTGCGAGGGGCGGTGCCAGCGTCACCCGCAGACGCCCGCGCACGCTCTGGTCGCGCCCGAAGACGCGCGTCTCCAGAAGGTGCGACGACGCTTCCATCTGGTCCGCGAACTCGAGGACCTCCTCGCCCGCAGCCGTCAGGCGGTAGCCCGAAGGCAGCTTTTCGAACATGTGCACCCCGAGGCGTTCCTCGAGCTGGGCGACGCGTCGCAGCACGGTCGAGTGGTTCACCCCGAGGCGCTCGGCGGCAGCCCGCACCGAGCCTCCGCGCGCGACGGCAAGAAAGTAGCGAACGTCATCCCAGTCGATCATGGTGCAATCCGGCACCGCGGGGTGCGCCTTCCAAAGCCCATATCTAACACATCGAACAGCAGTACAGGCGGTCATCATAGCCTATATCGACGAGTGGCGCGGCCCAATTCCGAACGGCGGACGCCGACGCTCGCGGCTGGCGTCAGTCGCCCATCCGGATCGATTTCGCACCACCGATGTGCGCGCTTCCGCACTCACCGCCTGACGCCGGCAGACCTAAGTCGGGGTCTCGGGGGCCTCCCCGAACGACCAAAGACGGAGCCTGAAGGAGAAGTCATGGGAAAGCTTGAGGGTAAGATTGCAGTCATCACGGGTGGATCGAGCGGCATGGCGCTGGCGAGCGCCAAGCGGTTCGTTGAAGAAGGCGCCTATGTCTTCATCACGGGCCGGAGGCAGGAGGCGCTCGACGAGGCCGTCAAGCTGATTGGCCGGAACGTAACCGGCGTGCGGGGCGACGCGGCCAATCTCGACGACCTCGACCGTCTGTTCGACACGGTCAGCCAAGAAAAGGGCAAGATCGACATCCTGTACGCGAGCGCCGGCATGGGCGAAGCCGTCCCACTGGGCGAGATCACCGAGCAGCATTTCGATGCGACCTTCAACCTGAACACGCGCGGCACGCTGTTTACGGTTCAGAAGGCGTTGCCGCTGTTCAACGATGGCGGATCGATCTTCATGACCGGGTCTGTTGCTTCGGTGAAAGGTTTTCCCGGTTACGGCGTGTATGCGGCCAGCAAGGCGACGTTGCGCTCATTCGCACGCACTTGGCTCAACGAACTGAAGGGCCGGAATATCCGGGTGAACGTGCTGAGCCCAGGGCCGATCGCCACGCCGATGCAGGACCAGGTGCTCACCGCGGAAGCGAAGCAGATGTTCGAATCCCTGATCCCGCGGGGAACGATGGGTCGACCCGAGGAAATCGCGGCGGTCGCGCTGTTTCTTGCCTCAGACGATTCGAGCTTCGTGAATGGGGTGGAGCTGTCTGTCGACGGCGGCTTCTCGGCCATCTGAAATCGCGCCGGATCGCGCCAAGAGATGAAAAGCTTCTACATCAATTCGCGAGGCCCTTACCTCTCGACGCGTCATGCGCGGACTTGATCCGCGCATCCAGGCACGACTCTCATTGATGCCTGGATGGCCGGGTCAAGCCCGGCCATGACGCAACTGAAAGTCTGTTGCTCTAGAGGCCCCTCGCCAAATCGGAGACACATGATGAGCTATGCGATTATAGGATTCGGCAAGATAGGCCAGGCCCTCGCCCACGCCTTCGCCCGTAAAAACATCGACGTGAGTGTCGCGAGCCGCCGGCCGCCCGAGGCGTTGGCGCCGCAGGCTCGGGTGATCGGCCCCACGGTCACCGCCAAGTCGCTGCGCGATGCACTCGAGGCCGACACGCTCATCTTGGCGGTCCCGTTCGGGGAGCATCGCGAGGTTGCAAAGGCCCTGCCGAGCTGGGACGGCAAGACGCTCATCGACGCGATGAACACGTTTGGCGTTCCCCCTGAAGAGCTGGACGGCCTTCCCTCCTCCGCCTTCGTCGCGAAGGCGTTCACCGGCGCCAAGCTCGTCAAAGGGTTCAACCACCTGATTGCGGCCACCCTGGCGACCGATCCGATCGTCGAGGGCGGCCACCGGGTCGTTTTTCTGTCAAGCGACGACGAGGACGCGATCGCTCCCGTCGCGGCCTTGGCCAAACAACTCGGGTTCGCACCCGTCAATCTGGGAAAGCTCGCCGAGGGTGGCGCGCTGGTGGAGGCGCGCGAGCGCATTTGGGGCCCGCTCATCTTCCAGGATCTGTTCAAGAAGGAGCCGTAAGCGATCTCGTGTGATCGACGCCCACGATCGAGGTGAAGGCCAGTCACCTATCGCTCATCTCGCATCCGCAGGAGATCGCCGGCCTGATCCTGAAGGCCGCGGGGTGCGGATAAGGCAAAATGCAGCGCGTCACGCAGTATCCGACAGCTAAGGCTTTTTCCGTCCTGTCCCGACGATAAAGCCGATGGCCGCGAGAATGGTGGAAAGCGCGACGTGCGCCCTCACGGCGCCTGCCGGCGCGGCAGCACGCCCTATACTTTTAAAAGTCCCGTTGTGCACCTGCTTCGATAGTCATCCTAGGTATCAGCCCAGCACTGCACCACCATCTGGCGACCATACGACTACGCCGCTCGGCTGCCCACGAAAAGCGTCTCCGAGAAGCGCCAAGCCATCTCGAAAGAGTGCGTATTGGTAGGCCTCTTCTGCCTCGCCTCTTAAAAGAGGCTCGCCCCCGTTAAGTCCAAAGCCGGTCGGCTCAAAGGTTGGTAAATCCATCGAGCCCGGCACCTGCCGCTCACCTCCACCTATCGCGGAACTCAGCGCATTTAAGAATTCTACTCCGGCCTTCTCCTCAATCGCGAACCAGCCGAAGTCCAAGCCCGGATGATGGCGTGACGATGTCAGACGCGCGCGCCGAGCAACTCGCCGCCAGTCGGGACGATAAAAAATATCTTCAATCCACCATGGAGGGCTATCAGATCGCCAAAGCCATGGCGGCGCTGCAAGGTAGGTACGTCCAGCATATTGAAGCCGAAGAAATACGACAGCGTCACGCTCTGGAATCGTGGTATCTCGTGAACTAAGCCAATCAATCCAGTTCGTGATTTCGGGTATCCCCATCAAGAGAAAGTTCGATCGATGTGTCGCTAGTATCATCGGCGCCGACGTACCTTGAAGCCGTGTAGTCGCTTGCGAGACCTTCATTGGCGCGGCAGCCGTTTTCCGAGGCTTTGAAATCCGCGTCTCCGACACAGCCAAGAAGCTGCCGGCGGCCGTTGGCTTCGACCCAAACGCAATTGAATATCCGTGGATGACTTTCCCGAATAGCGACGGCGTGGCGATGTAGGGCTTTACCTGCTTGACGTATTTACGCTTCGCTGCATTCGCCACTTTAGCAGCGGTCGTATCTTTTGCGAATGAGCCGTGTGCCTCAGCCAGAATCACGCCGTGGCCTGATGCATTGCCACCGTCATAGATAAAATCGGCATGGGGATCGAGCGCGGAGGACAGACACGCAGCATTCGCACGCCACGCGTACCCAAGCGCGTCCATATAAAGGTGGGCGATACCGGCACCGACCTTTGCGGCGAGTTGCGAGCCCGCGGTATCTGCAAGAAACTCGAAATAGGGCTCGAGCGCGAACGTTGTCCCATCTTGGAGCAGTGTCTCCAGCTCGATCAAAGCACTCAGTTGCAGTCCGTACAATAAGGCGGCGGGCGCGTTCTCCCGAGTAGTTGCGGTTCGGGCGATCGCTGCCGCCAGGGCTATTGGTTTGAATGACAGGCTCGGTTGAATTTGGGGCGCCACGAAGTTTGGAGTAACCGGACTCGGAACGTGCCGATGCTTAGTATGCCTCGTCAATCCAACCGACTTATTCGAGACCCCTAAACCGGCGGTTGAGATCAGTCCGTTCATTCTTCCTCCTTAACTGCGCGCGCCCTCACTCCCACTCGATCGTCCCGGGCGGCTTGCTCGTCACATCATACACAACCCGGTTGATGCCTTTCACCTCGTTGATGATGCGCGTCGCGGCACGGCCCAAGAAACTCATGTCGAAATGATAGAAATCCGCCGTCATGCCATCGACCGATGTCACGGCGCGTAAGGCGCAGACGAAATCATAGGTGCGGCCGTCGCCCATCACGCCCACCGTCTGCACCGGCAGCAGCACGGCGAAAGCCTGCCAGATCTGATCGTAGAGCCCGGACCTGCGGATCTCGTCGAGATAGACCGCATCGGCTCTGCGTAGGATTTCCAGTTTCTCGGGAGTTATCCCGCCCGGGCAGCGGATGGCGAGCCCCGGCCCGGGAAAGGGATGGCGCCCGACAAAGGCTTCGGGCAATCCCAATTCGCGGCCGAGCGCGCGCACCTCATCTTTGAAGAGTTCGCGCAAAGGCTCGACGAGCTTCATATTCATGCGCTCGGGCAGACCACCGACATTATGATGCGACTTGATCGTGACCGAAGGGCCGCCGCTGAAGGAAACGCTTTCGATCACGTCGGGATAAAGCGTGCCTTGCGCCAGAAATTCCGGCGCGCCGCGCCCGTCCTCTGCGATCTTTTTGGCTTCCGCCTCGAAGGTCGAAATGAACAGCCGCCCGATGATCTTGCGCTTTTCTTCCGGCTCCCGGATGCCGGTGAGCGCGCCGATGAACAGTGCCGAGGCATCGACATGCACGAGCGGAATATTGTAGTGGCCGCGAAAGAGCGAGACGATTTCTTCCGCCTCGCCTTGCCGCAACAACCCATGATCGACGAAGACGCAAGTGAGCCTGTCGCCGATCGCTTCATGGATCAATACGGCGGCCACTGCCGAGTCTACCCCACCCGATAGCCCGCAGAGCACACGGCCTTGGCCCACTTGCTTGCGGATCGAGGCGATGGCCTCGGCGCGGAAGGCCGGCATGGTCCAATCGCTTTTCAGGCCCGCGACCTTATGCACGAAGTTCGAAATAAGCTTGGCGCCGTCCGGCGTATGCACGACTTCGAGATGGAACTGCACCGCGTAGAATTTGCGCGCCTCATCGCCGATGACCGCGATCGGCGCGGACTCGGAGGTCGCCAGCCGCCGGAAGCCTGACGGCAATTGGCTGACCGCGTCGCCATGGCTCATCCAGACCTGATAGCGCTGGCCCTTCTGCCAGACGCCATCGAAGAGCGCGCTGTCTTCGACCACCTCGACCTCGGCGCGGCCGAATTCGCGATTGTCGCCCGCCTTCACCTCGCCGCCGAGCTGCGCCGCCATCACCTGCTCGCCATAGCAGATGCCGAGCACCGGCACGCCCGCCTTGAAGATGGCGTCGGGCACGCGCGGCGAACCCGCTTCAAGCACCGAGGCCGGACCGCCCGATAGAATCACGGCCTTCGGATTCAGGTTTTGGAAAGCCTGTTCGGCATTTTGGAACGGCGCCAGCTCGCAATAGACGCCGGCCTCGCGGACGCGGCGCGCGATCAATTGCGTCACCTGCGAGCCGAAATCGACGATCAGGACTTTGTCATGCGTCTCGAGCACATCTTTATGGAGGTCGGCCTCCGCCATTCCTGTCATCCTTCGTATGGGACGCCTGGCATCCTAGGAGAAATACGCATTTAGGGAGAATTCGAACGAATATTTTGAACGGGCCGCAATTCGCCTTGGATAGGGTTCAGTCATTCCAAGCTGGGTGCTGGCTCCATGTCCGAGTTTTTATTCATTCCTTCTCAATCGGCCAATGGCGAACGTATCCGCGTTCGCCTGAATGATATTCCGCAGCTCTTTTCCGAAGGACTCGAAGAGCCGCCGGCACCAGCCGCGTCATTCCCATGGCAAAGCCTCCGGCAGAGGTTCGCAACGGTTTTCGCGGCGGCGCTCCGCGACATCAGCCTCGATCTCAATCCCATCCCGGTGCGCGTACCGTCCAACCGCCGCCCCGATCCCTATCGTCCGGTTTAGAGCTGCTCTAGCGCCGCCTCAAACAGGCGATGTAAAACCCATCCGTGCCGCCGGCCAAAGGCGATAGGCGCAGCCCCGGCCCCAGGCTTGACGCAAAGGCCGCAAGCTCCGGCTGGCCCACGGCCGTCGCCATATCCTCCGCGCTTACGCTTTCGAACGCCGGGTGGGACGCTAGAAAGCGCTCGACCTGCGCCTCATTCTCGTCCCGCAAAAGCGAGCAGGTGATATAGAGCAGCCGACCCTTATCGTTGAGATAAGAGACCGCCTTTTCAAGTATTTCTGCTTGCTCATCGATATGATGCTCGAGCGAAGATGGCCTTATCCGCCATTTGGCGTCCGGATTGCGCCGCCAGGTGCCGGTACCGGTGCAAGGCGCGTCGACAAGCACGAGATCGCAGCGGCCCGCAAGATCGGCCAGCACGTCGGCGCCGCCCTTCGGCGGGCGAAGCTGAACATTCCGCACGCCTGCCCGCTCCAGACGCTTAAAGATCGGCATCAGGCGGCGGCCGTCACTGTCACTTGCGTAGATCTGCCCCTTGTTCTGCATCAGCGCGGCGAGCGCGAGCGTCTTACCGCCGCCTCCCGCGCAGAGATCCAAGACCTGCTCGCCTGGCTTGGCGTTGGAGAGAAGCGCCGCCAGTTGCGAGCCCTCGTCCTGAACTTCGACGAGGCCTTTCACATAGGCGGGCTCGGCCGAGAGCGCCGGTCCACGGCCGTCCGGCGTAAAGGGCAGGCGCAGCCCATCGGGCGAAAGCGGCGTCGCCTCAGCGTGTAAATGGGCCAAGGCCGTCAGGGCTTTCTGCCGTGTCCCCTTCAGACGGTTGGTGCGCAGATCGACGGGCGCGCGATCGGCCAAGGCACGGCCGAGCGCGATGGCGTCTTCGCCGAGCGCCATGGTCAGCCATTCGGGGAAATCGCCCAGGACATGCGGCGGCGCGCCTTCAAGCGTGGCTTCGGTGTAGGCGTGCTGCTCGGCCTCGCTCAGCGGCGGCGGCGCATGGCCCTCGCCCGAACAAAGCGCCGAGACCTCGGAAAGGCTCATCTGCCGCATTTCGCGCAGGCTCCCGAGCACGATCGCGCGGGATGTTTCCGCCCCCATGATCCAGGCGGCGGAGGCCTTGCAGCGCAAGGCGTCGAAGACGAAGGAGCCGATCGCGGCGCGATCCTTCGACCCGGCGAAACGATGCGACAGGCCCCAGTCTTTCAAAGCATCCGAGGCCGGCCTGTGACGATTGTCGATCTCGTCGAGCACTTCGATCGCAGCTGCTATGCGCGCGCCGGGAGTCATACCGTCGCGAAGGTCGGAGAGACGAGAATGCGCACCGCGAATATCGCCCACATGATCCCGAGGATCACGGCGCCAAGCATGAAAGCCATGCCGCGCTGTTTCAGATTATTCGACGTCGTGAAGATGAAGGCATGCCCCAAGCGCGTCAGAACGAAGAGCCATTCCAGGATCACGAAGGTCCAATCGGCCTTCCGGGTCATGATGGCGAGAATCACCAGGATGAAGAACAGCGGCGGCAGTTCGGCCTGATTGGAAAAGCAGGCACCGAGTTGCTGGGCTTTGGTTTGACCGCCCGCCATCCGCTCCTTAATCGTCCAGCTCAAAAGACAGAACATCAGGAAGACAAGAATGAAAACCGGTAAAAGAATCGATTGGATGCTCATGCGCTCTCTGCCAGAGCACTGTCCATTTTAACGAGTGCCAGAATTTTTTTAGCAAGGGCTTCGAAATCTCGCCGGCATTCAGCAACTGCCGATTGGTGGCCGCCTATGGCGCCGTCGGCTGGCTTCAATAAGAACATCGGCTTCCTTACTTCTTGAGCCATTGGCATAAGAGACCGGTAATCTTTCAGGCGCGCCAGATTCTTCGGATCGTCATCGACCGAAATCGAACCAGAAGCTCGGTCATTGTCTATAAATGAGTGATAGACACTTGGCGCCCTATCCAACCAACGCTGAAAAGCCTTGACTGGGCCGCGTGCGAAAACACTGTATCGTGAAAAGACATATCCGAGCGGTTGCATGTTTCCCGAAGGAAGCCCCAAGGAAAGGTTTTGGGGAGCGACTTCGAGCATTTTTTTCCATGTGTTGCGCCACTCGCGAAGCTTCGGCCCAACATTCTGCAGACCTCTTATCGCAAAAAGATCCGCCGAGAGAGGCACAACCACATAATCAGCTGCAACAAGACTGCTCCTGTTGATAGCGCCCAAGTTCGGACCAACATCAATAAGGGCAATCTCGGCGCCAACTTTTTCTCCAGCCGTCTGAATAATACGGCTGAATGCCGTCGTGACCCGAAATGCGCGCGGCTCACCAATTAGACATTTTGGCCAAGTTGTCGATAATTCGTCTTCGACAGCAGACAAAGTCAGATCGCCTGGAATCAGCCATAAACGCTCACTGATTTCTCGGGGCGTATCAACCGCAATATCTCCGATGCCTTCGATTAAAGGGCTAATAGCGCCATATATCGTTCCGCGCGCGCCGTCGTCCCAGAGCGCTTCGATCTGTTCGTCTCTCAGGAATGAGCTTGTTGCGTTAGCTTGCGGATCAAGATCTGCGACAATGACTTTGACCCCGGAGATGGCCATCATCCAGGCTAAATGGTAGACGAGAGAGGTTTTCCCGACTCCGCCTTTATTGTTGAAGAAAGCAATCGTCTTCAAAATCGTCTCCGCACAGTTATTTGCACGAAGTTAGGGAGTATTTCGACTTCCTTGGGAGGGTTTCCATTTTTTTGAAGCTCATTATCAACTATTTGTAAGCCGATGCCAAACCGTTCTACGAAGCCCAATGTGTACAGTGCCTCAGCCAAGGTAGGGTTACGATAATCCGTCACGCCGGGTTTGCCAAAAGTTTCAGGCGTTACTTGACCAAATAAACCGCCAGGGCTCTGGGCTTCAATCCGATCACCATACCAAGTTATTCGAACAGGTGAATTCGTTGCTTCGTAATTGCGGTGAATTATGGCGTTTCGAAATATCTGGCGCAAAGCTGAAACGGGATAATTGGGTGCGTCTTGTCTGGCTACGTCACCAATAGAGGTAGCAGTTTGTATCCACAAATCACTAACTTCGTCGAGCCGTCGAAGCTGGTCTGGCAGCGTGCCGGTCAATTCGTGCCGGTCGATAACATCATCTGTGAGCTGACTGCCATCGATTCTCAGCATCTGAACATATGCTCCAGGGAAATAATCCTGCGGAGATTTCCCTAATATCAACAACGCTGTGGCCGTCGGTATTCCGCGATTATCCACCAACCGTAATCCACGCATTTGCTGTTCGTCAGAACGTCCATTTTCTGCGAGCACATCGGCAGGCACAGCGGAAGGCACGTATTCCAACCTAAATCGTATCAGATCTATATCGTTGAGCGAAGCATCGGGGACAGCACGGGCGTCAAAGGGCAGATTTTGTGTCCTACGTTTTTCAGTCAGCCTTCTTTCTTCCTCCGCCGATGCCGTGCCACGTCTAGGTCCCACCCGGATCCATATACGCTCCTCATAGCGAACCGGAGTGTTCTCAGATGGGGCGACAGTCACGACAGCAACTACGCAGCCATCGATCTCTCTACGTTCAACGGACATCACCGGGAATGGCTGAAACTTTCCAGTGCTACGCCAACCACCTATTTTCTCAAGAAGCTTAGTATCGATCACAAGACCTGCACAAGTCAGATCCTTATCCCTCTGCCCAATGATGATCACACCGGGCAAACCACTTCCCGGCAGATCATTTGCAAAGGCGCAAATTGCCTGACAGATCTTATCCGGATCATTAATCGATTCCTTACGCTCAATTCGCTCGCTTTCTGCCGATCGAAACAAATCCGCTAAAGCTTCATCCGACAATCTCATCTGTGCACCCTTCACACATTCGTCGGGTAGTTCGGGCTCTCGCGCGTGATCGCCACATCGTGGACGTGGCTTTCGCGCAAGCCAGCCGCGGATATGCGCACGAAGCCCGCGCGCGCCTGGAACTCAGGGATAGACGGCGCGCCAACATAGCCCATAGCGGCGCGCAAGCCACCGCCGAGCTGATGCAGGATCGGCGCGGCAGGTCCGCGATAGGGCACCTGCCCTTCGATGCCTTCCGGTACGAGCTTCAGGCTGTCCTTGATGTCTTGCTGGAAATAGCGGTCAGCCGAGCCGCGCGCCATAGCGCCGACGGAGCCCATGCCTCGATAGGACTTAAACGAGCGGCCCTGGTAGAGATAGACCTCGCCCGGGCTCTCGTCGGTGCCTGCGAGCAGCGAGCCGACCATCACCGCATCGGCACCGGCCGCGATGGCCTTTGCAAAATCGCCTGAATATTTGATGCCGCCATCGGCGATGACCGGGACATTGGCGTGGCGCGCGGCCTCGGCGCAATCGAGGATCGCGGTGAGCTGCGGCACGCCGACACCGGCGACGATGCGCGTCGTGCAGATGGAGCCCGGCCCGATACCGACCTTGATCCCATCCGCACCCGCGTCGATCAAGGCCTTGGTGCCGTCGGCGGTCGCGACATTGCCGGCAATCAGCGCCACCTTATTCGAAGCACGCTTCACCCGCGCCACCTGATCGAGCACGGATTGCGAATGGCCATGCGCCGTATCGATGACGATGCAATCGACGCCGGCGTCGATCAGCATCAAGGCGCGCTCATAGCCGGAGTCGCCGACGGTCGAGGCGGCGGCAACGCGCAGCCGCCCTTCCGGGTCCTTGCAGGCAAAGGGATGCAGGATCGCCTTGTCCATATCCTTGACGGTGACGAGACCGACGCAACGGAAATTCTCATCGACCACCAAAAGCTTTTCGAGCCGGTGCTGATGCAAAAGCCGCCGCGCCTCGTCCTGCGAGACGCCCTCGCGTACCGTGATGATCTTCTTCGTCATCAGTTCCGAGACCGGCTGATCCGGATTATCGGCGAAGCGCACGTCGCGATTGGTCAGGATTCCGCAAAGCTTGCCGGCTTTGCCGTTCGGCCCGCGCTCGACAACGGGAAAGCCCGAAATGCCATGATGGCGCATGAGCCCTAAAGCATCGGCCAAGGTCTCGTCCGGAAAAATGGTGATCGGATCGACCACCATGCCGCTCTCATAGCGCTTGACCTTGCGGACCTCTTCGGCCTGCTCGTCGGGTGCGAGATTGCGGTGGATGACGCCAATGCCGCCCGCCTGGGCCATAGCAATCGCCAGCCGCGCTTCCGTCACCGTATCCATGGCGGAGGAGAGGATCGGCAGGTTCAGGCTGATCGTACTGGTAAGACGTGTCTTGAGATCGACGGCGCTGGGCAGGACCTCCGAATGGCCTGGCACGAGCAGCACATCGTCGAAAGTCAGCGCTTCATTGAGCGGGGGTCGCATGATGCGGGTCATTAGGCCAACTCCATTCGAGTCGTCGGGGGCGAGAGAGCCTTGTGGAGGCCATCACGCAGCGGGAAGGTCGAAAATGGGCCTCGACCTGAAGTTGGCAGCGGCTCATAGCATGCTTGTTTCGCCCCGCAAAGTGACGACCCTGCTCATATATGATCAATGCACGGTTTTGCCCGGCGCATGCGCCTCTATCCAGGGAAATTGACACGGTTTTTTGACGCATGTGGACAGCCCGGGCTCAATTCGCCGGGAATTTCACGCCTGATGCCTTGGCCGGCCTGCAAATGCCGCTAAATCGCTCATGACAACCGAATCGCTCGGAGGAAGCCCTGCCCCGTTACCTGTTGACGGCCCTGATCGTCGCCTGCGCCCTGTTCATGGAAAATCTCGACGGGACGGTGATTTCGACCTCTTTGCCCGCGATCGCGCTCGATCTCCATGAAGATCCGATCGCGCTGAAACTGGCGCTGACATCCTATCTTCTTTCGCTCGCCATCTTCATTCCGGCCTCCGGCTGGGCCGCCGACAAGTTCGGCGCGCGCACGGTCTTCCGGCTGGCGATTTTGGTCTTCACTTTGGGCTCGATCGCCTGCGGCCTGTCGAGCACATTGCCGGAATTCGTGGCGGCGCGGGTACTGCAAGGCATGGGCGGCGCGATGATGGTGCCCGTCGGGCGGCTCGTGCTGCTGCGCTCGGTGGAGCGTCCCGAGATGGTGCGCGCGCTTGCCTATCTCACGATTCCAGCTTTGATCGGGCCGATCGTGGGACCACCCGTCGGCGGATTCATCACGACCTATTTTCACTGGCGCTGGATCTTCTGGATCAATGTGCCGATCGGCGTGCTCGGCATCACGCTTGCCACGATCTTCATCGAGGATATTCGCGAGGCCAATGTCTGGCCGCTTGATCTGCGCGGATTCCTCCTGTCCGGCATTGGCCTGTCGTTGCTGATTTTCGGCTTGAGCGTCGCGGGCCGCGGCGTCGTGCCCTGGGCAATCATCGCTTCGATGATGGTTTTGGGCGGCGGCGCGCTTGCGCTTTATGTTTGGCATGCGCGGCGGACCGCGTATCCGATCCTCGATCTCAAATTGCTGCGGATCCGCACCTTTCGCGCCAGTGTAACCGGCGGTTCGCTGTTTCGGATTGCGACCGGCTCCATTCCCTTTCTACTGCCTTTGATGCTGCAGATCGGCTTCGGCATGAATGCCTTTCAGTCCGGCCTCACGACCTTCATTTCGTCTGCCGGCGCCATGGCGATGAAGACGACGGCGCCGTCCATTCTTCAGACCTTCGGCTTTCGACCCGTCCTCATCTACAACACTTTGCTGAGCGGGCTGATGCTCGCGGCCATCGGCTTTTTTTATCCCTCGACTCCGACCATCGTCATGATGGGTGTCCTGCTCATCGGCGGATTTTTCCGCTCTCTGGAATTCACCAGCGTCAATGCTTTGGCCTACGCGGATATCGAATCCGCCGTCATGAGCCGCGCGACGAGCTTTTCGTCGGTGGCGCAGCAATTATCCTTGAGTCTCGGCGTCGCCATAGGCGCGAGCGTGCTTCAGACGTTGCGCTGGTTTCGCGGCGGGACGCTTGAGATCGCCGATTTCCAATGGGCCTTCATCGTCATGGCGGTGATTTTGATGAGCGCGATCGCGTCCTTCATAGGCTTGCCCGAGGATGCGGGCTCCGACCTCGCACGAGGCACGGCCGCACCCGGCGAGCCGCGCTCAAATCAAGCCGATCCGGCACCGCGAAAGCCGCTCGCCAAGACGTAAAGCTCGGCCGACCCGGCACGGCTTGCCTTGGGCTTCACATGCCGCACGGTTGTAAAATCGCGCTTCAAGCGTGCGAGCACCATGCCCTCCGTGCCGCCCTGAAAGACCTTGGCAAGAAAACTTCCGCCCGGCGCCAAAATCTCGCAGGCAAAATCCGCCGCGAGTTCGATGAGGCCGACGATGCGCAAATGATCCGTCTTGCGATGGCCGGTCGCATTGGCGGCCATGTCGGACAAGACGACATCGGCTTTGCCGCCAAGCCATTCCTTGAGATGCGCGGGAGCGGCAGGATCGAGAAAATCCATCTTTCTGAATTCGACACCGGGCAAAGGCGCAATATCGAGCAGATCAATGCCGATCACCCGGCCACGGCCGTCGCGGCTGCCGGTCTTTTGCGCCGCGACCTGCGACCAGCCGCCTGGAGCCGCGCCAAGATCGACGATCTTCTGGCCCGGATGCAGGACATGATAGCGCTCGTCGATTTCGATCAGTTTGAACGCCGCGCGCGAGCGATACCCTTCGAGTTTTGCGCGCGCGACATAGGGATCATTGAGCTGGCGTTGGAGCCACAACGTCGACGACAGCGTACGCTTCTTCGCAGTCTTCACATGGGTCTTGAGCGAGCGCCCGCCTTCACGACCCGACGATTTGACTGGGCTCATGCGTCTTGCGCCGACCAGACATGGTCGGCGCTCATCAGCTGCATTAAAATCCCTTCGCGCAGGCCGCGATCGGCGATCCGCAACCGCTCGGCCGGAAAGGCGCGGCGGATCGCTTCCAAAATGGCGCAACCCGCGAGCACGAGATCGGCGCGCTCGGGTCCGATACAGCCATTGGCGGCGCGCTGTTCATAGGACATGTGGCGCAACTGCGTGATCGCCTGATCGACATCCTCGCTCACCATCCAGAGCCCATCGACCTTGCGCCGGTCGTAGCGGGCAAGGCCGAGATAGACGCCGGCAATCGTCGTAACGGTTCCCGAGGTGCCCAAAAGATGAAAACGCCCGCATCGCTGCTCGGATTGCGCCTTGGCGACGAAGGGTGCGAGCTGCTCGGCCACATGATCGACCATGGCCTCGAAGGTCGCATTCGAAACTTGCGTGCCGCCATATTTCTCGGCCAGCGTCACGACGCCTAGCTTCAACGACACCCAGAAGCGGACGCGATCCTGCTGCAAAACGCCGGCCGGCTGTTGCGTCGCCCGGCCATTGGCCACGCCGCGCGTCAGCCAGACGATTTCCGACGATCCGCCGCCGATATCGAACAAGACGACGCCTTCCGCCGCCTGATCCGCGAGAGCCGCGCAACCGGCGGCAGCAAGATGGGCCTCGGTTTCGCGATCGACGACCTCGAGCGCGAGTCCTGTCGCATCGCGCACTTTCTCCAGAAATTCGCCGCCGTTTTGCGCCGCGCGGCAGGCTTCCGTCGCAATCAGCCGCGCCCGCGTCACGCATCGAGCGTTCATCTTGTCGCGGCAGATTTCAAGCGCGCCCAAGGTCCGCTCGATGGCGGCATCGCCAAGCCGCCCGGTATGCGACAGGCCTTCACCCAGCCGGACGATGCGGGAGAAGGAGTCGACGATGCGGAACGCGCCGCGATCGCTGTCGCGCGGCTCCGGCTTTGCGACCAAAAGCCGGCAATTATTGGTGCCGAGATCGAGCGCCGCGTAAGTGGCGCCATCGCCTGGCCCGTGCGACGACCGGTAATGGCCGTGAGCCGGACGCGATCCGAAGTCCATATGGCCCTTGCCGTTGGAAAAAGAGGCTGCCGGGGAGCCGGGGCGCGATGCGTCGATGTTATGAGACCGCGCGATAGCCGCAGCGGTCCGATCCGTTGGTGCCACTCTTCGCTCCCTACACCCGGCGCAAGGACTTGCTCCTTTCGCGGGCACTTGATTAGAAGTGTAGCACGGGAATGCAAATCTCCAAGCGTCTTAAGAGCTTGAAAATCAGCCTATTCCTGAGGCATCGGATCGCTCCGACGCCTCAGGCTATGCCAGGACCCGCTTTTATCAGCTGCCCGACTTCGCCGTCGCGCGGCTCGGCTTGGCGGGGGCAGCCAGTTGCGGCACGGGTGCCGCGGGTTCCCCCGAGGACTCGGCCTTCTGCGCGAGGATCATCTCGTCGCGCATGGCCGCGACCCGGCGCAGTTTCGCCATGGCGGCGCCGGTGCCGGCCGGGATGAGCCGGCCGACGATGACGTTTTCCTTCAAGCCTTCGAGCGTATCCGCCTTGCCGTTGACGGCCGCTTCCGTAAGGACGCGGGTCGTCTCCTGGAAGGAGGCCGCCGAAATGAAGGACCGCGTCTGCAGCGAAGCCTTGGTGATGCCGAGCAGAACCGGTGTGCCGACGCCGGGCTTGAGCCCTTCTTCGATACATTTGGCGTTGGCCTCTTCGAGCTCCGTCTGATCGACCTGCTCACCGATGAGAAATTCGGTATCGCCGGGATCGGTAATATCGACTTTCTGCAACATCTGCCGGACGATGACCTCGATGTGCTTATCGTTGATGCTGACGCCCTGGAGCCGGTAGACTTCCTGGATTTCATTGACGAGATAAGCCGCGAGCTCCTCCACGCCCTTGATCGCCAGAATGTCGTGGGGCGCCGGATTACCGTCGACGATATAATCGCCCTTCTCAACGATATCGCCATCCTGAAGATGGATGTGCTTGCCCTTCGGAATCAAATATTCGACGGGATCGCCGCCTTCCTCATGCGGCACGATCGCGATGCGGGTCTTGTTCTTGTAGTCGCGGCCGAATTGCACAGTGCCAGAGATTTCCGCGATGATCGCGTGATCCTTCGGACGCCGCGCTTCGAAGAGTTCCGCGACGCGCGGCAGACCGCCAGTGATGTCGCGGGTCTTCGCCGATTCCATCGAGATACGCGCGATGATGTCGCCCGCTTTCACGCCGCCTTCCGGATCGACGCCGATGATGGAATCGACCGGCAAGGTGTATCGCGCATCGCCGCCGCGCTGGACCTTCAGGATCTTGCCATCCTTGCCCTTGATCACGATCGCCGGTTTCAACGTCGCGGACCGCTGGTTGAGGCGGTAATCGATGACCATGCGCTTGGCGATACCCGTCGCCTCGTCGATGGTTTCGGTCATGGACGAGCCTTCGACAAGATCCTCGAAACCGATCTTGCCGTCGACCTCGGTCAGGATCGGCCGCGTATAGGGATCCCACTCCGCGATGCGCTGGCCGCGCTTGACCTTGTCGCCCTCGTCGACCTTCATGCGCGCACCGTATTGGACGCGATGGACCGCCCGCTCGACACCGTCCGGCCCTTCGATGACGACCGCGACATTGCGCGCCATCACCATCAGGTCGCCATCGGTATTGCGCGCCAGATGCCGGTTGCGGATCTTCACCGTGCCATCGAAATTGCTTTCGAGGAACGACGAATCCGCGATCTGCGCCGCGCCGCCGATGTGGAAGGTGCGCATCGTGAGCTGCGTACCCGGTTCGCCGATCGATTGCGCGGCGATGACACCCACCGCCTCGCCCATGTTGACCGGCGTGCCTCGTGCGAGATCGCGCCCGTAACAGGTGGCGCAGACGCCGTTCTTGGCCTCGCAGGTCAAGACCGAGCGGATCTTCACCTCCTGAATGCCGGCGGCGTTGATCCGATCGATATGCCATTCCTGGATCATCTCGCCGGCGGCGACGATGATCGTGCCGTCCTGTTCCTTCAGATCCTCAGCCGTCGTACGGCCGAGAATACGGATGGCGAGCGAGGCCACGACCTGACCCGCGTCGAGGATGGCGCGCATGCGGATGCCGCCCGTCGAGCCGCAATCAGGAATCGTGATGATCGCATCCTGCGCCACGTCGACGAGGCGGCGTGTCAGATAGCCTGAGTTGGCCGTCTTCAATGCCGTGTCGGCGAGACCTTTACGCGCGCCATGGGTCGAGTTGAAATATTCAAGAACGGTCAGACCTTCCTTGAAGTTCGAGATGATCGGGCTCTCGATGATTTCACCCGACGGCTTGGCCATCAGGCCGCGCATGGCGGCGAGCTGCTTCATCTGCGTGGGCGACCCACGCGCGCCGGAATGCGACATCATATAGATCGAGTTGATCGGCTTATCGCGGCCATTATCGTCCTTATGGACGGCCGAAATACGCGCCATCATCTCTTCAGCGAGCTTGTCGGAACATTTGGCCCAGGCATCGACGACCTTGTTATATTTCTCGCCTTGGGTGATGAGACCGTCATTATATTGCTGCTCATATTCCTTGGCGAGCGCCGTGGTCGCCTCGATGATGGCAGGCTTGGTTTCCGGCACGACCATGTCGTCCTTGCCGAAGGAAATGCCGGCCTTGAAGGCTTCGCGGAAGCCGAGCGCCATGATCCGGTCGCAGAAAATGACCGTCTCCTTCTGACCGCAATTGCGGTAGACGACGTCGATCATGTTCGAGATTTCCTTCTTCGTCATCAGCTTGTTGACGACATCGAAGGGGATCTTCTTATGATCGGGCATGAGCTGGCCGAGGATGAGACGGCCGGGCGTCGTGTCGAAAATCTTCGACACGCGATTGCCGTTCTCATCATAGGTCCAGGCACGGCCCTTGATCTTGCTGTGCAGGGTGATCGCCTTCGCATGCAAGGCATGTTCGATCTCGCCTTGGTTGGCAAAGACCATGCCCTGCCCCGGCTCACCGTCGCGCATCAGCGTCACATAATAGAGGCCGAGCACGATATCCTGCGACGGCACGATGATCGGCTGACCATTCGCCGGATGCAGGATGTTGTTCGTCGACATCATCAACACGCGCGCTTCCAGCTGTGCCTCGAGCGACAGAGGCACATGCACGGCCATTTGATCGCCGTCGAAATCCGCGTTGAAGGCGGAGCAGACGAGCGGATGCAATTGGATCGCCTTGCCTTCGATCAGCTTCGGCTCGAAAGCCTGAATGCCAAGACGATGCAAGGTCGGCGCGCGGTTCAGCATCACCGGATGTTCGCGGATGACCTCATCGAGGATATCCCAAACCTCCGGCTTTTCCTTTTCGACCAGCTTCTTTGCCTGCTTCACGGTCGCCGACAGACCCTTCGCGTCGAGACGCGAATAGATGAAGGGCTTGAAGAGTTCGAGCGCCATTTTCTTCGGCAGGCCGCATTGATGCAGCTTCAGCTCCGGACCGACGACGATGACCGAGCGGCCGGAATAATCGACACGCTTGCCGAGCAGGTTCTGCCGGAAACGGCCCTGCTTGCCTTTCAACATGTCGGCGAGCGACTTCAACGGCCGCTTGTTGGCGCCGGTGATGACGCGGCCGCGGCGGCCGTTGTCGAAGAGCGCGTCCACCGCCTCTTGAAGCATGCGCTTCTCGTTGCGGATGATGATATCCGGCGCGCGCAGCTCGATCAGCCGCTTCAGACGATTGTTGCGGTTGATGACGCGGCGATAGAGATCGTTCAGATCCGATGTCGCGAAACGGCCGCCGTCAAGCGGCACGAGCGGACGCAGATCCGGCGGGATCACCGGCACTTCGGTCAGGATCATCCATTCCGGCTTATTGCCGGAGTGCATGAAGGCCTCGATGATCTTCAGGCGCTTGGCGAGCTTGCGCGGCTTCAATTCCGTGGTCGCCTCGGAGATCTCAACCTTGAGCTGCTCGGCGATGCGGGCTAGATCCATGTTGCGCAGGATCTCGCGGATCGCCTCGGCGCCAATCAAGGCAGTGAAGGAATCCTGGCCGTAGTCATCCTGAGCACGGAGGTATTCCTCCTCGTTCAAAAGCTGGCGGTCCTTCAGAGGCGTCAGGCCCGGATCGAGAACGATATAGGATTCGAAATAGAGAATCCGTTCGAGATCCTTCAGCGCCATATCGAGGAGAAGGCCGATGCGCGAGGGCAGCGACTTCAAGAACCAGATATGGGCGACGGGGGCCGCGAGCGAAATATGGCCCATCCGCTCGCGCCGGACGCGCGACAGCGTGACTTCGACGCCGCACTTCTCGCAGATGACGCCCTTGTACTTCATCCGCTTGTACTTGCCGCACAAGCATTCGTAATCCTTGATCGGCCCGAAGATGCGCGCGCAGAACAGACCGTCGCGTTCCGGCTTGAACGTGCGGTAATTGATCGTCTCAGGCTTCTTGATCTCACCAAAGGACCAAGACAGAATCTTCTCCGGGCTCGCGATCGAAATCTGGATCTGATCGAAAGCTTGGGGTTGCACCACCGGATTGAAGAGATTCATGACTTCTTGATTCATCATCATCTCCTAATTTCGGTTTGCGCGGCCAAATTGCCGGACCGCAAACCATTGAATTCGAATTCATCAAAGCGCAGCATGAGAAGAGCCGTCTCCGGCCCTTCTCTTTATTGGCTGCTGGCTATTCCGCCGCCTCGACCGGGGGCAGCGGGTTGACGGGCGCGATCGCGGAATTGAGCTCGACGTTGAGACACAATGACCGCATTTCCTTGACCAGCACATTGAAGCTTTCCGGAATGCCGGACTCAAATGTGTCGTCGCCGCGCACGATCGATTCATAGACCTTGGTACGGCCGGCCACGTCGTCGGATTTCACCGTCAACATTTCCTGCAGCGTATAGGCCGCGCCATAGGCCTCGAGCGCCCAGACCTCCATTTCGCCGAAGCGCTGGCCGCCGAACTGCGCCTTGCCGCCCAGAGGCTGCTGCGTGACGAGGCTGTAGGGCCCGATTGAGCGCGCATGGATCTTATCGTCGACGAGGTGATGCAGCTTCAAAATATAGATGTAGCCGACAGTCACCTTACGATCGAAAGACTCACCCGTGCGTCCATCGAAGAGCGTCACCTGGCCGGACGAGTCGAGCCCGGCCTTCCCCAACATCTCGACGATGTCCTTTTCGCGCGCCCCGTCGAAGACGGGGGTTGCGATCGGAACGCCGCGCATCAGATTCTCGCCGACTTCGAGCAATGTCGTCTCATCGAGATCTTCGATCGGCTGCTTATCCTTGTCGCCGTAGATCTCGATCAGCTTGCTGCGCAAAGGCTGCGTATCTTTATTCCTCATGTAGGAGTTCACCGTCTCCGCAACCTGCTTGCCGAGACCGGCGCAGGCCCAGCCAAGATGCGTCTCGAGGATCTGCCCGACATTCATGCGGCTTGGCACGCCGAGCGGGTTCAAGACGATATCGACAGGCTGACCGTCCGCGAGGAAGGGCATGTCTTCCTGCGGTACGATCTTCGAGACGACACCCTTGTTGCCGTGACGGCCGGCCATCTTGTCGCCCGGCTGGATCTTGCGCTTCACGGCGACGAAGACTTTGACCATCTTCATCACGCCGGGCGGCAGTTCATCGCCGCGCTGTAGCTTTTCGACCTTGTCGAGGAAGCGGCTTTCGAGACCCTTTTTGGCTTCGTCATACTGCTTGCGCATGGCTTCGATCTCGGCCATGAGCTTGTCGTCTTCGATGGCGAAGGTCCACCATTGCGAGCGCGGATAGCCGTCGAGGATCTCCTTCGAAAGAACCGTGTCCTTCTTGAAGCCCTTGGGGCCCGCGACCGCCTTCTTGCCGAAGAGCACTTCGGAGAGACGCGTGTAGACGTTGCGGTCGAGGATCGCGAGCTCGTCGTCGCGGTCCTTCGCGAGACGCTCGATCTCCTCGCGCTCGATCGCCTGGGCGCGCTCGTCCTTTTCCACACCATGGCGGTTGAAGACGCGCACTTCCACGATCGTGCCCTGGACACCCGGCGGCACGCGCAGCGACGTGTCGCGCACGTCCGAGGCCTTCTCGCCGAAGATGGCGCGCAGAAGCTTTTCTTCCGGCGTCATCGGGCTTTCGCCCTTCGGCGTGATCTTGCCGACGAGAATATCGCCCGCCTGCACTTCGGCGCCGATATAGACGATGCCCGCTTCGTCGAGGTTCTTCAGCGCCTCTTCCGAAACGTTCGGAATGTCGCGCGTGATTTCCTCCGGCCCGAGCTTGGTGTCGCGCGCCATCACCTCGAATTCATCGATATGGATCGAGGTGAAGACGTCGTCCTTGACGATACGCTCGTTCAGAAGGATCGAATCCTCGAAGTTGTAGCCGTTCCACGGCATGAAGGCGACGAGCACATTGCGGCCAAGCGCGAGATCGCCGAGATCGGTCGAAGGACCGTCCGCGATGATATCGCCCTTATGCACGAAATCGCCGACCCGAACCAAAGGCTTCTGATTGATGCAGGTCGATTGGTTCGAACGCTGGAACTTCATGAGGCGGTAGATATCGACGCCGGGCTTGCCGGCATCCATCTCTTCCGTTGCGCGCACGACGATACGCGTCGCATCGACCTGGTCGATGAAACCTGTCCGCCGTGCCGCGATCGCAGCACCTGAGTCCCGCGCGACGACCGATTCCATGCCTGTGCCGACGAGCGGTGCATCCGCCTTGACGAGCGGCACCGCCTGACGCTGCATGTTGGAGCCCATCAGAGCGCGGTTCGCGTCATCGTTCTCAAGGAACGGAATGAGCGCGGCCGCGACCGAGACCAACTGCTTCGGCGACACATCCATGAAGTCGACGCGATCACGCGGAACCATCATCACGTCGCCGGCATGGCGGCAGACGATGAGATCCTCGGTCAGGGCCTTGTTGTCGTCGACCAGCACATTCGCTTGCGCGACGTAATATTTGCCCTCTTCCATCGCCGACAGATAGACGACGTCATCGGTCAGATGACCGTCGCGGATGCGCCGGTACGGGGCTTCGATGAAGCCATATTTATTGACGCGCGCGAAGGTCGCGAGCGAATTGATCAGACCGATGTTCGGGCCTTCCGGCGTCTCGATCGGGCAGATACGGCCATAATGCGTCGGATGCACGTCGCGCACCTCGAAGCCGGCGCGTTCGCGCGTGAGGCCGCCCGGTCCAAGCGCCGACAGGCGGCGCTTGTGGGTGATCTCCGACAGCGGATTGGTCTGATCCATGAATTGCGAGAGCTGCGACGAGCCGAAGAACTCGCGCACCGCCGCCGCCGCCGGCTTCGCATTGATCAAATCCTGCGGCATCACGGTATCGATATCGACAGACGACATGCGCTCCTTGATCGCGCGCTCCATGCGGAGCAGACCAAGGCGATATTGATTTTCCATCAATTCGCCGACCGACCGCACGCGGCGGTTGCCGAGATGGTCGATATCGTCGATCTCGCCGCGGCCGTCGCGCAGATCGACAAGCGCACGCACCACCGCGATGATGTCTTCCTTGCGCAAGGTCCGCACGGTGTCGGCCGCATCGAGATCCATGCGCATGTTCATCTTGACGCGCCCGACCGCCGAAAGGTCATAGCGCTCCGGATCGAAGAACAGCGAATGGAACATGGCTTCCGCCGTATCGAGCGTCGGCGGCTCGCCGGGGCGCATGACACGGTAGATGTCGAACAGAGCCTCTTCCCGCGAGCTGTTCTTGTCGACGGCAAGCGTGTTGCGGATATAGGGGCCGATATTGATGTGATCGATATCGAGGATCGGCAATTCGTCGAAACCCGCATCGATCAAGGCGACCAATGATTTCGCGGTGATCTCGTCGCCCGCCTCGGCGAAAATTTCGCCGGTCGACGGATTATAGAGATCCGACGCGATATATTGGCCGTGCAGATCCTCATTCAGCACCTTGAGGAACTTGAGGCCCTTCTCGACGAGTTGACGCGCCGTGCGGACGGTCAATTTCTTGCCGGTTTCGAGCACGACCTCGCCCGTGTCGGCGTCGAGCAGATCGACGGTCGCCTTCATGCCCTTCATCCGCTCGGGATCAAAGGGAATGCGCCAGCCGTCGCCGTCCTTCGTATAGATGACGGTCTTGTAGAAGGTCGAAAGGATCTCTTCGCCATCCATGCCGAGCGCGAAGAGAAGCGACGACACCGGAATCTTGCGGCGCCGGTCGATACGCGCATAGACGATATCCTTGGCGTCGAATTCGATATCGAGCCAGGACCCGCGATAGGGAATGATACGTGCGGCAAACAGCAGCTTGCCCGACGAATGGCTCTTGCCCTTGTCGTGATCGAAGAAGACGCCCGGCGAGCGGTGCATCTGCGAAACGATGACGCGTTCGGTGCCGTTGACGATAAACGTGCCGTTCATCGTCATGAAGGGCATATCGCCCATATAGACATCCTGCTCCTTGATGTCCTTGACCGATCGCGCGCCGGTGTCGGGATCGACATCGAACACGATCAAGCGCAAAGTCACCTTAAGGGGCGCGGCAAAGGTCATCCCGCGCTGGCGGCATTCGTCAACGTCATATTTCGGCGGTTCGAACTCGTATTTGACGAATTCGAGAAGCGCCGTGTTGGAGAAATCGTGGATCGGGAAGACCGATTTGAAAACCGACTGCAATCCTTCATCCGGGCGTCCGCCTTGCGGCTCATCGACCAGGAGGAATTGGTCATAGGAAGCTTTTTGAACTTCGATCAGATTCGGCATTTCCGCGACTTCGCGGATATGCCCGAAGAACTTGCGAACACGCTTACGGCCAGTGAACGTCTGCGCAATATTTTGGGCCATGTCGCTCCTCGCATTCTCAAAACAAACCACGGCACCTGAGTGAGCGCCGCCGCTATGCCCGGTCTTGGGCCGTGATGAAGCGGGATCAACCATCCCGCCTTCGAGCAAGCCCCTGCCGGGACAGGCTCATTTCATTCCGCTCTATACCGTCACTTCGTACTCAAGCGACCCCGGTCGGTTTCGCCTGAAATGACTTATCCTCCCCGGTTTGATGCGTTTGCGTCCAAGCGACTCACCCGTCCAGAAGAATGGAAACACCTTCTGGAAAGGATCAACGGTCCCGAAGCTTTCTCCGGGACCGTTGCACAATAATTCGCTCCGCCCGCAGTCCCGGTGAAGCGAATCGATTCGCTTCGGGACGGCGCTCTGTCGGAGCAAGTCACGTGAATTACTTGAGCTCGACCTTGGCACCGGCCTTTTCGAGCTGGGCTTTGATCTTCTCGGCATCATCCTTCGTGGCGCCTTCCTTGACAGGCTTCGGCGCGCCTTCGACGAGGTCCTTCGCTTCCTTCAGGCCGAGACCCGTAATGGCGCGAACTTCCTTAATGACTTCGATCTTCTTGTCGCCAGCAGCGGCCAGAATGACCGTGAATTCCGTCTGCTCCTCAACCGGGGCAGCGGCGGCGCCGCCAGGAGCTGCCGCAACCGCAACAGCCGCGGCGGCGGAAACACCCCATTTTTCTTCCAGCAATTTCGCCAGCTCAGCAGCCTCAAGCACGGTGAGGCTCGAAAGGTCTTCGACGATCTTTTCAAGGTTAGCCATTTTTCAGTCCTTCGTATTGGTCGTGTTGTTCGATTGAAATCTTCAAGTGATCGCTGATCAGGCCGCGTCCTTGTCGGCATAGGCGGCGAAGACACGCGCGAGCTTCGCGGCCGGAGCCGTCGTGAGCTGAGCGAGTTTCGTAGCCGGAGCCTGGATCAGGCCGACGAGCTTGGCGCGGAGTTCGTCGAGCGACGGGAGCGTCGCCAGATTCTTCACGGCATTCACGTCGAGCGCTGTGCGGCCCATGGCGCCGCCGAGGATCACGAGCTTGTCGTTGTCCTTGGCAAAAGCCACGGCGACCTTGGGTGCTGCCACCGGGTCGTCCGAATAAGCGATCAGTGTCGGCCCCTTCATCAAATCCGCGATCGAGGACGTATCAGTCCCATCGATGGCGATCTTGACGAGGCGGTTTTTTGCGACCTGAACCTTGGCACCGGCTGCGCCCATCTGCTTACGCAGATTTTGCATCTGAGCCACGGTCAGACCCTTGTAATGCGCCACGACAACGACCGAGGTCTTGGTGAAGACCTCGTTCAAAGCCGCAACGGATTTCTTCTTTCCCTCTCTGTCCACAGTGCCTTCTCCTTCAACGGATCAGAGATCCGCCGGTTTCGCCCGCCACGTCGTCGAAACGTGGCGCTGTGCCTGCCCGCCGGGGCGATGCAATCGCCCGGACAGAGGGATTCGACCAACACGAAGGTTGCAGGAGATCCGCAAGGAAATCCCGCAATCAAATCCTGTTCTCTCACCCCGTCTATGCTGGCTACTTTCGCCTTGATCCGTGGAACCGGATCGAGGCTCTGGTCATTAAGGTCGGACAAACACCTCTCAGGGTTTGCCTTTCCGCCGGCAGTCTCGGACAGGATAAAGCCGGAAAGGACATGTCTGCCCTCCGGCCAATCCACCGCAAAACGAAACGCCCTTTTGGGAAAGAGCGTTTTCGAATCGCGGAAGCTTTTTTGGATGCGGGGTCGCAATTGCGATCGACCCCGAACGCCCTATTTAGACCGAACCGGCCCCGCTGCCAAGGGGGCATTCGGTATTTTTCGCTATTGTCAAGCGAGAAGTCACCCGCGCCGCGGTCCAGCTTGGCGGTCCGGCATGGCCGATCAGACGATCACCGTGCCGGGATCGACCTTCACGCCAGGCCCCATGGTCGAGGAAATCGCCACCCTTTGGATGTAGGTTCCCTTGGCGCCTTGCGGCTTGGCCTTAGCCACAGCATCGACAAAAGCAGCAATATTTTCAATAAGTTTTGCCTCATCGAACGACGCTTTGCCGACGCTGCCCTGGATGATTCCCGCCTTTTCGACGCGAAATTCCACGGCGCCGCCCTTGGATGCCTTGACGGCGGCCGTCACGTCCATTGTCACGGTTCCCACCTTCGGGTTCGGCATCAGGCCGCGCGGGCCCAAGACCTTACCGAGACGGCCGACCAGCGGCATCATGTCCGGGGTGGCGATGCAGCGATCGAAATCGATCGTGCCGCCTTGGACCGTGGTGACAAGCTCTTCGGCCCCGACGATGTCGGCGCCTGCCGCCTTGGCCTCATCCGCCTTGGCGCCGCGGGCGAAAACCGCGACACGCAGGGTGCGGCCGGTACCATTCGGCAGATTGACCACGCCGCGCACCATCTGGTCGGCGTGTTTGGGATCGACGCCGAGGTTCATGGCGATTTCGACGGTTTCGTCGAATTTCGCATTGGCGCGATCCTTGACCAGCTTTACCGCCTCGGTGATCGGGTAAAGCTTGGTCCGTTCGATGCCCTCTCGGGTCTTGACGACGCGTTTTCCGATATGTGCCATGGCTTACCCCACCACCTCGAGGCCCATAGAACGGGCGGATCCTTCGATCATCGTGGCCGCCGCTTCGATCGTGCCGCAATTCAAATCGGGCATTTTCTTTTCGGCAATCTCCTTGATCTGCGCGCGCGTGACCTTGCCGACGAAGCCACGGCCCGTGGTCTTCGCACCGGATTGGACGCCGGACGCCTTTTTCAGAAAATAGGAGACCGGCGGCTGCTTCATCTCGAAGGTGAAGGAACGGTCGGCATAGGCGGTGATGACGACAGGGATCGGCATCCCCTTCTCCAACTGCGCCGTCTTGGCGTTGAACGCCTTACAAAATTCCATGATGTTCAGGCCGCGCTGACCGAGCGCGGGACCGATCGGCGGCGACGGATTTGCCGAGCCGGCCGGCACCTGAAGCTTCACATAACCTGTGATCTTCTTTGCCATGTCTCACTCCAAACGAGCCGGTTCGTGCGAGCCGGCGGTTGCGGGTTCGTGGTGCAACGAGCTGCCCGGCTGGCTGACCGGACCCGTCTCCCACGTGCTTTTGGCTTCTCACCGGGGTCAAACTTCTCAGAATGACGCAGTTTCCACCAAACTCTCAGTTCCTTACCCTAAGTCAGGGAAAACTCAAACTTTTTCGAACTCAGACCTTCTCGACCTGCGCGTATTCGAGGTCGACCGGCGTCGCACGGCCGAAGATGGAGACTGCCACCTTGACCCGCGAGCGGCCCTCGTCGACTTCCTCAACGACGCCATTGAACGAGGCAAAGGGCCCGTCCGCCACGCGCACCGTCTCGCCGATCTCGAACGAGATCGAGGACTTCGGCCGATCGACGCCATCGGCCACCTGGCCCTTGATGCGGTCGGCCTCGGCATCCGAAATCGGCATGGGCTTATTGTCGGCGCCGAGGAAGCCCGTGACCTTCGGCGTATTCTTGATCAGGTGATAGAGATCGTCGGTCAGATCGCATTTCACCAGCACATAGCCCGGGAAGAACTTGCGCTCGGAATTGATTTTCCGGCCGCGGCGCACCTCGACGACATGCTCGGTCGGAACCAGAATCTCTTCGAACTTATCGGCCAAATGCCGTTGAGCCGCCTGCTCTCTGATCGATTCGGCGACCTTCTTTTCGAAGTTCGAATAGGCGTGGACGATGTACCAGCGCATGCTCATGGCAGAATCCGAAGAATTGGCTGACCCCGTAAAATGAAATGTTTCAATGGCCCAAACTCAAGATGAATCGGACCGCCAGCCGCAAAGTCTGATCGACCGCGACGAAGAAGAAGCTCGCGAAAACGACCATGATCATCACGAGGATCGTCGTGATGACCGTTTCGCGCCGCGTCGGCCACGTGACCTTGCCAGCCTCGGCGCGGACTTCCTGAAGGAACGTAAAGGGGTTGGTGGCCATAATCTCTCTAAGGTGAGTTGGTCTCTCGAAGGTGGATTGCCACCCGGCGCCGTCTTGCGTTCAAAACCGCTCTTGGATTCAAACCACCTGGGCAGGCGCCAGAAAAAATCGGGGCGCGGAGCCAGCCGGCCACGCGCCACAGAGGACTCATATAATCAAAGCGTCAAAAAACGCCAAGCCCCAATTTCAAAGCCCCAATTTCAAAACCGCGAAGCCCGAGCCATGCCAGCGGGCTTAGTTCGCGTCCTCCCGCGAAATCACTTGGTAGATGACCGCTTCATCCGCATCGGCGTTGCGGAATTGATGCGCAACGTTGGCCTCGTAGAAAAAGGCATCGCCCTTTTCGAGCCTATAGGTCTGGCCGCGCAGAGTGATTTCAAGCTGGCCGTGCAGGACCACAAGGTTTCCGACAGTGCCTTGGGGCAGAGGTTCGAATCGCTCGCTCGTGCCCGCGGCTAGCCGAAATTCGTAAAATCCCGCGCGGCTTCGCGCCGTCGCCGGAAACAGCGCGCGCGATGAAAAGCCCTTATCGCCCGAGACCAGCAGTCTGGCTTCGGCTTGCGGCAGCACGATCGTCGCCTGGCTTTCTGGCGCCGACATCAAAGCGGAGATCGGCAAGTCCAGCGCCTGGGCGATTTTCCACAAGACGCCCACGGTCGGCGAACTGCGCCCGAGCTCGATCTGCCCGAGCATGGCCCGGCTGACACCGCTTGCTTTGGAGAGCCGCTCAAGCGACAGGCCGCGGCGAGTCCGCCGCCGACGCAGGTTTTCGCCCAGGACGCCGATGACGTCGAAAGGCTGCGGCGCGGTATGCGCGGCGTGGTTAATATCGTCCATGGCGCAACGAACCTTTATCGCAATCAAGCATAAATCTATAATCTCTATAAAAATTATAGAGTGTCAACATTAAAAAATGGCCGCCGAAAAGGGGCCTGCATCCCACATCGTTCAGATCAAACTTTTCGCACCGCGACATGCGTGTCGTGAAAAGCCGCGCCGCCAAAGGGCGCGACGGGATCTGCGCCAGTCAGAGTATTGATGCCCTGCCCGTCTTCGAAGGACGCATTCGGCATTAAGCCTTCGGACACGAGCACGCCGCGCCGCAGGCCAGCGTCCAAGGCCGCGAAGAGCCGGACCTCGCCGCGCTCATTGGCGAGGATCACTTTGTCTCCGTCGCAAATCGCCAGTTCGGCGGCGTCCTCCGGATGAATGAGGACTTTCGGCACGCCTTCAAGGCTGCGGCTCGACGGCGTCTCGTTGAAGCTCGAATTTAGGAAATTCCGCGCCGGACTCGTCGCGAGCCGGAACGGAAAACGCGCATCCGCCGTTTCAAGAACATCCCAATGATCGGGGAGTGCCGGCATCTCCTGCCATGGCCCGTGCAGACCATGAGACCTGTCGAAGGGCACATGCGGCCAATCCGGCTTGAAGCGAAACTTTCGATCCGGCCAGGCAAAGCCGTCGAGATAATGCGAGGTGGCGAAATCCGGCTGCGCATCGATCCAATGGCTGGATTCAAGTTGCGCGAGCGCGGGCCAACCGGATTCCTTCAGCGTCGCTTCCAACAGCTCACGCGCGCTCATCTCAAAGCCTGGGTGGCTCGCACCGACGCGCTGCGCAATGGCGCAGACCACTTCATGATTGCTGCGGCATTCGCCGGGCGGATCGATGAGCTTCGGCCCCAACTCCAAATATTGATGGCCGCCGCCGAGATAGAGATCGTCATGTTCGAGGAACATGGTGGCCGGTAGCACGATATCGGCGAGCGCCGCCGTCTCGGTCATGAATTGCTCGTGCACGACCGTGAAGAGATCCTCGCGCATGAAGCCTGCCCGCACCTTGGACTGCTCCGGCGCGACGGCCATCGGATTGGTGCTTTGGATGAGCATGGCCTTGACCGGGGCGCCCTGCTTCAACGCTTCCGCATCGCCGGTGAGAATCGGGCCGATCCGCGATTGATCGAGTGCACGGACCTTGGTGTCGCAGACGTCGAGACCGTCGATGAGCGTCTGCTTGAAATGAAAGATCGCGCCATTGTTGTGAAAGGCGCCGCCGCCTTCATATTGCCAGGCGCCCGTGACGGCGGCGATCGACAAAGCCGCGTGCATATTGGCGGCGCCATTGCGTTGGCGCGCAAAGCCATAACCCAGGCGGAAGAAGGTCTTCTTGGTCTCGCCGATGAGATGCGCGAAAGCCTCGATCTCCTCAACTGAGAGCCCCGTGATCTCCGCCGCCCATTCCGGCGTCTTTGCGGCCAGATGCTCTTCGAGCTCGCGAGGATAATCCGTATAGCGGTCGAGATAATCCCGGTCGGCCAATCCGTCGCGAAACAGCACATGCATCGCGGCGCAAGCGAGCGCGCCATCCGTGCCGGGCCGCAGGCAAAGCGGCATGTCGGCCTGCTGCATTGTCACGTTATTGTAAATATCGATAACGACGATCTTGGCGCCGCGTTCTTTGCGGGCGCGCAACGCATGCGTCATCACATTGACCTGCGTCGCAACCGCATTGGTGCCCCAGATCACGACGCAATCGGCCTTCGCCATTTCGCGCGGATCGGAACCGGCCATGCGGCCAGTGCCGGCGAGAAAGCCGGTCCAGGCCATGTTGATGCAGATCGTCGAATGAAAACGCGAATATTTCTTCGCATGCGCAAGACGATTGATGCCGGTGCGCATGACGCGGCCCATCGTGCCGCCGTAATAATAAGGCCAGATGCTTTCGGGCCCGAAGTCGCGCTCCGCTTCCAAAAATTTTTGCGCGATCGTCTCCAGCGCCTCCTCCCACGAAACACGCGCGAACGCGCCGGAGCCCTTCGGGCCTATGCGCTTCAACGGATAAAGCAGGCGATCCTTGTGATGAATGCGCTCGGCATAGCGCGCGACCTTGGCGCAGACGACGCCATCCGTATAGGATTGATCCTTCGCGCCATGAATACGCCCGATCGTCCGGCCTTCGATCACCTCGACTTCGAGCGCGCAGACCGACGGGCAATCATGCGGGCATGCGGAGAACTTATGCTCTATCTTGGGCGTAGCGTTCATGCCGCCGATCATGCGGGCGGCGCATGGATTCAGCAAATGAAATCGGCATTTACCATGGAGACATTTACGCTATGAACATTACTTTCATAGCGTTCAGCAAAGGCAGCAGCACGACAATGACGATCGGCGGGATCTTCCAGACCACGCCGAGCAGAAAGCCCGTCAGCGCCATCAGGAAATCGAACGGCGTGCCGACGGCGCTCACCCAAACGGGATTATAAAGCGCGGCGCCGAGCAGGCCGACAACGGCGGCATTGGTGCCGCTCATGGCAGCTTGAGCTCGCGGCCGGGTACGAACCTCGGCCCAAAAAGGCAGCATGCCGTAGACGAGCAGCAAGCCCGGCAGGAAGATCGCGACCGTGGCGATCACGGCGCCGGTGAAGCCATGCGGTGCTGGACTCATCACCGCGCCAAGGTAAGTGGCGAAGGTGAAGAGCGGGCCCGGCACAGCTTGCGCCAGACCATAGCCGGTCAGAAAGGTGTCGCTCGACACCCAGCCTGGGACCACCACTTGCGTCTGAAGCAGCGGCAGCACGACATGGCCGCCGCCGAAGACGAGCGCGCCGGATCGATAGAAAGCCGCGAACAGCCGCAAGGTCTGCCAATCGAACAGCCAGGCAAACAGCGGCAGCAAAAGCAGAAGCGCGCCGAAAATCGCGAAGGCCACGAAGCCATTGCGGCGCGAGACCGCGACATGAAGCTCGCTTGGGCTGCGCATGGTGTCTCTGCCGCAAAGCAAAAGCCCGAGGCAGGCGCCGAGCGCGATGGCGAGAATCTGGCTGAAGCTTCCGCCGAGCAGCACCGTGATCGCGACGGCAAGCAATGCGATTGCCACCCGCTGACGATCCGGCGTCAATGTCTTGGCCATGCCCCAGACGGCTTGCGCGACCACGGCAACGGCGACGAGCTTCAATCCATGCAGCAGAGCCTCGACAAGCGGGCCATGCGAGACGCCGATGCCCAAAGCGAGGATGAAAAGGATAAGTGCCGAGGGGGCGGTGAAGGCGAAGGATGCCGTCAACCCGCCCAAAATACCGCGGCCCCGGATGAGACCGAGAGCGAAAGCAACCTGGCTCGACGCGGGTCCGGGTAGAAATTGGCAAAGCGCCACAAGATCGGCGAAACCCGCCTCATCCATCCATCGGCGGCGCAAGATCAGATCGTCGCGAAAATAGCCAAGATGCGCGATCGGACCGCCGAAGGAAGAGACGCCGAGCTTCAGAAATGCGCGGCAGATCTCGCCGAGGCCGCTGGCGCGTTCGTCCTTGTCTTCAGAGACATCATCGCGCACGGCATCCCCGCAGGCCGATCACCCCACGATTTCGTTGCCCGAAAACCATTGCGCGATTTCGATCGCAGCGGTTTCGACGGCATCCGAGCCGTGCGCCGAATTCTCGCCGACCGACAGCGCGAACTCCTTGCGGATCGTGCCGGCATCGGCCTTGGCCGGATCGGTCGCACCCAAAACCTCGCGATATTTCTTGATCGCGTCGTCGCCTTCCAAAACCTGCACGACGACAGGACCTGCGATCATGCTGTCGACCAGCTCTCCGAAAAACGGCCGGGCCTTATGGACGTCGTAAAAGGTCTCGGCCTGCGCCTTGGTCATCAAGACGCGCTTTTGCGCGACGATGCGAAGCCCGGCCTTTTCGATCAAGGCATTGACCGCGCCGGTGAGATTGCGGCGGGTGACGTCGGGTTTCAGGATAGAAAAGGTGCGTTCGATCGCCATAGGCGGCACATCCGGCATAGGAGAAAAGGGGAAGCGCCGGGCTTATAGCTGTGCCGTAAAAAGAGAGCAAGGCGATTGCTCGCCCTCCTCTCCTTGACACGGACGGAAAGTGGGAACTGGTTTTCCGTCCGTTAACTATGGCCCTTCGCCTATTCCGTTGCGACGAGCCGCTGCTCATGCACCGCTCTCGTGAGGAGATCGAAGCGATCGAGATTCATCACCTTGGTCCAGGCCGCGACAAAGTCATGCACGAACTTTTCTCCGGCATCCGAACTTCCATAGACCTCGGCCAAAGCCCGGAGCTGAGCGTGTGAGCCAAAGATGAGATCGACGCGCGTGCCGGTCCATTTCAATTCACCGGTTTTGCGATCATGGCCTTCAAAGAGGTCGGCAGCTTCCGAAACCGGCTTCCACTGCGTGCCCATATCGAGCAGATTGACGAAGAAGTCGTTTGTCAACGCGTCCGGCCGCTTGGTGAAGACACCATATTGGGTCTGACCGAAGTTGGCACCCAGGACGCGCAGGCCGCCGACAAGCGCCGTCATCTCCGGCGCGGATAGCGTCAGCAATTGCGCCTTGTCGATCAGCAAGGCCTCGGCCGGCACGGTGTATTTGCCTTTGAGATAATTGCGGAAGCCGTCGGCAATCGGCTCAAGCACCGCCATAGCCTCTACATCTGTTTGCGCCTGGGACGCGTCCGTGCGCCCGGGCGTGAAAGGCACCGTCACGGTGTGACCGGCGTTCTTGGCAGCCTGTTCGACGCCCACGCAGCCGGCGAGCACGATCAGATCGGCGAGCGAAACCTTCTTGCCGCCAGACTGCGCGCTATTGAACGCGCTTTGGATGTCCTCGAGCGTTTTCAGGACCGCCGCCAACTGGGCCGGCTCATTGACGTCCCAATCTTTCTGCGGCGCGAGGCGAATGCGGGCACCATTTGCGCCGCCGCGCTTGTCGGAGCCGCGGAAAGTCGACGCCGACGCCCAGGCCGTGGAGACGAGTTGCGCGACGGACAATCCCGAAGCGACAATCTTCTCCTTGAGAGCGGCGATGTCCTGCTCGTCGATCAACGGATGATCGACGGCCGGGATGGGGTCCTGCCAAATGAGCTCTTCCGTCGGAACGTCCGGACCGAGATAGCGCACGCGCGGGCCCATGTCGCGATGCGTGAGCTTGAACCAGGCCCGCGCGAAGGCGTCCGCGAACGCATCCGGATTCTCGAAGAAATGCCGCGAAATTTTCTCATAAGCAGGGTCGGCTCGCAGCGCGATGTCTGTGGTCAACATGGATGGGGCGCGATGCTTCGAGGGATCGAAGGGATCGGGTATGGTCCCGGCGCCCGCATCGCCTTTGGGTTTCCATTGATGCGCGCCGGCCGGGCTCTGCGTCAGCTCCCATTCATAGCCGAACAGATTCCAGAAGAAATTGCTGCTCCACTTGGTCGGCGTCGAAGTCCAGATGACTTCGAGGCCGCTGGTGATCGCGTCGGCACCGACGCCGGTGCCGAAGCTGTTCTTCCAGCCGAGCCCCTGCTCTTCGATACCGGCCGCTTCAGGTTCAAGACCGACATGAGACGCCGGGGCGGCGCCATGGGTCTTGCCGAAGGTATGGCCGCCAGCGATCAAGGCCACCGTCTCTTCATCGTTCATGGCCATGCGGGCAAAGGTCTCGCGAATGTCCCTCGCCGCCGCGATCGGGTCGGGCTTGCCGTCGGGGCCTTCCGGGTTGACGTAGATCAGACCCATCTGAACGGCGGCCAGCGGATTTTCGAGCTCGCGATCGCCGGAATAGCGATTGTTCGCGTTGGCGGGATCGGTGCTGAGGGTGAGCCATCCGGTTTCGGCGCCCCAATAAACGTCTTCGTCCGGCTCCCAGACATCTTCGCGTCCGCCGCCGAAGCCGAAGGTCTTGAACCCCATCGATTCCAAAGCAACGGTGCCCGTCAGTATGATGAGATCGGCCCAGGAAATCTTCCGGCCATATTTCTGCTTGATCGGCCAGATCAGCCTGCGCGCCTTATCGAGGCTGACATTGTCCGGCCAGCTATTGAGCGGCGCGAAACGTTGCTGACCGGAGCCCGCGCCACCACGCCCGTCGCCGGTGCGATAGGTACCGGCGCTATGCCACGCCATGCGAATGAACAAAGGTCCGTAATGGCCGAAATCCGCAGGCCACCAGTCCTGCGAGGTGGTCATCAGCGCCAGAAGGTCTTTCTTCACCGCCGCGAGATCGAGGCTCTTGAACTCTTCGGCGTAATTGAAGTCCTTGTCCATCGGGTCGGACAGGGATGAATGCTGATGCAGGATTTTCAGGTTCAACTGCTTGGGCCACCAGTCGCGGTTCGACGTGCCGCTGCCGCCGGTGTGATTGAAGGGGCACTTTGATTCAGCCGACATATGTTTCTCCTCTCGTTCCTCACACCCGCCTTCGTGGCTCGGCCCAACACCAAAATTGGAGCATCTTGCCATCGCTCAGGTGAAACAAGCTGAGCGATAACCGATGCTTTCAGGTCTATGTGGCAGCCGGACGAAAGAGCGCGGTTCTGCGCGTCGTTCCCACAAGCGCAGCCTTAATCTAGTCCCGCAGGCGTAATAGGAAAAATCGATTGTTTCTATAAGAGTCATTGTCTATAACTATGATATGAACCTACGCGATCTCCGTTACGTGCTGGCCGTCGCCGAGCTTGGCCACTTCGGCCGCGCCGCTTCGGCCTGCAATGTCAGCCAGCCGACGCTCAGCGGCCAAATTCTGAAGCTCGAAGAGGAGCTAGGCGTCGCCCTCTTCGAGCGGATCGGCAAATCCGTCAAAACGACCATGGCGGGCGAGGATATTTTGCGCCACGCGCGGCGCGCCGTGACGGCTGCGGACGATCTCGTCGCCTGCGCCAGAGCGCATCGCGATCCGCGCGCAGGGCCCTTGCGGCTCGGCGTGATCCCGACTCTTGGCCCTTACCTGATGCCGCTGGTATTGCCCCGCGTTCGCGCCGACATGCCGGAAATGCTGTTGATGCTGGTCGAAGATCTGACCGGGCGTCTCGTCAATCCGGTGGCCGACGGCCAGCTCGACGCGGCGATCATCGCGTCAGACCCCGAGGTCGCGGGGCTCACCGAAGATTTTCTGTTCGACGAGCCCTTCTGGGTCGTGGTTCCGGCCGATCATGCGCTTGCCAAGCAAAAGACGGTGTCGGCCTCGGACATCGATCCGAAAAGCCTGCTGTTGCTGCAGGACGGCCATTGCCTGCGCGATCAGGCGCTCGATCTCTGCGGCCAGCCCGAACTCGGCGATCAGAGCATGGCAGACATGCGCGCGACGAGCCTCGACACTTTGCTGCATATGGCGGCGGCGGGCTATGGCGTGACGCTGGTGCCGCAGCTTGCGCTACAGGGCGACAAACACCTGCCCGGCACTTTGGTGGCGCGGCCGCTTTCCGGCTATCACCCCTATCGCCGCGTGCGGCTGATTTCGCGAGTCACGAGTCCGAGACGCAAGGCTATCGAAGATCTGGCGGCGCTGATCCGGAAGAGCCTGCCGGAGGGGTTGGGGGCGATTGCGGATTAGCTTCATCGAAGCCGGCATTTCGGCCGTCCGACCATGGCGCTGACAGCACGACCGGCTTATTTACGGACGCGGCGGCTGGCTGCTTAACGGCTGCAGCCTTCACTGGCTTCTTTTTCTTGATCGGCTCGGGAGCTGGGGCTGGCGGCGGAGGCGGCGGCTCTTCCGCCTGCGCCGCGGGCTCGGTAGGCTGCGGCGCGGCCATCGGGCAATAGAATGAAAATAGCCCCCCGCACTGGTCCGGCTGCGCGTTATCTCGGACGTGTTGACTGAAAGCGAAAGAGGGTCCCGCGGCTATGAGCAAAGCCGCAAGCGCGAGCCCCAGAGGCCGGAGAAGTTCTTTTGACATCGAAAATGGCCCCCCGCGTTTTTGTTGTTCTTACGCGCAACGTTCTAGACGCGCAATCCTTGGCGCCTTATGACGACGTGCCGTCGCCCGCTCCACATCGCGGCTGCGGAAACAACGGTCTTGGATGCGCGGGGTAAGCCCGCTCATTGCGCCGATACCAAGTGCCCCCCTTCTACCTCCCTCGCTCAATATCCCTGCTGAAGAAGAACTTATGCGGGATATCGCGCGGCGGCGGCGGGAACGGCGCCGAGCGGCGCACGGCCTCCAAGGTCTCCTGATCGATGTCGGGAAAGCCGCTGCCCTTATAGACCACCTGATGGGTCAGATTGCCATTCTCGTCGAGCGAGAAGAAAATGACGACCTGCCCGGGCGAGCTGCGGACGACCTCCTTGTTCGACACGTGTTTCATGATGAGGCCGTAGAGAATCGAAAGATAGGTCGTGTTCTCGGTGCCGCCGCTCACGATCGCCGGCTTCGACATGGAGCCCAGCGTATAATCCGGCGTCGGCGCCAGCGCCGCGAGCTGCCGCGACAAGGCAGCTTTCTGATCGACCGGCAGCAGCTTCTTCGTCTTGGCCGGGTCGGAATTGCTCTTGGCCTTATCCGCCTTCATTTGAAGTTCGGCCTTGCTCAAGGCTTCGGCGTCGGGCTTGTCCTCATCCGGCACCGGCTGATTCGTTTGCTCCTGGCGCTCCTGAGTCGGCACAGCGGCGACTTTCGGCGTCTCGACCTGCGCGGGTTTTTCAGCCGGCGGCTGTTGAACGGGTTGCGGCTGTGGCTGCGGCGCATGGGTTTCTTTTTCGGGCGCCTCGCGTTCGACCTTTTCCTCATTGGGCGCGCGCGGCGCATCATAGGCAGGCTTCAGGCTCTGCTCATATTTGGGCTTCTGCTGCTCCGGCTTTTTTTGCTCCTGCTTCTTTTCCTCAGGCTTGGGCGGTTCGGGCTCCGGAGGCTTCGGCATCTCGGTGACGACTTCGATCGGAACTTCCTCGGACGGCGGCTGCTCGGGCGCATCGCCGGCGCGATAGAGGAGTGCCACCACCACAGCGAGATGCAGCAGGAGCACGAACACGAAAAGAAACGCGAACCGCCATTTCGCCGCGCGTGCGCCCAGCTCCGGCGGAAGCAGCCGCAGGGTCTTGTCGACGAAAGGAAGTGTTCCGAAGGAACGATCGAGCATATCTTCGCTTAGAAATCCGGCGGGCCGATCCGCGGGGCGCATCAATATCAGAGTCAGAGACGCAATTTAGCACTTCGCAGCATTTTAGCGGCGAATTTGGCGAAGCCGAGACGGATTTTAAACAGCCTCCGGCCGAGGAGCTTGAGCTTATCAAGCCTCTCGCTTGAATCGGCGGGTATTTTCGGGTTGAAACGACAAAAGGCCTGCTCCGGAGAGCAGGCCTCGATCTTCAATAATCGTTTAAATCCGACTTATTCCGCCGCGACCGCCAGCTCGCCTGCTTCCAAAGCCACGGCCGCCGACTGAATAATCGCGGCGAACCGCACGGCGGTCTGGATCTGATCCTCGGTGACACCCGCCTCGATCAGCACTTTTTCATGCGCGTCGATGCACATGCCGCAACCATTGATGGCAGAGACGCCGAGCGACCAAAGTTCGAAGTCGGTCTTGGAGACGCCCGGATTGCCGATCACATTCATCCGCAGCTTCGCCGGCATTTTCGCATAGGCCTTGTTCGTCGCGAGATGAACGAAGCGGTAATAGACATTGTTCATCGCCATGATCGAAGCGGCGGCGCGCGCGGCCTCTTGCGCCTCGAAGGAGAGATGCCGCGTCGCCTCCTGGCCGATGGTCGCGACGACGTAAGGGTTGCGTGTGGCAATGGCGCAGGCCAGCAGCAGACCATATTTGGTCTGCACCGCGAGCGTCTCGTCATTTGCCATGGTGGAGAGGTTCAAACGGACATCGCGTGCGAAGTCCGGGATCGCCTCCTTCAGCGTATCGATCGACATCGTCTTCCTTTCGTATCCTTTAGAAAGATATGCGGGCGCGCCCTTCTCCCGCTTGCGGGAGAAGGTGGCCCTCGCGTTAGCGAGGGGTCGGATGAGGGTACGTTGCGAACTGAGAGAACCCTCATCCGGCTCACTCCGTTCGCCACCTTCTCCCGCAAGCGGGAGAAGGGACGCACACCAAGGAATCATGCCGCCTTGAGGGTCTCGCCGCCGACTTCGCGCGAGCACGGGCAAAGATCGTCCGTCTGCAAAGCGTCGAGCACGCGCAACGTATCCTTCGGGGCGCGGCCGACGTTGAGATTGTTGGCGTAGACATGCTGGATCGTATTGTCCGGCGCGACGATGAACGTATAGCGATAGGCAACGCCGTCGGGCGAGCGCACGCCGAGACCGTCGGTCAGCGAGCCATTCGTATCGGCGAACTGCCAGATCGGCAGCTTGGCGAGATCCTTGTGATCGCGCCGCCAGGCGAGCTTGCAATGTTCATTATCGGTCGAGCCGCCGAGCACCACGGCATCGCGATCCGAAAATTCCGGGTTGAGCCGGGCGAATTCCGCGATTTCGGTTGGGCAGACGAAGGTGAAATCCTTCGGATAGAAGAAAATGATCTTCCACTTTCCGGCGAAGCTCTCTTCCGTCAGCGTTTCGAAGGCGCTTTCGCCGTTTTCTTCATGCTTCATGAAGCCGGGCTTCACGCCGACGACACTGAAACGAGGCATTTTTTCACCGATACCAAGCATTTAATCTCTCCTGTCTCGTCGAGTCGGGCTCGACCTGGACCGAGAGATAATGCTGCAATGCACATCGGTCTAATCGATAGTTTCAATAAAGATCATCGGTAAAACAAATTCTAAGGTGCCCGACGCCGCAGTTCACAAATCTTTGTAGGTTAACTTCACAGTCTACCTTTGAAGTTTAGCTTTATATCTCTTATAGTCTCGTCATGAACGAACAACCGGACGAGTCCGACGCCGCACGCGCGGCCGCCCTGGCAGGCGCGCTTCGCGATCTGATCGGCGTTTTGAAGCGGCGCTTCCGCGAACAGGGACAGTTGGGAGACCTGACCATGTCTCAGGTCTCGGTGCTGAGCCGTTTGGAGCGCGATGGGCCGGCGACGGTGACGAGCCTCGCCAAGGCCGAAGGCATGCGCCCGCAATCGATGAGCGCCAATGTCGCAGCCCTGGAGGCTGTGGGCTTCGTCAGCGGCGCCCCCGATCCGAAAGACGGACGCCAGACCATCCTCTCCGTCACGCCTGCCTTCACCGAATGGCTCAAGTCCCGCCGCGCGGCGCGTCAGGATTGGCTGATGCAGGCACTGCAATCGCATTTTACCGCAGCGGAACGCGACGAGCTCGCACATGCCGTCAGCCTGCTCAAACGCCTCGTCGACCTGTGACGGTAGAAAGAAATCTCATGGCCCTCACCACGCTCGATCCGAAGACCGCGCTCGTCGTCATCGATCTGCAAAAAGGCATCGTCGCACTCCCGACGGCCCAGCCGATGGCCGAGGTCGTGAAAAACGCCAGCGCGCTTGCCGCGGCCTTCCGCCAACAGAGCCTGCCCGTCGTGCTCGTCAATGTGGCTGGCCGCGCACCGGGCCGGACGGAACAGGTTCTCAGCCTCGCAGGTTTGCCAGCCGATTGGACAGACCTCGCTCCCGAGCTGAACCGGCAGCCAAGCGATCACACCGTCACCAAGAAGACCTGGGGCGCCTTCACCAACACGGACCTCGAAGCGCATCTGAGGAAACTGGGCGTCACGCAGCTCGTGATCGCGGGCGTTGCCACCAGCGTCGGCGTCGAATCGACCGCGCGTTATGCCTATGAGCTCGGGTTCAACGTCACCCTCGCCGTCGATGCGATGACCGATCGGAATGCCGACGCTCATACCAACAGCGTCACGCGCATCTTTCCGCGACTCGGCGAGACCGGCACCACGCAAGAGATCATCGCGCTCCTCGACAAAAGGAGCGCATGACGATGGAATGGGCTCACGACGCATCTTACTTTTTCGGCGCCGTTTTTCTCACGAACGCCATTCCGCATTTTGTCAGCGGCGTGATGGGGCGTCCGTTTCAAAGCCCATTTGCAAAACCGCCCGGCGAAGGGCTTTCCTCTTCGATCGTCAACGTGGTTTGGGGCTTCCTCAATCTGATCATCGGCTATTTTCTCATATGGCGGGTCGGAGACTTTGACGTGCGTTCGACGCAGCACGCCATCGCTCTCGGGCTCGGCATTTTTTTGATGGCTCTCATTCACGCACGCCTGTTTGGCCGGCTTCATGGCGGCAACGCCCCCGGTGAATTGTGAACGCACTGGTGAAGGACGCCCTGCGTTCGCTCGAAGGCTTCAACTACCGGATGTGGGCCGGCGGCGCGCTCGTGTCCAATGTCGGAACCTGGATGCAGCGGACGGCCCAGGACTGGCTCGTGCTGACCCAGCTCACAGACAATAATGCCACCGCCATGGGCGTGGTCATGGCGCTTCAGTTCGGGCCGCAGCTTCTCTTGCTGCCCTGGACCGGCTTCGCCGCCGATCATTTCGACCGGCGCAAATTGCTCATCGCCACGCAGACGGCCATGGGGCTGCTCGCCCTGGGACTTGGCGTTCTCACCGTCACCGGGCTCGTGCAGCTCTGGCATGTTTATGTGTTTGCGTTTCTGCTCGGATGCGTCACCGCCTTCGACTTTCCGGCCCGCCAGACCTTCGTTTCGGAACTCGTGGTCGAAGCGCATCTGTCGAACGCGGTCGCGCTGAATTCGACATCATTCAATGCCGCCCGGATGATCGGTCCCGCCATTGCCGGCGTGCTCATCGCCGCCGTCGGCTCCGGCTGGGTCTTCTTGATCAACGCAGCCTCTTTCGTCGCCGTCATCGGCTCGCTCTGTCTGCTTCGCATGGACGAGCTTCATCTGACCGACAGAGCGCCGCGCGCCCGCGGCAGCCTTGCCGAAGGGTTTCGCTATGTCCTGAGACGGCCCGATCTCAAAGCCGTCCTTTTGATGCTATTTTTGATAGGCACATTCGGGCTCAACTTCCCGATCTTCATCTCGACCATGTCGGTCACGATCTTTCACGGCGGTGCCGACCAATATGGGCTCCTGACCTCGGTCATGGCGATCGGTTCGGTCATCGGTACGCTCTTCGCCGCCATTCAGAGCCGGCCTCATATCGCACTGTTGATGGGCGGTGCTGCGATTTTCGGATTGGGCTTCGCGCTCGCCGCGATCACACCCAGCACATTTTTCTTCGGCAGCGCGCTCATGATCATCGGCGTCGCCGGGCAGATCCTCACCACTTCGACGTTGAGCCTGGTGCAGCTTTCGACAGAGCCCATGATGCGCGGGCGCGTGATGGCGATTCTTCTCGCCATTGCCTTGGGCGCCACACCGGTCGGCGCACCGATCGTAGGCTGGGTGGCGGACACTTTCGGCCCGCGCTGGGCGCTGGGCGTCGGCGCAGCCTCGGGTTTCGCCGCGGCCCTGGTCGCGCTTCGTTACCTCGCAAAATATCGTCATCTGCGTCTGCGCATCATCGCCGGGCGAATCCATTTTCAAACCGACGGTGCCGGATAGACTCTGGAGCATGCTGCGCTGCGACATAATGGCGCCCGCCTTGCGCCGGGACCTTCGCCAAGCCACAAGAACCCCATGCTGCACATTAATGATTTGACCTACCGGCTTGGCCCGAGGGTTCTCTTCGACAAGGCGACCGCCGCCCTGCCCGAGCAGGCGCGGATCGGCTTTGTCGGCCGCAACGGCGCCGGCAAAACAACGCTTTTCAATATGATCGCCGGCGAGCTGCATCCGGAAAGCGGCACCTTGACCCTGCCCCGCAACCAGCGGCTCGGCCGCGTCGAGCAGGAAGCGCCCGGCGGCCCGATGAAGCTGATCGATTTCGTGCTTGAGGCCGATGTCGAGCGCGCGCAACTCATGGCCGAAGCGGAAACCGCCACCGATCCCCAGCGCATCGCCGATATTCATACGCGCCTCGTCGATATAGATGCGCATGCGGCGCCGGCCAAGGCTGCCACCATTCTCTCCGGTCTCGGCTTCGACGAGGCAGCACAAAATCGTGCTTTGAGCGAGTTTTCGGGCGGCTGGCGGATGCGCGTCGCGCTCGCGGCGGTGCTGTTCTCATCGCCCGATCTGCTGCTGCTCGACGAGCCGACGAACTATCTCGATCTCGAAGGCACGCTCTGGCTCATCGACTATCTGCAAAATTATCCGGCGACGATTCTCGTCATCAGCCATGACCGCGACATGCTCGATGCCGTCGCCGATCACATCCTGCACTTGGATCAAGCCAAGCTCACTTTATGGAAGGGCAATTATTCCTCCTTCGAACGCCAGCGCCGCGAGCAGCAGGCGATCCAGCTCAAGCACAAAAAGAAGCAGGACGATCAGCGCAAACATTTGCAGTCCTTCGTCGATCGCTTCCGCGCCAAGGCGACCAAGGCGGCGCAGGCGCAATCACGCCTGAAGATGCTCGCCAAGATGGAGCCGGTCTCGGCCATCGTCGACGGGCAAGTGCTGCCCTTCCACCTGCCCTCGCCGCAAAAACCGTTGAGCCCGCCGATCATCGCCTTGGACGACGCCAGCACCGGCTATGGCGAGGTGCCCATTCTGAAGCGCTTGAACCTATCGATCGCCGATGACGACCGCATTGGTCTTTTAGGCTCGAACGGCAACGGCAAATCGACCTTTGCCAAGCTCGTCGGCGGACGGCTCGATGTGATGGGCGGCAGTCTCAAGAAATCCTCCAAAATGGAAGTGGGTTTCTTCGCCCAGCATCAGGTCGACGATCTCGACGAAAAATCGACGCCCTATCAATGCGTCGCCGAACTCATGCGCGAGCAGCCCGAGTCGAAGATCCGCGGAAAATGCGCGCAGCTCGGCTTTCCCAATGTGAAGGCCGATACGAAAGTGGCGCTTCTCTCCGGCGGCGAGAAGGCCCGCTTGCTGATGGGCTTGGCGAGCTTTCACGGGCCGCATCTCTTGATCCTCGACGAGCCGACGAACCATCTCGATATCGACAGCCGCGCCGCCTTGATCGAGGCGATCAACGATTATCAAGGCGCGATCATTCTCGTTTCGCATGACCGGCATTTGCTCGATTCCTGCGCCGACCGGCTTTGGCTGGTCGAAGGCGGAACGGTCAAGCCCTATGACGGCGACATGGACGATTATAAGAAATACGTCCTCGACCGTGCGGGCGGCAACACGTCACCGCGCAAGCGCGCCGAAGAGAAGTCACGCAACGAAGACAAAGCCGCCGGTGAAAAGCCCGCGGCGCTGACGCCGAAAGCCGCCATGCCGCTGAAGAAGCGCATCGCCGCCGCCGAAGACAAGATGAAGAAATTTCAGGACCTCTTGGCCCGCGTCGATAAGATGCTCGCCGATCCCAATGCCTTCGTGCGCGATCCGGCCAAAGCCAAGCAATTGTCGCAGCAGCGCGGCGATCTCGAACGCGCGCTGACGGCGGCCGAGGAAGAATGGCTGATGCTGACGAGCGAGCTCGAAGCATCCTAAATCTTCGGTTCTGCCGCGCCGCATTTTCTTCACGCGAACCGGCATCCACGTCGCTTGAAAACGCTCTAAAAAGGAGACAGCAATGGCCGATAATCTTCTGAAGCGCTTTTCCAATGCGACCGTCGGCCCGAACGGCAATCTTTGCTGGCGCGTCGAGACACGGTCGGGCGTGCTCGATGTCGAAGGCACTAAAGCGGACGTGATGGACTTGTTCACCTTTCTCGTCCATCTCGCAGCGGCAGCGCCGCTCGCGCCGGTCAAAGGACTTGAGACGCCTCAACAGGAAGATTTCGCATCTTTTCCGCTGCATAAGATCGGCCTGCAACCAGGCCCAGGCGCCGGGGATTTCACGCTTTTGATCCAGACGTCGGGCCAGATCAACATGGGCTTTCGCCTGCCAGCTGCGGAGCTCGAGCGTTTTGCAGGAACCGTCAGCCAGCTTGCCCAATCGCAGAAGCGTTAGATCTCGAAGTGTCGTAATCCGGCGCGACTCCCTCATCCTGAGGAAGGTCCGAAGGCCCCGTCTCGAAGGATAAGATCGGCGCTCCTCGTCCTTCGAGACGCGAGCTGCGCTCGCTCCTCAGGATGAGGAAGCTCAGTCTCTCCACCGGCTGATCGTCTCTGCGATTGCCTGCCGCGCGCTTTGAATGAATTCCGCCGACGCATGCGGCCGAAAGGACGATTCAACCCAAGCCAAGAGATCGGTCATGGCGGCAAGCGCGCGCCAATGGTCCGGCAGTGCACCGCCCGCCGCGCGATAGCCATCGGCGAGAGATTGGGTAAAGCCCGCGAGGCCACCTAAGGGTGCGCGGCAAATATTGCCGAGGTCGAAAAACGGCGTGCCGCTGAAAGCGAATTCCCAATCGATGATCCCTGCGATCGTCCAATCCGCGCCCGAGCGCGTCACGAGAATATTCGTGCCGCCGCAATCGCCATGCGTGAGACATGGCGGCCCCTGCCAGGTATCGAGGATTGACGCCTCCCGTTCTGCGAAAGCCAGCAAGGCATCGGAACATTCCGGCCCGAGCCGTTCGCGCCCAAGCCCTTGCGTCAAAACATCCTCGAAATAGCGCCGCATGCCGGCGCTGCCGAGATCGATCGGGCCATGGACATTGAGATCCGCGTCGAAGAAGCCGTACATGTCGAAATGCACGGCGTGAACCGCCGCCAAAGCCGCGCCGACCTTTTCGGCAAGCCCTTTGACGCTCGCCGCATCCCGATCGCGGATCGCCAGATCGAGCCGCTCGCCGCCGATCCATTCGAAAAGCGCATAAGGCGTGCCCGTCGCGGGATTATCATCAGCGCCGTCGAGAAGTTTCGGCATGGTTAGGCGGCGCGTAGCGCCCAGCCGATGCACGGCGCGTTCGACCGGCGCGAGATTACGCTCGTTTTGATAAAGCTTCGCCTCGATGCTCGACTGACCATCTCGAAACAGGAGACGATAATTGCTGTTGGTGAGGCCGCCCGGCAGCGGAAAGACGGCCGCGACCTCCGGCTGACCCGGCAGATTGGCGACAAGCTTCGTCGCCTCGGCCGGGGTCAGAGCGAGGACCGGGATCGTCCTTGGCCAATGATCGCGCGTGATGTGTCTATCCTCGTTTATGAGGCTCGGCGAAACAACACGCGCCAATGACGGCGCGCGACTTCCGCCGTAGCGCTGATGTCCTCGATCATGACCGGCGTGAGTCCTTGTCGCTTCGCCTCGTCTATAAAGGAAGGAGGCAGAGGCCAAGGCGGCCCGGAGACGTCGTCGTCTTCGCCGCGCCCGCGCGCGACGACGAGCAAATGCCCGCCGGGCGCCAAAAGCTGCGCCAATACGCCGAGCGCCTTCGGCACCAACGCGACCGACAGAGCCTGCAACGTGTAGCATTCATGCACGAAATCAAAAGAACCCTGCCATTTTGGCGGCAGCGTGAAGAGTTCGGCGACCTGATAATCGACTTTGCTTGCCGGAAACCGCTGCTTTGCCCAGGAAATCGCCTCGGCTACGAGATCGAAAGCCACGACCTCCGCGCCGGCCGCGGCGAGGCATTCGGCATTGTCGCCGAGCCCGCAGCCGACATCGAGCACCTTCAGGCCGGTCAACCCGCGCACTTGTCCTAGGGTCCATGCCCTTGTCAAAGGATGGGCGCTCAGATTGGCCCAAGGCACGCGCGCCGGATCGTTTTCCGCCAGACGATAGACCGATTCGAACCAATCGCGCCGCAAGGGGTCGGCGACGGTGCCATCCTGCATAGCGGGATCGAGGGCATCGAGCTTTTTGCGGGCTGCCGCGCGCCGTTCAGCAAATTCAGGAGATGCGGGATCGAGATCCGATGCACTTAGGTTGGATGAGTTTGGATTGGAGGTCATGTTCGACTCATAGAGGCGCCTCAGCTCTGCGTCCAGCTCAGTACCCCTCCCCTTATTTTGGATCACGATGAGTTTGGATTGAATCGATCCACAATCATGAAGGTGATCTATTTCAAAATTTTAGAGCGGAATACGGTGCGAACGACGTGCACTCTGGATGCGGATTTCGTTTCTTGATAACAAGCAATCGAGAGCATGTGCGGCGCCTGCGCAAAGGATCGGCGAAGTTGATTAATCGCGCTCGCGCGCTATGGCGCGTTCGAAACCCGATGCTGCTCGGCTTCACGTGGCACCTCATGCGCGCGGTGGGGCGACAATCCTGGTTAATCGATCTCGGTCGCGCGATCTTCCGCAAAAGGCGTGTGAAAGCGATATTTGGCACCGACCTCGTTAAATTGCGACCGGCAGCTTTCAGCTTCCACCAGACCTGCCATGCATCAGGTTGCGACCCAACTGTCGAACTTGTGGCGTCTTACGCTCGAATTTGCCTACGCGCTGAACAGGCGGCCCGCTGGAGCGGCCTGTTATATCCGACGCCGCTGGTTCTTGACCTCGGCCGTTTCGCGACTTTCGATATCTACCGCAAGGCGGTCTCGAAAGTCACCGGTGGGCGCTACCATCGTTCCGCGAACAAGGCAGCGCGCCTCGGCTACACCGCCCGGCCGATCGATGTTGGCGCATTCGCGGCCGGAGCGGCCCGCATTCGAACCTCGAAAGTTTGGCGTTCGCATGGCCCGGTCAGGGAGGCCATTTTCAGCAATTCTCCAGACTACGCCGATCTCGAAATTGAGCCGAGTGAGCCCGCTTGCCACGAACATTGGACGCAGGCTTGGGGCGTCTTTGGTCCACTGAAAGGAAGCCATGGACTCGTAGCGCACGCTGTGCTTCGGCGCGCTGGCAACGTAGTGTCGTTTGATTTTTTCATGGGGCATGCGGATGTATTGAAGGACGGGGTCACCAAACTGCTGATGTTCGAAATCATGAAATGGATGCTCGATCGGAAGGACCCGTCCGTTCGCGGCCTTGAATTTGCTTTTCAAGGCGTGGTCGAAGTCGGCAGGCGTGGCATCATCGACTGGAAGCGTTACGTTCAATTCGAGCCGCGCTGCTTGATTTTGGCGGATGATCGGCCCTTCGAGTATCCTGCGGGGTTCGACCCCGACGTCTACCTGCAACTCAACCCCGATGTCAGAGCGGCGGGCGTGGATCCCAAGCATCATTTCATCTGTCATGGCCTCGAGGAAGGTCGGCCTTATCGGCACCCGGCTAAGGAACGCACCAGTGAAGTCCGCGACAGCTAAGAGTCGAAATGAGGAGTTGCATAGCGGCGGGCGGCCTCGGTATACGAATATAAGCGAGTAGCGTTGCCCATTGCTGGTCGTAGCGCATCTTGCGCCTGCCGGTCCTCCCCGCGCCCTATGCGCTTCAGCATCTACAATTGTTGAGGAAACGGGCGGATGCGGGATTGTCCAGTGAATGGCTGGAGATCCCACCTGCCTCCGGCCATCTCCCCCTCGATGGCGACGGAAACAATGAAACTCATCATCTTCGACATAGACGGCACATTGGTCGACAGCCAGGATTTCATCGTCGAGGCGCAGCGGCGCGCCTTTACCGCGCATGGCATGAGCGTGCCCGACCGCGACGCCTGCCTCTCGATCGTCGGCTTATCGCTGACGGAAGCTTTTACGACACTTGTCGGCGCCGCGGGGCCCGTCACGAGCCTGGCCGATGCCTATCGCTCCGCCTGGCATGAGATGCGCGAAGACAAGAGCTTCGCTGAGCTTCTATACCCGGGGGCGCTCGACACCGTGGCCGAGCTCGCCAAGCGCCAGGATATTGTGCTCGGCATCGCCACCGGCAAGGCGAAGCGCGGCGTCACCCATCTTTTCGATCGCTGCGGCTGGCATGAGCATTTTGCGACCGTTCAGACCTCCGACGATCATCCATCCAAACCGGCGCCAGACATGATCCTCGCGGCGCTGAAGGAGACCGGGATCGATCCCGCCTCGACTTTCATGATCGGCGACACGACATATGATATGGAAATGGCCCGTGCGGCCGGCGTCCATGGACTTGGCGTCGCCTGGGGCTATCATGCTCACGACCAATTGAGAGAGGCCGGCGCCGAAGCCATCGCTCGCGATTTTACCGAGCTTCTGGCGCTGATTTCGTGAAACTCGCGTCGTCCAGGCGCCAATGCTAAAAGACCCCCATGTCAGACGATTTTACCAATACCGGGGTGCCAGTCCCCGGCGAGCCGATCGATCCTGTCGCCATGGCGCGGCGGGATCAGAAAAAGGCTCTCCCTAAACGCTTTTATAAGGAAGCCACTGCCGAAGCCCGCGACGGCGGCTTCGCTATTCTCCTTGATGGACGGCCGGTGAAGACTCCGGCGAAAAACGCGCTTGCGCTGCCGACACTCGCCGCCGCGGAGGCCGTCGCGGCCGAATGGCAGGCGCAAGGCGAATATATCGACCCGCAGGAGATGCCGCTGACCAGGCTTGTCCATAGCGCGCTTGACGGCGTCGCCGGCGAAAAAGCCGCCTGCGTCGAGGAGGTCGTGAAATATGCGGGCTCCGATCTCGTCTGTTACCGCGCAGCCGAACCCGACGCCTTGGTCAAGGCGCAGGCCGAGGTCTGGGACCCCTATTTGACTTTCGCGCATGAAAAATTCGGCGCGCGCTTTATCTGCGCCGAAGGCATCATTTTTGCTGCTCAGCCGGAGCCGTCCTGTCAGGCCGTGCATGAGGCTGTGCAAGCCATTGCCGCACCAAAAGCAACCGGAGCCTTCGCGCTCGCTTCGCTCAATGTGATGACCAGCCTCACCGGCTCGGCCTTGATCGCGCTTGGCGTTGTGCATGGGGCTTTCGATACGGAAGCTGCATGGGGTGCCGCGCATGTCGATGAAGATTTCCAGATGAAGATCTGGGGACGTGACGAAGAAGCCCTGCAACGCAGGGCAAGACGCTGGATCGAAATGGAAGCGGCAGCAAAGCTGTTCCGGCTTGTCCATCAAGAGGAGACAAAAGGATGAGCACAGAGCTTTATGACATTCCGCTGAAGACGATCGAAGGCAAGGATGCATCGCTTGCCGATTATAAAGGCGGCGTGGTGCTGATCGTTAATGTCGCCTCCGCCTGCGGGCTCACGCCGCAATATGGTGGCCTGGAGAAAATCTACGAGACCTATATCGACCGCGGCTTCAACGTGCTCGGCTTTCCCTGCAATGATTTCGGCGCGCAGGAGCCAGGCACCGAAGCCGAGATTTCGACATTCTGCGAAACCCGGTTCAATGTGCAATTTCCGATGTTCAGCAAAGTCACGGTCAAGGGCGCCGGCAAGCATCCGCTTTATGCGGCCTTGATGGCGGCGCAGCCAAAGGCCGTGCAGCCCGACGGCTCCCTCGACGGCAATGGCGATATTTCCTGGAATTTCGAGAAATTCCTGATCGGCCGCGACGGCAAGGTCATCGCGCGCTTCGCGCCGAGCGTGACGCCGGAGTCGCCGCAGGTGATTACCGCCATCGAAGGCGCGCTTGGCGCGGCGGGGTGATTGCGTCATCAAATCCGATTTGAAGATTCGGCCGATACAACCGGGCGATGCTGACGGGCTTATCAAGCTGATCAATGCGGGAACGGCCGCCGTTCCCGCATTGGCAAAACATTTACCTGACGCAATCCGCCATAGGATTGAGGGTGGCGATCAAAAGACTTTTCGTCTCGTCGCGCTGGTGGCTGCCGAGATTATCGGCCAAGCGGCGCTAACCTTCGGCTTCGCGCCGCAGTTAAGCACCGGCCGTCTGACAATGCTCATCCGCGCGGATCAACGCAGCCGGGGCGTCGGTACGGCGCTTCTCGCAGCGTTGCTTGCGCGAGCCAAGCGCGACATCGGATTGACACGCATCGAACTTGCCGTCTTGAGCGATAACCAAGCGGCTATCCATCTCTATCGGCATTTTGGCTTTGCAGAAGAGGCACGGCAGTCGGGCGTCAGAGGCTGCGAGGCTCTGCTGATGGCAAGGAGCATTTAAACATGTGAGCCAAAGGCCGGCAGGGAAGGATAACCGGGCCTTCAGCTCACATGGTTCAGCGCCTTATGATCGGTGCTTCACTCCGGACCAGCGCCTCGGCGTCAGCGTTTGACTTGCGGATCTTCGCCGTGCGCATGGCTCTTGCCAAGGACCTCGGCACCGATCAATTCCTTGCGCTCCTTGCCTTCGAGCGCTTTCTTCGCGTCTTGCGCCGCGGCCTCGACACGGCCGCTTTTTGCGAATTCCGTGGCGCCCTTATTGTATTTCTCAGCGGAAATCTTGTCGCCCTCGCCTTGATTCTTATCGGTCATTCTTTGCCTCCTGTTGTCATGGCGATGGCTGAACGTGAGATTTTGCCGAGGGTTCCAATCTCGCTCCACTTCGTTCAAGCTGCGCTTGAAGGGTGTTAAGCTTGGACATAGACGGAGCGCCATTGGCCAATCTCGTGACCGCCGCGCAGCTTGAGGACGAAAAGATCGAAGCGCAGCACGCGCGGGGCCGCCTGACCGCGCGCGAACGCATCGAGCTTCTTTGCGACGAGGGCTCGTCCGAGGCGTTCCTCGGCGACAAGAGCGTGGTGACGGGACGCGGCACGATTCATGGCCGGCCCGTGTTCGTCTTTGCCAAGGATCAGACGATTTTTTCGGGGGCGCTTTCCCCCGCTCACGCAGAGAAGATTGTGGCGCTTCAGAAGCAAGCCATCACCGCCCGTGCTCCGCTGATCGGGCTTTTCGATTCAGACGGCATGAGTTTACAAGACGGCATGGCCGCGCTGGCGGGCTATGGCGAAATCATCACGCATTACGTCGAAGCGTCGGGCACGATCCCGCAGATTTCCGTCATCATGGGACCCTGCATCGGTGCCGACGCTTTCGCGGCCAATATGGCAGATGTCATCTTCATGGTGGCGGAGACGAGCGCGCTTTGTGTCACCGGGCCGGAGATCGCCAATCGCCTGACTGGCGAAGACCTGACGCTTCAGGCCCTCGGCGGCAGCACGCTGCATATGGAGACGAGCGGCCTCGCAGACGCTGCTTTCGATGATGATATCGCCGCCTTGTCTCAATTGCGCAGGTTCATCGATTTCCTGCCGTCTTCCAATCTGGATCACGCGCTGGAGCGACCGAGCTTCGATCGATCGGACAGGATCGAGCCGTCGCTCGATACGCTCGTGCCCATCGAGGCCGCGACGCCCTATGACGTGAAAGAACTCATCCTGAAGATCGCCGACGAAGGCGATTTTTTCGAACTGCAAGAGGCCTATGCGGCGAATCTCGTCGTGGGCTTCGCGCGTCTAGAGGGACGCACCATCGGCGTCATTTCCAATCAGCCTTTGGTCCTGGGCGGCGTGCTCGATCGCGACGCAGCGCAAAAGGCCGCGCGCTTCGTGCGCTTCTGCGGCAGCTTCAATATCCCGCTTGTCACGCTCGTCGATGTGCCCGGCTTTTTGCCCGGCCTCGCTCAGGAAGAAGCAGGAATCGCCCAGGAAGGCGCGAAGCTCCTCTCAGCCTATGCAAAGGCGCGTGTGCCGAAAGTCACCGTGATCCTCGGCCAGGCCTATGGCGCTGCCTCTGTCATGATGGGATCGAAGCAACTCGGCGCAAACACCGTCTTGGCTTGGCCAAGCGCGCGCATCGGGCTTATGAAGACGGAAGGCGCCAGCCTTTCGGTAGAAGAAGCGCGGGCTAAGGGCCTCGTCGACGCCATCATCGAGCCGAGCCGGACGCGCATACATATTCTTGCGGCTCTGTCGGCGTCGCGCGACAAGACCTGATCGAGACTGAGAGACATCCATGGCCAAAAAGCCAGCATCGCCATCCAAACCTGCAACGCCCAAATTGGGCCTCACGCAACTCGGCGAGAAAACGCCCCTGCCCGCTTCTCCGAGCGAGGCCAAGCTCGAACGCGTGCCCAATCCGCATAAGGGAACACATTATATCGCGCGCTTCACCGCGCCGGAATTTACGTCGCTCTGTCCGGTGACAGGCCAGCCGGATTTCGCCCATCTCGTCATCGACTATCTGCCGCGCGACTGGCTGGTCGAATCGAAATCCTTGAAGCTTTATTTGACGTCTTACCGGAACCACGGCGCCTTTCACGAGGACTGCACAATCACGATCGGCAAGGACATCGTGGCGCTCTTGAAGCCGGTCTGGTTTCGCATCGGCGGCTATTGGTATCCGCGCGGCGGCATGCCGATCGACGTGTTCTGGCAGGCTGGCACACTGCCGGAGGGCACGTGGGTGCCGGATCAAGGCGTCGCACCCTATAAAGGACGGGGGTGAAGCTCAACCTTTCAGTGCGTCATGCCCGCGCTTGACGCGGGCATCCAGGCATTAATGATAAAGATTGTGCTTGGATGCGCGGGCAGACCGGCGCATGACGAACCCATCCGCTTATTCCTCAATGATCGCATGCGGCACGAAGCGCGAGGAATTGCGCGTGATCATCGTGTCGTCTTCCCGGATGCCTATCCCGCAAGCCTCATCGCCAATGATCCAACTCCCGATCACCGGATAATGGCCATCGAAGCATCGCAAGGGCGCAATCGCCTGGCGCACGAAACCTTCGGCGCCATAAGTGCCCTCTTCGCGCGCGAGCACCTGCTCGCCATCGACGATCAGCACGTTCTCGCCCTCGCGCGAATAGATCGGTTTGCGCGCGAAATGCGAACCGAGTTCGGCCTTCTGCGGGTCGGTCTCGAAAAAGGCCGGAAGAAGATTGGGATGTCCCGGCGCCATGTCCCAGAGAAGCGGCAGAATGCCTTTGTTGGACAAAACCGCCTTCCACGCCGGTTCGATGAACCGCGTACGCCGCATCGCGGGCGATGAGCCGAAGGCATCCGCCAGCATCCATTCCCAGGGATAGAGCTTGAACAGGCATTCGATCTTGCGGTTTGCGAGATCGACAAATTCCGCATGGCTGTCGACGCCAATATCCGAGATGGCAAGGCATGTCGTAGAAAGCCCCGCCTGCCTCGCGCAGTCTTCAAGATAGGCGATGAAGCCGCGATCCTCTTCATTGCCGGCCATGGCCGTCAGATGCAAAGGCACGCCCTTCACGATCGTACGAAGACGCGCGATCAGCTTCTCGTGGAGGCTGTTATATTGATCGGCGTCCTTATGAAACGTGCCCGCGCCGATCAAATCCTCGAGCCAGACCCATTGAAAGACGGCGGCTTCGAAAAGCGAGGTCGGTGTATCGGCGTTATATTCAAGGAGCTTGGCCGGCCCCGTGCCGCCATAGGCCAGATCGAAGCGTCCATAAAGCGAGGGCTCTTGCGCCCGCCAGCTCGACGCGATCAGATCCCAGGCATGTTTGGGAATCGCGAGCTTTTGCAGCAGCCGCTCGTCGGCACAGATGCGCCCGGCGAGTTCGAGGCACATGGCGGCGAGTTCCGCCGATGGCGCTTCGAGATCGCGCTCGATCTCTTGCAGGCTGAAGGCATAATAGGCGCTCTCATCCCAATAGATCTGATCGCCTTGCGCATGGAAGGTGAAACCATATTCTTTGATGCGCGCATCCAAATTGGCGCGTGGAGAGATCGGAAGTCTGCGCATGTGCCCTACTCGCCGCCGCTAGCATGCGCGGAACCGGTGAAGCCAAACCCGCCGCGGCTGGTCGAACTCGACTCCGAGGACGAGCTTCCCGAAGACGAGCTGCCGCCCCAGTAATGGCCGCCGCTGCCGCCTCCACTTGATCGGCACGAGGCCACTTGGTCGGGCGGATAGGACTCGCAGTTCCTCGAATGCGCCACGCCGTAAATCGCGGCGGCGCCTGCGCCGGCCGCCAGTAGGGTCACAACCACCGTGCGCTTGCGCCTGACGAGAAAACCTTGCGCCATTTGCGGCAGTGGCGGCTCAGGCCTGTGAGTCGGGCCGAGATTCGCCTCCCTGAAACTGAGACGCTTCGGCTTGTCGGGATCATCGGGCGGCGTACCGGTCTCGCTCATGGCTTAGGGGCTCATGCAGGCGGCGCTGAGGATGCCCGCTGAAACCGAGACAAAGCCAAGCCATAGGCCGCTCGCCAAGGCGTTCTGCCGGATGGCTTCGGAAATATGGGGATGCGCCAATCGCGCCAGATAATAGGCTGCGATTTGGACGATGAGCGCGACCAGACCCCAGATGATGCAATCGAGAATATTCACCGAATGAAGGATCGCGCTCGCCAAAGCAATGGCGAAGCCAAGAAGGCTCAGACCGAGCGCAAGAGCGGCCGAGGCATTATGCTCATGGATGATGAGGTCATATTCCTGATGCGGCGTGACCCGCGTGTAGACGACGAGGTAAAGGATACAGAGCGCTACTGCCGTCGCGAAATAGGCGGCGAAGGCCGGAAGCCCCGTCAAGGAATGGATCACCATGTAACCTGCCCGCGTATGGCGTTGTAAGTTCGAGTTGAACTCAACTTAACGCGGACGCAAAAAGCCGCTGTGTGCTGACACACTGCGCGCTAAACGAGCCGGCTCTGCTCCACGGCGGCGGCGATGAAGCTCGCAAATAAAGGATGCGGCGCGAAGGGACGCGATTTCAATTCGGGATGGTATTGCACGCCGATGAACCAGGGATGGTCCTTGGCCTCGATCGTTTCCGGGAGAAGACCGTCGGGCGACATGCCCGCGAAGATCAGGCCGTTTTCTTCGAGCCTCTCGCGATAGGCCGTGTTCACCTCGTAACGATGCCGGTGACGCTCGGAAATTTCCGTCGTGCCGTAGATTTCGGCGATCTTCGAGCCCGCGCTGAGATGCGCCGCATAGGCGCCAAGCCGCATGGTGCCGCCGAGATCGCCTTCGCTGGCGCGGATCTGCAGCTCGTTGCCGCGCATCCATTCCGTCATCAAGCCGATGAGCGGCTCGCGCGTCGGGCCGAATTCCGTCGAATTGGCATCGGCTATGCCGGCAAGCGAGCGCGCCGCCTCGATGACCGCCATCTGCATGCCGAAACAAATGCCGAAATAGGGCACTTTGCGCTGGCGGGCGAAACGCGCCGCGAGAATCTTGCCTTCAGCGCCTCTCTGCCCGAAACCGCCCGGCACGAGAATGCCGTTGACGTCCTCGAGATAGGCGGAAGGATCGTCGCTTTCGAACACCTCCGACTCGATCCAATCGAGCTTGACGCGCACGTGATTGGCGAGACCGCCATGGCCGAGCGCCTCGATCAGCGATTTATAGGCGTCCTTGAGGCCCGTATATTTGCCGACGATGGCAATCGTGACTTCGCCTTCCGGATTATGCACGCGCTCGGTGACGGCATTCCAGCGGCTCATGTCGGGCTTTGGCGCGGGCTCGATCTCGAAGGCCGCCAAGACTTCCTTGTCGAGGCCCGCCGTATGATAGGCCTGCGGCACATCGTAGATGGAAGCAACGTCGCGGGCTTCGATCACCGCGCCTTCCCGCACATTGCAGAAAAGCGCGAGCTTGCGGCGTTCCTCCACCGGAATCTCGCGCTCGGTCCGGCACAGAAGAATATCCGGCTGAATGCCGATCGAGCGCAATTCCTTCACCGAATGCTGCGTCGGTTTCGTTTTGAGTTCGCCGGCGCTCGGAATGAAAGGCAAAAGCGTCAGATGGACGTAGACCGCATGGTGGCGCGGCAGATCATTGCCGAGCTGGCGGATGGCCTCGAAGAAAGGCAGGCCTTCGATATCGCCGACCGTGCCGCCGATCTCGACCAGCACGAAATCCACAGTGTCATTGCCGCTCAGGATGAATTCCTTGATGGCATTGGTGACATGCGGGATGACCTGGATCGTCGCGCCGAGAAAATCGCCGCGCCGCTCCTTGTTGATGATGTCCTGATAGATGCGGCCGGTCGTAATATTGTCTTCGCGGCAGGCCGGGCGCCCCGTGAAGCGCTCGTAATGGCCGAGATCTAGATCGGTCTCTGCGCCGTCGTCGGTGACGAAGACCTCGCCATGCTGATAGGGACTCATCGTCCCCGGATCGACGTTCAGATAGGGATCAAGCTTGCGTAGGCGGACCGTATAGCCTCGCGCCTGCAAGAGTGCCCCAAGAGCTGCGGATGCCAAACCTTTGCCCAGGGATGAGACCACGCCGCCGGTGATGAAAATATACCGCGCCATGGGCTTTGAGAACTATCCTGTTTTCCGCGCTTTGGGGAGCCCTAAAGATGGCACGCCGGTCTCATCCACAATAGGTTTTTAGTCCAAACCGCCTCCGATCCGCGTTAATTCGACCGGAGACGGACTCAATCGGCGCCGCGCCGCGGCTGATTTTGGGCTTATTTGCCGAAAAGCTCTTCAGCGGCGGTGCCGACACCCACGTCAGGATGTTCCCCGCAATAGGCTCCGAGCTTGCCGGAATTGGCCTTCAGCTTGTCGAAGTCGATGATCGCGGCAGCATCCTCGTCCATGTAATATCCATCGAGCCAAGCCAGCGTATAACCGATCTCTTCCTTGCTGCTGTTCAGGAAATCCTTGCACTTGACCGTGCCAAGATCGAGCACATCGGCCTGAGCGAGAGTGGCGGTCGCGGCCTGGCACAGAAAAGCCGCGGCAAAACCCAACACGATATGAGACGCCTTCATAATCCCTCCCATTTTTCACGCTGGTCCGCTGAGCGAGCGGGCGAAGCCAAAGCTTTCTTAAAAGCGATTGCGCGGCGAAGCTAGCCAAATTCTCGGACGATAGAATGACCCTGCGCGCTCGCTTATTGCGAGCGCGGCACTTCCGGCGCCGCGGGAGCCTCGGGTGCCTGAGGCGCCTGCTTCTGCCGCTCCTCTTCGATTTTCTTCAAATCGTCGAGCACGCTGCCGCCGCCAGTGCTGGCAGGCGCGGTCGTGCTCACCGGCGGCGTCACGCCTTCCAAAATCGATTTTGGCGCGCGGTTCCAATTGGCTAGAAGCGTCAAGGACAGACTCGTGGCGAAAAATAGCGCAGCGAGAATGGCCGTCGCCCGGGTCAGCACATTGGCCTGTCCGCGTCCTGTCATGAAGCCGCTGCCGCCGCCGACCCCCAAGGCGCCGCCCTCCGAGCGCTGAAGCAGCACCACGGCCACGAGCGCGATGACGACCATGAGGTGAATGACGATCAAGACGGTCTGCATGTGGGTTTTATCGGCTCCGGGGCGGAAAGGAAGGAATCTAAGCTATTAAGCGGGCTTCTATCATCTTTTATTTGGCAAAAGCTAGGGTCCGCCGGTGAAAGCGCAAGGGCTTGGCGGCAAGCTCTTACTGGCAAAGGCTTACTGGAAGGCTTTTACAATCTGCATGAAGTCGGCGCTTTTGAGGCTCGCGCCACCGACGAGAACCCCGTTCACATTGTCGATGGCCACCCATTCCTTGACATTTTCCGACCTGACCGAGCCTCCATAGAGCAGCCTGACCTTCGTCCCGCCTACCCCCAGCCCGATGCCAAGTTCGCTCCGGATGAAAGTATGCATCTCGGCGACTTCCGTGGGCGTCGGCGTATGGCCAGTGCCAATGGCCCAGATCGGCTCATAAGCGACGACAAGCCCCGGGCCCGGATGCGGCGGAATCGAGGCCTTCAATTGCGCTCCAACCAAAGCCAGGGCCTCGCCTGCTTCGCGTTCGGCCCGTGTTTCCCCGACGCAAATGATCGGCATGAGACCGGCGCGGAGCGCCGCATGCGCCTTGATCCGGACCTCTTCGCTGGTTTCGCCATGCTCGGCGCGCCGCTCGGAATGGCCAAGAATGACGTAAGCGGCCCCGGCATCGGCCAGCATTTCGGCCGAGAGGTCGCCCGTATGCATACCGCTTGGCTCGTTATGGCAATCCTGGCCGCCCAAGCGCACCGCCGTGCCCGCGCAGATCTCGGCCGCCGCCATCAGCAAAGTCGCCGGAGGACAGATCAGGATCTCCGGCCGCGGCAGGTGCGCGCTTGCCCCGGCAATGGCGCGAATCTCGTCGAGGTCGCGGCGCAAGCCGTTCATCTTCCAATTTCCCGCAACGAGCGGTACCAGACCATCCGTCATTCAAATTTCCTGCAAATTTCCTGCAAAACGTCCTGAAGGCGCGCGGGTGCGGGATGGCATAGAGCAGGCTGAGACGCCGGCATGCCGGAAACGGTGAATATGCGCAGAAACCGGCATTATACCGGCCATAGAGTAAACCTATAATAGGATCAAATGGTTGCAGGACCGGAGCCTTGCCACAAGACATGCTCTAACATCGGATTCGACAAGACGCAAAACCGCAAGCTCTCGACAGGCCGCAAGTTGCGGGCGCATAAGCCGCTTCCTATAGTCCTATTCGATTGCCCTAGAGCGGGATGAGGAAAAGTGGGTACCGGTTTTCCGCCCGCATCCCGCTCTAAACTATGAGAATCGATCACGTTCATAATTTTGGATTAGTTCAAGTCGGGCTTGCCCGACTTGAACTAATCCAAAATCATCGTGATCTAAGTCTATCTTGTCACTGGAGAACAGCCTTCATGCTCGACAGCATGCGCGCCGCCACGCAAACTTGGCTCGGACGCGCCATCATGACTATCGTGATGGGTTTCATCATTTTGAGTTTCGCCGTCTGGGGCATAGGCGACATTTTCCGCGGCTTTGGCGCCAATGATCTGGCAAAGGTCGGCGGAACCAATATTTCGGCCGATGCCTATCGCTATGCCTATCAGACCGAATTGCAGCGTTTGCAGCGGCAATTGCGCCGCGCCGTCACCAATGACGAAGCGCGTGCCTTCGGCCTCGACGGCCAGGTTCTGTCGCGCCTCATCAGCGAGGCGGCGCTCGACCAGAAAGCGCGCTCGCTTGATCTTGCGATTTCGGATCAGCAGATCGCCAAGACGATCTACAACGACGACGCCTTCAAGGATGCAGCCGGGCGTTTCGACAAGCTGAAATTCGATGGGCTTTTGCGCGAGAACGGATTTACCGAGCGCAGCTTCGTCGCCGACCAGCGCGGCGTCTACTTGCGGCGCCAGATCGCCGACGCGGTGAGCGCCGATCTCGAGGTTCCAAAGGCCATGATCGAGGCGCTCAATCGCTTCCAAGGCGAGGCCCGCAGCGTGGACTATGTCGTGCTGCCGGCAACCGCCGCGGGCGAGATCGCGCCGCCGAGCCAGGATGTGCTCGAAGCCTATTACAAAGTGCGTCAGCAAAATTACCGGACGCCCGAATACCGTAAGCTTGTTGTTTTGGCCTTGACCCCCACCAAACTCGCCGAGACACAGCAGATCTCCGACGAGGATGCGCAAAAGCGCTACGACGAGGTCAAAGCGCAAAGATATGAGACGCCGGAAAAGCGCACGATCGAACAGATTCCTTATCCCGACGAAGCCTCGGCAGCGGCGGCCCGGGCGGAAATCGATGCCGGGAAAAGTTTCGACGACCTGATCGCGGAGCGCAAGCTGACGCCGAAAGATGTCAGTCTCGGCACGGTGACGAAGGACGCGCTCGTCGACAAGGCCGTGGCGGACGCGGCCTTCTCCTTGCCGGAAGGAAATGTCAGCGCGCCCATCAAAGCCCAGTTCGGCACGGTGCTTTTGCGTGCGAGCAAGATCGATCCGGCTTCGACACTGCCCTTTTCCGCCGTGGCCGGCGCGATCAAGCAGGAGCTTCAAGTCGTACGTGCAAAGCGCGAGATGAACCGGCTGCACGACGAGATCGAGGATCAGCGCGCGTCCGGCAAATCACTGACCGAAGCCGCCAAAAGCGTCGGTCTCGAACCCCGTACCATCGAGGCGATCGATTCACTGGCACATGACAAGACGGGCTTTCCGGTGCCCGACCTTCCGAACAGCTTGGCTTTGGTGAAAGCAGCCTTCGCCTCCGACGTCGGCGTCGATAATGATACGCTCTCGACCCCCGATGGCGGAACGATCTGGTTCGAGGTCGCAGGCATCGACCCGGCGCGCCAGCAGACATTCGACGAGGTCAAGCCGCAAGTCGAAAAAGCCTGGATGGCCGACGAAACAGCCAAGCGCCTGACCGCGAAAGCCGCGGATTGGATCAAGAAAATCGCAGCGGGCGAAACACTCGCAAGTCTCGCCGCCGAAGGCAATCTCGACGTCAAACATGCAAATGATGTCAAACGCGAAGGCGCCGCCGGCCTGCCGGCCCCGGCAATCGCGCAGATCTTTAACGTACCTGTCAAAGGCGCCGAATCGGCGGCCGACGGCGATGGCCGGATCGTGTTTCAAGTGCTGGAGTCCACCGTGCCGCCTCTGAACGAGCAGGATCCGTCCCTGAAAAAACTCGTCGATCAGGTGAAGGGAAGCCTGACCAACGAGATTTTGGGCGAATATGTCACCCAGTTGCAAAAGGATCTCGGCGTGAGCGTCAATAATCAGGCGTTGCGCGCGGCCTCCGGCACCGCCGCCAATTATTGAAGGCGGCGATGATCGATCCACCATACGATCTCTTCGCGAAGCGCTACGAGGCAGGCACCTCCTGCCTCGTCTCGACGAAACTGATCGCCGATCTTGAGACTCCCATTTCGGCCTTTCTTAAACTCTCCGCTGGGCGCCAGGGTCTCATTTTTCTGCTCGAATCCATCGAAGGTGGCGTGGTACGCGGGCGCTATTCGATGATCGGCCTCGATCCCGATGTGCTTTGGCGCGCGCAAGGCGACAAAGCCGAAATCAACCGGCAAGCGCTCAAGGACCGCACGGATTTCAAACCCTGCGACGCGCCGCCTTTGGAGTCGCTGCGGGCTTTTGTGGCGGAATCGCGGATCGACGCGGGCGAAGAGCTTCCGCCGATGGCAGCCGGCGTCTTCGGCTATCTCGGCTATGACATGGTGCGCCAGATGGAGCATTTGGCGCCCGCGAAGCCGGACCCGATCGGTGTGCCCGACGCTTTCATGATGCGGCCGACCGTCATGCTCGTCTTCGACACGGTGAAGGACGAGATGACCCTCGTGACGCCGGTGCGCCCCGCCGATGGCGTTTCGGCGAAAAGCGCCTATGAGGCGGCGATCGAACGAATCGACGCCATCGTTCTCACGCTCGAGGGGCCTTTGTCGCATGAGGGCTCGGCGGCCGACCCCTATCTTTTGACCGCGCCGCCGCAGTCCAATACGGACGAGACCCGCTTCTACGACATGGTCGAACGGGCCAAGGCCTATATTCGCGCCGGGGATATTTTTCAGGTCGTGCTGTCGCAGCGTTTCACGACGCCTTTCGCCCTGCCCGCCTTCGCGCTTTACCGCGCATTGCGGCGCGTCAATCCGGCGCCATTTCTCTGCTATCTCGATTTCGATGCCTTTCAGATCGTCTGTTCGAGCCCGGAAATCCTGGTGCGCGTGCGTGACGGCAAGGTCACGATAAGGCCGATCGCCGGCACGCGCTGGCGCGGCAAGACGTCCGCTGAGGATCTCGCGCTTGAAGCGGAACTGCTCGCTGACGAAAAAGAATGCGCCGAACATCTGATGCTGCTCGATCTCGGCCGCAATGACGTCGGCCGCGTCGCCGAGATCGGCACTGTCGAGGTGACGGACCGCTTTTCGATCGAGCGTTACAGCCACGTCATGCATATCGTGTCGAATGTCGAAGGCAGGCTCGACGCGAGCCATGACGCGATCGATGCGCTTTGCGCGGGCTTTCCAGCGGGCACCGTCTCCGGCGCACCGAAGATCCGCGCCATGGAGATCATCGATGAGCTGGAAGTCGACAAGCGCGGCATTTATGCCGGCTGTATCGGCTATTTCGGCGCCTCGGGCGAAATGGACACTTGTATCGTTTTGCGCACCTCAGTCGTTAAGGATGGTTTCATGCATGTTCAGGCCGGCGCTGGAATCGTCTATGATTCCGATCCGGCCTATGAACAACGCGAATGCGTCAACAAGGCCAAGGCGCAATTTCGAGCCGCAGAAGAAGCGGTGAAATTCGCGACGCGGCCGAAGCGAGGACAATAGGCTCGGCTCCTGGAGGAAATGCCATGGCGGACGCAGATGTTCAAATCGAATCCATGGCCGCGCCCGAGGTGGCCACGACCGAAGTGCTTATCGTCGGTGCCGGACCGACCGGCCTCATGGCGGCGGCGCTTCTCGCCCGCTGCGGCGTAAAATTCCGCATTCTCGATAAAAGCGAAACCGCGGTGCATGAATCCCGCGCCTTCGGTGTTCAGGCAAAGTCGCTCGAGCTTTTTCTATCGATGGGTCTCGCCGAAACGGTGATGGACAAAGGCCTGATCGCGGCCGGCGTGCAAATCTTCGTCGACGGCAAAGAAGCCGCTGAATTGAACCTCGACGATATCGGCCATACCGATACGCCTTATTCCTTCATCCTCATGGTGCCGCAATCCGAGATCGAGGCGATCCTGCTTGAAGATGTCAGGCGCCACGGGATCGAGGTCGAGCGCGGAATCGAAGTCACGACTTTCGACCAATCCGCCGACGGTATCGTCCTTCATGGCTTGGACAAATCCGGAGAAGCCTTCGACATAAAAGCTTCCTATCTCATCGGCGCCGACGGCGCCCATAGCGTCGTGCGCCATATTCTCGGCTTGAGTTTCGAAGGCGCCCCCTACCCGCAAAACTTCCTGCTCGCCGATTGCAAAATCGACTGGCCCTACGACTATGATCACGTCAAAATCTTCCTGCGCGGCCGCAACATGGCCGTGTTCATGCCGCTGCGCGGCAAGGAGATCGGCCGGATCATCGCGATCGAGCCCGCCGAAACCGATATGAACGCACCGATCGAACAGCAAGGTTCGTCCGAACTGCCGTTCAGCGAAGTTCAAAGGGCTTTCGCAGCGGTGAGCGGTGTCGATGTGCGCCTCTACGATCCGATATGGACATCGCGCTATCGCGTCCACCACCGCGCGGTAAAGAGCTATCGCCAAGGCCGCGTCTTCGTCGCTGGCGACGCCGCGCATATTCATAGCCCGGCCGGCGGCCAAGGCATGAACACGGGTCTTCAAGATGCGGCTAACCTCGCTTGGAAACTCGCACTGGTTTTGAAAGGCCATGCGCGCGACAAGCTTCTCGATACCTATCAGACCGAGCGCTGGCCGGTCGGCCAAATGGTGCTCAAGAGCACGGACCGGCTTTTTGGCAATATGACCGTTCAATCGGAACGGGCGACGAAGATCCGCAATTTTTTAGTGCCCATCGTCTTCGGGCTCTTGACCAAAAGCCGATGGGTCCGCGCCAAAGCCTTCCACTTCATGTCGCAGCTCGGCATCCGTTATGACGTCAATGATTATCTGCTGAACAGCGCGCCGCAACCTATGCCGCTTGGCTTCGCCTCGTCGCCAGTCGGGGCCGGACGCCGCGCGCCCGATGCCGCGATCGCGCATGACGTCTCGATCTTCGATCTGATCAAGAACTATCATTTTCACGTGCTGGCCCTGTCGCGAAAATCCTTGGACCGCGACGAGATCGAAACATTGAGCACGCAGCTCGCCAGCCTACCGAAATCGATCGGCCTGCCAGTCGAGACCCATATCGTCGCGCATTCGCTGATCGGCCGCGATCCGAGGCTTCACCGCGCGGAGTCGTCCGACGTGTTCGAAGCCTATCGCGTCACCCGCGCGCGGCCGCAGGCGCTTTTTCTCATTCGCCCGGACGGCTATATCGCCTTTCACGCCGAAAGCCTCGCCATCGAGGCTTTGCAGGATTTTCTGACAACGCGCTTCGGGCCCGTAGCATAATCGATCACACTGCCGCGACTTGCTTTTGGCAGTTCCATAGGCCACTTCAATCTTCGAACCCCATTCTGCCAAAAGAGGACTGTCCATCATGTTGGATTGGAGCGCCTATCGCACCGCATTGGGAAACACGCTGCGCAAGGTCAAGGATATCAGTCCGGATATTCTCAAGGCCAATAAGCTCATTTCCGAAGCCGCGACCTCACAGCCGCCGAAGCTCGATGCCAAGACGCGCGAATTGATCTCGCTCGCCGTCGCGGTCACGACGCGCTGCGACGGCTGCATCGCCTTTCACGCCGAGGCCGCGCGCAAGGCCGGCGCCACGAAAGAGGAAGTCGTCGAGGCGCTCGGCGTCGCGATCGCGCTCAACACGGGCGCGGCTTTGGTCTATTCGGCGCGTGCCTTCGACGCTTTCGAAGCGCCTTGATCGCAGTCCAGACTTGCTTAAGTCCAACCCCAAAACCCTCGTCCTGAGGAGCCCACAAAGTGGGCGTCTCGAAGGATCGACGGTTTACGCTTTGAGAACGTAACGCCGATCCCTCGCCCTTCGAGACGCCGCTTTTAGCGGCTCCTCAGGGTGAGGGATCGGGTAAATTAGATCTGAACCCTAGGAGCGGCTCCGCCCCGGCAATATGCGCTGAAACTCCGGCTCCTTGTCGAGAAACTGGTGCTTCAACGCGCCAGCTATATGCAAGGCCAGCACGGTGTAGAGCACGTAACCCAGGCCGGTATGAATGTTGCCGAGAAGCGTGTGCATCGCCTCCTTGGTCTGCGGTTCGAGATCCTTGATAACGGAAACCGGCGGCCAATAGAAAAGATCGAACCACCGCATCGGATGCAGCGCATAATCCTTCCAGGCGGAATCATGCATCCAGCCGGAGAGCGGCAAAGCGAAAATCAAAACATAGAGCGCCATATGCGCCACATGCGAGCCAACCTTCTCCCAGCGTGAATAATAGGTCGGCAGAGGCGGCGGCGTATGACCGAACCGCCAGAGAACGCGCAGAATCGCAAGGCCAAGCACCGTGATGCCGATCGACTTATGCGTATTGACGAAAGGCCTCACCCAATCGTCGGGCAGCGAGTCGACCGAAAGCGCAAGGCCGACATTGACGATCAGCAGCGCCGCGATCAGCCAATGCAGAAAAATGGCGACGCCCGAATAGCGGCGAAAGCCTTCCGTGGTGACATTGGCTTTCATACTTGCACCTTCGTTCTTGTGCGCTCGTCTCGGCGTTCCTATGACCTATATCGCAGCCGAATGACGCGATTTTATGGATCGACACGAGGCTCACCGCGATGTGATGCAGATGTTCACATGAATCTTGCTATAATCTAACGGTGTAGCGGCATAGGCCTCAATGGCCGGGTCGTTTTTAAAAGGGTCTCCAATAAAAAACCCATAATGGGCCCGCAAAAGACACATAAGCTATTGACTTAGCATATATTTATTAAGGCGGCGCTCCAACGTCGCCCGGACTTTTACGGCTCTGTTTCAAGGCTCAAAACCAACGATGTCCCCACTCGATCAAGCGCTCGCCGATGCTTCGCCGCGACTCAATCCGCGCCCCATGCCGCTGCTGAGCCTCGCGATTTATCTCGCGGTCTTCGCGCTTTGGATCGTGCTTTTTTTGCGCGGGCTTTTTCTCGATAATATTTTCGCCTGGTCGGCCGGCATTCTCTATGTCTCCTACGACACGTTTCTGTTGGCCTTCGTGACCTGGCGAACTTTACCTCTTAAAAATTGGCCGCTTCAAAATGCAGCCGCGGCGCATATCGAAGACCCATCGCATCTGTCGCTCGGCGTCATCATCGCCGCGCATAATGAGGCGGCGGTTCTCTCCGTCACTATAGAGGCGCTGCGCGCCCAATCCGACGCGCCCGATTTTATTGTGATCGCCGATGACGGATCAAGCGATGCGACGCGCGAGGTACTTTTCAACCTTTATGGGTTGATGCCGCCCGATCTCGGCGGCATCAGCGCGCCCGCCCCGCAGTTTCCGGCCCTGCGCTGGCTGCGCCTGCCGCATGGCGGCAAGGCGCGCGCACTCAATGCGACCGTCGCGCGTCTCGACGCAGATATCCTCCTCACCGTCGATGCCGATACATTGCTTGCGCCGGATGCGATTCACGCGATGCGGCAGGCTTTCATGCGCGAACCGCAGCTTGTTGCGGCCACAGGCATCCTGACGCCCGTCTGCGCCAAGACGCTCACGGGGCGCCTGTTCCAATGGTTCCAGACCTATGAATATGTCCGCAATTTCATGTCGCGCTTCGCGTGGATGCAGTCGCATGGGCTTTTGCTGATTTCCGGCGCATTCGCCGGCTTTAGGCGCGAGGCGCTGCTGAAGGTCGGCGGCTTCGATCCCGAATGCCTTGTCGAGGATTATGAAGTCATCCATCGCCTGCATCGCTGGTCGGTCGATCATCGCCTCGGCTGGAGCGTCCGCGTGCTCGGCAATGCGCATGCGCGCACCGACGCGCCGGGCACGCTGCCGGCCTTTCTGCGCCAGCGCCGCCGCTGGTTCGCGGGCTTTCTGCAAACCCAATATTGGAATCGCGATATGACCGGCAATGCGCGCTTCGGTCAGCTCGGCACCATCATGCTGCCGATCAAGGCTGTCGACACATTGCAGCCGGTCTATGGGCTCGTCGCCGTGGCTCTTCTGCTCGCTTCCCTTGTGACGGGCCATGTGACGCTCGCCGGCGCGATCCTCGGCGTCATCAGCGCGAAGATCGCGATCGACCTCGCCTTTCATCTGTGGTCGCTTCACCTCTACCGGCGCTGGACGGGCGACACCGAGAGCACCCATATCTGGCATGCCGTGATGGCGGCCCTCATCGAGCCCTTCAGCTTTCAGATCCTGCGCCATCTCGGCGCGGCTTTGGGCTGGGTCATGCTGCTCTCGCGCAAGACAAGCTGGGGACGTCAGAACCGCGCCGGGCTTCTCGCCATGAGCGGCAGCAGCCATAGAGATGAGCCTCGCCCCTGCCGCGCCCCATAGGCCGATAGAAACCTTGACCCGCGCGCGCTGGGGCGGCACAACCAGCCCATGCGCGTCACGCTCATCGACAATTACGACAGTTTCACCTTCAACCTTGTGCATTATCTGGGTGCGCTCGGCGCCGAGGTGAGCGTCCATCGCAACGACAAGATCAGCGTCGCCGACGTGCTCGCCGCGCGGCCGGATGCGATCGTGCTATCGCCCGGCCCCTGCACGCCGCACGAGGCCGGCATCTGCCTCGATCTCATTAACGCGGCGAGCGAAACGACACCGATTTTCGGCGTCTGCCTCGGCCATCAAGCAATCGGCGCCGCCTTGGGCGGAGACGTTGTCCGCGCGCCGCTGCCGGTGCATGGCAAGCTTTCGCTCATCGATCACCAGGGCGAGACGGTGTTTCACGGCTTGAATCAGCCGTTCAAGGCGACGCGCTATCATTCGCTTGTCGTCGAACGCGCGACGCTTCCGGATGAACTCAAGATCACCGCCGAGACGGATGGGCTCATCATGGGCCTCTCGCATAAGACAAGGCCGCTGCATGGCGTGCAGTTTCACCCAGAAAGCATAGCCTCGGAGCAAGGCCCGCTCATCTTGCGCAATTTTCTCGATCTTGCGATGGATTGGAACGCGAAGAACGGGCGGAGTTCATAATTGATGCTTCATCCTTCGAGACGCGAGCTTCGCTCGCTCCTCAGGATGAGGGTAGTGCCACGTGGCCTTGCCATGAAGCCCTCATGCTGAGGAGCGCTTTCTAAAAAGCGCGTCTCGAAGCACGAGGGCTTCACTATTTCTTTGCCGTCTCCTGGTGATATCGAAACCCGCATGGATGCCTTCAAACCCTTTCTCGCAAAGACCGTTTCCGGCGCACCGCTGGATCGCGCCGAAGCGCGCGCGGCCTTCGATCTCATTTTGTCCGGCGAAGTCACCCAGGCACAGATTGGCGGCTTTCTGATCGGTCTGCGCCAGCGTGGCGAGACCGTCGATGAAATCACCGGCGCGGTATCGGCGCTGCGCGCGCAAATGCGCCGCGTCGAGGCACCCGGTAACGCGATCGATATCGTCGGAACCGGCGGCGACGGCCATGGCACTTACAATGTCTCGACGCTCGCCGCTCTCATCGTCGCGGCCTGCGGCGTGCCGGTCGCCAAACATGGCAATCGCGCGGCCTCGTCCAAATCGGGTTCGAGCGATGTGCTCGCAGCGCTCGGCGTAAAGCTCGGGCTTGCGCCGGCGGATGTCAGTCGCTGCATCGCAGAAGCAGGCATCGGCTTCATGATGGCGCAGGCCCATCACGAAGCCATGCGTCATGTCGCCGGCGCCCGCGCCGAACTCGGCACACGCACCATCTTCAATTTGCTCGGACCTTTGTCCAATCCGGCGGGCGTCAAACATATGCTGCTTGGCGTCTTCTCGGCCGCCTGGCTTCAGCCTCTGGCGGAGGTCTTGCGCGAGCTCGGCACCGAGAAAGCCTGGGTCGTCCATGGCGCCGACGGGCTCGACGAGATATCGACGACCGGCCCGACGCAGGTGGTAGCCCTCGAAGGCGGCAAGATTCGCGCCTTCGAGATCACGCCGGAGGAGGCAGGACTGCCCCGCGCCGCTCTCGCTGACCTCAAGGGCGGGGACGCTGCTCATAATGCCGCGGCGCTGACGGCTGTTCTCAAAGGGGCGCAAACGCCTTATCGTGATATTGCCCTCTTCAATTCGGCCGCTGCCCTTGTCATCGCGGGCAAAGCGGCCAATCTCCAGGAAGGCGTGGCCTTGGCGGACGCGGCCCTGCGGTCTGGCAAGGCGGCAGACGTTCTGGCGAGGCTCGTAGACGTCAGCAATCGCGGATAGATCCATTGGCCGATATTCTGAAAAAGATCGAAGCCTATAAGCGCGAGGAGATCGCCGCCGCCAAGGCGCGCCTGCCCTTGGAAGCCTTGATCGCTAAGGCCCAGGCCATGCCGGTGCCCCGCGGCTTCGTCAAAGCGGTCGAAGCGAAATTGGCGGCGCATGAATTCGCGCTTATCGCCGAGATCAAGAAGGCGAGCCCGTCGAAGGGACTGATCCGCGCCGATTTCGATCCGCCGGAGCTCGCCCGCGCCTATGCGCAAGGCGGTGCCGCCTGTCTGTCGGTGTTAACAGATAAGCCTTCTTTCCAGGGCGATCCCACCTATCTCGAAGCGGCCCGCGCGGCGGCACCCCTGCCCGCTTTGCGCAAGGATTTCCTCTTCGAGCCTTATCAGGTGTACGAGGCGCGCGCCTGGGGCGCCGATTGCATCTTGATCATCATGGCCTCGGTCACCGATGCCGAGGCGCAGGCGCTCGCCGCCACGGCGCGTGAGCTCACGATGGATGTCCTCGTCGAGGTGCATAATGAGGCCGAACTCGATCGAGCCTTGAAGCTCGACACAAAGCTCGTCGGCGTCAACAACCGCGATCTCCACACGTTCGAGGTCTCGCTCGCCACATGCGAGCGCCTCGTGAAGCTGATCCCGCAGGATCGCATCGTTGTCGGCGAAAGCGGCATATTCACTTATGCGGATTGCCAGCGTCTCGCAGCATCTGGCATCAATACATTTCTGGTCGGCGAGAGCCTCATGCGCCAAGCCGATGTCGAAGTCGCGACGCGGCAGCTTCTGACCGGCTTCGAGGCTGCGCAGCCGCGCGTGCAGAAAGCCCTATGAGCGAGCTTTCGCATATATCGGCCACGGGCGAAGCCAATATGGTCGATGTTTCGGGCAAGCCCGTCACCGAACGTATCGCCGTCGCCGAGGGCTATGTGCTGATGCAAAAGGCGACGCTCGATCTCGCTCTCTCTGGCAATGCCAAGAAGGGCGATATTTTCGCGGCGGCGCGGCTCGCCGGCATCATGGCCGCGAAGAAGACATCGGACCTGATCCCGCTCTGCCATCCGCTGGCGCTCAGCAAGGTCTCAGTCGATCTCGAAGCCGATCCGGCCCTGCCGGGTATCCGCGTACAGGCTTTCACCAAAGTCTCGGGTCAGACCGGTGTCGAGATGGAGGCTTTGACGGCGGTCGCCGTCGCCTGCCTGACGATCTACGATATGTTGAAGGCCGCCGATCGCGGCATGCGAATCGACGGCATCGGGCTTTTAGAAAAACAAGGCGGCAAGTCCGGCATCTGGAAACGTGAGGCGCAGCGCCAAGAATGAGTTCTGAAGTATGAGTTCAAAGAATGCGCTTTCCGTCGCCGAGGCGCGCAGCCTGATCCTCGCGTCGGCTTCGCCTATAAAAGACATCGAGCCTGTCCCGCTTCACCAGACGCTTGGCCGGACTTTGGCCGAAGGGCTGGTCGCGCTGCGGACGCAGCCGCCGCTCGCCGTTTCCGCCATGGACGGCTATGCCGTGCGGGCGGAAGATCTCGCCACGCTTCCAACCAAGCTGCATCTCATCGGCGAGAGCGCTGCGGGGCATGGATTCGACGGCGCGCTCAAGCGCGGCGAAACCGTGCGCATCTTTACCGGTGCACCAGTACCAGCTGGCGCTGATGCGATCCTGATTCAGGAAAATGCCACGGCCCACGGCAGCGAGGTCGAGCCTCTGCAAAGCGTCGCCGCCGGGCGCTATGTCCGGCCGGCCGGATTGGATTTTAAAGAGGGTCAGCTTCTCCTGCCTGCGGGTACGCGCTTGGGCCCGTCTGAAATTGCACTCGCGGCCGCCATGAATCACGCCAAGGCTCCGGTCGTCCGGCGCCCGCGCGTCGCACTTCTCGCGACAGGCGATGAATTGGTGAAACCCGGCGAGCCCATCGGCCCCAATCAGATCGTCGCGTCGAATAGTTTCGCGGTCGGCGCGCTCGTCGAAGTGGCCGGCGGCGAGGTGATCGATCTTGGCATAGCAGGCGATGATTTCGCCGCGCTCGAGACCGGCATCAGAGCGGCGCGTGAAGCTCGCGCCGATATTTTGGTGACACTCGGCGGCGCTTCAGTCGGCGATCATGATCTTGTCAAGACGGCGCTCACGAAAGAGGGCATGGAACTCGGCTTCTGGCGCGTCGCCATGCGTCCCGGCCGGCCGCTGATTCACGGCAAACTCGGCGCCATGTCGATCTTGGGCCTCCCCGGCAATCCGGCTTCCGCCATCGTCTGCGGCCTGCTCTTCCTCACGCCGCTGATCCGTGCCATGAATGGAGATGCGCAGGCCAATGCCGATAATCTTGAAACGGCGGTTCTCGGTGCGCCTTTGCGCGCCAATGATGCGCGGCAGGATTATTTGCGCGCTACGCTCGCGCCAAAGGAGACAGGCTTACCCGTCGCTTTACCTTTCGAAGCCCAGGACTCATCACTGTTGCGGGTCTTCGCGCAATCGCAATGCCTGATCGTGCGAGAGCCCGATGCACCGGCCGCTAAATCCGGCGATCTGTGCAAGGTCATCAAGCTGACACCAGGACGTTTTTAGACTCGAAGCAATTTCCAATAGAGAGGGATCAGCATGAGCGTTTCGCACATTTTGTGGATCATCGCCGTAGGTTTCGTCGCCGGAATGCTGGCCCGCTGGTTTTCACCGGCCCCGAACAACCCGCAAGGGTTCATCCTGACGGTGATTCTCGGCATCATCGGCGCCTTTGTCGCGACCTTTATCGGTCAAAAGATCGGCTGGTATCATGAGGACCAGGGCGCAGGCTTCATCGGCGCGACGATCGGGGCGATTATCGTTCTCATCGTCTGGCGGGTGATTGCCGGCCAAGTCTATCCGTCGGCGGGCGGGCCGCCGTCCGTCGGGCCGCGACGCTGGCTCTGAAGCCGCGCGCCGCTCTCGGCCTGGTTCTGGCGGCATTGCTGATCGCGCCTCTTCAAGAGGCGCGGCAGTCTGCAGCGGCGACCATCATCGCCACCGAAGAACCCGTCGCCGTCATCTCGGCAATCTACCGGCAGGCGATCAAAGAAGCTGCTTCCTCCTGGCTCGAACCGAAGGAGCGGCGCAAATATCTATCGAAATCTCTGCTGGCCCTTTGGGCGAAGGCCGACGCGAAGAAGCCGCCCGATGGCGATGCCGGTCCGATCGATTTCGACCTGACGGCCGATACCAACGGCCTCACGCTCGAAAGCTTCACGGCCAGGCTGCAGATTCAAACCGCCGATACAGCGACCGTCGCGGTCGAGCTCGTCTATCAAAAACCCTATGTGCGGTCCGACGGCCCTTTCGTCGTGACTTATGATTTCCTGCGCGAGACCGGTGGCTGGAAGATCGATAATATTCACACCAAACGCTGGTCGGTCCGGGATCTTTTAACACGATGGCTGAAGGACGCATGAGCCGTAGGCCGAGACCGTCGCGCGCGGTCTTTAGCCTTGCCTGCCCCGTCGTTATTTTTCTTGCGAGCCTTGTCCTTCCGGCAGGCGGGACATCCGCGCTGGCAAAATCACCTTCAGCGCCGCTCGATGAATTGCGGAAAACATTCACAATCGATGGCAAGCCCGTGCCGCCCGAAGTCTTCCGCGATATGGGCGACGGAGACATGGCCGATTCCGGCAGCATCATCGTCACGATCGATGTGAAGGCGGCAATCGGCAGCAATCTCTATTTCGACGATATTAAAGCCAACGGAGACTGGTTCACGCAGACGCATAAGCGCATCGGCGACGATCTCACGGAGGAGTCCGCCTATCGCTTCATCGGCGCGACCGAGAACAAGCTGCTCGTGGTCATCGCGTCTTATAGCGGCGGCGGATCCGGTGTCTTCTACACGCTGCATATTTTGGATGCGCAAGCCGGACGCGGCTTCGATTTGGAAGGCAAGCTTTACGACCGCCTCAATCTTACGGTACTCCGCAGCGTCGCGCTGGGTGACCGCTGGGATGGCACGGTAAAGATCACCGGCAATGTAATTGCGATCACGGCGACCGGCGGTGTTCCTGCCGGCGAAGCGCGCAAGCCCACAACCGTCACGCTCAAAGCAGAACGGCCATAAATTCAAAGATCGATGGACTTCGCTTCCGGCCAGGCCAGCGGCCGAAGGAGGACGATGGTCGCTCCAGCGTGAGCAAAATGCGACGAGATCGTCATCCAGCAAAAGCAAAAGGGCTCCCCGAAGGGAGCCCTTGATCTGGCGTCTGTCGCGCGGGCGCTTTTATCAGCACCAACGGTGGCAGGAATGGTCGTCCGCATCGTTCGGCAGCTCGAGATGGCCGAGACGCCGCCACGCGTCCGAACTCGTCTCGTTCGAGGTTTCCCATTCGCGCAAAAGCTGCTGATAGGCATCTTCCTCGAAATTGAAGACGCTCTCGTAAGAGACGCTGACAATGCCGTGGTCGCCCGTTTCGATATCGGACAGCCGATCGGGATCGCCGACGATGATCTCGCTTTCCTCGGCGGTCATGAACACGCCCTTCAACGGCTTGCCGCAATCGCCTCTGAGGATCACAAATTTTTGGAGCATGGATGCCGACACTCTCTGAAAACGCACTTGCCGGGGGAGGCAATGGATGAGACGCCGTCTCTATGCCGCGAATTATGCCTATTTTCAAGCCCCTGTGGGCAAGAATCATCCTTCTCAATGCTTATATTTTAAGCTTTCTTTCCCCGCGGCGGACGGGTGGCAGCTGTTCACCCAACGAATCATTGGACGAATCCCTGAAACGCTCCCTTCGTCCTCAAGCCGCCGGGGTGCTTTTTACCGGGTGTCTTTGGCGCTATCGTCGCGCGGCCGAAACGGCCCGTATATTTATTTTAGGGAGGGAAGCGATGCGCAAACTGATCGTTACGCTCACCGCAACAGCCGCGATTTTGATAAGTGGAATGCCAGCAGGTGCCCAAACGTTACGTGGCGCCGCGAATGTCGTGGGAACCGCGCGCAATTATACGCCAGTCGAAGAAGCCGCCTGCCGGGGATGGGGCCGCTGGTGCGGTCCGGGCTATGTCAGGGCCTGCGGTCCGTATCGCTGCTGGTGTCGACCCTGCTGGTAGTCGATCCGCGGCGACGCCGCGCAGTTCAATAATGTGTTGCCGGGGGCCGCCGCAAGGCGGCCTTCGTATGCGCGGGTGACGGCATTCCGCCGCGTAAGGTTTCAAACGCCGGTGCGCATCTCGGCGCTGCAGGGATTCATGGCGAGCAACGGAAGCCGTATCCGTGCGATCGTTCCCGGAAATCCGTTCTCGATTTCCATTTGTGCGCCGATGGCGGCGCTCAATCGTTTCATTATGTTCAGCCCGAGGCCCTCGGATTTCAGCGCCTCTTGCGGCAAGCCCGTACCATTATCCGAGATAGTCAGTTCCGCCTCGGGACCCTTGCGTTTGAATTTGATTTGGACACGCCCTTCGACGTCGCCGAGGTGGTGCTTAACGCTATTGGTCACCAGCTCCTGGACGATCAAAGCCAGCGTGGACGAAACGCCTGGGCTCAAGTCGATGGAATCAACATCGGCTTCGATGCGAACCGTTTGATCCTTGAGCACGGATTGCCAGCTTTCTACAAACTCGGTGAGGTAATGACCGAAATTTGTTTCTCCATAACATTGCAGGCGTCGTTGAAGGACACAGATGGTTAGAAGAATATCGTTGATCCACGCCAATTGATCCCGCGCCGAGGGATCGGCTGTTTGGTTGAGCTTAAGACGAACGAGGCTCATGACGAGCTGAAAGGTATTCGCGCTTCTATGTTCCGTTTCCACCAATTGAAGCACGAAATCGCTTTCGGTGAGATTCATCATTTTGCCTGCTCCAATCTGTGGCATGAAAGTGCCGTAGCACGTCAACAATCGCGTCCTCCCCCTTGAGCTAGATCAAGGATGAAAGACGAGTTCTCATGTTGACTGCGATCGGTGCAATAGGCCGAAAGGACTGTTATAAGCCTTGGCTGATGCGCTGGGCGAATGCCGCTTTTTAATAAAATGCAATGCATTCATCTCGGTGCTGTCTGTGGATCCGCTCCAATGTCTGATCACTTGAATGAGACAGACGCAGCCGGGGCCTTTCAGGCGCTGAAAGCGCTACCCGTAAGCGCGGTCATTCTCGATGCCACCGGGCGGATCATATCGGTCAACGACACATGGAAAGAGTTCGCCCGTAAAAATGGGCTGCATATGCCGGATTTCGGAATTGGCACGAACTATTTTCAATATTGCCAATTTGACGGACCGCAGGCACCGCGGCTCGTCGAGGATCTTCGAGAGTTGCTGGCAGGCCGGATCGATGTCCTGACCTTCATCTATCCCTGCCATTCGTCGAGCGAGCAAAGATGGTATTCGCTCATCGGATTGCCGCTCTCGCTCGATCGGCCGACAGGAGTTGCGCTCCTGCATGTCAATCTCACGGACATGCTTCCGCATTTGACCCATGCGCGTCCGATCCTGGTCGAGCCCGACCCGAGCGCTGGTTCGGTAACGATCAGCGACGCCATCGAGCACTCGGTTTCACAGACGCTCGCCTCGCAATTAAGTCAGATGATCGAAGGACAGTTCACCGCTCCGCCTTCGCTTGAAAACGGAGAAAAGCCCTGCGCGCCCGATGAGGCTCTTGGCTCGCTCCTGAGCGAACGTCAGATGCAGGTTCTCCGTCTCCTCGGAGAAGGCAAGACGAACAAGGAGATCGCCGCGGCTCTCTTTCGCTCGCCCTATACGATCAAGCTACATGTATCGGCGATCTTGCAACGCTTGAAACTCAGGAGCCGGACCGAGGCGGCGCTTCTGGCCTCAAGACTGCTCGAAGCGGATGCGCCCGATCTGAATCAGGGGCGTCTCAAGTCGTGGATCAAGACGGACGCGGCGTAATCCTCAAGACTGGCTTATGCTAAAAGGCGAAGCGCGACCGGAGAACCGCGTAAAGCTCGCGCTTGGCTGATGCCCAAGCGTTGCCGGCGCGCGGCTGAAGCCCATATCCACCCCTTGCACAGCGTTGAGAGAACATATAGAGTACGTTCACTCTTTGTTTAAGGCTCTTTGAGTCTATGGAGGGGATGCGGCGCTTGATTCGAGCGTGTGCGGAAGGCGACGCCGCCTAGGGGATTAGGAACAGATGCTCACTAAGAAGCAGAACGAATTGCTGCGTTTCATCCACGAACGCCTGAAGGAGACCGGCGTGCCGCCCTCCTTCGACGAGATGAAGGACGCGCTCGATCTGCGGTCCAAATCCGGCATTCACCGGCTGATCCTCGCGCTTGAGGAGCGTGGCTTCATTCGCCGCCTGCCGAACCGCGCGCGGGCTCTCGAAATTCTGCGCCTGCCCGATTCCTCTTCACCGCCGTCTCCGTCGCGCGGCAAAAAATTCGAGCCAAGCGTGATCGAAGGCAATCTCGGCCGGGTCCATGCGATCGCGAGCCCGGCTTTGCCCGATGATGATTTCAGCCGCTCCGTCATCGCGATCCCTGTGATGGGACGGATCGCGGCGGGCACGCCGATCACCGCGCTACAGACCCGCAGCCATACGATCAGCCTGCCGCCCGACATGCTCTCGCCCGGCGAACATTATGCGCTTGAAGTGCGCGGCGATTCGATGATCGAGGCCGGCATTTTCGATGCCGACACCGTGGTCATCCGCAAGCAGGAGACAGCCGAGACCGGCGATATCATCGTGGCGCTCATCGACGACGAGGAAGCCACCTTGAAGCGCTTGCGCAAGCGCGGCGCCTCGATCGCGCTCGAAGCCGCCAATCCGGCCTATGAGACGCGCATCTTCGGGCCAGACCGCGTGCGCATCCAAGGCAAGCTGGTGGGTCTGCTGCGGCGGTATTGACGCCATTTCCTTCTCCCCGGCTGCGGGAGAAGGAGGGCCGCGACGCTCCAGAAATTATAGATCAGGCGGATCGTCCTTCACAGCATCGGCGAACTTCCGAGTGAGGCGAACGAACTCGCTGATATCCTGCGCGTCCCATGTCTTAAAAATCGCGCGGCCGATCCGGTCGCGCGCCGCATCGACAAGATCGGTCATGGCCTTGCCTTTTGGCGTGATGACGGCTTCGCGCACGCGCCGGTCGGCGGCGCTCTCCTGACGTTCGACAAGGCCAAGGCTTTCGAGCTTGGCGACCTGCCGGCTGACCGTCGTGTAATCGCGCCCGGCTCTGTCGGCCAAGTCCACGACTCCGATCGGGCCGAACCGTTCGATGCCGACCAATAGCGGAAACAACGCCCGGTCGAGCGGAATCCCAGCTTCCTTGATGAGGAATTCATCGCGCTGCGGCCGGTTCATGGCGCTGACAATATCCAGCAAAGCGTCATGGAACTGCCTGAGCTGCGCGCTAATATGTGTATTTTGCACTCTTTTGCTTGACGGCATCGGCGGCCTCTCATATATGTGTATTATGCACATAATAAGCGCATATGGAAAGGCAAACATCTTGAAAGCTGCACTCGTGAAGGGCGCCGGGCTGATTCCGGTTTATGGAGATTTCGCCGATCCCGCGCCGTCCGATGGCGAAAGCCGCATCGCTGTGAGCGCCGCCGCTCTCAGCCCTGTCGTGAAAAGTCGCGCATCGGGGACGCATTACAGCTCGTCGCAGCGGTTTCCTTTTGGTGTGGGAATAGATGGCGTGGGCCGGCTCGACGACGGCCGCAGGGTCTATTTTGTCATGCCGCGCGCGCCTTATGGCAGCATGGCCGAACGGACAGTGGCGCCCTCCGCCCAATGCCTCGCCATCCCCGACGAGCTCGACGATGTGACGGCGGCAGCTATCGCCAATCCCGGCATGTCGTCATGGGCAGCCTTTGTCGAACGCGCAAAACTAAAAGCTGGGGAGACAGTGCTGGTCAATGGCGCGACCGGCACCGCGGGGCGTCTCGCCGTCCAGATCGCGAAATATCTCGGCGCGAAGAAGGTCGTTGCGACGGGCCGCAACGCCGATGCTTTAAAATCCATCGCGGCGCTTGGAGCCGATATCACGATACCGCTCGCCGCAGATGACGCCGCCTTGGAAGACGAGCTCAAGATGCAGTTCGCGCAAGGCGTCGACGTCGTTATCGATTATTTATGGGGAAGAAGCGCCGAGCGTCTGCTGATCGCCGGGGCGAAAGCCGGGCTCGATGCAATACCGATCCGCTTCGTTCAGGTCGGCTCCGCCAGCGGGTCGGACATCGCCTTGCCGAGCGCGGCTCTGCGGTCTTCTGCAATCGAGCTGATGGGCAGCGGCATCGGGAGTATCCCACTCGATCGCTTCGTCAATGCGATCGGCAATCTCCTCCATGCGGCCGTACCGGGCGGCTTTCAGATCGCCACCAATCCTATTCCGCTATCGGATGTCGAAGACGCGTGGTCGCGTGACGATAGCAAAGGGCGCATCGTATTCACCTCCGCGCCTGCATAAGACATCTATTGCTCGAAAGCATCGCCGCCGCTTTCGATCGCGTCTTCGTCGTCGCGATTGGTCAGGGGAGACGCCTTTCCCCAATGTTGCGGCGGAGGCCGCGACCAAGGGCGGTCTTCGCCCGGTGCCCGCGCGGTGCGCATCAGCAAGCTGTCGCCCACGATCTTCAATGTGAGAGCGCCCGTATCTCTCAATCGGTCGCGGTCGATAATGAGCGGCGCGGCGCAGCCGCCCGGCGCAAAGAGCGGCGTCACGATCACCGCCGCGCGCGTACAGTCCTCGGCGAAAGCCTGTTTGTCGGTGACGAGCGAAACCGCGCGGCCGTCCTTCAGATGGCCCACGCAACCCCATTTGTCGCAAGCCTCTTTCTGAACGGCGGCGCGCGCAAGACGCCCGTCGGCGTCGGCGCGCAGCCATTGTTCGGCGGCAAAGGCGCTTGGCCTGCGGCCGATGACGGCGAGCTGGCCATCGGCGCCGCGCAGCGCCGCGGCATCGCCCGAAGGCGCAATGGCCATGTCGAAATCGGGGCCGGAGACCGCGCCGCTGAGCCCAATCAAGATCAAGGGAATGGCGCTCAGCCGGAAGATCATGCTGCGCCAGATCACGGCCGACAACACGCCGAGCGCCAGAAACACGATGGCCCATGGCGCGAAGGCCGGCAGATGGATCGTCGAGCCTGGCAGCGCACCGATGAGCCTGGCCGCCCACATGATGAAGCCGACGCCTGCGCCAACAAAATGCCAGACCCAGGCATCGAGCCCGAGCGGATAGAGCAGCGTGCCGAGCAGCGCGCCGGGCACTGCGAACATTTCGATGATGAGCAAAGTCAGCGGATTGCCGATGAGCACATAAGGGCTCAGCTCGTGAAAATTATAGGCCATGAAAGAGGCCGTCGCGGAGGTTGCGCAGAAGGTGGCAAACAAAAGCGCACCCGGGCCGTGCCGCAGCCAGTCGCGCAACGGCGCGAGCCGCGCCCATAGGTCTCCGTCGCGCACGGGAATGGCCGTGTGGGAAACCCGGTCGTCGCGCTCGCGCGAGAGGCTCGCCATGCGCGCCTCATAGACGGCGACGAGCGCCGCGACCGCGGCGAAAGACAATTGAAAGCTCGCGCCCAAAATGGCTTCCGGCTCGATGAGCATCACGGTTAGCGCGGCGAAAGCGAGATTGCGCATCGTCAGCGCCTGCCGGTCGAAGATGACGGCGGCGAGCATGATCGTGGTCATGATCAGAGCGCGCTCGGTGCCGACACGCGAGCCGGTCGCAATATCGTAGAAAATGGCGCCCGCGATGGCCGCCGCCGCGGCCCATTTTTTTATCGGCTGCCGTAAGGCAAGCGCCGGCGACAAGGCAAGGATGCGCCGCAGGCCGACGAAGAAAATCGCCGCGACAAGCGTCATCTGCACGCCGGAAATCGTGATGATGTGAAATATGCCCGCCTCGCGGATCACTTCCTTGGCATCGTCGGACAGAAGATCGCGCTTGCCCGTCACCATGGCCGCGGCGATGGCGCCCGCATCGCCGGTGACGATCTGATCGACGCGGCGCGCCAGAGCATTTCGGCCGCGATCGATCGCGCTCGTTGCTGCCATCAGCAGGCCCTGTGGCGCAGGCGGCTGCACGACGCTGATGACGCCAAGCACATTACCGACGCCGCCAAGCCGCATGAACCAGGCATCGCGGGCAAAATCATACCCCCCTGGAAGGCTTGCATGAGATGGCGGCAGGAGCCGCGCCTTCAGATGGACATAGGTGCCGGCCTCAAAGGGAGGCGTGCGGCGGATGGTGAGACGGACGCGATAGGGCATCTCGGCCGGTTTCAGGCCATCCGCCGAAGTCAGACGCAGCAGAAACCTTGCGCCTTCTCGGCGAAAATCCATTTCCTCTATGAAGCCTTCGAGCGTGGCAATGCGGATATGATCGAGCACGGGAGCCGCGACCCGCGCCGAGCGCCAGCCGGCCGAAACGAGCCCAAGGCAAATCGCGCAAAGCGCGATCAGCGGTATAAAGAGAAGGCGGTTGCCGCGCGCAAACCAGGACGCGAGCGCGAAACCCGCCGTGAGCGCTGCCGCGAAACCGAGCGAAGGCTCGCGATCGGCTTCAAGATAGAAAACGACGCCGGCACCGACGGCGACGGGTATCCAGAGAAAAAGCCGTCTCTGCGCGATCTCCTCTGCGAAGGCGCTTCGCAGCGCCGCCGACAGAAAAGAAAAGCGCCGCCACCGCACGGCGAAGGTCTGGCCGGCGGCAAAACGTCTCTTCGCGGCGGCTGATGCCGAATCCCCCATAACCCACTCGGGCGCAAACAATTGACTCAAAAGAGCGCAACAAGGGCTTCAAATATAAGGTGATCCGCCAAAACCCTTTGCTTTCGCGCCAGCCATGCTACACGACCGCGAGCGCGAAGCGAGCCAAAAGCTTCGTTTTTTGCATCGGTTTTGAGCCTCTCAGGAAAGTCCCGGATGTCCGACCCCGTGGTCACGCGTTTTGCTCCGTCGCCGACGGGATTTCTTCACATCGGCGGCGCGCGGACGGCTTTGTTCAATTGGCTCTATGCCTGCAACACCGGCGGCAAGATGCTGCTGCGCATTGAGGACACGGATCGGGAACGCTCGACCGATGCCGCCATCGCCGCCATTCTCGACGGGCTGTCCTGGCTCGGTCTGACCTGGGACGGCGATGTCATCTATCAGTTCCAGCGGGCGCAAAGGCATCGCGAGGTCGCGCAGTCTTTGCTCGACACAGGCAAAGCCTATTATTGCTATGCTACGCCGAAAGAGCTCGAGGAGATGCGCGAGAAGGCGCGCGCCGAAAGCAGGCCCCCGCGCTATGATGGTCGCTGGCGCGACCGCCCTGCCTCCGACGCACCGCCCGACGTGAAGCCGGTGATCCGCCTCAAAGCGCCGCAAGAGGGCGAGACCGTCGTCGAAGACAAAGTCCAAGGCCGTGTCTCCTGGGCGAACAAGGATCTCGACGATCTCGTGCTTCTGCGCTCCGACGGCACGCCGACCTATATGCTCGCCGTCGTCGTAGACGATCATGATATGGGCGTCACGCAGATCATCCGCGGCGACGATCATCTGACCAATGCCGCGCGCCAGATGCAGATCTATGAGGCGCTCGGATGGGCGGTTCCGGCCATGGCGCATATTCCGCTGATCCATGGTCCGGACGGCGCCAAATTATCGAAGCGTCATGGCGCTCTCGGCGTCGATGCCTATCGCGCCATGGGCTATTTGCCGGACGCCTTGCGCAATTACCTCGTGCGTCTCGGCTGGAGCCAAGGCGACAAGGAGTTTTTCTCGACGCAAGAGATGATTGAGGCCTTCGATCTCGCGCATGTCGGGCGCTCGGCGGCGCGCTTCGACTTCGTCAAGCTCGAAAGCATGAACGGCCATTATATGCGCTCCAGCCCGGACGAGGATCTGCTGAAAGCGCTCAATGCCGCCCTGCCCTTTCTGCCGAATGCCGAACCCATCCTGCAGAAATACGATGCCGCCATGCGTGCCAAACTCTTGCGTGCCATGCCGGGCTTGAAAGAGCGCGCGAAAACTTTGATCGAACTTTTGGACGGCGCCAATTTTCTCTTCGCGGAACGACCATTGCCCATCGACGACAAGGCGAAGACCATTCTTTCGCCCGACGGCCGCACGCATCTCAAGCAATTGATCCCGCGCTTCGCCGCCTTGCCCGACTGGACAGCCGCCGCGACGGAAGAGGTCGTGCGAAATTATGTCGAAGAAACCAAAGTCAAGCTTGGCCAAGTCGCGCAGCCGCTGCGCGCGGCGCTGACCGGGCGCTCGACATCACCCGGTATCTTCGATGTGCTTGAAGTTTTGGGGCGCGAAGAAAGCTTAAGCCGCTTGCAAGATCAATCGGACTAATGGACGGGCAGCCGGTCGCTTGACGAATTCAAATCCTCATGTAGGTGTGTTGCAGTGCAACACACTAGTGGATGCTCGAAATCTTCACCTGAGCGGCGACGTCGAAAGCTCACTTCGACATCCGTTTTGGTATACCAGTTCGGGCACCGAGGGCGGCATTCATGAGCGAGACGACCGGGTCTTTCAGCATTGGCGATCATAAGGTCGATATGCCCGTTAAAACGGGATCGATCGGTCCCTCTGTCGTCGATATCGGCAAGCTTTATGCGCAAACCGGGATGTTTACATTCGATCCCGGTTTCACATCGACGGCGAGCTGCGAGTCTCAAATCACATATATCGACGGCGATGAGGGCGTTCTGCTCTATCGCGGCTATCCGATCGAGCAGCTTGCCGAACATGGCGACTATCTCGAATCCTGCTATCTGCTGCTGTACGGCGAATTGCCGACGCCCACGCAGAAGGTCGATTTCGAACATCGCATCACGCGCCACACGATGGTGCATGAGCAGATGGCGCGCTTCTTCCAGGGCTTCCGCCGCGACGCGCATCCGATGGCCGTGATGGTTGCCAGCGTCGGCGCGCTCTCGGCCTTCTATCACGACTCGACGGATATTTCGGATACGGGCCAGCGCATGGTGGCCTCCATGCGGCTGATCGCCAAAATGCCGACGCTCGCCGCCATGGCCTATAAATACAACATCGGCCAGCCTTTCGTTTATCCGAAGAACTCGCTCGATTACGCCTCGAATTTCCTGCACATGTGCTACGCCGTGCCGTGCGAGGAATATAAGGTCAATCCGATCTTCGCCCGGGCGCTCGACCGTATTTTCATCCTCCATGCGGACCATGAGCAGAATGCCTCGACCTCGACGGTCAGGCTTGCCGGCTCCTCGGGCGCCAATCCTTTCGCCTGTATCGCCGCGGGTGTCGCCTGCCTCTGGGGACCCGCGCATGGCGGCGCCAATGAAGCGGCGCTCAAAATGCTCGAAGAAATCGGCAGGGCCGAGAATATTCCGAAATATATCGCGCGGGCAAAGGACAAGAACGATCCTTTCCGGCTCATGGGCTTTGGCCATCGCGTCTATAAAAACTACGACCCGCGCGCCAAAATCATGCAGCGAACCTGCCATGAAGTCTTGAACGAGCTCGGCAAGAAGGACGATCCGCTTCTCGAGGTCGCGAAAGAGCTCGAAAAAATCGCCTTGAGCGACGAGTATTTCGTCGAGAAGAAGCTCTATCCGAATATCGATTTCTATTCGGGCATCACCTTGAAGGCGATGGGTTTCCCGACATCGATGTTCACGGTTCTCTTCGCCGTTGCGCGCACTGCCGGCTGGATCGCGCAATGGAAGGAAATGATCGAGGATCCGGGTCAGAAAATCGGCCGGCCGCGCCAGCTCTATACCGGCGCGCCGCTCCGCGACTATATTGCCCCCGACAAGCGCTAGCGCATGATCCCGAAAAGTTGCAGACTTTTCGGATGAGATCATGCGTCAAGAGGCTAGTTTGAGTTCGCTTCCCCCCGCGGACATCATCGTTGCGGGTGCTGGCGCGGCCGGTCTGTCGGCCGCGATCGCCTTGGCCGATGCGGGTTTTCAGACTCTCTGCATCGGCCGCCTCGATTTCGGGGCGCATGGACGCACCGTTGCGCTGTTCGAAGGCTCCCTGCGTTTCTATCGCGCGCTGGGGCTTTGGCCGCACCTAACGCCGCTCGCCGCGCCGATCGAGACGATCAGCATGATCGACGACACGGGCGCAGCCATTCGCGCCCGGACCGTCACCTTCTCCGCGAGCGAGATCGGGCTTCCGGCCTTTGGTGCCAATATCGAAAATAACGCGCTCGTCGAGGCGCTGGCCGGCATCGCCCGCGCGCGGCCCAATCTCACGCTGCATGACGGGTTTTTAAAAGACATCGCTTTCGAAAAGGAAAGCGTTCGTGCGACCGCGGAAGACGGCAGCGTTTTCGAAGCCAAGCTCCTCGTTGCCGCCGACGGCAGAAAGTCTTTGGCTCGAGGCAAAGCCGGCATCGGCGCCCGCGCCTGGACCTATCCGCAAGTCGCGCTCACCGTTTTCCTCGCGCATGAACATCCCCATCGGCAGATCTCGACCGAATTTCACACGCGCTCGGGTCCCTGCACTTTGGTGCCTTTGCCTGCCAAAGCCGATGCCCCGCACCGTTCCTCCCTCGTCTGGCTGATGAGCGGCGCGGACGCGAAACGGCGCGCCGCGCTTGCACCCGACGCCCTCGCAGCCGAAATCCAGAACCAGGTCCATAGCCTTCTCGGCGCCATGCGCCTCGACGGACAGCCAGGCTTTTTCCCGATGACGGGCCTGCGCGTCAGCCGCCTCGCCGGGCACCGTATCGCGCTCATCGGCGAGGCCGCGCATGTTTTTCCGCCGCTCGCCGCGCAAGGCCTCAATCTGAGCCTGCGCGACACCGCCAATCTCGTCGAAATTCTGGAAGATGCACAGATGCTGGGCCGCGACATCGGCACCGCCGCGACGCTCGCGCCCTATAGCGTCGAACGGCGCAGCGATATTTCCGTGCGCACGCTCGGAATCGACGTGCTCAATCGCTCCCTGCTGACCGATCTTATCCCGGTCGATTTTTTGCGCAGCGCCGGGCTTCTGGCTTTCGCAATGATCGGCCCGTTGCGCCGCGCCATCATGCGCGAAGGCATTCTCCCGCACGGGCATCTGCCGCGCCTGATGCAGCCGCAGCCTTCGGGCCCCGCCGGGATCAACGAGCCTGCCCTCCGGCGAAACCGGGCCAGCCGGAACCGGTCTCAGCGCTTGACTTGATCTTCATTCCCCCTTCATACGCCTCAGCGAGCATCAGGTAGACGACATAGGGGCGTTTTCGATCGATGGGTTTCCGCCAATCCTCCTTGCGCTACAGACTCGAGGATATGGCCTTCGTTTTGGCTGGTTTCATCCTGACCGCCTTGCCGATCGAAGCGGCGTCATGGTTTTCCGGCCGCGTTTGGCGCTTTTTCGGCCCGAGAATCGGGCGCCGTCACGCGCGCGCGCTTGCCAATCTAGCCAAAGCCTTTCCCGAAAAAGGCGAGGCCGAACGCAGCGCGATCGCTTTGGATATGTGGGAAAACCTCGGACAGACCTTCGCCGAATCCTTTCGCCTTGCCGAACTCGCCGCAAGTCATCGCGTGGAGATGCAGAGCCAGGACATATTCGCCGCGATGGCTCCGGAAGAAGGCCGCGTCTTCTGCGCACCGCATCAAGCCAATTGGGAGATCGCCGTGCTTGCGATCACGGCGCGGGCCAAAACCCAGCCGGCCGGCGTCTATCAGCGCATCAAGAATCCCTTGGTCGACGCGCGCGTGCGCAAGATGCGCGGCTTTTTATATCCGGGCGGCCTCTATCCAAAGAACTCACAGACGGCGCGCCAATTGATCCGCCATACGCGCGAGGGCGGCACGATCGCCATGCTCGCCGACCAGCGTGATTTCCGCGGTCTCCGCGTACCGTTTTTCGGACATCTCGCGCCGTCTACCCCTTTCCCGGCCATCGTCGCCCGCACCTATGACGTGAAGCTTTATGCCGGCGAAATCATCCGCAAGCCCGGTGTGCGCTTCACCATCCGCCTGATCGAAATCGAAGTGCCTAAAACCGATGATCGGGAGGCCGATATTCTGGCCGCCACGGCTTCGCTGCAAGGCGAATTCGAGCGCACGATCCGCCAGCATCCGCAGCAATGGATGTGGTCGCATCGCCGTTGGGGCTGAGCATGATCCCGAAAAGTTGCAGAGTTTTCGGACAAAGATCATGCGTTAAAAAAGCTGCTCAGCCTCTGACGCTTCGGTCATACAATCTGAACGGGAGATGACGGGCGGGTTCAGGCAGCCGTCAGCTCGTGTTTGCGATTGTGGCTTTGGAGCAATCCCCCCCGGAGCATGATTTTCCCCGACGTCATGCTCCGGGTGCTTTCACAAAGGCTCCGAAGGAGATCTTAATGATTCGCCAAATCACTCTCAGCCTCGTCGCATTCGGCCTGATGGCCGCCGCCGCGGATGCCGCGCAGATGCCGGTTGCGCCCGAAAAGCCCGGCGTCGCCATGAAGGCCCCGGCTCTGACGACGGGACGTTCTGCTTATTACCACCATTGGCATCATCGCTGGCACCGCCATTGGCATCGTTGATACCGGCTCGATAAGCCGAACACGACGCATCCAGGGCAACCTGGATGCGTTTTCTGTTAAGATAGGTCCTCCAGAGCGCGATCGTTTTCCGGGATCATGCTCTAAGCTTGTTTTGACGCATGATCTTATTGCGAAGGGTCGAGCCGACTTTTCGGGTTCATGCTCTAGGCGCCGCTGGAGGATGACCGCCGTGCAAATCGCCACCTGGAACGTCAATTCCGTCCGGCAAAGAACGGAACACCTGCTTCGCTATTTGAAGGATGTTGGCCCCGACGTTCTCTGCCTGCAGGAAATCAAATGCGTGGACGAAGCCTTCCCGCGCCTGGAGGTCGAGGCGCTTGGCTATAATGTGGCGACCCACGGCCAGAAAGGCTTCAACGGCGTCGCGATCCTTTCCAAAGCCCCGCCCGAAGTGACGCGCGGCCTGCCGGGCGACCCCAGCGACGAACATGCGCGCTATATCGAGGCGATCATCCCGGACGGCGCCGGCGTCGTGCGTGTCGCCTGCCTCTATCTGCCCAACGGCAATCCGCCCGACACGGATAAATACCCCTACAAGCTCGGCTGGATGGACCGGCTGATCGCGCATGCGAAGACCTTGCTCGCCTATGAGGAGCCGCTCGTCTTTGCCGGCGATTACAATGTCATTCCGGACGCGCGCGACGCCTATGATCCGGCTGCCTGGGTCAACGATGCGCTGTTCCTGCCGGAGACGCGCGCACGCTTTCGCACGCTGCTCAATCTCGGCCTGACAGATGCCTTGCGCGCGACGACAGACGATGCCGGGCTCTATACATTTTGGGACTATCAGGCCGGCGCCTGGCAGCGCAACAAAGGCATCAGGATCGACCATCTCCTCTTGTCGCCGCAGGCAGCCGACCGGCTTTTGAAGGTGACGATCGACAAGGAGCGGCGCGCCGAGGAGAAGCCGTCGGATCACGTACCGATCCGCATCGATCTCGCGTGACGCGTGGACAAGCCCTCGCTGATCATTGGACTGGAAGATCAGCTAGCGAAGCTTTGGCGCGCGAGCCTCGGCGCAGCTCTGTGGTGCGCGCCGATCGCCATCGGCCTTGCGATCTGCTTTGCCAATCCGCCCGTCGCCGACAATCTCCGCAATCTCATTTTCGACAATTATCAACGCCTCAGTCCCCGCGCGTGGACGCCGGATCTGCCCGTCCGCGTCATCGACATCGACGATGCCTCGCTCGAAAAGCTCGGGCAATGGCCCTGGCCGCGCAGCCGGCTCTCGGACCTTGCCGAAAAACTCAATGAACTCGGTGCGGCCGCTGTGGTTTTCGACGTTCTCTTCGCCGAACGAGACCGTCTCACGCCGGAAAACATGCTGACGCAATTGCCGGATATCCCCGAGCGCGACGCTTTTCGCGACGCGCTTGTCGCCAAAGGCCTGATCAAGACCGATAGCCTCGCGGATACATTGGGCACGATCCCTTCGGTTCTCGCATTCGTGCTGACTTTCGAAGGCGCGCCGCGCGACATTCCGATCAAGACCGGATTTGCGACGATCGGCGACGATCCGATTCCGTTTCTGACGCGGTTTCACAGCGCCATCCTGCCTCTGCCGCGCCTGACCGAGAAGACGACAGGACTCGGCGCCATCAATTGGCTGCCCGACCGCGATCTCATCGTGCGAAAAGCGCCTTTGCTCTTTGCGCTCGATGATGCTCATGGCGCCCCGATGCTGGTGCCTTCGCTCGACACCGAAGCTTTGCGCGTGGCCCAAGGCGCCGATACGATCGTCGTGAAATCCTCCAACGCCTCCGGCGCGCAGGCCTATGGCGCATCGACCGGCATTATCTCGGTCAAGATCGGCAATGCCCTGATCGATACGGAATCGGACGGCATGGTGCGCGTCCGCTTCGCAGGAACGCAAGCGGGCCGCCGCATTCCGGCATGGCGCGTGCTCGATGGGTTCACCAGCGCTGACGATATCCGCGACAGGATCATGCTCATCGGCTCAAGCGCCTCGGCGCAAGCGGATATTCGCTCGACGCCATTGGAAGCCGCTGTCCCCGGCGTCGATATTCATGCCGAAGTGATCGAGCATATCGCCTCCGGCGCGCATCTGGCGCGGCCGGATTATGCGCCGGGACTTGAGGCTTTCCTCCTCGTTCTCGGCGGCCTCACGGCCACCTTATTGGCGCGCTTCGCCAACCCGGTCGCCGCCGCGCTCTTTACCTTTTTTGTGATCGCCGGTTTCGCAGGTGCGAGCTTTCTGGCTTTCTTGCGGGCCGATCTTCTGTTCGATCCGCTGCTGCCCGCTGCGACATCGCTCGCCTCCTATACAACGATGACGGTCGCCGTCTACCGCCGTTCGGAACGCCAAAGACGCTTCGTGCGTCAGGCCTTCGCGCGCTATCTCGCGCCCGCGCTGGTGGAGCGTCTGGCGGAAGATCCATCGCGTCTTCAGCTCGGCGGTGAAGCAAGGGATGTGACTGTGCTCTTCAGCGATATCCGCGATTTCACCGCGCGGGCCGAAGCCCTTTCGGCGCAAGAGGTCGTGCAATTTCTCAATATGCTGCACACGCCGCTGACCGAGATCGTGCTCAATGAAAACGGCACGCTCGACAAATATATCGGCGATGGATTGATGGCCTTCTGGAACGCGCCGACCGATGTTCCACATCATGCCGGACACGCCTGCCGGGCGGCGCTCGCCATGCGCGAAACGGTCGCTTTGATCGACGCGAGAGTCGCAGCCGAGACAATCGAAGCCGGACGCTCACATCAGCCGATCGACATCGGGATCGGCATTTCGTCCGGCGAAGTCTTCGTCGGCAATATCGGATCGCAACATCGCTTCGACTATTCAATCGTCGGCGATACGGTGAATATCGCAGCGCGGCTCGAAGCGACGACCAAGGTGCTGGGCGTCCCGATCATCGTCTCGGAAACGACCGTCGAAGCGGCGCCGGGTTTTCTCTTCGTCGGCCTCGGCGACATCGATCTCAAGGGCAAGAGTCACGCATTGCGCGTCTTCGCCCTGCATGGATCGGCGAAGGAGGAGTCCGCCGATTTCAAATCATTCCTCACGTTGCACGAGGCTGTGCTTTCGGCCGTCGAGCGAAAAGACATCAAGATCCACCAGATCGTCGCCGCCGCGCAGGCGCATCCTGAAAGCGCGCCTTATGTGAAATTCTACGCAAGCCTTTTGCGCGGCTTGGCTTAGGGTCAGGGCGCATAAATGGGAGGACTCATACTCAAAGGTCGAGCGCGTTCCTTCTCCCTGTGGGAGAAGGTGCCTCGCGGAGCGAGGCGGATGAGGGGTTTCGTTCCATCCGAATAAGAGTCTAACCCCTCACCCGGCTGCTTCGCAGCCACCCTCTCCCTCTGGGAGAGGGTTCGCCTCCCTCCTTTTTTGAATTCGTGACCTGGATCACTTCAACCGCTCCATCAGAGCCATGGCCGCCGCCGGATTGCGCTCCTTGGCCCCGGCGATGAAATAAAGGAAACAATCAAGGCCCTTGGCTTTCGCAGCGGGCGGCTTTGCGAGCAAGGGCAGTTCTGCAACCGCTTTGCCCCCGCTCCATTGCTTCACATATCCCGCCCAGCGATCGAGTTCCTTTTTCGGATAGCCTTGCTGCTCTTTCGCTTGGCTCGTCTGCAGCCGTGCATAGACGAAATCCGCGGTTGGATCAGCGATCAGCGGATATTTATCGGAGAGCGCAAGGCAGATCGCGACCTTGTGGCGCCGCGCGAGCGCGACGAAATCTTCATTGCAAAAACTCTCGTGCCGCACCTCGACGACGTGACGGAGTTTGAGGCTGTCCAATTTCGGTGGCAGGCAGCTGAGAAAAGCCTCGAAATCCTCCGGCTCGAATTTTTTCGTCGGCGCGAATTGCCAGAGGATCGGCCCGAGCTTCTTGCCCAATTCGGCAAGGCCGCTGTCAATAAAGCGCGTGACGGCCGGCGCCGATTCGGCGAGCACTTTGCGATGCGTCGTCAGCCGGTGCGCCTTGATGGAGAAGACGAAGTCTTTCGGCACTTCTTCCGCCCAGCGGCGGAAGCTCTCCGGCGATTGCGTGCGATAGAAGGTGCCGTTGACCTCGATCGTCGAGACATGCCGGCTGGCGAAGGAAAGCTCGTCAGCCTGCTTTAACCCGCGCGGATAAAAATTATCGCGCCAAGGCGCATAGGTCCAACCGCCGATGCCGACATATATCTTCGCCACGGCTCACCCCGGGTTAAAATGGCACACCGGTCTTAACGCGCTTGCACCATTCGCGTTTCAACGCATGGGCCGCGATCCGCATGATGTTAATCGTATCGTTCACCACCACAAGATGCGGCGCGAACAGGTCCGGAACTTCGTATGGGTCAGTGATTCGTCGCCGGTCCGTTCCGGGTTCCGTCTCGAAAGTTAAGATCGGGAAAGAATGGACCTGCAAAAGAACGAGAGCCTTCAGGGCTCGGTAACCATGAGGTCCTGCTCTCAAGCCTCTTTCCGTATGCCGAGCAGACCGAGATGCGTGTCCGAGAAGCCGGACGCATATTTCAGCCCAAAGCCGAGCATGCGATCGAGACCGATGTGAGCAAGCCATATGAGGCTCAAAGACAAGATCAAAGCACTGCCGGAGACGAGCCCTAACCCCAGAAGCATAAGGGAGCCCGTCAGAGTATGAACGGCATTGTAACTTGCTGCCCCTGCCCGCGCATTCACGAGATAGCCGAGCATGCTGAGATCCGGCGCCAGGATGAGCGCGGCAAAGGTCCACCACGATTGTCCCGTCTGACCATAGGCCAGAAGCGAGACGACAAGAATGGCGGCGCCTTCAAGACGCAGAAGAACCAAGGGTCCGCCCCGGACATATCCGTTCGACCTCTCCATTCACATTGCTCGCAATCGTTGATGCTTCAGCCGGCCATATCCGGGAATCGGCCTGTCGCCGATAGATCCTGGGATTTGGACGCTCAGTTGTGCTTGCTGTTCTTAAAATCGTCGCGATAGATCGTTGCGACCTGCCGGTCCGTATCGCTCGCCGCCGCCATGGCCTTGTCGTAGAGATCGACAATCCATTGGTCCTTCTTCGACAGCACCGCGTCTTTCGACGGCTGGACGGAGTCGCGCGCGATCGAGAGCCACATCAAACCGCGGGCGCGCTGCTTCTGCACACCATCATGGCCGGTGAAGAGCATCTGGCCGAGAAGCGCCTGCGCCTGCGGATGGCCCTTATCGGCCGCCAGATAGAGCCAACGTGCAGCCTGGCGGCCGTCTTTGGCCACGACATCGGCGCCGTCGAGATACATGCGCGCCAGATTATATTGCGCATTGGCGTCGCCGAAATTGGTCGCGGCATATTGGAACATTTCGAGCGCGCGCTCGGGATTCGCCACGACCTTGGTATTCGGGATGCCGTTCAAACTATAAATGCCGACGGCGACGAAGGCGCTCGCGACGACGGAAACTTCCCGGCGATTGGGATTGTCCTCGTCGTAAGTGTCGACGATCTGCGAAAAATATTCATAGGCCTTGATGTCGTCATGCGGGACGCCATCGCCATCCGCATACATCTTGCCGAGTTTCCAGCGCGCCAGCGACTCGCCGCCGGCCGCCGCATATTTCAAGGCCTCGACCGCCGAATGCTGATCGCCCGAGCGAAACCCTTCGAGTCCAGCCTGCAAAGCAGCGTGCGGATTTTTGAAGCTGCGGAACGGCGTCTTGTCACTGGCGACGGCGTCTGAGCCATCGAAGGCGTGCGAAGGCATGGCCAGGAACGCAGCCATCCCAATCCCGATAATGGCGGAGGAGACGCTAAATGTCAGCATAGGTTTGCGTCTCGCCGGAACCGCCCGGATGCGTCACCGCGCCATTGACGGCGGGACCGACGATCTGGGCGTATTTCCAAAGGGCACCTGAGCCGAAATCCGTCTTGCGCGGCTGCCACGCCTTGCGGCGCTCGGCGAGCTCCTCATCGGACACATGCAGCTCGATCGTGCCTTTGACGGCATCGATCTCGATGATGTCGCCATCCTTCACGAGAGCAATTGGGCCGCCGACCGCCGCCTCCGGCCCGACATGGCCGATGCAGAAGCCGCGCGTCGCGCCCGAGAAGCGCCCGTCGGTGATGAGCGCGACCTTCTCGCCCATGCCCTGGCCGTAAAGCGCCGCCGTCGTCGACAGCATTTCGCGCATGCCGGGGCCACCGCGCGGTCCCTCGTAGCGGATGACGAAGACGCAGCCTTCCTGATACTTGCGCTGGCTGACCGCTTCGAAGCAGCTTTCTTCAGTGTCGAAGCAGAGCGCCGGACCCTTGAAGACAAGGTGATCCTGCTTCATGCCGGCAACCTTCACGATCGCGCCTTCCGGCGCGAGATTGCCTTTGAGCCCGACGACGCCGCCTGTCACGGTGATCGGCTTATCCGCCGGATAGACCACGTCCTGGTCCGGATTCCATTTCACCTTGGCCATGTTCTCGGCAATGGTGCGGCCGGTCACGGTGAGACAGTCGCCATGCAGAAAGCCATGATCGAGCAGCGTCTTCATCAGGAGCGGGATGCCGCCCGCTTCGAACATATCCTTGGCAACATATTTGCCGCCCGGTTTCAGGTCGGCGATATAGGGCGTCTTCTTGAAGATCTCGGCGACGTCGAAGAGATCGAATTTAATGCCCGCTTCATGCGCGATCGCCGGCAGATGCAAAGCCGCATTGGTCGAGCCGCCAGACGCGGCAACCACCGTCGCGGCATTTTCGAGCGCCCGGCGGGTGACGATATCGCGTGGGCGGATGTTGCGGGCAATCAGCTCCATCACCATCTCGCCCGCCGTCAGGCAGAACCGGTCGCGGATTTCATAAGGCGCCGGCGCTCCGGCCGAATAAGGCAGAGCGAGGCCGATCGCCTCGGAAACTGTTGCCATCGTATTGGCGGTGAATTGAGCGCCGCAGGCGCCGGCCGAGGGGCAAGCCACGGTCTCGAGTTCGTCGAGATCCTCAGGCGTCATGTCGCCGACGGAATATTTGCCGACAGCCTCGAACAGGTCCTGAACGGTCACCGGCTTGCCTTTGAAAGTGCCGGGCAGGATCGAGCCGCCATAGATGAAGACCGACGGCACATTGAGGCGGACCATCGCCATCATCATGCCGGGCAGCGATTTGTCGCAACCCGCGAGGCCGACGAGCGCGTCGTAGCAATGGCCGCGCATGGTGAGTTCGACGGAATCGGCGATGACATCGCGCGACACCAGCGAGGACTTCATCCCCTGATGACCCATGGCGATGCCATCGGTCACGGTGATCGTGCAGAATTCGCGCGGCGTGCCGCCAGCCGAGGCGACGCCCTGCTTCACCGCCTGCGCCTGCCGCATCAAGGAGATGTTGCAGGGAGCGGCTTCGTTCCAACAAGAGGCGACGCCGACGAAGGGCTGATGAATCTGCTCGCGCGTCAGGCCCATCGCATAGAGATAAGACCGGTGCGGCGCCCGCTCCGGTCCTTCCGTCACATGACGGCTGGGAAGTTTCTTCTTATCGAAAACGCGCGCATCCATTTACTAAATCCCGGCAGCTTAGTTGAGCAGAATGTCGGCCCAGGCCACATTCTCGAAAGCCGCGCGGGGAAGCGGGCATTCAAAGAACCCTGTTACGCACGTTCTTCCAATCGATGTGCAGCCGACGGAAGAACCTTTTCTCAACTCGAGCGATTTCAGACTAGCCGTTGGTTTATGGCTGAAAAGCGGCTTTCTTCTTGTGAACCCAAGACAAGCGTAAGATGATTAATGGCTGTTGCTAGAAAGCAACAAATCTTACACAGCAAGGGCCAACCAGCCGGGCGGCGATCAACGCGAAGGGCAGCTTGGTTCGCCGCTCCGGTTCGCTTCAGCCGCGGCGTTTCAGGAAACGCGAGAAGGCTGCGAGCGCCACATCCGAAACATGGTGTTCGATACCTTCCGCATCAAGTTCCGCGCAGTGCTGCGGAACACCGACCGCGACCAAAAGATCGACGACGGTTCTATGGCGCGCGCGCACGCGCTGAGCCAGATCTTGGCCTTGCGGCGTCAGGAAGACCCCACGATAGAGCTTCGAAGTGGCAAGCCCCTCGCGCTTCAACCGGCCGATGCTCTTGATCGCGGTGGCGTGGGAGACGCCTAGGCGCCGCGCGATGTCGGTCGGCCGCGCCTCGCCCTCGCTGCGCAAAAGATCGTCGATGAGCTCGACATAATCTTCGAGAACGGCGGTCGCCTGCGCGGTGCGGGCGCGCTCGAACCTTTGAGCCTGGGCCGTCTCCGACGGAAGGACGATGTCCGAAGCGGCGGCAGCCAGTTTTTTCTCAGCCATGCGCGAACACGCCCCAATGATCCCGGATTTGAACTTTAACCCCGTTTGGTTTTCAAGCGGTAATCAGATTGTAGCCTGATCTACATAATGGACTTGGTGGAACAAAGCAGCCGGGTTGGAGCCCGAGCTCAGAGCCCCAGCCGGACCTGAGCCGCGCTCAATTTCTCGATGCGGGCGGCGATTTCCGCAAGCCGGTCTCGGTTTTCGTCCACCACTTCTTCCGGCGCCCTTGCGACGAAATCGGCATTTCCGAGCTTCGCCTCGATCTTGGCCGCCTCGCCTTTGAGCTTTTCGATTTCCTTGGTCAGACGCACTTTCTCGGCGGCGAAATCGATCACGCCCTGCAACGGCAGCGCCGCTATGGTGCCGCGCACAATGACCTGCACCGACTGCTCGGGCGCCCCCGCTGCGAAAGAAATCTCAGAAGCCCGGGCGAGCCGCTTGATCGTTTCGTCCCAGGCCCCGGCGCGGGCCTCGACCTCCGGCGGCGCAGCGACGAGCACCAGCGGCGCAAGGGCCCCCGCCGGGACATTCATTTCGGACCGGACCGAGCGCAATTCGGAGATGAGTTCCACGACCCAGCCGATCTCGGCCTCGGCGGCCGGATTTTCGCAGCCTTCCAGCACCGGCCATTCGGCGAGCGCCAAAACGGTCTTGCGTGGCAGGGCCTCGGTCGCCGTCAGACCCCAAAGCTCTTCCGTCAGGAAGGGCATGAAGGGATGCAGAAGCTTCAGGATCTGATCGAGCACAAAAGCCGCCGCGGCGCGGGTCTCGGCCTTGGCGGCCTCGTCCGTCCCTTGCAGCAAGGGCTTTGCCAGTTCGACATACCAGTCGCAGAAGATGTTCCAGACGAAGCGATAGGCCGCATTGGCCGCATCGTTGAAGCGATAGGCCATGATCGCGGCGGAGGTCTCGGCTACGGCTTTGGCGGCCTCGCCGATGATCCATTGATTGAGAGTGACTTTCGCGGCGCGCGGATCGAAGCTCTCGACGCCCGCGCAGCCGTTCAGCTCGGCGAAGCGCGCCGCGTTCCAGAGCTTGGTCGCGAAATTGCGATAGCCTTCGACGCGCTGCGTCGAGAGCTTGATGTCGCGGCCCTGCGCCGCCATCGCCGCGAGCGTGAAGCGCAAGGCGTCGGCGCCATATTGCTCGATGAGTCCCAAGGGATCGATGACGTTTCCCTTCGACTTCGACATTTTCGCGCCCTTCTCGTCGCGGACGAGGGCGTGGATATAGACGTCGTGAAACGGGATCTCGTGCATGAAATGCAGGCCCATCATCATCATCCGGGCGATCCAGAAGAAGATGATGTCGAAGCCGGTGACGAGCGCATTGGTCGGGTAATAGCGTTTGACCTCCGGCGTCTCGTCCGGCCAGCCGAGCGTCGAGAAGGGCCAGAGCGCCGAGGAAAACCAGGTGTCGAGGACGTCCTCGTCGCGTGCGAGAGGCGTCGGCGCACCATAATGGCTCGCCGCCGCGACTTCGGCCTCCGCAGCGGAGGCCTCGACGAAGACCTTGCCGTCAGGCCCGTACCAGGCCGGAATCTGATGACCCCACCAGAGCTGACGCGAGATGCACCAGGGCTGGATATTGTCGAGCCATTGAAAGTAGGTCTTTTCCCAATTCTCCGGGATGAACTTCGTCTTGCCTTCGCGCACGGCGGCGAGCGCCGGTTGCGCCAGAGTCTTGGCGTCGACATACCATTGATCGGTCAGGCGCGGCTCGATGACGACGCCGGACCGGTCGCCATGCGGCACTGCATGTTGTGTTGGCTCGATTTTATCGAGAAGCCCCTTGGCTTCCATCAGCTCGACAACGACCTTTCGTGCCTCGAAGCGATCTAAGCCTCGCAGTTCTTCAGGAATATCCTCGAAGGTGGGACGCCCAAGCCCAAGGGCCCCTTGATCCGCAAACGTGACATTCGGATTTCGTGGGTCCGGCGCGCGATGACCAAACGTAAAATCGTCGAAGTCCGACGACTTCAGTTTTCCATCCGGCGTAAAAATATCGATCGGGTCGGTACCCTTAAGTTCGTTGTCTTTGTGCCGTTGCCAGACTTCGAAGTCGTTAAAATCATGCGCCGGGGTGATCTTCACCGCGCCCGTGCCCTTCTCGGGATCGGAATAGGTGTCGGCGACGATCGGGATCAGCCGTCCGACCAGCGGCAGCCGCACCTTTTTGCCTTGCAGATGTTTATAGCGCTCGTCATCCGGGTGCACGGCCACCGCCGTGTCGCCCAGCATGGTCTCGGGCCTCGTCGTCGCGACGATGATAAATTCGCCGGTCTCCTGGCCCACATCGTCCACAATCGGATATTTGAAATGCCAGAGGCTGCCCTTCGTCTCGACCTGCACGACTTCGAGGTCGGAGATCGCGGTCAAGAGCTTCGGGTCCCAATTGACGAGCCGCTTGTCCTTATAGATCAGGCCCTCGTTATAGAGCTGCACGAAGACCTTCACGACGGCCTTCGACAGGCCCTCGTCCATGGTGAAACGCTCCCGCGACCAGTCGCAGGAGGCGCCGAGCCGCTTCAATTGATTGATGATGGCGCCGCCCGATTCCTCTTTCCAGCGCCAGACTTCTTCGAGGAATTTGGCGCGGCCCATCTCGCGGCGGCCTACGTTGCCCCGCTCGGCCAATCGCCGCTCGACGACCATCTGGGTCGCGATGCCCGCATGGTCGGTCCCCGGCTGCCAGAGCACGTCGCGCCCGCGCATGCGCTCGAAGCGGCACAGAATATCCTGCAATGTATTGTTGAGCGCGTGCCCCATATGGAGCGAGCCAGTGACGTTCGGCGGCGGAATCACAATGGTAAAGGGTTCCGCGCTGGCCCGTTCCGGCCGCCCGGCGCGAAACGCGCCGGCGTCCTCCCAAAGCGCCGAAATACGGCCTTCGACCGCGGCGGGATCAAATGTTTTTTCCATGGGGACCGTTAAAAGCGGAGGCGTTTCCGGGAGTCAACGCGCGGAATGACGCCAGTCAAAAGATGTTGCATGTCATGTAAGCCAGATGGAGCCGAACGCCAAACCTTTGCGGCCGGCGCCGCTTCCGGCTATGTCAAAGCTCAGGAGAATCCGAAAATCTGGGAGCCGGAGGCCCAAAGCCATGGCGGATGGGAATGGAGCGGGTCGCCGCTTCGAGCGTATCGCATTCCTCTCCTCCGGAACCCCGGCGGCGGACGAAGCGTTGGAGCGGCTTGCGCGCGCCTATGGCAATGTCGAGCCGGCGCAGGCGGATGTCCTCGTCACGCTCGGCGGCGACGGGCTCATGCTGCAGACGCTGCACCGCTTCATGGGCCACGCCAAGCCGATCTATGGGATGAACCGCGGCTCGGTCGGATTTCTCATGAACGAATATCAGGAGGAGGATCTGAAAGCGCGGCTCGAGGCGGCTGAGCCTTCCGTCGTGCATCCTCTGGTCATGACCACGACCGATCTTGCGGGACATACCGAAAGGGCCAATGCGATCAACGAGGTCGCCCTGCTCCGCCAAACCTATCAGGCGGCCAAGCTGCGGATCTGCGTCGATGGCCAGGAGCGGCTCGGCCAGCTTGTCGCCGACGGGCTGCTCGTCGCGACGCCGGCGGGCTCTACCGCCTATAATCTCTCCGTCGGCGGGCCGATCCTGCCGCTCGACGCGACGCTGATGCCGCTGACGCCGATTTCGGCGTTCAGGCCGCGGCGCTGGCATGGCGCGCTCCTGCCCGACCGGGCGCATGTCGAAATCGATATTCTGGAACCCGATCTGCGGCCGGTCGCGGCCACCGCCGATCACTTCGAAATCCGCAATGTGGTGCGCGTATCGATCGCGATGGATCACGCCACGGGCCTCGTCCTTTTGCATGATCCCGGTCATTCGATGAACGAGCGGATTTTGCGCGAACAATTTGGATATTGAAATGGCTCAAGCCCGCATTCTCGCGCGCCAGGTCTTGTCGCACGTCCGCTATCTGCTCGAAAAAGTCACGATCGAGCGGCAGCGATCCGACGGCAAGACGCAGACGATCTCGCGCGAGGTCTTCGATACGGGCCAGGGTGCCGTCATCCTGCTTTACGATCCGACGCGCGGACGCGTCGCGCTGATCAAGCAATTCCGGCTGCCGGTTTTTGTCAGCAATGGCGAAGGTCATTTGATCGAAGCGGTCGCCGGCAAGCTCGAAGGCGAAGATCCGGCCGTCCGTATCGTCATGGAAGTCGAGGAAGAAGCGGGCTTTAAGATCGAAAAGCCGGTGCGGATTTTCGAGGCTTTCATGAGCCCCGGCAGCGTCACGGAGAAACTGACCTTCTTCGTGGTCCGCTACAGGCCGGAAGACCGCGTCGGGCCCGGCGGCGGCCTCGCCGACGAAGGCGAAGATATAGAAGTGATCGAGCCGACTTTGGACGAGGCGCTCGCCATGATCGAGAGCGGCGAGATTTGCGACGCCAAGACCATCGCACTTCTCTATTACGCGAAGGTCAAAGGACTCATGAACGAGGCGTGAGTCTTTAAGATTTACGCCGCCAGCAATTCAGCTTCGAGCGCGGTGAAGTCGATGACAAAGGATGGCTGCGGATCGATCTCCGCCGGAATTTCGACCAAAGGCGCGGTCCTGCCAAAATCCTCGCTTGCGACCAAGTCCTCGCCGATGTCGGTCAGCACCAGCACAGGCTCCTCGTCGAGAATCGGCACGGATTCTTCCTCCGCGTGCTCAAAGACGATGGCGGGCGCAACCGGCGTTTCCTGCAGGAATGTCGGCGTATCGAGACGCGCCTCCTCGCGGGCAGCCTCGGCCTCGAAGCGCCGCAGCACCGCGAAGAGCTTGTCGGTCAGCGCAGTGTTCGGGCTTTCGCAAGCCGTCAAAACCCGCTCGACCATCTGGCGCGACAGACGCGCCGAGCCCGGATAATCATGGCCGCAGACGCGCAAGGCTTCGAGCGCGGCGCGAAACGCCGGCAGTAATTTCTCGGGCAGGCCCGCCCTGCGATAGAGCGCCGCGAAACCAGCCGACATGCAATCCCCGGTCAGACCGCGGACGCGGCTCATCGGCAGGCCGGACAATTCGCAAAGCGCGGCTTCGAAAAGGCTCATATTGCCGGAGAGCAGCGCCCGCAGCACAAGGCCTGCCGTCAATTGTCCGGAGGCGCGCAAATGCGCGACGAGTTTTTGCGGCCCATTGGCTTCCGCTTCGGACGAGACCGCGATGATGACATTGGCTTTCTCGCGCGCCTCGCGCGCCGCCCGCTCCGCCCGTTCCGTCGGCATCCAATTGCAATTGGTGACGAAGGCAAAGAGCGTCTTCGATGTCGCCGCGACAATATCCGAGAGTAAGGCTGCGGGAAGATGCGGCCGCGACAGCAGCGCCTCGCGCATCTCGCCGTCGTCGCCGAATCGTTCGATCATCCGGTGCATGGAAAATTCCGGCAGATCGGCGCCGGGATTGATGGCAAGCGAGATCGCGGCCTCGCGGCCGCCGACTTCGGCGATGGCCGCCGCGACCGGCGCCGAAAGACGCGGACGCAAGGCGATCGCCGATTGCGCGAAAGCATCGCCGATGGCGGCGCAATCGATGAGCTCGGAATCGGTGAGCAAAGGCGAGCGCCCAAGCACGATCGAGGAAATATCGGATTGGTCGTCGGCGAGCGCGAGAACGATATGATGCGGCGCCTCTGCGGCGCTGGCAAAACTTTCGGCAAGCGCGCGGCGCACCAGCGGCGAGGCGTCGTCAAGGAGGCTGGTTAAGGCTTGCTCCGCCTCCTGCCTCTGCTCGCCGTCGAGATCCGCGTAGAGATAGGCCCTTGCCAATGCGCTCGCCCCATCGGCCCTTTGGCTGGCCGATGCGGTCTGCACCCATTGCATGAATTTCCGGACGATCATTTCGCGACTCCGGCGAAGCCGCCTCGGCTTCGCGCGGTATGAGTTTCCGCGAACATGGTAAACGATGCTTTAAGACGCCCGGCTCAGCTCAAGTCCCAAGGCATAAGTTCTCGTTTTACTGCATGATCTTATGAGACCAGGCTGTTGTTTCAACGCATGACCTTGATCCGAAAAGTCTGCAACTTTTCGGGGTCATGCTCTAAAACCTGGTCACGATGTCGGCGATCACCGGGCGCGGCCGGTCATCGCGCGGGCCCGGCGGCTTTCCGATATGGATGAAGCCTGCGATCTTTTCATTGGGCTCGAGACCGAGCAGCGCCAGAACCGCCGGATCATAGGCGTACCATTCCGAGAGCCAAACGGTCGCAAAGCCCTGCGCATTGGCAGCGATCGTCAGATTCATGCAGACGGCGCCGCAGGTCATGACCTGCTCCCATTCCGGAATCTTTTCGTGCGGGCCGGCGCGGCAGACGACCGCGATCACCAGAGGCGCCAGCGCCAGACGCTTGCGCTCGATATCGAGTTTGGCCTCGTCGGCTTCGGGATGCGCCTTGGCATAGGTGTCGGCAATGATCTGACCCGCGCGGTGGCGGGCCGCGCCTTCGAACAGAATATAGCGCCAGGGTACAAGTTTACCGTGGTCCGGCACGCGCGAGGCGATTTTCAGCAGGGACTCGAGTTCTTCAGGGCTGGGACCAGGCTCGCTGAGGCTCGCGGCCGGCGCGGATCGTCGCGAGGCGAGAAGCTCTAAGGTTTCATTCATGCCGAGTTCACACGTTTCATGCGAAAAGATGCCGGATAGAACAAGGCTTTCTCCAGCATGGCAAGCCTCTTCCAAGTCTCTTCAATGCCTTGAAATGGTCACCTTGCAAAGGGATTAGGCGGAGGGTTTCCAGTTGGGCAAGGCTGCACCGCACTCATGAGAGATTTTCTGTCTAAACAGAGGCCCGACGCCAGAGCGGCGGCCGACATGAAAATAATACGTGACGGCTTTCGCCTCTTATGCCTTAAAAACAAGCTTCGACTTAGTTTTGACCCTGGTTTCAATGAAGCAGGTGCCGTTTTGGGAGAAAGCCGCCAGACTTTTTCAAGACAGCCCCCCTTGCGTTTCAGTCTTGCCGGCATCGGCATTGTTCCCTTGCGTAGCCCCTTTCGCCGATGACCCTTCTCGACACAGCCGTATCTCCCGCCGCGCCCCTCACCGGCCGGTTGCAGCCTTCCGCCACCGAGGCGGCGGCGCGCGCCCGTGCCTGGACGCGGCCTGCCACCTTGCTCGCAATTGCGAGCCTGTGCGGCCTTGCCGGCGCCGCCTTTGCCTGCTGGCTGGCGACCGGCGCCGTCGTGCCATGGGATTCCAAAAATCATTTCTATCCCATGTTCCGCTTTCTCGCGGACGCCTTGCAGCATGGCGAAATCCCGCTCTGGAACCCGTATCATTTCGCCGGCCACCCGTCGGTCGCCGATCCGCAATCCTTGCTCTTTACGCCGAGCATGGTGCTCTTCGCGCTCGTCGCGCCGCACGCATCGATGCAGGTCTTCGACGCGGTCATCCTGTCTCACCTGCTCTTCGGCAGCTTCGGCATCCTCTGTCTCTTCCAAAAGCGCGGCTGGCATCCGGCGGGCGCGGTTCTCGCCGCCATGGTCTTCATGCTGGGCGGCGTGGCGTCATCCCGTCTGCAGCACACCGGGATGATCATTTCCTATTCGTTCTTTCCCTGGGCTCTTTGGGCACTCGATCTCACATTGGAGCGCCGCTCCTATAAATTCGCGGCCCTTTTCGGTCTTTTTGCCTGCCTGATGGCGCTCGGGCGCGATCAGGTCGCCTTCCTTCTGGCTCTGGTTCTGATCGGCCGCCTGGTCTGGCTGACGGCCGCGTCGGGAGATGTCTTCACCTATGTGAAGACCCGCGCCGGCGTGATCGCGCTGATGGGCGCGATCGTCCTCGTCGTGATGGCTGCGCCGACCTTGCTGACGATGCAATTTCTCGGGACATCGAACCGTCCCGGCATTTCCTATGGGGTCGCGGCCGCGGGCTCGTTCGCGCCGGTCAATCTCATCACCCTGTTTGCCCCGAACTTCTTCGGTTCTCTCGACTGGAATTATGATTACTGGGGTCCGGGCTACGAGACCATGGCCGAGACGGACTGGACCGACCGCTGCATCAATTATCTCTTCATCGGCACCGTTCCGATCCTGCTCTTCGTCTGGCACGGGTTGGCGGGCGGACGCATTTTTGCGCGCGGCCTTCGTTTTTGCGTCGCGGTCACCGTCGCCATGATGCTCTATGCCGTCGGCCGCGAAACTCCGATCTTCTCCTGGGCCTTCGACTGGCTTCCCGGTGTGTCGCTCTACCGGCGACCGGCGGATGCGACTTTCGTCGTCAACATCATGCTGGCTTTGATCAGCGGTTATCTTCTGCATCGCTATATCGAAGACGGGCTTCCCTCCATCGCAGGTTTCCGGCCGCGTTGGCTTAGGTTTGTTCTGCCCGTCGCGGTTGGCAGCGCCGTCGCAACACTGTTCGGGCTCGGGCTCGCCTTTTCGCTGGCGCAGAAACACGCACTGCCGTCGCTGCGAGAGCTTGCAATCAGCGTGGCGCTCATGATCTGCGCCGCAGCCATCCTCGTTCTTTTACGGTCGCGCCGCCGCCGCGCGCTGGCGGCCATTCTTCTGGTCGCAGCGACCGGTGCCGAGCTGATCTGGCGCGATGCAGCCTCATCGCTCAATGCCGAACCCAACAGCCGCTATGCGGTCTATGCGCATCTGTCGCCAGGCGATGCCCGGGGCATAGAGGTGTTGCGGCAGGACATCGCGAGCAAAGTCGCCGAGGGCGACCATCCGCGGATCGAGGTCCTTGGCCTCAGCGGCCCCTGGCAGAATGCCTCCATGGTGCTGAAGTTTGAAAATACGCTCGGCTATAATCCGCTGCGCATTTCCGATTATGAACGCGCGGTCGGGCCCGGCGAGAATGCCGAAGATCCTTATCAGCGGCATTTTCCCGGCACGTTCCGCGGCTATAAATGCACGCTGGCCGCGCTGCTCGGCCTCGAATATCTGGTGCTCGACCGGCCCCTGACCAATCTGCCGCGGCATTTCCCGAGGCCGTCGCACATCCAGCAGCTCTATGTCGGCGACTCGATGTATATTTATAAGCTCGGCAAAGGCGCCCCCCGGACTTATGTCGCCACCAAAATCAAGCCCTCCGACAACGAAACCGTCATCGACGAATCCACGTTGCCCAATTTCGATGTGTCGAAGGAGGTGCTTATCGATGGGACAAGTCTCGGCGATCTCAGCACCTCGCTTCTCGATTCGAGCGGCGAGTCAGCGCAAACGCAGGCAGCCATCACGCATTATGCCGATAATAGCGTGACGATCGATGTGACGACCGATCAGCCCGGCGTCGTCGTCTTGCACGATCTCTTCTATCCGGGATGGGAAGCGCGCGTGGATGGTCAGAAAAAGCCGGTCCTGCGAACCAATATTCTCTTCCGGGGCGTCGAAGTTCCGCCGGGCCATCATACGGTCGAATTTTCCTTTCATCCTTTGTCCATGGCCAATCTGAGCGCCGCCGTCTCCGGGCTATTGCACAAAGATGACGAGTAGAGCCGCGAAAGCACTGAGCCTCCGGCCGTACGCAAGCCTTACGCATTCGCTCATCGACTGGGCTCTCATCCTTCTCCTCGGCCTGGCGAGCCTGAGCACGGCCGCGGCCGATCCCGCCTCCTCCTTCGGCAATCCGGGCGCGCCGGCATTGCCGCCGGCGGCGCCGAACGCGCGGTTCGGCGCCCCTTTCGAGACGAGCCAAGGTGCCCTTCACCTCACCGCCGTTCTGACAGCCAATGACCCGCAACCCATCCATGCCGGGCTCAAATGGCGGGTCTTCAACGAAGCGACGGACCAGGACCAATCGCATAAGCTCGTCGCCGAATCTTCAGATGCGACGCCAACGCTACCCCTGCCCGACGGCGCCTATATCGTTCACGCAGGGCTCGGTCTTGCCGGCGTCACCAAACGCGTGGTGATCAACGGACAGACGATCAGCGAAAAGCTGGTCCTGAATGCCGGCGGCCTGAGGATCGTCGGACTTTTGGGCGATGTGCCGATCAATCCGACCAAACTATCGATCGCGATCTATGTGCCTGAACGCGGCAATTCGGAAGCCAAGCTCGTCTTCGCCAATGCCAAGGCAGGCGACACCATTGGCCTTCCCGAGGGCAATTATCATGTCGTCTCGACCTTGCTCGATACGACGACCAGCGGCAGCGCCAGTGCAACCAATTCCGTCGTCGGCGCGGATCTGCGCGTGCAGGCCGGCAAGCTGACCGACACGACTTTGCGCCACCGCGCCGCCGTCATGACCTTGAAACTCGTCGGCGCACCGGGCGGCGAAGCCATGGCCAATACGGCCTTCACGATTCTGACGCCCGGCGGCGACGTCATCCGCGAATTGATCGGCGCTTTTCCGTCGCTCGTCCTCGCCGAAGGCGAATATGTCGCCATCGCGCGACATGACAACAAGACCTACCAAACGAACTTCAAAGTGACCTCGACGCTCGATCGCGATGTCGAAGTGATCATGAAATAGATCATCGGATTATCAATTAAAGTGTAAGCGGTGCGCCGATTACAGGCACCGCTAAATCTTGAAATCTTGGCGTAACACTTGCCACCACTCTTGCGGAGATCAGCTTTGCCAGCAAAGCTGCGCTCTGGCATTCTCATCATGTCCCAACCGAAATACGCTCAATGAAATTTCTTCTCCTGCTCATCCCCTGTCTGCTCGCGGTGCTGCCGATCGTCTATAATCTGATCGAGCCGCGGCTTTTCGGCTTTCCGTTTTTCTACTGGTTTCAGATCCTGCTGATCCCGGCATCATGCCTCACCATTTACATCTTTCATAAGCAGGCCGGCCGATGATCGATCATCTCAACTGGCCAGCGACGCTCGTCTTCATCGGCTTTTTTGGACTCGTCACGGTGCTTGGTTTCTTCGCCGCGCGCTGGAAAACCGCAGACCTCAATGATCTCGCGGAATGGGGCCTCGGCGGACGCCGCTTCGGTCCGGTGATCTCCTGGTTTCTGATCGGCGGCGATCTTTACACCGCCTATACGATCATCGCGGTTCCGGCCGTGGTCTATGCGATCGGCTCCTATGGGTTCTTCGCCATACCCTATACGGTTTTGATCTACCCCCTCCTCTATCTGACCTTTCCACGCCTCTGGTCGGTCGCGCATCGCAAGAATTATATGACCGCGGCCGATTATGTGTTCGGGCGCTATAATCATCGCGGCCTGGAACTCGCGGTGGCCATCACCGGCCTTCTCGCCACCATGCCCTACATCGCGCTGCAGCTCGTCGGCATGGAGAAGGTGATCCAGGCGCTCGGCTTCGAGGGCCAGGGCTGGCTCGCACATCTGCCGCTGACGCTCGCCTTCGTTATTCTCGCACTTTACACCTATACGAGCGGGTTGCGCGCGCCGGCCATGATCTCCTTCGTGAAGGACATCATGATCTATATTTTCGTCATCGCCGCGATCATCGTCATCCCGGCAAAGCTCGGCGGCTATGGGGCGATCTTCGACGCAGCGGGCGCGATTCTCGACGCGAAGGCCTCGGCTTCCGGCGGCAAGGTCGCGGCCGGGCTCCTGCTCAGCCCTCAGCAGATGGCACCCTATGCGACGCTCGCCATAGGCTCGGCCATGGCGCTCTTCATGTATCCGCATGCCATGACCGGGCTCTTATGCGCGTCGAGCGCCTCGACGATCCGCAAGAATGCGATCGCTCTGCCCGCCTATTCGGTCCTGCTCTGCTTCATTGCGCTGATGGGCTACATGGCGCATGCGGCGGGCATCAAAGTCGATAATCCTCAAGACGCGGTCCCGCAGCTCTTCCTGAAAATGTTTCCGTCCTGGTTCGCTGGTTTCTGCTTCGCAGCAATCGCTATAGGCGCGCTTGTGCCGGCCGCCGTGATGTCGATCGGCGCGGCCAATACGTTCACGCGCAATGTCTGGAAACCTTTCATCAACCCGGCGATCGGCCCGCGTCAGGAAGCAACGCTCGCCAAACTGATGTCGCTCGTCGTCAAGGTCGGGGCTCTGGCCGTGATCTTGTTCATGCCGACAAAATTCGCACTCGATCTGCAATTGCTCGGCGGCGTCTGGATGATCCAGATTTTTCCGGCCGTGATTTTGGGGCTCTTCACGCGCTGGTTTTCCGGCTGGAGCCTGTTTACCGGCTGGGCGGCGGGCATGATCCTTGGCACATGGCTCGCCTGGGGACCGACGGCCTGGGTGCCGGTGCACAAGCTCTTCGACACGGATATCGGGGTCTATAACGGTCTGATGGCGCTTGCCGCCAATGTCACGGTCGCCACCGTTCTCGCAGCGCTTCTGCCGAACACGGCGCCGGACGAGACGAAGGCCGCCGACTACGAAGATCCGCCGCTGGGCGAGATCACGATCTTAACATAAATGGCGAGAAGCGCATGAAGGATAATATTCCGGCTCACGCCAGCAAAGTTCCGGAAGTCACCCTCGCCTTCTGGCTCATTAAAATTCTTGCGACCACGCTAGGAGAGACGGGTGGCGATGCCGTCTCCATGACGATGCAATTAGGCTATGCCCTTAGCACCGTCATCTTCTTCTCTGTCTTCGTCGTCCTGGTCGCGGCACAGATCGCCGCGAAGTCCTTTCATTCCTTTCTCTACTGGGCCGTGATCGTTGCGACGACCACGGCTGGGACGACCATGGCGGATTTCGCAGACCGCTCTCTCGGCGTCGGCTATATCGGCGGATCGCTCATTCTCTTCGCGCTCGTGGTGATTGTGCTCGCCGCTTGGCATTTCACGCTCGGGTCCGTATCGGCGACCGACATTGCCACCCGAAAGGCCGAGGGTTTTTATTGGCTGACGATCCTGTTCTCGAACACACTCGGGACAGCGCTCGGCGATTTCCTCGCCGACGATTCCGGTCTCGGTTATGAAGGTGCGGCTCTGGTGTTCGGCGGCGCCCTTATTCTTGTGGCGGCGGCCTATTTCACCACGAGGGTATCCCATGTTTTGCTGTTCTGGCTGGCCTTCATTCTGACCCGTCCGCTCGGTGCAGCGGTCGGCGATCTCCTGACCAAGCCGCATGAGAATGGCGGCCTCGACCTCAGCCGCCTGACTTCTTCGCTCGTCATCATGATCGCTATGATCGGCTGCATTCTGGTCACATCGCAAAGGGCGGGATCTCATCCCGGGGCCGCCGTGCCTTGAACCAAGAGACATAAGCCGCCAATGGCCTATGGCGCCCTCTCGCGATCCATGCTATAAACGCTCATTTATAGGAAGCCTCTCGCGTCCCCTATCCTCGGGCGCAATGATGGCGGGCAAAGTCCAATCGGAAGGAGCGTTAAATGGTTCAAACGACATTGGTCGAAATGAGCGCCGACGGCATAGCGAAGCTGGCGAACCATGCGGTCTACCGCATTCCCACAGGCCATATAGCGCGCACAAAAGATTGGCCGGGGACCGAGATCATCGTCGAGCGCAGCGACAATGCCGCTTGGCAATATATTTTGAAAAGCGCCGCGACGCCGGCGCAATGGGTCTATGCCACGCCATCGGGCGGAGTCGTCTTCGCGTAAGACCAAAGCGATCGCCGCACAACGGCGATCGCCTCACGATCGTTCAGCCAGCCCTCACCACATCAGGCGCGCGCGCCTCTTCGGCGAGCGCCGCCAAAGCCTCGTCGAGGCCCATCGTCTTCTGCTCCTGCGAGCCGAGCCGACGGATCGAAACCGTACGCTCCGCCGCCTCCTTCTTGCCGACGACGAGCAGTACCGGCACCTTGGCAAGCGAGTGCTCGCGCACCTTATAGTTGATCTTCTCGTTCGAGAGATCGCCCTCGACCTTGAGGCCGAGCTTGCGCGCCGCCGCCATCACCTCGAAGGCATAATCGTCACCCTCTTTGGTGATCGTGGCGACGACCGCCTGCACCGGCGACAGCCAGAGCGGCAGATGACCGGCATAATGCTCGATCAGAATGCCGGTGAAGCGCTCGAGCGAGCCGAACATGGCGCGATGAATCATGACCGGCGTCGTCTTCTCGCTATTCGCCGCGATATAGAAGGCGCCGAAGCGGCCCGGCAGATTGAAATCGACCTGGGTCGTGCCGCATTGCCATTCGCGGCCGATCGCGTCGCGCAACGTATATTCGAGCTTCGGCCCATAGAAGGCGCCTTCGCCCGGATTGATGCCGGTCTTCAAGCCTTGCGCTTTCAACTCGTCGAGGATCGTCATCAAGGCAGCTTCGGCCTTATCCCAAGCCTCATCCGAGCCGACGCGCTTCTCGGGCCGCGTCGAAAGTTTCACGACGACATCGGTAAAGCCGAAATCCTGATAGATCGACAGGATGAGTTCATTGACCTTCAGCGCTTCTTCGCGGATCTGATCCTCGGTGCAGAAAATATGCGCATCGTCCTGCGTGAAGGCGCGCACGCGCATGATGCCGTGGATCGCACCCGACGGCTCGTAGCGATGTACGATACCGAATTCGGCGATCTTCAACGGCAGATCGCGATAGGACTTCAAGCCGTTCTTGAAGATCTGCACATGGCCAGGGCAATTCATCGGTTTCAACGCGAAGACGCGCTCATCCTCCGTCTGGGTGATGAACATGTTCTCGCGATAGGTCTGCCAATGGCCGGACGTCTCCCACAAAGCGCGGTCGAGCACTTGCGGGGTATTGACCTCGACGTAGCCTTCGGCCTGCTGACGCCGCCGCATGTAAGAGATGAGCGTCTGGAAGAGCGTCCAGCCTTTTGGATGCCAGAAGACCGTGCCCGGCCCCTCCTCCTGGAAATGGAAGAGATCCATCTCCCGGCCGAGGCGGCGATGGTCGCGCTTCTCGGCCTCCTCGAGCATTTTCAGGTAGGCGTCGAGTTCCTTCTGCGAGGCGAAGGCCGTCGCATAGATGCGCTGGAGCATGGGCTTGGTTGAATCGCCGCGCCAATAGGCACCGGCAACCTTCATGATCTTGAAGGCCGTGCCGACCTTGCCGGTCGACGGCAGATGCGGGCCGCGGCAGAGATCGAGCCAATCGCCCTGCCGATAGATCTTCAGATCCTCGTCGCCCGGAATGGAATCGACGAGCTCGACCTTGAAGGCCTCGCCATGTTTTTCGAACCAGGATTTTGCCTGATCGCGCGTCCAGATTTCCTTGGTGAAAGGCGAATCCTTGGCGACGATCTCCGCCATCTTCTTTTCGATGGCCGCGAAATCTTCCGGCGTAAAAGGCTGCTCGCGATAGAAATCGTAATAGAAGCCGTTTTCGATCACCGGGCCGATCGTCACCTGCGTGCCGGGGTAAAGCGATTGGACCGCTTCGGCCATCACATGCGCGGCATCGTGGCGGATCAATTCGAGCCCACGCGGGTCCTCGCGGGTCACGAATTCGACCTTGGCGTCGTTCGAAAGTCTGTCGGTGAGATCGGTCAGCTTGCCGTCGACCGCCATGGCAAGAGTTTTCTTGGCAAGCGAGGGCGAGATGCTTTGGGCGATCTCGAACCCGCTGATCCCAGGCTCGAAAGGGCGCGACGCGCCGTCCGGAAAGGTCACGGATATCATATCTGTCTCCTTGTGCTCACTCGCCGAGACCATCGGCGTAAGCTTCGGGTTTCATTGTAGCCTGCGGCAACTTTTCTTCCTACCGCCCTCGTGCTTCGAGACGGCGCCTTTCGGCGCCGTCTCGAAGCACGAGGGCCTCGGCAAGGGCCTTTCAAAGCCCCCATCCTGAGGAGCTTGCGAAGCAAACGTCTCGAAGGACGAGGGCGTCACCCTTAACTGCAAGAAGGCCGTATAGCAAAGCCAGCCCGCTCTATATGGGAAGAGCGGGCGGCTTCGCCTATAGCACGTGAATCTCTTGCTTGTCAGTGCGCCAAAACGGCCAAGAGCAGCAGCGCGACAATATTGGTGATCTTGATGGCCGGGTTCACGGCAGGTCCCGCCGTATCCTTGTAAGGATCGCCGACCGTATCGCCGGTGACGGAGGCTTTGTGGGCCTCGCCGCCCTTATAGTGCTTGACGCCGTCCTTATCGATGAAGCCGTCCTCGAAGCTTTTCTTGGCATTGTCCCAGGCGCCGCCGCCCGACGTCATCGAGATCGCCACGAACAGGCCGTTGACGATGACGCCGAGCAGCGAGGCGCCGAGCGCCGCGAAGGCCGACGCCTTCGAGCCCGAGATCAGCAGCACGCCGAAATAGACGACGAGCGGCGCCAGCACCGGCAGAAGCGACGGAATGATCATTTCCTTGATCGCCGCCTTGGTCAGCATGTCGACGGCGCGGCCGTAATCGGGCCGGTCCAGGCCCTGCATGATGCCGGGCTTTTCCTTGAACTGCCGCCGCACTTCCTCGACGACGGAACCCGCCGCGCGGCCGACGGCCGTCATGGCAATGCCGCCGAAGAGATAGGGGATCATGCCGCCGAAGATGAGACCCGCGACGACATAAGGGTTGGAGAGTTCGAAATTCACCGCGCCGACATTTTTGAAATAAGGTACGCCGCTATCGACGAAATGTTTGATGTCGTTGGTGTAGGCCGCGAACAGCACGAGCGCGCCGAGGCCAGCCGAGCCGATCGCATAGCCTTTGGTGACGGCTTTCGTCGTATTGCCGACCGCGTCGAGCGCATCGGTCGCGTGGCGCACATCTTTCGGCAGGCCCGCCATTTCGGCGATGCCGCCGGCATTATCCGTCACCGGCCCGAAGGCATCGAGCGCGACGATCATGCCGGCGAGGCCGAGCATGGTCGTCACCGCGATGGCCGTGCCGAAAAGGCCCGCGAGCTGATAGGTCGCGATAATGCCACCGACGATGACAAGCGCGGGCAGCGCGGTCGATTCGAGCGAAACCGCGAGGCCCTGGATCACGTTGGTGCCGTGGCCGGTGACGGAGGCTTGCGCGATCGACACCACGGGACGCTTGCCTGTGCCGGTATAATATTCGGTAATGACCACGATGCAGCCGGTGATCACGAGGCCAACCATCCCGCTGATGAAGAGCTTCGTCCCATTGATGACCTGAGTCCCGACCGTGCCGATGTCGCCCCAGCCGACCGTGAATTGCGTCGCAACGGCGACGCCCAGAACCGACAGCAGGCCCGTGGCGATCAGGCCTTTATAAAGCGCGCCCATGATCGAATTATTGGCGCCGAGCTTCACGAAGAAGGTGCCGATGATCGAGGTCACGATACAGGTGGCGCAGATCGCCAGCGGATAGAGCATGGCGGAGGCAAGCACGCTTTGGCCGCTGAAGAAGATCGAGGCGAGCACCATGGTCGCGACCACTGTCACCACATAGGTCTCGAAGAGATCGGCCGCCATGCCGGCGCAATCGCCGACATTGTCGCCGACATTATCGGCAATGGTCGCCGGGTTGCGCGGATCGTCTTCCGGAATGCCCGCTTCGACCTTGCCGACGAGATCGGCGCCCACGTCCGCGCCCTTCGTGAAAATGCCGCCGCCGAGACGCGCGAAGATCGAGATCAGCGAGGCGCCGAAGCCGAGTGCCACCAGAGCGTCAATGACTTCGCGGCTATCGCCGGCATGTTTGAGCGGACCCGTGAGGATCAAATAATAAACCGAGACGCCAAGCAGCGCGAGGCCGGCGACCAGCATGCCGGTGACGGCACCCGCCTTGAAGGAAATATCGAGGCCCGCGCCCAAGGATTGCGAGGCGGCCTGCGCGGTGCGGACATTGGCACGCACCGAGACATTCATGCCGATGAAGCCTGCCGCGCCCGACAAAAGAGCGCCGATCAGAAAACCGATCGCGACCGTCCACGACAAGAGAAAGCCGAGGATGATGAAGATCACGACGCCGACAAGGGCGATGGTGATATATTGGCGCTTCAAATAGGCTTGCGCGCCTTCGGCGATCGCGGCGGCGATTTCGCGCATGCGGGCCGAACCCGCGTCAGCCGCGAGAAGCTGGGACGACGTGACGATTCCATAGACGAGCGACAAGAGTCCGCACGCAATCACCAGCCAAAGTGCCATCATCGATTCCACCCTGTGTCTTGTTTTTGTGACCTATTGCCGCATTGGGCGCGCAACATGTGGCAGAAAGCGGAGCGCTTCGCAATCACCCGCAAGTTGGAGCGGCTACCTCTCAGAACCAGGCCCCACCCACATGCAGCTTGAAAATCCTCATCCTGAGGAGGGTCCGGAGGACCCGTCTCGAAGGACGAGGATTTTTCTACAGAAACATGCCGATCTCTCGTCCTTCGAGACGCTTGCTTCGCAAGCTCCTCAGGATGAGGGATCGGTCGGCTCCCAAGATATTCATAGAATCGGCGCTAAAAATGCTGGTAGGAGCCTGCCTCGAAAGACAGCAATTCGCCCTTGGCGTCCCGGATGCGGACCGGCTCGCGCCCAGGCGTGCACATGCCGATCTCCTGCACCTTGATGCCCGCCGCCGCGGCAGACGCGGCAAAGCCTGCCTTTTCTTCGGGCGGGACGGCGCAGAGGATCTCGTAATCGTCGCCACCCGTCAGGATTGTGGAAAGGCATTGCGGCTCGGCGGCGAGTGCCGCTCGGGCCGCCTCCGACAAGGGCACCTGCCCCGCGCCGATTTCGATTGTCAGACCCGCGAGCCGCAGCATTTTGGCGAGATCCCCGGCAAAACCATCGGAAATATCCATGGCCGCGTGGGCGTAGGCGCGTAGGGCTTGCCGAAGTCCCACCCGCGGTTGCGGCAGGAGATAGCGGTCGCGAAGATAAGCCGCCTGGGTCTCGTCGAGCCCGCCGATCCAGGGCCGGTTGCTTTCCGCGTTCTGGCGCAATTTGAGGCCAAGCGCCGCGTCGCCGATCGTGCCGGTCACGAAGAGATGATCGCCTGCCTTGGCACCGCCGCGCGGGATCATCTTACCTTCGGGCACTGTGCCCATCGCCGTGATCGAGAGGGTCAAAGGCCCGGGCGTGCGTACCGTGTCACCGCCAAGCAGCGGAATGGCGAAAGTGCCGGCATCCGCGCCCAGGCCCGCGGCGAAAGCCTTCAGCCAATCCTCCTGCCAATCGCCCGGCAGGCCGAGGCCCAGCAGAAAGCCGCGCGGCTCGGCGCCTTTCGCGGCCAGATCGGAGAGATTCACCCGCAGCGCCTTGCGGGCGATCATATCCGGCGGATCGTCGGCAAAGAAATGCACGCCCGCGACAAGCATATCCTTGGTGAGGACAAGCTCGTCGCCCGCCGCGACTTTGAGCAGCGCGGCATCGTCTTCGAGCCGCAACGCGCCCGGCCCTGCCAGCGGGGCAAAGATCGTCGCGATCAATGCGTCTTCGGAGAGGCGTGGCATGATGTGTCTATGTCAGCCATGAATGGCTTGCTATTAGCGCCATGATCGACGAACTTCGCGAGATCGCAGTTTAGCCATTAACCCGGCAATAAAGCCAATGAGCCTCACCATCTACTCTATGCAAGAACATGAAAGGGTGATCGAGGCTGAGCAGCGGTACGGGAATTTCTACGTAAATGCTTACAACACGACAATTCTTCTATCAAATATCATGATGTGGCCAGTTACAGACTGCGAAATATTCATCCGTTTCCTGTCTCAATTGAAAAAGTATCACTCACTATCACTGATATCGACGGTGCGGCTTCATCGAATTCAGGCAAAAATGGACCTGCGCTATTTTTTGGAATCAACCGTCAATGCTGCCTATGCGCTAACCCATCAGAACACCGAAATTTATTTCAATTACGAAGGTAGCAAACAGCCCGAAGCGCAAAAAGCATCTTTAAAAGCCTACAAATGGATCGACGACGCATATAAAGAACACTCGAAAATGATCCAACAAATTAAGAATCAGATCAACGACCAATCAGCTCACGCGAACATTTTTAATAGCCAACATAACTTTAATTATGTGCCCGGGACGCGAGCAGAAATTCACACGAGTTTTTTCGACTTTGAGGACGAGAAATGGATCAAGGCCGACCTCTATCAATGCGCACAAGCTGGGCTCATCGCTATTGATTTGCTGCTCGCCGTACAAAAGCAGCATGGTGGATTTTTACCTTCGACCGATGCGATTGATGGCCTTCCCGCGCTGATCGCAGACAACGACGCGCTGCTGGAAGAACTTGGAGTTAAAAACTAAGGCGCAGCAAGCGCAACTCCCACTGTATGCAGCGGTAGCTCAAACTCAGAATGGCGAGGTGCAATGGCGACAAAATACACAATCGACAAGATTCAACACCATCTCAATTATGAGATTTGCATGCTAAATGGATCTTACGCCTTGATAATGAAAATCGATGACCTGCTCGAAAAAGCTGGAGCTTCCCATCTGCAGCGGCAAGATGCTCTAAATGCGATGAAGGAGAACTTCTGTCTGCATACCCGTGTGCTTGCCGAATTCTTCATCCAAACAAGAACGAACTCAGCGTCTGATTTCGCGACCCCTGAATATATCCCCGGTAAAGCTCCTGCGGGAATGATACAGAAACTGAACAATCAATTATCGCATCTAATGGATAATCGCACAGAAATAGATACCGACAAGATTCAGGGTGCGGATCGTGATGCTTATCTTCGATGGATAAGCGATGAATTGCAACGATGGCTGCCCATGCGTGCTCCTGAGTATTCCATGATGGACATATCTAATGTCGACCTATCAGCGATCCCCTTAGGGAATTTGTTTTCGGGATCAACCGAGACTACGAACTACGTGAGCTCTGTTTCCTCCCCTCATTGAATATCATATTTTGAGCTTTTTTGGTCACTCCGCATGCTCAACGCTGTGCAAATGCGCCACCCATGCGTCGGGCAGTCCATGCGCCTGCGCCCCCTCGCGCAAGAGCGTGATGTAGCGCAGCGACGGGCGGCCGTCGGCCTCATTGCCCTCGGCGACATAGGTGAAGGCTGCGATCTCGCCGCCATCGCCATCTTCCGCGTTGAGCCACACGGGCCGGTAGCGCTTGCCGGGGACCCCTTCCGATAGATTGAGGCGCAGCATCTCGCGGCCGGTGATGCGATAAAGCACGCCCCAGACTTCCGCCTCGGGATCGGCGCAGATGTTGGCCGGCGCGGCTTTGCCCTTCGGCCTGCCGTCGAGATTGAATCTCAGCCGATAGCCCTTGACGCGCCCTGGCCGCCGCTCGATCGGCCGCATGCCGCGCCGCTCGATAAAGGCGCTCTCATGCATGTTCGAGCCATAGGCGAAATACCAGACCGTATGGTGAGGGCGGCCCGAAAGTTCGATCTTATGATGCCGATAATACCAGCGCGACAGCGTCCAGGAATTCGCCGTCAGCCTGCGCCATCTTGTTCTGACTAAAGTTGCGATCCGAACAATCATCGAAAAATGCTCGTTTCACCCGTCATTGCGAGGAGCGAAGCGACGAAGCAATCCAGTCCCGCCCTCTGGATTGCTTCGCTTCGCTCGCAATGACGACAGTGCAATGACGAAGCCCTTATGCCAATGAGTCGTAAAGATCGTTCCATTCCGGGTTGAAACTTTCAATCAGCGCCAGCTTTTTGGCGCGGCTGCCACCCTTGATCTGCTTCTCGCGCGCAATCGCATCGATCATCAAATCGTAATATTCATACCAGACAAACCTCTTACAGTCGTAGGCGCTTGTGAATCCTTTGACCAAGCCTTCGCGATGCTCGAATGCTCGCCGCGACAGGTTGGCTGTGACGCCAGTATAGAGCGTGCCGTTGCGTTGGCTCGCCATAATGTAAACGCAAGGCTGTCTCAGGCGTCGCTCCGATCCTGCAACCGTCATTGCGAGGAGCGTCCAGCGACGAAGCAATCCAGAAAGCAAAGGCCTAGAGCTCTGGATTGCTTCGCTGCGCTCGCAATGACGGCGGAGAATGCTATTCCACCGTCACGCTCTTTGCGAGATTGCGCGGCTGATCGGCGTCTTTCCCCAAAAGCACCGCCGTATGATAGGCGATGAGCTGGACCGGGATCGCATAGACGAGCGCGGCGAAATCGGGTGGCATCAGCGGCATCACGATTACCGCCTCGGCGTCTCTCGCAAAATCCTGCGCCTGACGCGGATCGCAGATCAGGATCAGCCGCCCGCCTCGCGCCGCGACCTCCTGCATATTGGAAATCGTCTTGTCGAGCACGGCATCGGTCGGCGCCAGGATGATCACCGGCATGTCTTCGTCGATCAGCGCGATCGGCCCATGTTTCAATTCGCCCGCCGCATAGCCTTCGGCATGGACATAGGAGAGCTCTTTCAGCTTCAACGCGCCTTCGAGCGCCAAAGGATAGGATGTGCCGCGGCCGAGATAGAGAATATCGCGGACCTTAGAGAGGTCATGTGCGAGCTTTTCGACCAGCATTTCATGTTTCAGCACTTCCGCCATGAAGCCGGGCAGCGCCATCAGCTCCGAGACGAGCCGCGCCTCATTCACCTCGTCCAACGTGCCGCGCGCGCGTCCGAAAGCGAGCGCGAGCGCGGCCAGCACGGCGAGCTGACAGGTAAAGGCCTTGGTGGAGGCGACACCGATCTCGGGGCCCGCCAGCGTTGCCGCCGCGACATCGGCCTCGCGCGCCATGGTGGAGGTCGCGACATTGCAGACTGCGATCGTCTTTTGCCCGCAGGCTTTCGCCATGCGCAGCGAGGCAAGCGTATCGGCCGTCTCGCCCGATTGCGAGACGACGATCGTCAGGCCGCCCTCTTCGAGCGGCACGTCGCGATAACGGAACTCCGAGCCGATCTCGACATCGACGGCGAGCCGCGCGAAACGCTCGAACCAATATTTGGCGGTGAGCGCGGCGAAATAGGCGGTGCCGCAGCCGGCAATCGTCAGGCGCTGCAGCTTTTTCGCATCGACCGGCAAGTCGAACGGCAAGGCGACGCGGCCGGCAGACATATCGAGATAATGCGCCAGCGTGCGCGCCACGACTTCCGGCTGTTCGTGGATTTCCTTCGCCATGAAGTGGCGGTAATTGCCCTTATCGACCATGAAGGCCGAGGCCAAAGTCTTGATCTTGCGCCGCTCGACCGGCAGCCCGCGCGCATCGCGGAACTCCGCCGAATGGCGCGTCAGCACGACGAAATCGCCATCTTCGAGATAGGTCAGCGTGTCGGTGAAAGGCGCCAGCGCCAGCGCGTCGGAGCCAAGATAGATTTCGCCATCGCCGTAGCCGACTGCGAGCGGTGCGCCTTGCCGGGCGCCGATCAGAAGATCCTCTTCGCCGTTAAAGAGCAGAGCCAGCGCGAAGGCGCCTTTGAGGCGCGGCAGGCTCTCGGCCACCGCCTCGACCGGCTTCATGCCGTTCTGCATCGCATCGGTGATCAGATGGGCGATGACTTCCGTGTCAGTTTCGGTGACGAATTTATGGCCCTTGGCCCGCAATTCCTCCCGCAATTCGCGGAAATTCTCGATAATGCCATTATGCACGACCGCGACTTTGTCGGTCGCGTGCGGATGCGCGTTATTCTCGGTCGGGCGGCCATGCGTCGCCCAGCGGGTATGGCCGATGCCGATCGGCCCGAGCAGAGGCTCCTTGGCGAGCAGCGCCTCCAGATTCTTGAGCTTGCCTTCGGCCCGGCGGCGCGTCAGCTTGCCGCCTTCGAGTGTGGCGATGCCGGCTGAATCATAGCCGCGATATTCGAGCCGCTTCAGGGCTTCGAGAAGCCCGCTCGCAACCGGCCCCCGCCCGAGAATGCCGACAATTCCGCACATCGCATGTCTTTCGGTTTGGAGTTCGACGATGTTTACGCATGATCTCGTCCAAAAAGCCGGCAACTTTTTGGGGTCATGCTTCAGCTCTTCTTGTTCTTGGCGCGAAACGCCGCCGCCCATCCGGGCTTTTCGATCTGGTGTACGCGCGCAAGCGCCAGCGCATCGGCCGGGACATCCTGCGTAATGACGGAACCCGTTCCGATATAGGCGCCGGCGCCGATCTTCACCGGCGCCACCAGAGCCGAGTGGACGCCGACGAAGGCATCCTCACCCACTTCCGTAAAAAACTTCGAGAACCCATTATAATTGCAGGTGATTGTTCCTGCACCAATATTGCTCCTGGCGCCGATTTTGGCGTCACCGATATAGCTCAGATGATTGGCCTTCACGCCCGCTTCGAGGACGGCGGCCTTCACCTCGACGAAATTGCCGACGTGCACATTCTCATGCAGCACGGCGCCCGGACGCAGCCGCGCAAAGGGACCGACGATGGCATTCGGCCCGACGCTCGCCCCTTCGAGATGCGAAAAGGCCAGGATTGAAGCCCCCTCGGCAACGGTGACGCCCGGTCCGAAAACGACATGCGGCTCGATGGTGACGTCGCGGCCAAGCACCGTATCGAAAGAGAAATAAACGCTCGTCGGTTCACGCATCGTCACGCCGGCTTGCATAGCTGCGAGGCGCAGACGTTCCTGCAGGTAGGATTCGGCCACCGAGAGCTGGAAGCGATCATTGACGCCGAGGACTTCGTCGGCCGGCACGTCGAAAACGGCGGCCAGGACGCCATGCGCCCTTGCGACGGCAACGGCATCGGTCAGGTAATATTCATTCTTGGCATTGGTATTGCCGATAGCGTCGAGAAGCTTCAAGGCGCCATGCCCGCCGAAGGCCATGAGGCCGGCGTTGCAAAGGCCGATCTCGCGCTCTTCCTCGCTCGCGTCCTTTTCCTCGCGGATCGCGACGAGTTCACCATTCTCGCGGATCAGCCGTCCGTAGCCCGTCGGATCCTCCGGCTCGAAGCCGAGCACGACGACGGCAGCGTGGTAATCGGCCAGCGCCCGGCGCATCGCCAGAAAAGTCTCGCCGCGCACCAGCGGCGTGTCAGCAAAGACGACGAGGAGATCGTCATAGCCGCGGGCGATCGCCTGCCGCGCCGCCAAGACCGCATGCGCTGTCCCGCGGCGCTCGGTTTGCAGGAAAATTTCCGCTCCGGGCTTCAGTTTTTGCACCTCGGCCTCGACCGCCTCATGCCCTGGGCCGACCACCACCGCGACGTGATCGACCTCGGCCGCCGCGAGCGCCGCGAGCACATGCGCCAGCATGGAGCGTCCCGCGAGCGCATGCAGCACTTTCGGCTTCGACGACTTCATGCGCGTGCCTTCGCCTGCCGCGAGGACCACGGCGAGGCATGTTCGTTTCGACGTCGGCTCAGAATTCATGAATAGTCGCGGTCCTCGTGGTTACGGCCGGGCTTTCGCCATGATCATGTGGTGAAAGCTTATCTAATGAGTGAAAACACATCCCGTCGCGGCCAAAATTAGGTTATAGATAAAATAAACCCTTCTCAGATGGCATGGCGCGAAAATACCCCTCGGTTTTGCGACCGATTGTCATCTGAACTTCCGTCAAATCATATAGTAAAGCGGTACAGCCCAGGTCCGCCGGTTAGGTTATGTTCGAGCGTCGGGACGTACTCAAATTCGCTCTCGGCAGCCTAGCGGTGCAGCAGGCTGCGCGCTTGGACGCGTCGGGCCTCGCCGGCTTCGGCGCATCCCCAGCCTTGGCCCAAGAGCCGGCTCAAAGCTTCGCTTTGTCAGACCCTACCCCTTTCGAGGCCGGGCTGGTCACGGAAACAGCCAGAAATCTGTCAAAACAGCCGTTTAAGGCGGCGAGCAGCGACCTGCCCGAGTCCTTGCGCGGCCTCACTTACGAACAATATGTGACCATTCGCAGCAAACCGTCCGCGAAGATCTGGGCAGCGGAGAATGTCGGCTTCGCGCTGGTGCCCTTGCACCGGGGTTTTATTTTTTCGACGCCCATGACGATCAATCTCGTTGCCCAGGGTCAGTCGCGCCGCGTTATCTATGATCAGAATCTGTATGATTTCGGCAAGCTCGCCGTCCCGCCCAATCTCGGCGATATGGGATTCTCGGGCTTCAAGGTCGAGGCGGCCCAGGGAACGGATGCATTTTCCGAGATCGCCGTCTTCCAGGGCGCCAGTTTCTTCCGGGCCATGGCGCGCGGGCAAAATCCAGGCACAATGGCAAGGGCGCTGTCGATCAAGACGGGCGATCCGCGCGGCGAAGAATTTCCGGCGTTTCGCGCGGTCTGGATCGAACGCCCGGCGCTGGCTGTCGATGCAATTGTCATCCACGCGATCATCGATTCGGAGAGCCTGACCGGCTCCTACCGCTTTACCGTAAGGCCGGGCGAGGCGACGATCATCGACACCGAATGCACCTTGTTCGCGCGCACGGTGGTCGACCATTTCGGTCTCGCCACGATGAGCGCCACGCATCTTTTAGGCTCGATCGACCGGCGCCGGTCGGATGATCTGCGGCCCAATGTCAGCGAGGTCGGCGGCTTGCAAATGCTGACTGGGACCGGCGAATGGATTTGGCGGCCGGTCGCCAATCGGGAGACCTTGCAAATATCGACCTTCGTCGACGACAAGCCGCGCGGCTTCGGCCTCCTGCAACGCGACCGCGATTTCGAGCGGTACCAGGATGACGACCAGCATTGGGAGCAACGTCCCTCGCTATGGATCGAGCCGATCGGCGACTGGAGTTCGGGCGGTATGCAGCTCCTCGAAATTCCGACCGAGACCGAAGCCAATGACAACATCATCACCTATTGGCGGCCCAAACAAACTTTGGCGGCAGGCAGCGAAACTTCTTTCGCCTATCGGCAGTTTTGGTGTTGGAGCCCTCCCGAACGCCCGTCCTTGGCCGTCGCCACCGGATCCTATTCCGGCCGCGGTCTCGCTCAGCGTCGGCGGCGTTTCATTGTCGAATTCACGGGCGACATTCTTGCCGATCAAATTCAGGGCCAGGATATAAAACCGAGCTTGAGCATCCAGCCGGGAACGATCACATTGATCCGGACTTTCCGCTACAGGGATTTTAAGGTTTTCCGGGTCTTGTTCGAATTCGATCCAGGTAGCGAGACTTCGTGCGAAATACGCCTCGTTCTCGAGGCATCAGGTAAACCAGTAAGCGAGACATGGCTCTATCGATGGACGCCCTAACGGATCTGCGCAGCGACGATGGCCTCGGCCCCAAATGGGACGACCGCAGCCAACCCATCGACATCGCGTCTCCGATGCCGCCCGAAGCGCCGCTCGCCATGCCGGTCCAGAGCCTCTATCATTTCGATACATCGCAGTGCCATAAGGCCAGCCGCCGCTGGGTGAACTTCGGGACGGTTATGGCGCGTCTGATCACCTTCGGCGGCGCTTTGGCGCTCACCGTCTACGGCACCCAGCAAATGTATGAAGTCGTCGCCGTCGGCGGCGTGACGCCGCTCGAATGGGCGCTCGTCTTTCTCTTCGTCATCAATTTTTCCTGGATCGCGCTTGCCTGCACGAGCTCCCTGGTTGGATTTTTCGGGCTTTTGTTCCGCTCGCCGAAACCGGCTGCCCTGCCCGCGGCGCTCACCGAGAAGACGGCCGTCGTCATGCCGATCTATAATGAGGCGCCGGCCCGCGTCTTCGGCACCCTGCAGGCGATCTACGAGGACGTGCAGGCAACGGGCTTGGGCGCGGCTTTCGATTGGTTCCTGCTGTCGGATACGACCGACCCGGATATTTTCATCGCAGAGGAACAAGCCTTTATCGCGATGCGCCGGAGACTCGGCCCGACCGCCCGCGTCTTCTACCGGCACCGTCCGAAGAACATTGCCCGCAAAGCCGGCAACATCGGCGATTTCGTCACCTCCTGGGGCGGCGCCTATCCGCAGATGGTCGTGCTCGATGCCGACAGCATCATGACCGGGCATGCGATCGTCACCTTGGCCGCGACCATGGAGAGCGATCCCGATGCCGGCATCATTCAGACGCTGCCGCTCATCATCAATCGCAACACGCTGTTTGCCCGCGTTCAGCAATTCGCGGCGCGCATCTACGGCCCCGTGATCGCGGCGGGCCTCTCGGCATGGATGGGCCGCGACGGCAATTATTGGGGCCATAATGCGATCCTGCGCACCAAGGTCTTCGCCGATCATTGCGGCCTGCCGCTCTTGCGCGGACGCCCGCCCTTCGGCGGCCATATCCTCAGTCATGATTTCGTCGAAGCGGCCTTGATCCGGCGTGCCGGCTACGCGGTCTATATGCTGCCCGATCTCGGCGGCAGTTACGAGGAAAGCCCGCCCTCGCTCATCGATCTTTCGGCCCGCGACCGGCGCTGGTGCCAAGGCAATCTGCAGCATTTGCGGGTCCTGCCAGCCGCCGGGCTGCACTGGGCCTCGCGGCAGCATTTCATCACCGGGATCATGGGCTATCTGACCTCGCCCTCCTGGATGCTGCAGCTCATCGTCGGTATCGTGCTCGTCTTTCAGGCGAGCTACATAAGGCCCGAATATTTTTCAAACGACTTCACTTTGTTTCCGGCCTGGCCGCGCTTCGATGCGGAAAAGTCGCTCGAACTTTTCGCGACGACCATGGTCATCCTTCTGTTGCCCAAGGTCTTCGGCCTTTTGCTCGCGCTCTGGCAAGGCCAAACGCGGCGCGGCAGCGGTGGCCCCATTCGCCTGATCATTTCGGCGGTCTTCGAGATCATCATGTCGGCCTTGCTGGCGCCCATCATGATGCTGATCCAGACCGGCCATGTCGCGCATTTCCTCTTTGGCTTCGACACGGGCTGGGACCCGCAGCGGCGCGACGACGGATCGATCCCCTTCAAGGCCATCGTGCGGCGGCACCGCTCGCATGTGGCCTTGGGCGTTTTGAGCCTGATTGCGGGCCTCTTGATCTCTCCGTCGCTCGTTGCCTGGATGTCGCCTACGATCGCCGGACTCATCCTCGCGATCTTCATTTCCTGGGTGACCGGCCTTCTCGGCCCTGGCGTCGCCTTGCGCCGCCTGGGGCTGCTGCTGACGCCCGAGGAAAGCGTCAAGCCGCCCGTGGTCGTCCGGGCGAATGCGCTTGCCGAGGAGCTCGGCGTTCACGCCGAAATCCCCGACGGGCTGCGCGCATTGCACGACGACGCGCATTTCAGGCTTCTGCACGAAGCCTTTCTGCCGCCGCGCCGCCGCCGCAAGCGCGGCGAGATCACACCGGAATGGGCACTCGCCGAAGCCAAACTCACCGACGCCGAAAATCTCGACGAAGCCCTGAGCTGGCTCAATCCGAAGGAGCGCATGGCGACGCTTCTCGACAAGGTCCTGATCGAGCGCCTGAGCCTGCTCACCGACCCGCGCGCCGAGAAGGCCGAGGCGGCCTGACGCAGGCAAAGTCCTGACCTTTCAAGATTATAATAGTTCTAAAGATTCCAGCGACTTATTGCGGAACGGCTATCTGTGAGCTATTTCTAAGATTGTCATATGATCATCGCAGCGCGATCCACGGTGATCGCGCTTTTCCTGGCCTGCTTGATGCTTGGCTAGAGTCAGGGCCGCCGCCAGCCTTCCCGATCAGGAGTTCTTGAGAATGATTGGTGCGTTGATCATCGTCTTGCGTGAAGTCATCGAGGCAGGACTGATCGTCGGCATCGTGCTGGCCGCCACCAAGAACATTCCGGGCCGGATGACCTATATCGTCGCCGGGCTTCTGAGTGGTCTCGCCGCCGCGGCGATCGTCGCCGTCTTCGCGAAAGAGATTTCAGACGCGCTCGAAGGTTTCGGGCAGGAAGTCTTCAACGCCTCGATCCTCGCAGTCGCCGTTTTGATGCTGACCTGGCACAATGTCTGGATGGCGCGGCATGGCCGCGAGATGAGCGATCACATCCGCCAGATCGGCCATGACGTCGAAACCGGCGCGCGGTCTCTCTTGGCACTTGCGGTCGTCGTCGGCATCGCGGTTCTGCGCGAAGGCGCCGAAGTCGTGCTGTTTCTCTATGGCATCGTTATTTCGAGCGGCGTGTCTGGGCTCGGCCTTCTGGCCGGCGGCCTCACGGGCCTCGGGCTCGGCGTCGCCATCAGCTTCGTCACCTTTGTCGGTCTGGCGAATATTCCGCTTCGCTATCTCTTCCGCGTCACCGGCGTGTTGATCGCCTTCATGGCGGCCGGAATGGCGGCACAGAGCGCCGGGCTTTTGCAGCAGGCAGGCATCATCACGACATTCGACAGGATCATGTGGAACACGACCGGCGTCCTGCCGGAAAACAGCATGATCGGCCGGGTGTTCCAGACGCTGCTCGGCTATTCCGACCAGCCGACGCAATTGCAGCTTGCCGTCTATCTCGGCGCGCTGCTGATCATCTTCAGCCTGATGAAACTGATGACGCCGCCGCCGAAGCCGATGCAAAGGCTCGCGACGCATAAAGCATGATCGCGAAAAGCTGCGGACTTTTCGGACCAAGATCATGCGTCCCAAAGAATAGAGAAAACGTCACCCGTCTTCGCGCATGGCCTCGTTGAGCCGCGCTTCAAGGACCTGCGGCTTCAGCAGAACCAAGGCGCCACGCGTCTTTTCGATGAGGCCCTCCTGCGCCATGGCGGAGAGCTCGCGCGTGACCTGCTCGCGCCGGCAGCCGATTCGCGCCGCCAGCACATGATGGAACGGCGGCGGGGTCACGGTTTTTTCGGCGGGCTTGCCGGGACGCGGGTTCGACATGCGCAAAAGCTCCGAATAAAGCCGGTGCTTCAGGTCGAAGATGGAATGTTCGGCCAGACGCGCGTTGAGTTCACGGACGCGGCCCGTCAGCAGGCGCAACACCCTGTCGCAGCTGATCGGCGAAGCGAAAATGATTTCGCGGAAGACGGCCGCCGGCATGATGCACAATTCCGACTTGGTCAAAGCCGTGACATTGGCGGAGCGCTTCGTGCTGTCGATCGCCGATAATTCGCCGAAAAACTGCCCAGCCCGCATTTCGGCCAGGATGATTTCCTTGCCGGCCATCGTCCGGATCAAGATGCGGACTTCGCCCGCGATGATGAAATAGACGTCGGAAGATTCATCCTCGTAATCGACCACGACCTCGCCGTCGTCGTAACGGCGCCAGGCGCAGCGGCGATCAAACCGATCGAATTCGAGATCCGAGATATCTTTAAAGAAAGGAACACGTCCAAGAGTTTGCATTGGCTATTCGCCCCCCAAACCGGAAGATTCCGATATAGGCAGACCGCTTTTGTGAAGCCTTTGCAGCTCTCTGACAAGCCGGGCGCCGAAGTTACGCCCGCCAAAGTGCCGTCCGTTAACGGATCAGCGCGCCGCGGCGATCCTGAGCGCCGCCTTCAGCGTATTGGCCATCAGCATGGCGATCGTCATCGGGCCGACGCCGCCCGGAACCGGCGTGATCGCGCCGGCATGTGCGATCGCCTCGTCGAAATTGACGTCGCCGACCAGCCGGGTCTTCGGCTTTCCGTCGGCGGTCAGGCCTTCCGCCGGAATGCGGTTAATGCCGACATCGATGACAAGCGCGCCTTCCTTAATCCAGCTTCCCGGCACCATTTGCGGCCGTCCGACCGCGGCGACAAGAAGATCGGCGCGCCCGACCACCCCCGCCAGATCCCTGGTTTTCGAATGCGCGATCGTCACCGTTGCGTTCTGCGATAGAAGCAATTGCGCCATCGGCTTGCCGACGATGTTGGAGCGGCCGAGCACGACCGCGTTGCAGCCCGAGACCTCGAAGTTGAGCGCCGCCGCGGCGCGCTCGATGAGCACCATGGAGCCGGCCGGCGTACAAGGCACGAGCGCCTTGTCGATCTCGCCGACGCCGAGCAGGCCCACGTTGACCGGATGAAAGCCGTCGACATCCTTGGCGGGCGAAATCGCCGCCAGCACGCGCGTCGAATCGATGCCCTTCGGCAAAGGCAATTGAACCAGGATGCCGTGAATCAAAGGATCGGCGTTGAGATCCTCGACGAGCTTCAGCACTTCGGCTTCAGAGACCGTATCGGGCAGCGTGTGCTGCACTGAGTAAAACCCGCAGGCTTCGGCCGCCTTGCCTTTCGATCGCACATAGACGGCGCTCGCCGGATCGTTTCCGGCGAGGACGACGGCGAGGCCGGGTTTCAAGCCGGAAGCGGCGAGCGAGCGCACCTTTTCGGCGGTCTCGGCCAGGACGAGTTCCGAAACGCGTTTGCCATCGATGATCAGGGCCTTGCCTGCCGATGGGCGCAAAATGCCGTCCGACGCGGTTTCAACCGTATTTGCCGCTGTGCTGAGTGCCTCGCTCAATCCCGCTTGCTCCCGTTTTCTGCCAAATGGGTCTTGTTTCGACCTTCTCTGTCAGACTTGCGCCGGGCTGCCAAGCCCCGCCCCGAATCCTGTCCCAAAACCGCCGGAGTGAAGGCAAAGCGCGCGTCATGGCAGGCGCTCTCCCCTGGGCGCAAAAGCCGCATCGAGGGTTTGGCGGATAAATCGCCGTCGAACCCGTCCGGGTCGCCATGGCCTGTCCAGAACTCTATGGCGAGAAATGGTGCCGGCGGCTTCGCCCAAAGCGCGATATGGGGAAAATCCTCAAGTTCTATGTCGAGCGCCGCGCCGTCTTCCGCCTGGAACCGAAGGCCTTGGCTTCTGGCATTCAAAAAGCACAGGGCCTCGCGCGCGAAAAGCTCCGGGGTCAATTCAAGCACGCGGCCGTCGAGCGGCACGGACCGGCTTGTCTTCGCGAAAAGTCCCGCAGCAGTAATCTCCGGCACATAGGGATCTTCTTTCGTATCGAAGATAATCCGATGCCGGATCTGGCCGCCAGAGCCAAGCGGCCAGCGGAAACCCGGATGCAACCCGCAGGCATAAGGCATAGGCCCCGGCCCGCGGTTGGTAACATTCAGGCCGACGCGCAAAGACCGACCCTCGAGCCTGTAATCGACGCAGAGCCTGAAATCGAAAGGATAGAGCGCCAGCGTGTCCGGCGTGCTGTCCAGCGTCAGCCGGACGAAATCTTCGGCGAGGCGCGCAACGCGAAACTGCATGTGACGCGCAAAGCCATGCAGCCCAAGCGGATAGAGCTTGCCGCCAACCCGCACCCCGCCGCCACGCGTCCAGCCGACCACAGGAAAGAGAATGGGCGCCGTCTCGGCCCAGATCGCCGCGTCCGGCATCCAGAGCAGCGGCTCGCCAGCTACGTCCCAGCGCAGCAGTTCCGCGCCTCCGCTGGAGATCTCCGCGACGGCATCGCCCGACCGCAGCCTGATACGGCCCCTCCACGAACCGTTACTCAATTGCAACGCTCCTGCACAAGATCGCGACTCCCTCCCCTCGAGTGTGACCTCGATCACAGAAGCCAAAACCCGACTCGATCATGCTTTTTAAGTCGAAGCCATTCCCACTTCACAGCACCAAGAGGACGTCATGAAAATTCTGTCTTTGATCGGAGCCGCTTCCGTTCTTTCGATGTCTTTTGCCGCGCAAGTCCTGGCTGGCCCCGTCGGGGAATGGCGCATCGCCGACGGAAGCGCTAATGTCTCGATCCGTCCCTGCGGCAGCAATTTGTGCGGCTTCGTGTCCTGGTCGCAAGAGGGGCAGAACGTGGTCGGCCAAGAAGTTTTGATCAGCATGCGCCCGAACGGCGCTTTGTGGTCGGGCACGGTCGTCAACGTCCGCGATGGGCAAAAATATGCGGCGCGCATGTCGATGCAAGACGACGAGACTTTGAAGGTCGAAGGCTGCGTCATGGGCGGCATGATCTGCGGCGGCCAGAAATGGGCCCGCGTCCAACACTGACTTTTTAGCGACATATTAGACCCGCCATCAATTTGATTGGAACGATACAATGAAATGGGCCTTGAAAATTGGCACGGCCGGTCTCGCAATAGCCGCGGCGGCCGTCGGCGCGGGATTTGCGCTCGAACATCTTTTCGTCGATGCGCTCGCCCGGCGCATTGAAGACAAGACCGGTCTCCAGGCCCATTTCACGAAAACCGATCTCGGCTTTTGGCCCGAGCTTCATTTCACCGGCGATGATCTGCGCTTGACCGATTCCGATCCAAGCCACGATCCCGTGCTCGCGGTGGACCGGGTGAGTTTCGATCTCACCTGGGAATGCCTCGTTTCAGGCAAACCGCGCATCGCGCATGCAACCTTGATCCACCCGCAATTCTATATTGTCGAGGGCGAGACGAAGAAGGCCGCGCCTACCGTCCCCGAAAACAAGATGAGCCGTCTCGCCGAGGAGGCGAAGCTCGACGGCGTCACGATCCAGAACGGCGCCATCACGATCGAGAACAAGGCGCGCAAGGCGAAGGTCCATGCCGAAGCCATCGACCTTCGTGTGCAGGCCGCGGACAATGGCGCGCTCGATCTTTCGGGCAACGGCCGACTGAGCGGACATGACGTCAGATTCAAAGCCGAGGCGGCTTCGCTCAAGGATCTTGCCGCGGGCACACCGACCACGCTGAAAGCCGAGATCAACGCCGATCTCGGCGCGACGCCGGTGACATTGCAAAGCGAGATTCTTCTGACCGATAACGCCTTGCATTTCGCGGCGGGCCCGCAGCAGCTCAGCCCCAATCAGGTGAAAGCGACAGGCGCGCTCGACTGGTCGAAAGACGTTCCGGCCCTCTCGCTCACGCTCGTCGCCAATGAGCTGTCGATCGGCGCCGTCAATCTCGACGCGGTCCCTGCCGGAGACCTCCGCGACACGCTCGACCGGCTCAATGATCAGCCTTTGGATCTGAGCCCGTCGCGGCTTTTGGACATTGCCATCGATGCGCGCGTCAAAACATTGAAAGCCGGATCGGTGAAGGCCGGATCGCTCCAGGCGAAAGCCAATCTGAGCGACGGGTTTCTAAAGCTCGGCCTGCAAAGCGCCGACTTCTACCAAGGGACGATGCGCGCCGATCTCGCCGTCGACGGCAATCGGCCAGTGCCGCAGGAAAGCCTCGACATGGTGCTTGCGAGCGTCAACACCGCCCCGCTTCTCGCCGATGCCGCGCGTTTCAATCATCTCGAAGGCAGGCTCGACATGGCCGTGAGCTTGAAGACGACCGGCTCCGATTCGCATGCCATGGCGAGCGCTTTGACGGGCACGAGCCGCCTGCATTTCCATGACGGCGCGATCACCGGCATCAACGCCCCTTCGACCTTGCGCGCTGTTCTCGCCTATCTGCCGCCAGCTTGGCAAAGCCTGTCGAACCGCATCGATGTGACAGTTCTCGACGGAACCTTCGCGATCAAGGACGGCATGGCCGTCACCAACGATCTGCATGCTGCGAGCCCGATCATCGATGCACGCGGCAAAGGCAACGTCGGGCTTGCCGATCAGACCTTCGATCTGCGCTTCGAGCCGAAGGTCGTGACCCAGGCCGGCAGAGATGCCGCCGCGGCCAAACAGCAAGCGGCGGTCTCACCCCTCGATCTCGGCGCGGCCATTCTCGTTCGCGGAGCTTGGACCGATCCGCAGGTTTCAGCCGATCTTAGCGGCCTGTTGAACGATCCGCACGCGATCGAAAAGCTCTCGACGCTTGGCCAGGAATTTCTAGGCGGTGGCGCGGGCGGTAGCGGCGGACTTGGTGGCGGGCTCGGCGCCGGCGGCCAAATGCCCGACGCAGAGACGATGAAAAGCATGGGCGATCTTTTGGGCGGTCTCCTTGGCGGCGGCGGCATGCCGGACCAGCCCGGCAGACGTGGCCGTTAACACGATCGGACAAGGCCTAGCTGCGGCGCACGGTATTCCTTGCCGCCGCTTTGCCGAATGTTCGCGAGTATGACATTTTGCGGCGAAACTCAGCCTGCGGACATTGGTGAGAGTATTTCGCGGTGAACCTTCACCTCAATCGGCCCTGGCGGCGGACGCTCTTCGGGAAATACGTCACCTCATTTGTCGGGCTGATGATTTTTGTCCTCGCGATCATTGGCGCGACGGATATTTGGATCACCTATCGCGACACGAAACATGCGCTTTTGCACGCGCAGGGCGAGAAGGCGGATGCCGCCGCGCTCAAGGTCGAGCAGTTCCTCGCCGAAATGGAGCGGCAGATCAGTTGGGCGACCCGCGCCAGTTCCGTCACATCCGAGCAGCGCCGCGCGGATGACGAAACAATCCTCGAACATACGCCTGCGATCGCGGGGATCGCGCAGCTCGACGGGTCCGGCCGCCTGATTCTCAATCTCTCGCGCGATGGATCGGCTACCGCGACCGAGGCCGATTATGCGCTGGCATTTCGCTCCGCGCAGATCGACAAGCCGCAATTCGGTCCCGTGCGCTTCACGCCGAATGGCCCGCGCATGCAGCTCTTCATGGCGCATCCGGGCAATCGCGGCGGCGTGACGATCGCCGATATCGAGCTTCGCTACCTGTCCGATATCGTCAACGGCATTCAAGCCGGCTCCGGCGTCTATGCCTATATCGTGACGGCGGACGGCCGCCTCATCACCCATGCCAATGCGGGCGTCGCGTCGCGCCATGCCGATTTCTCGCATCTGCCGCAAGTCGCCGCAGCCATGAAAGGCGCCGAACAGCCGGTCGAGATCGGCAAGAACCTCGACGGCGAGGAGGTGCTTTCGGCCTATGCGCCCATTCCCGGCCTGAACTGGTTCTTATTCGTCGAAGAGCCGCTGTCGCAGGCCTATGGGCCGGTCTATGCGCTCCTGGCGCGGCTGCTTTGGCTTTTCGCCTTCAGCCTGGCGCTTTGCATCGTCACCAGCATTGCGCTGGCCCGGCGCATGAGCGTCCCGATCAAAGCGCTAGAGGCCGGCGCCTCGCGGCTTGCGGCGGGCGATTTCAACCATCCGATCGATGTCCATACCGGCGACGAGATCGAAGCTCTCGCCAATGAGTTCAACCGCATGGCGCGGCAGCTTCAGGACTCCTACGTCCGGTTGGAGCTGAAGGTCGAAGACCGGACAAGAGAACTTGCCCAATCGGTCCGCGAATTATTGGCGCTTGATGAAGTTGGACGCTCGGTCGCGGCGTCTCTCGATCTGACCGACGTTCTCGCAACCATCGTCGGACGCGCCGCCGATCTTGCTCAGGCGGAAGGCGGCGCGATCTATAGTTTCGACCGCGATCTGCGCTCCTTCAAGCTCGCCGAGGCGCATGGGCTCGATCCCGGTTTCGTGCAGGCCATCCGCGCGGTGCGGCTCAACCGCATCGATGGTCTTTTGAGCGAGATCGCCGCGCATAAGAAACCGATCCAGATTCCGCAGATCGCCGACGCCATGGATTTTCCCTTGCGCGCCGCGACGCTCGCGGCCGGATTCAAATCGGCTCTGATCGTGCCGCTCGTCGGCTCGCGCGATGTGCTCGGCGTTCTCATCGTGGAACGCCGCACGCCCGGACGGTTTCCGGCCAATACGGTCGCTCTCATGCAATCCTTCGCGAACCAATGCGTGCTCGCCATGAACAATGCGCATCTCTTCCATGAGGTCGAGGAAAAGGGACGCCAATTGGCGATCGCGAGCGAGCATAAATCGCTCTTCTTCGCCAATATGAGCCATGAACTCAGGACGCCGCTCAACGCGGTTCTGGGCTATGCTGAACTTTTGCAGGACGGGCTTTACGGCGAATTGCCGGAACGCGCCAAGCCCGTCATCGCCCGCGTGCAGAGCAATGGCACCCATCTCTTGGGTCTCATCAACGATATTCTCGACCTCTCCAAAATGGAGGCCGGCGAAATGTCATTGATGCTCGAAGCCTATTCGATGCGAAACGTCATCGAAGCGGTCGTCGGCACCACCGGCTCGCTCGCTCATGCCAAGGGCCTTAAGGTCACTCAAGAGATCGCCGACAATCTTCCGGCGGGCTTCGGCGACGAACGGCGCCTGACGCAGGTGCTTTTGAACATTGTGAGCAATGGGATCAAGTTCACCGAGACCGGCGGCGTGACTATCCGCGCCAAGGTGATCGACGAAGATTTCGAACTCTGCGTGGAAGACACGGGGCCAGGCATCGCGCCCGAAGACCAAGCCCGTATTTTCGAGGCTTTCCAGCAGGCCGACAATACGAGCACAAGGATCAAGGGCGGTACCGGGCTTGGGCTCTCGATCAGTAAACGCTTCGTCGACATGCATGGCGGGACGATCAGCGTGACGTCGGCCCCTGGTACGGGATCGATTTTCCGGGTTCTGATCCCGATCCGCGTCGATCAGGAGCGCCGGGCAGCCTAAAGCATAATCTCAAAAAGTTCGGGCAGGTCCAATACACATGCGCCCGAAATGCCCCACCTTCCTGAAACAAACGGCCTAAGACCAAAAACTCGGCGAATCTCGACGTTTTTCAGGTAATAGTGTACCCAGCAGTTTTTTCAGAGGGTGGAAACAGTGCGCAGCCCGCCGCGTATTCTTGCGGTCGACGACGTTCCCGAAAATCTCGACATCGTGCGCATGCGCCTCGAGGCGCATGGCTATGAGGTCGTGACCGCTATGGACGGCGAAGAGGCGTTGACCCAGGCCCGCGAACATCTGCCCGACCTCATCTTGCTCGACATCATGATGCCGAAGCTCGACGGCATTTCGGTCCTGAAGATCTTGAAGCAGGATCAGCGCTTCGGCTTCGTTCCGATCATTCTCCTGACGGCCAAGGCCGACCGCACCGATATTGTCGCCGGCCTCGATGCCGGCGGCGACGATTATCTGACGAAGCCCTTCGATCAGGCGGCGCTCATCGCGCGCGTGCGCTCCATGTTGCGGATCAAGGCTCTGCACGATGTCGTTCAGGATCAGACCGTGCAACTGGCGGCGCAGACCAAGCAGCTTGAGAACTGGAACCAGTCGCTCGCTCAGAAAGTCACCGAACAGGTCACCGAAATCGAACGCATGAGCCGCCTCAAGCGCTTTTTGTCGCCGCAGGTCGCAGATGTCATCGCGGCCAGCAGCGAGCAGGAAGACCTTTTGCGCAGCCATAGGCGCGAAGTCACGGTCCTCTTCTGCGACCTGCGCGGCTTCACCGCGTTTACCGAGATCGCCGAGCCGGAAGAGGTGATGGCGGTCCTGCATGAATTCCATCACGCACTCGGGCAATTGATCGACCGCTATGAAGGTACGCTCGAACGTTTCGCAGGCGACGGGCTTCTCACCCTCTTCAACGACCCCCTCTCCTGCCCCGATCATACGATGCGGGCCGTGCGCATGGCGGTCGAGATGCGCGAGAGCGTCGAAGTGCTCGCACGGACATGGCGCAAGCGCGGTCATGATCTCGGCTTCGGAATCGGCATCGCGCTCGGCTACGCAACCTTGGGCAAGATCGGCTTCGAGCGCCGCTTCGATTATGCCGCGGTCGGCACGGTGACGAATCTTGCCTCGCGGCTTTGCGACGAGGCCAAGCCCGGCCAGATCCTCGTCGATCAGCGCGTCTTCAACGTGATCGAAGAGACATTCGACGCCAGATCCATCGGCACGCTCAACCTGAAGGGCTTCCGCCGCGCCGTCGAAGCCTTCGAGATCATCGGAGCGCGAAGCTGAATAAGCCCGGCGACTTCGCGGCGCTGCTACGGATCAATCCGTTCTTCGCCGGGCTCGATGCGCAAGCGATCGAGAAGCTTGCCAGTCTCTGTCAGAAACGCACCTTGCCCGAAGGCGAGACGCTTTTCGTCAAAGGCGACAAAGGCGATGCACTTTACGGCATCAGGCGCGGCCAGATCCGCATCGAAACGGGCACGCCGTCCGGCGACACTCTGACCTTGAACGTGCTTGGACCCGGCGATCTTTTCGGCGAGATCGCGCTTTTCGACGGCCAGGCACGCACGGCCGATGCCGTAGCGGCGGAAGCCAGCGAGCTTTTCGTGCTCCGTCGCAGCGACTTTCTTGCCTATCTCGAAAAAGATGCCCGTGTCGCGATCCGCGTCATCGAGCTTTTATGCCAGCGCATCAGATGGGTCAGCGACCGTATGGAGGAAACGGCGCTGCTGCCGTTTCAGGTGCGCCTGGCGCGGCGGCTCGCCATCCTCGTCGAGGATTTCGGCATGGAAATTCACATCTCGCAGGACCGGCTTGCGAATTATGTCGGCGTCGCGCGCGAGACGGTGAACCGGCAATTGCAGATCTGGCGGCGCGCTGGCCTTCTCGATCTCGGCCGCGGGCGCATTTTGATCCGCGACCGCGAGAAGCTCATGCGGGAAACAGGCGCGGAGTAGACGCGATCAAAAATGGTCAAGGCAAGCTTTCAAATATACGCATAAATTGAGACAAGCCTAAAGCGGATTGTCGAGATATTGGATATAGTTCCGTCTCGCGATCAAAATCACTCCGGGATGGTTATGCTTCAAAACGTGCAGGCGCAACCGGCGCGCAAGAAAGTCCAAATATCAAAGCTCATCCGCGAAGATTGGTTTTTAGGCTTTAGCTACGCGACGAGTCTCGCCTTTTTCGTCGCCGGCGACTTTCTGCTTGCCGATCTGGCGAACCCCTTCCGGTGGGCTCTGATTTTCGGATGGCTCTTCGCAACCGTGCTCGGCTCAGCTCTAAGTGTGGTGCGTCACGCCGAACAGCTCGCATTGCGGCTCGGCGAACCCTATGGCACGCTGATCCTGACCTTGTCGGTCACTTCGATCGAGGTGATGAGCATCTCCGCCGTGATGACGCACGGCGACAACAATCCGACCCTCGCACGCGACACCATGTTCGCCGTGATAATGATCGTCCTCAACGGCATGGTGGGATTGTCCTTGCTGCTCGGCGCCTGGCGCCACCGCGAACAGCACTATAATCTGCAAGGCGCGAATGCCTATCTCGGCGTGATCATCCCGCTCGCCGTGCTCGCACTGATCCTGCCGAATTACACATTGACGACGGAGGGCCCGACGCTCTCGACCATGCAACGGATGTTTCTCGTCGTGACCTCGGGCATCCTCTATTGCGCCTTCCTCGCCATGCAGACCGGCCGCCATCGCGGCTATTTCACGGTCGCCGGAGAAATCCCCGAGGATCATAAGGCCGAGAAAAGCGAGGCGCCGTTCATCGTGCATGCTCTTCTGCTCGCCGCCTATATGCTGCCGATCGTTTTTCTGGCCGAGCAGCTCGCGCATCCGGTCGATCATATCCTAGAGACGATGCACGCTCCGGCGGTGCTCGGCGGTGTGATCATGGCGGTTCTCGTTGCAACGCCGGAAGCCATCGGCGCCGTCCGCGCGGCCGTTGCCAACCATTTGCAGCGGTCGGTGAACATCTTTCTGGGCTCGGTGCTCTCGACCATCGGGCTGACCGTGCCGGGGATTTTGATCGTCAGCCATGTCACCGGCCGCGATATCACGCTTGGCCTTGAGCACACAGATTTTCTCATGCTGCTATTGACGCTCGCCGTCAGCGTCGTGACCTTTGCGAGCGGCCGCACCAACGTCCTGCAAGGCGCGGTGCATCTCATCCTCTTCATGGCGTTTTTCATGCTCATTTTTGAGCATTGAAAAACCGCTGGTTTAGGATCAGGACTCAATCATCGAGCCGTGAGCCAACGGGCGTGCTCTGCACGCCCGTCGAAAAGAATAAAGACGCCCGGCTGAAGGCCGGCTTATGGCTCCGAAGCAATCCATGCCATTGTCTGAGCGGGCTGCCTCTGGATTGCTTCGCTTCGCTCGCAATGACGCTCCTCAGGTCACGATGAAGTCCTGACCCCGGATCGTGCTTCTAATCTTCGATCTCGCCGTCGTCGTCTTCGAGCGGCTTGTCATTGAAATCGTCGCCCTCGCCGTCGCCCTCTTCCGGCTCTTGCTCGCGCTCCGGATCAGGCTGGTCGATGTCGAGCAAGGGCTCCAGGGCTTCGTCTTCGAGCGGATCTTCGTCCGCGGTCAAAGCCAGATCGTCGTTCGGCAGCGGAATCTGGAATTCCTTCGGCAGGCGGCCGTCGAAAAGCCCGGCCCCTTTCAGCTCTTCGAGGCCCGGCAGATCGCCGATCGCTTCGAGGCCGAAATGCAATAGGAAAGTCTCGGTCGTTGCATAAGTGACAGGGCGTCCCGGCGCTTTGCGGCGACCGCGCAGACGCACCCAGCCGGTTTCGAGCAACAGATCGAGCGTGCCTTTTGAAATGCCGACGCCGCGAATATCCTCGATCTCGGCGCGCGTCACAGGCTGATGATAAGCGACGATCGCAAGCGTCTCGAGTGCCGCGCGGGAGAGTTTCTTCGGCTCGGTTTCGGTCCGCGACAAAAGCCAGCCGAGATCCGCCGCCGTGCGGAACATCCACTTATGACCCACCCGCACGAGATTGACGCCGCGCGCGGCATAATCCTGCTTCAATTGCGCCAGCACCTGCGAAACGGCGATGCCATTGGGCATGCGCCTGGCGATCTCGCCTTCGTCCAGAAGATCAGCCGCGGCAAACAGCATGGCTTCCGCGATGCGGATGGCCTCGCCAAAAAGCGCGTCAGAGGACTCAGATTCGTTCTCGATCTTCGTTTCACCTTCAAGGTGCGGAAACAATCTTGCGATCTCGCCCAAAAATCTCTCCTCCAAAACTTAACCGCCGAGTGCCATCAAACCGGTGCCGCATCCACCACACGCGGCGCACTCTTGATCCAGATCGGGGCGAAGGCCCGGTCCTGTCTGATCGCGACCGTACCCTCCTTGACCATTTCGAGCATGGCCGACAAAGCCGAGGCGCGAACCGTGCGCCGCATCTCGGGCGTCGTGCAATATTCGATGAGATAGGAATCAAGCGACGTCCAGTCCAAGGCCTGACCGGCGAGCTTCTCAAGCGCCGCTCGCGCCTCGATCAGCGACCAGACCAAGCGCTTTGGCATATGCATGGTCGAGAGCGCCTGTTTCTGTCTTTGCCGTGCATAGGCGGACAGAAGATCGTAGAGGCTCACCTGCCAAAACGTGGTCGAGATGATGTTGAGCTGCTCGGGCTGGCCGCGGCGGAAGACATCGCGATCGAGGCGCGGCCGGTTGACGAGCGCATCGGCCGCGGCGCGGATCGCCTCCAGCCTTTGCAGGCGCAACGCGAGCGCTTCGGCAAGCTCGGTACCGTCGGGCTCCGCATCTTGCGGACCTTGCGGCAGCAAAAGCCTGGATTTCAGATAGGCAAGCCACGCCGCCATGACGAGATAATCGGCGGCGAGTTCGAGCCGCACGCGCCGCGCCTCGGCGATGAAGGAGAGATATTGATCGGCAAGCGCCAGGACCGAGATTTTGTGCAGATCGACCTTCTGCCGGCGCGCAAGATCGAGCAAAAGGTCGAGCGGCCCTTCGAAACCGTCGAGATCGACCAGAAAAGCAGCCTCGCCTTCGCTCTTGATTTGCTCTTGTTCGTCGAACGGCAGGTCCGCCACCGAATCAATCTCCTAACGCATGGTTACTTTATCGGAATCATGGCCCGATCAAGCGGTGATCGCAAGCTCGGCTTCGATCGCTTTCCAGGCGTCCACAGGATCGAAATCGCCCGCGGCAGGCTTGCCGCCGAGCCTGGCCATGGCGGCGTCCGCCCGTTCCAGAGCTTTGCCTTCGAGCAGAGGCGTGCCGGCGGCGACGGCGCGCGCCTCTTGCAGGTCGCCGTTGCAATGAAGCGCTATGTCGACGCCTGCCGCGAAAAGGCCCTCGGCCCGGTCGCGAAATGAGCCTTTCAGCGCGCGCATCGAGAGATCGTCGCTGATCAACAGCCCGTCGAAGCCGATTTCATGCCGGATGATCGTCTCGACGACCAGAGGCGAGAGTGTCGCGGGCCGCTCGGGATCGAGCGCCTCATAGACGACATGCGCAGTCATCGCGGCGGGCAGATCCGCGTTTGCCTTGAACGGCGCGAAATCGCTTTGCCTCAAAGCTTCGACCGGCACCGTTACGATCGGCAGTTCCATATGGCTGTCGGCCATGGCGCGGCCGTGGCCCGGCACATGTTTCATCACCGGCAGCACATGGCCATCGAGCAGCCCTTCGGCCGCAGCTCGGCCGAGCGTCGCCACGGTCTCGGGCGTATCGCCATAGGCGCGGTCGCCAATGACGCTATGGCTGCCCGGCACCGGCACATCGAGCACCGGCAGACAATCGACCGTGATGCCAAGTTCCCGGAGATCATGCGCCATGATCCGCGCGGCGCCGCGCACGAGCTTGGCTTGCCGGTCGAGCGGCAGACGCGTCTGCCCGAAGCGGAAAGCCGGCGGATAGGTCCGCCAATGCGGCGGCCCGAGGCGCTGGACCCTTCCGCCTTCCTGATCGATGAGGATCGCGGCATGGTCGCGGCCGAGACAATCGGCGAAAGCGTCGGCAAGCGCCTTCACTTGCGCGGGTGTGTCGATGTTTCGCTTGAAGAGAATAAGACCGAAAGGCTCAGTCTCACGCAGGAAGGCGCGTTCGTCCTCGCTCAGCACCAAGCCGGAGCAGCCGCAGACGAAAGCGCGCATCTCAATTGTGTGCTTTCAAGTTCCGGCCTAGTCCTTTGCGACAAAGCAGGAGCCACCGCTCGCCTGGAGCTTCTGGCAAATCCCTGTTGCCTCTTCGTGAGACATCCCGGCCGCGCGGACACGGAAGACGGTTTTGTCGTTCACTTTCGCCCGGTGATAGGTGAGGTGGTGGCCCTTAAGCTCGCTGCCGAATTTCGATGCGAGCTTGTTGGTCAGGTCATGCGCTTCCTGTTCGGATCCGGGAGCTGCCAATTGCACGGCGAATGAACCGCCCGAGGCATGTTTGTCCGCGCCATCCGGAATGGAATCCGTGGTTTCCGTTTCGGCGACCTTCATCGGCTTCGCAGATGCAGGCTTCGGTTTCACGGGCGCCGGAGCCACCGGCGTGGCGGCGGCCGGCGCAGTGGGCGCCTCGCCGTTGTCGTCGGCAACCTGCTGCTCGGCCGACTGCGGCTTCGGCGTGGTGACGACACGTGCCGTCGACTTCGGCGTTGCGGGCTTCGGCGTCGTTGCACCCGAGGTCGCGGGCGCTGCCGGATGCGGCGCCTGCATGGCAGGAGCAGCGGCGGGCGCGCTTTGCGGCATTTGCGGCGGCGTATCGTTTGGCAGCAGCGTGCCGTCGGACCGCACGGAGACGGTCTTGACCTTCTTCGGTTCGATCAGAGCACCGATCCCATAGGACTGGATGTTCTGCGGTGCCGCGGCTTGCTGGCTGGTTGGCGGCGGAGGAACGGGAACGCTGGCCGCGCCCATGGATCCTGCGGCATCCGCCATGATGGTCCGCGGCGCAGCCTGCTGACGCCCGAGATCGACGGGCCGCTCCTGGTGATCGACGAGTGCCACCGGCGTCGGCTGCGGCGTCTTGTCGAGAATGGATGCATCCTGGTTCGCAACATCAGCGCCGCCGGGCGAATCCGGCTGGACCTTGGTCGGGCCGCTCATCGCCTTGATCATAGCGAGTTCATGCGGCCCGGACTTGCTCTTATAGGCGAAGCTGACGCCGATCCCCGCGATGCCTGCTGCGATGATCGCAGCCATCACATAAAGCGGCCGGCGCGAACGCGGCGCATCGGCGAGCGCAGACCTCATCGGCTCGGCAGCCCCGACAGGCGCTCCCGCCTCCGACCAGGCATAATTCTCATCTTCGGCCGAGGCCGCGTGATAGCCGGCCTGAGCCGCCATCATCGCCTGCTCGTCGTGAGCATAAGTCTCGGCATAATCCGGTTCGGCATAGCTTTGATCGGCATAAACTTGCGGATGAATCGTGCCATGCAAATGCTGATCGCTCGCAGCATAGTCCTCGGCGCCGAAATCCTCCTGCACGACGCGCGGCGCGGCCTGCACCCGCGGCGCCGTCTGCACGACGCGCGCTGCGCCGCCCTGAGCCGATGCGAAGCGCGGCGAACGCGGCAGATGCCGGTCCTGCTCGAAAACGTTTTTGAATGGATCTTCCTGGACGCCGCCGACAAGGCGGGCGAGTTCGGCCAGCGGATCCTCCTGAGAATGCACAGCTGCTGGCGTCGGACGGCGCAGACGCCGTTCGAATTCGTCCAGATCGATCATCGGGCGCTTAGCTGCTGGCTCACTCATAACTCAATACCTCGCAACCGTAAGATTCGGCCCAATAGCATCATGACTTTCGGGCCAAAATATCGCGGCGATCCAGCAACAAACGGGCAAAAATTTGCGTTTATTTCCCGTAAGTCCTGTAAAACGCACTCTAAATCCGCGTTTTAACGCATTTCTTCTGGTGCGCTGACACCCAGGATATTCAGTCCCGAGGCAAGAACCGAAGTCAAGGCTGTCACCAAAGCCAGCCTCGCAAAGGTCAAATTTGAAGTATCTTCATTAACAAAGCGTAATTGTGGCTGATCTTTGCCCCGCGTCCAATGCGAGTGGAAGAGCGAGGCCAGGTCGTGCAAATAAAACGCTACTCTATGCGGCTCGTGCGCCGCGGCGGCAGCGTCTATCGCGCGCGGAAACTGCCCGATCAACTTTATAAGCCCGAGCTCACCCTCGTCGGTCAATAAAGAGAGGTCGGCTCCAGCCAAGCTCTCGGTTGAGAAATCACTTCCGGCAAATGTGGTAAGCGCCTGCCGTAGCACTGATTTTCCGCGTGCATGAGCATATTGCACGTAAAAAACCGCATTGTCTTTCGACTGTTCCACGACTTTGCTCAAGTCGAAGTCGAGCGGCGCGTCGTTTTTCCGAAACAGCATCATGAAGCGCACGGCATCGACGCCGACCTCATCGACGACTTCGCGCAGAGTGACGAAATCCCCTGCCCGTTTCGACATTTTGACCGGCTCGCCGTTCCGCATCAGCTTCACGAGCTGGCATAGTTTCACGTCGAGGACGGTTTTCTCGCCGGACAGCGCCGCGACCGCGGCCTGCATCCGTTTGACATAGCCGCCATGATCGGCGCCCCAGACATCGATCAAAGTCGCATAGCCGCGTTCGATTTTGATCTTGTGATAGGCGATATCGGAGGCGAAATACGTGTAGCTGCCGTCCGACTTCATCAAAGGCCGGTCGACGTCGTCGCCGAAATCGGTCGACTTGAACAGGGTCTGTTCGCGATCCTCCCAATCGTCCGGGAGCTGGCCCTTGGGCGGCGGCAAACGGCCTTCATAGACGAGACCTTTGTCGCGCAGGTCTTGGATCGCGCGTATGACCGCGTCGCCTTCCGCGCCGCGCGTCAGCGAGCGTTCGGAGAAAAAGACTTCATGGGTGATGTTGAGCGCGGCGAGATCGTCGCGGATCATGCCCATCATGGCCTCGATCGAAATGACCCGCACCATCTCGAGCCATTCGGGCTCCGTCTTGCTGAGGAGAGATATCCCGTATTCGTTCGCAAGCGCTTCGCCGACGGGCTTTAAATAGTCGCCAGGATAAAGCCCTTCCGGGATCGCACCGATCTCCTCGCCCGTCGCCTCGCGGTAACGCAGATAAGCGGAGCGTGCGAGCACATCGATCTGCGCGCCGGCATCGTTGATATAATATTCGCGCGTCACGTCATAGCCGGCATAGGCGAGAAGATTGGCGAGCGCATCGCCGAAGACCGCCCCCCGGCAATGGCCGACATGCATGGGGCCCGTCGGATTGGCCGAGACATATTCGATATTGATCTTGCGGGCGGCGAGCGCCGGCGCCGGTCCCGCTTGGCCGAAAGCCGCGCCTTGCGTCAAGGCCGCCAGCAGCACCTTGCTCCAGACTTCCGGCTTTAGGCGGATATTGATGAAGCCAGGACCCGCCACTTCGGCTTGCGCAACATCTGGATCGTCGGCAAGAACGGCCGCGATTTCGGTTGCGAGCTGGCGCGGATTGGCAAAGGAAGCCTTGGCTTCTTTCGCATAGACCATGGCGGCATTGGTCGCGAGATCGCCATGCGTCGCGTCGCGCGGCGGCTCGACGACAAAACGGCCGAGATCGAGATCGGCCGGCAAGCGGCCGGAAGCCACGATCCGCGCCAGATGCGATGCGATGCGCTCTTGGAATTCAGCAAAAATATTCATGGCGATAGTATCGCGCCCTATCTGAGTTCAGGTGCAACGTCAAAAAGACGGCGGTGTTCGGCCAGCGCGAAACGATCGGTCATGCCGGCAATATAATCGCAGACGAGGCGCGCGCGGCGCGCTTCTTCCTTCGGCGGCATCGCCGCTGCCATATGCGCCCATTCTTTCGGCATCAGCTCGACCTCGGCAAAGAAGCTGCGAAACAGATTGATGATGACTTCATGCGCATCGGCCCTGATGCGGGTGACGTTCGGGTGCCGATACATATGCTGGAACAGGAAGCTCTTCACCATGCGATCGACGCTGTTCGTCGCTTCCGAGAAACCGATGACGGGCTCGCCGCGGGCCCGGATCTCCTCGACGCTTTCGATCTTCGCTTCCGACAGACGACGCCGGCTTTCTTCGATGGCGTCCTCGATGAAATGGGTAATCATGCGCCGCACCAGCTCGTGAATGACGCGCGGCTTTTCGAGACCCGGATAAAGCGATTCGATCTCGCTGCCGATGTCGCGCAGAAAATCGGTTTCCGAGATCTGCTGGAAATCGAGGATTTCGGCGCGCAGCCCATCGTCTATATCATGTGCATTATAGGCGATATCGTCGGCGATGGCTGCCGCCTGGGCTTCGCCGCTGGCAAAGCTCGCAAGCTCCAAGGGATTGATCGCGTCATATTCGACGAGTGCCATCGGAAGGCCCCGCTCGGCATAACGCGGCACCGGCGTGCCATCCTTTTCCAGAAGCGGCCCATTGTGCTTGACGAGCCCTTCAAGCGTCTCCCAGGTCAGATTGAGGCCGTCGAAGGTCGCGTAGCGCCGCTCCAATTTGGTGACGATCCTGAGCGCCTGGGCGTTATGATCGAACCCGCCGTAAGGCGCCATCAGCTCGTCGAGAACGTCCTCGCCCGTATGCCCGAAGGGCGTATGGCCGAGGTCATGGGCCAGAGCCAGCGCCTCGGCGAGGTCGTCGTCGAGACCGAGCGCCCGGGCAATCGCGCGGGCAATCTGACCGACTTCGATCGAATGGGTGAGGCGCGTCCGGAAATGGTCGCCCTCATGCGGCACGAAGACCTGGGTCTTGTGGGCAAGCCTGCGGAAGGCGGTCGAATGGATGATCCGGTCGCGATCGCGTTGAAATTCGGTGCGAGTCGGCGAGGACGGCTCGCTCAAGAGACGGCCGCGGCTGCGGGCGGCGTCCGAGGCATAGGAGGCCCGCCGGGGGAGATAACTGGAATCTTTCATGAAAACTCGTTTTCCGGCCTAACTTGTTGCAGTTAGGGGCAAGGCGACGTATCTTCTCTAAATCGAAACGAGGCAAGCGCTGTGGCGCGGAGGCCTCCTCCAGTCCCAATCATTCCGAGGTTTTCCCCATGAGTGAAGCCGCAACCGTCGACGCCCCCGTCGTCATTCTTACCGAGGCGGCCGCGCGCCGCGTAGCAGAAATCATGAAGACCGAGGCCCCCGGCTCGGTTCTGCGCGTCGGCGTCGATGGCGGCGGCTGCTCGGGTTTCCAATATACCTATACCGTGACCACCGAGCGCAACGAAGACGATCTCGTCCTGGAGCGCGAAGGCGCGACCGTTCTCGTCGATCAGATCTCGCTCGAATTTCTGAAGGGCTGCCAGATCGATTTCATCGACGATCTGATGGGCCGCATGTTCAAGGTTTCGAATCCGGCGGCCACCGCTTCTTGCGGTTGCGGTTCAAGCTTCGCCGTATAAAATCCTTCGATTTCAAGCAAGGCTTCGCCAGAAATGGCGGAGCCTTATTGTTTTTAAAGAGAAAGCCCCAGTTGAGAGCCGTTAAACATAGCGCGGCATTTTGGCGCGTTTCAGCTTCTATCCCCAGGCAATCGGCCCTCGCAGGACTTGTCATTTCAGCACTTTAGCCTCATATGTGTGGGGAACGTGAGATGCCGCCTCGTCACAGACGCGGCACAAAAGAGCGATTTCGTTCTTTTCAAGAAAGCGAACGCACGTTTTTTGCTTTCCCATTAAAGACTAAAAGCAAGCCAAACTCTGTGTCGTCATTCGACTGTCGGCACGGGCTTTCGCAATCTCAAATTACAGAGCTGCGCTTCGGCAACGGGTAAGGCTCCGCTGCAAAATATGCGATTCGAACAGACGATGGCTGAAGCAGGTATTCGCCGGCACGCATTGCTCGATGCAATCGCCAACTCAACCAACCTCATGTTCGTTTTTTCTTAGGATTAGAATGTCGTTTCGAGAACTCGGCCTTAGTGAAAAGGTTCTGCAAGCCGTCGATGCCTCCGGCTATACAAACCCGACGCCCATCCAAGAGCAGGCCATACCCTATGCCCTCGCCGGCCGCGATATTTTAGGCATTGCTCAGACGGGCACGGGCAAGACGGCGGCCTTCACCTTGCCGATGCTGTGCCGCCTGGAAATGGGCCGCGCGCGGGCGCGAATGCCACGCACATTGATCCTCGAACCGACGCGCGAACTGGCCGCCCAAGTCGAAGAGAGCTTCACGCGTTACGGCGTCAACCACAAACTCAATGTCGCGCTTCTGATCGGCGGCATGTCCTTCGGCGATCAGGAAACCAAGATCACCCGCGGCGCCGATGTCCTGATTGCGACACCCGGCCGGCTGCTCGATTTTTCCGAGCGCGGCAAATTGCTTCTGACCGGCATTGAAATTCTGGTCATCGACGAAGCCGACCGCATGCTCGACATGGGCTTCATTCCCGACATCGAGCGCATCTGCAAGCTTGTTCCCTTCACGCGGCAGACCTTGTTCTTCTCGGCAACCATGCCGCCCGAAATCACCCGTCTCGTCGACACGTTCCTGCATAACCCCGTCAGGATCGAAGTCGCCCCGCCCTCCTCGACCGCAAGCACGATTACCCAAAAGCTCGTCGCCTCCGCGCCAGGCGCGGCCAAGCGCGAGACTTTGCGCAGGCTCATCGGCGAAGCGAAGGACGCCGAGAATTTCAAAAATGCGATCATCTTCTGCAATCGCAAACGCGATGTCGCGCTGCTCCATAATTCGCTGCAAAAACACGGCTACGCCGTAGGCGCCTTGCATGGCGACATGGATCAGCGCGCGCGCATGGCCTCGCTCGATGCGTTCAAATCGGGCGAAGTTGCTTTGATCGTCTGTTCGGACGTGGCGGCGCGCGGATTGGACATTCCCGACGTCAGCCATGTTTTCAATTTCGACGTCCCGACTCATGCAGAGGATTATGTGCATCGGATCGGACGTACAGGGCGCGCCGGACGTAGCGGCATAGCACTCTCCATCGTGACCCATGCCGATCAAAAATATATCGACGAAATCGAAAAACTCATCGCGACCAAGATCGAATGGATGAACGAAAAGCCATCGGCCTCGGAAGCGCCTGAAGAAGCACCGGCGGAAGAGCCGCGCGGACGCACGCGTGGCGGGCGTGGGAACTGGCGGCGTGCATCGCCTTCGTCGGGCGAGCGGCCGAGCCCCGCCATTGCCGCGGCTGAGCCAGATGACGTCCTGCCACCGCGCTTGCCGCGTCAAAACGTAAAATCGCGACGCCGCGACGGCCGCGAGGCGCCGGAACGCGCCGCGCCCGAACGTGTGGCCGCACCCGAGCGGACTGAAAGACGGCCGCGCGCGCAAGTCTCCAATGATCCGCCTGTCGTCGGCATGGGCGATCACGTTCCCATGTTCCTGCTGCGGCCAGTCAAGCTGAAACCGGTGAAGGTCGTCGAAGAGCAGGACTAAGGCACATGCCGGAAACGCATCCGGCATCCCAATGGCGTTCTTTTTCATTTTTTCTAACGCATGATCTCAGCCGAAAAGTCTGCAACTTTTCGGGATCATGCTTATTGCAGCTTGTCCGCCCCCGCCTTGCAGATGACGGCATCCTGCACGCTGGCACCGCCGCTGCAGCCGATCCCCCCGATAAGTTTGCCATTCTCGACCAGCGGCAGGCCGCCGGGTATGCCGACGAGCGTCGGGTCGATCACGGCGATCGACGGATGGCCCGTCTCGATCGCATCATAGAAAGCCGAGGTCGGACGGCGAAAACGCGCGGCCGTGCGGGCTTTAGCTTGCGCGATCTGGATCGACGCGAATTGCGTGTCGTCCATCTTCTCGAAATAGACGAGTTCGCCCGAGGGATCGACGATCGAGATCGCCATCTTCCAATGGCGCTTTGCGGCCTCCGTCTCGGCGGCGCCGGCAAGCTCCTTGGCTTTGGCGAGATCGATCGACCGGCCGATCGGAATGTTGAAAGGCATTTGCTCGGGCACGGGTGCCTGAGACGGCAGCGGCGTCGACGCCTGCGCAAAGGCCGCACCGCATCCGGCGATCATTGTCAAACCGATCACAAACCCCAAGCTCGCGCGCGCCATGATAGGTCCCTTCCCCGGTTCAATCCAGGAGGGAAATATGGCAGCCACCGTCGCCCCAAAGGGGTCGGGACGATCAATTGTTTCGTGAAGGCGAAAGCACAACGAAGACCATCATTGCGAGCGAAGCAATGACGGCTCGATGAGTGAATCGTGTTCTAGTGAAGTGTATCGACCGCTGCCTTGCAGACCACCGCGTCTTGAACCGGCGCGCCGCCGCTGCAACCGATCGCGCCGATCAGCTTACCGCCTTCGACGAGCGGAAATCCGCCGGCTGACGCCACCGGATGAGGATCGAGCGTCGCAACCGAGGGATGGCCTGTCTCCATCGCATCGTAGAAGACCGCGGTCGGCCGGCGATAGAGCGCCGCCGTGCTGGCCTTTTTCTGCGACACGATCACCGAGGCCAATTGCGTATCGTCGATCTTTTCGAAATAGACGAGAGCGCCGGAAGGATCGACGACAGAAATCGCCATCTTCCAATTATGCTTGATGGCCTCGGCCTCGGCGACCGCCGCGAGCTGTTTGGCTTTCGCAAGATCGACCGTCGGTCCATAGGGAATATTGAAAGGCATTTGCTCCGGCACGGGTGCCTGAGACGGCAGCGGCGTTTCCGCCATAGCCTTACCCCCCGCGATCAAGGCAAGGCCGATCGCAAGCCCAAAAATGGCGCGCATGATTTCCCCCCGCGTTTATCTTTGCTGGTCAATGAGCCAATTCTATTAGGCCTAAGCCCAAAGCCTATCCGCCGAAAGGCCGAAGTCAAAGCTTGCCGCGCGGGGTCGTGGCAAGCTTTGTTTCAGGAGGAAGCGCTGACCGCATCGGCCGGCTTCAATGTGACGGATTCACCGCAGCCGCATGACCCAACCTGATTGGGATTGCGGAAGACGAAGCCGGAAGAGACAGTGCTCGTCTCATAATCCATCTCCGTGCCGAGCAAAAACATGAGCGCCTTCGGGTCGACGACGAGCTTCACGCCTTTGTCTTCGACAACCTCATCGAGCGGCCCCAGCTCGTCGGCGAATTCGACAGTATAGGCCATGCCGGCGCAGCCGCCGTTCTTGACGCCAACCCGCAGACCCAGCACCGGCTTTCCGGCTGTTTCCGTCAAGTCCCGGACGCGCGCCGCCGCCGCCTCCGTCACGGACATAATTGCAAATCTCGAGGCCATGCCTAGCTCCTTGAGCCCTGAAGTCCATTTCGTGATCCGGATATGGGGACTCAATCGCCGATTTGCAGCCTCTGGCAGGCGAGGCAGCCCGCCGGCAATAAAAAAGCGGCTGATTTCTCAGCCGCTTATCAGAAGGAAAGATGAATTGAACGGTTTCGCGACCGCTAAGGCCGCGAAACATCTCAAGGTCAGAACATATCGAGCGAGACCCGAGCCTCGTCCGACATGCGGCCCTGCTCCCACGGCGGCTCGAAGACGATGCTCACGACCACGCCGAGGGTGCCAGGCACTGTGCCGATGGCCGTCTCGACCGATTCCGTGATCTGTCCGGCGACGGGACATCCCGGCGCCGTCAAGGTCATCTCGACGCGGATCAACCGGTTCTCGTCGACATCGACTTTGTAGATAAGACCCAGCTCGTAGATATCGCAGGGAATCTCCGGGTCGAAGATCGTCTTGAAGGCCGCGACGCAATCGCCCCTCAAGCGGTTGCGCTCCTTCTCCGAAACATCGTCGGAGAAGATCCACTGTGGGTCGTTCGGCGGAACCGTTGTGGCTTCTGCGTCTGCGGTTTGAGCCTCGGACATAAATCGCTCCTCGTTCTCAGGCGAACAAACCTTCGGCCCGGATCAGGGCCTCAGCGAGTTTGTCGACTTCTTCGAATGTATTGTAGACGGCGAAGGAGGCACGGCACGTCGAAGTGACGCCGAACCGCTTCAACAAGGGCTGGGCGCAATGCGTTCCAGCCCGCACGGCGATGCCGGAACGATCGATGATCGTCGCGACATCGTGGGCATGCGCGTTTTTCATTTCAAAGGCGACGATGGCGCCTTTGCCTTTCGCATGCCCGAAGATTTTGAGCGAATTGATCTTGCCCAGACGCTCATGCGCATAATCGCTCAAGGCCATTTCATGCGCATGGATGCGGGCGCGCCCGATCTTCTGCATGTAATCGACCGCGGCGCCGAGCCCGATCGCCTGGATGATCGGCGGCGTGCCGGCCTCGAAGCGATGCGGCGGCTCGTTGTAGGTCACGGTATCCATCGTGACCTCGTTGATCATCTCGCCGCCACCAAGGAAGGGCGGCAGCTTCTCAAGCCATTCCGTCTTGCCATAGACAGCGCCGATGCCCGTCGGGCCATAAAGTTTGTGGCCCGTCACGACATAGAAATCGACATCGAGATCGCGGACATCGACTTCGAGATGGACGGCGCCTTGCGAACCGTCGATCAGGACCGGAATCCCGCGCTCATGCGCGATTTTGACGATCTCCTTCACCGGCGTCACCGTGCCGAGCATATTCGACATATGCGTCATGGCGACGATCTTGGTTTTGGGCGACAAGGCCTTCTCGAAGGCCTCGAGGGAGAAATTCCCCTCGTCGTCGACATCGACCCATTTGATCACCGCGCCCTTGCGCTCGCGCAGGAAGTGCCACGGGATGATGTTGGCGTGATGCTCCATGATCGAGAGGACGATTTCGTCGCCCTCTTGAATGAAGGCCTGGCCGAACGAGGCCGCGACCAGATTAATGGCCTCGGTCGCCGATTTGGTGAAGATGATCTCGTTGACCGACCCGGCTCCCAAGAAGGCGCGCACGCTTTCGCGCGCCTGCTCGAAAGCATCCGTCGCGGCCGTCGCGAGATAATGCAGTCCGCGATGCACATTGGCATATTCGGTATAGGTCGCGCGGACCATGCGATCGACGACTTCCTTCGGCTTTTGCGCCGAAGCGGCATTGTCGAGATAGACGAGCGGTTTGCCGTAGACTTCCATCGAGAGGATCGGAAAATCCTCTCTGATCTTCATCACGTCCAAAGGCGCATCGGTGATATGCTTATTCATTGTCCGCACCATATCTGAGCCCAGTGCAAAGCCCCGTGCTCGATCCGTTGGGCAGGCAAGAGCAATATCCGGCCGCTCCTGCCATGCGCATCCAGGCCATTACTTCTTGACCCGCTCGTTGAGCCAGGTTGCAATCTCGGTCCTAAAGGTTCCGACGAGAGCCTCGTTTTGAATCTCGTCTGCCAGCTCACCGGCAAAAGCCTCAAGCAGAAGCGACTCCGCATCCGCATAAGGAATGCCGCGGGACTGAAGATAGAAGATCTGGTCTTCGCTCAAGCCGCCGCACGTAGCGCCGTGGCCGCAAGCGACATCGTCGGCGAAGATTTCAAGCTCGGGCTTGTTGTTCATCGCGACCATATCGGTCAGCAGCAGAGCCTTGCTCAGCATCTTGCCGTCGGTCTTTTGCGCACCCGGGGCGACGCGGATCTTGCCTTGGAAAATACCCGTCGCTTCATCGTCGAGAATGTAGCGGAAGGTCTCGCGGCCGACACAGCCTTGGCCGACATGCTCGACGAACAAAGTCGTGTCCGCATGCTCTTTTCCGCGCAGAAGGGATACCCCACGCAGCGAGCCCACCGTCTCGTCTCCGGCAAAGCGCATGAAGATCTGGCGACGGACGAGGCCGCTGCCGGCGATCAGCGCGAAACTGTCGAATTTCGCTTTGGCGCCCACCTCGACAATGAAGGTGTCAAGCCGAACGCTGCCGACCGCTGTCTTGGTCAGCATCACCGTATGGCCGACATCGGCTTCGTCGGCGACCGAGAAAATCAAGGCGCCGAAAGTCTGGCCGGTCCGGCCGCCATCGCCAATGCTCGACTCCGAGATCCGGACAGAAGCGCCTTTGCCGACGACAACGAGAGAGCGCGAGAAGGATGCCGAAGGCGTCGTGGACGCCGTTGCGTAAAGAAGGTTGATCGGCTCGGCGATCGTAGCACCCGGCGCCACTTCGATGACGACGCCGTCCTGCATCAAAGCGGCGTTCAAGGCGACGATCGGATCTTGTGCGCCCAAACCCATGCCGCTGACCAAAGAGATCAGCCCGGCTTTGCCTTCGGCGAGCACGCTTGCGAGCGAACGCACCGTGACACCAGAAGGCAGGGTATCCGACAATTCGGGAACGAACACGCCATCGACCAGAACGAGCTTCTGTTTCAGCTCCGTGCCGATGTCCTTGCGAAGCGCTTCAATCGCGGCAGGCGTCGGCGCCGGCGCGATCGGCAGAGCTTCACGCATCAAGGTGCGAAGATCCGTATAATGCCAGGACTCGACACGCCGATGCGGCAGTCCGGCCTCATTGAAGGCGCTGAAGGCGTCGTCGCGAAGCTTGATGACCTCGGCATTGCCGGGCAGCTTGGCTTTCGCCGCGCCATAGACCTCGGCAAGGCCCGTCTCGGCCTGCGTCTTTGAAGGGATGATTTGAGCGCTCATGAAAGATCACTCCCCTTCTTAGGCCGCGGCCGCTTCGGAAGCATATTCCGCATAACCGCTCTTCTCGAGCTCAAGTGCGAGTTCCTTGCCGCCGGTGCGAACGATCTTGCCGCCCGACATGACGTGAACCGTATCCGGCACAATGTAGTCGAGCAGGCGCTGGTAATGGGTGATGACCAAAAATCCGCGCTTCGGATCGCGCAGCGAATTCACGCCCTCCGACACGATGCGGAGCGCGTCGATATCGAGGCCCGAGTCGGTCTCGTCGAGAATGCCGAAGGACGGCTCAAGCAGAGCCATCTGCAAAATATCCATGCGCTTCTTCTCGCCGCCGGAGAAGCCGACGTTCAAAGCGCGCTTCATCATGTCGGACTTGATGCCGAGCTTGTCGGAAGAAACCTTGACCTTCTTCATGAAGTCCGGGGTCGACAGTTCGGCTTCGCCGCGATGCTTGCGCTGCGCGTTCAGCGCCGCCTTGAGGAAGGTCATGGTCGCGACGCCCGGGATTTCCAGCGGATATTGGAAAGCCAGGAACAGGCCCTTGGACGCCCGGACATCAGGCTCGAGGTCGAGCAGGTTGACGCCGTTGAGAAGAACCTCGCCGCTATGGACTTCATAATCCTTCTTGCCGGCGATGACGTAAGAGAGCGTCGACTTGCCGGTACCATTCGGCCCCATGATGGCAGCGACTTCGCCGTCCTTCACCGTGAGGGAGAAGTCATTGAGGATCTTGCGTCCAGCAACGGAAACATTGAGGTTCTTGACTTCGAGCATGGCAAATCCCGTTCTTTAATTAAGCAAAAGTTGAGGCGCCCTCGCCCTCAGGCGAATGTGCCTTGTGGTTGGCATGCCCGGGAGCCCCGGACATGCGCTTTCTTAGGTGTAGAGCTCATGGCTCGCGGCCCTGTTAGCCGACGCTGCCTTCGAGCGAGACCGCGATCAGCTTTTGCGCTTCGACCGCGAATTCCATCGGCAATTGCTGAAGGACGTCGCGAACGAAACCATTGACGATCAGAGCTGTCGCCTCTTCCGCCGAAAGACCGCGCTGCTGGCAATAGAAGAGCTGGTCTTCGGAGATCTTCGAGGTCGTCGCTTCGTGCTCGAACTGGGTCGAAGGATTTTTCGACTCGATATAGGGCACCGTATGCGCGCCGCAGGTTTCGCCGATGAGCAGCGAGTCGCAATTGGTAAAATTGCGCGCGCCGGTCGCTTTGCGATGCGCCGAGACCTGACCGCGATAGGTATTCTGCGAGTGACCCGCCGAAATGCCCTTCGAGATGATGCGGCTCGAGGTGTTCTTGCCGAGATGGATCATCTTGGTGCCGGAGTCGACCTGCTGATGACCATTCGAGATCGCGATCGAGTAGAACTCGCCGCGTGAATTGTCGCCGCGCAGGACGCAGGACGGATATTTCCAAGTGATGGACGAACCGGTCTCGACCTGCGTCCAGGAGATCTTGGAATTATTGCCACGGCAATCGCCACGTTTGGTGACGAAGTTGTAGATGCCGCCCTTGCCATCCGCGTCGCCCGGATACCAGTTCTGGACGGTCGAATATTTGATCTCGGCATCGTCGAGCGTGACGAGTTCGACCACGGCCGCGTGAAGCTGGTTCTCGTCGCGCTTAGGCGCCGTGCAGCCTTCGAGATAGGACACATAGGCGCCCTTGTCTGCGATGATCAGCGTGCGCTCGAACTGGCCGGTGTTCTGCTCGTTGATGCGGAAATAGGTCGACAGTTCCATCGGGCATTTCACGCCCGGCGGGATGTAGACGAAAGATCCGTCCGAGAAGACGGCGCTGTTCAGCGTCGCATAATAATTGTCGGTCGTGGGGACCACGGAGCCGAGATATTTCTGGACGAGTTCGGGATGCGTATGAACCGCTTCCGAGATCGGGCAGAAGATCACGCCGGACTTGGCCAGCTCTTCCTTGAAGGTCGTAACCACCGACACCGAGTCGAACACGGCATCGACGGCGATTCTGCGATCGGCGATCGGCTGGCCGTCTTCGTCGTAAAGCTGCTCTTTAGGCGCTTCAGGCTGCTGCTGGACGCCGGCGAGGATCGCCTGCTCCTTCAGCGGAATGCCGAGCTTCTCATAGACCTTCAGAAGTTCCGGATCGACTTCGTCCAGGGACTTCGGGCCGGACATCGATTTCGGTGCCGAATAATAATAGAGGTTCTGGTAATCAACCGGGGGGAAATTCACCCGCGCCCAGGTCGGCTCCCGCATGGTGAGCCAGCGCCTATAGGCTTCGAGACGCCATTCCGTCAGCCACGCCGGCTCGTTCTTCTTGGCAGAGATGAACCGAACAATGTCTTCATTCAGACCCTTCGGCGCCTTATCGGCTTCGATCTCCGACGAGAACCCATACTTATATTCGCTTACGTCGATCGATTTGACCTGATCAACCGTTTCCTGGACCGCAGCCATACTATTCTCCTCACCTTGGCGGTTACAAGGACCGCTGGTTCAGACATCATCTCAACCAGGTTGCCCCGGTCATTCACGCAGCAGATTTCACATGTTGTCTTTGTGCCAATCGCCTCATCCTGACCGTTCCGACCGCCTTTTCGAATGCCCGACTAAAAAGCTCTACATCCTCAACCTGCGAGTTCCACCCGAGACTGACCCGGATCGCCCCCCGCGCTACGTCCTTTGGGACGCCCATCGCAGCCAAAACATGCGATGGCTTCACTTTGCCCGACGAACACGCCGAACCAGACGAGACTGCTACGCCCTCAATGTCGAGTAGCATAAGCAAGACTTGTGCCTCCAGACCCTCCATCGCGAAGCAGGAGGTATTTGGTAAACGGCTCGCGCCGCGCCCAAAAAACACGGCGTCCCCAGCGAGACGCGCAACCTCGGCTTCGAGCTGGTCGCGCAGAGCACCGAGATGCGCCGCATCATGGCTCTGCCGGGCGATCGCCGCAGCCGCGCCGAAACCGGCGATGGCAGCGACATTTTCCGTCCCGGCCCGTAAACCGCGTTCCTGACCACCGCCGCCAAGCAAAGGCGCACCGATATGAATGTCTTCTGTCGCCATGCAAACCGCCCCTGCACCTTTCGGGCCGCCGAACTTATGGGCCGAAAGCACCAGAATATCCGCGCCGAGCATGGATATGTCGCAGGCGGTCTTGGCCGCCGCCTGCACGGCGTCGCAGACCAGCAATCCGCCCGCGGCATGGACCAGGGCCGCCGCTTCGGCGACCGGCTGCACCACGCCGGTTTCATTATTAGCGGCCTGCAAGGCCAGCATCACGTGCTGACCGGCGTATTTTTCAAGCGCCGCATGAAGCGCGGAAAGATCAATGACACCAGAGGATGTTAGAGCGATATCCTCAACCTTTTCGCGCGGAAAGCGATGACCGGAGCGCACGCAGGCATGCTCGCCCGCCGCGACCAGAAGCACATCGAAAGGCTTCGTCGAGCCTTTGGTCTCGATGAAAGGCGTCAAAGCCAGATTGAGCGCTTCCGTTCCGCCGGAGGTGAAAAAGGTCGATTTCGGATGCGCTCCGACAAGCTCGGCGACGTCGATTCGGGCTGCTTCGATCATAGCGCGGGCAGCGCGGCCCTCGGCATGGACAGAGGAGGCATTGCCCACCTGCTCCAAGGCCGCCCACATCGCAGCCTTCGCCGCCGGATGCAGCGGTGTCGTCGCATTATGATCGAGATAGGCACGAGACTGCGACACGGCGCCAGCCTTTTTGAAACCTGCGGACCCTACTTAGAGGGCAACAGCTTGCCAAAATACTTGCAATTCGGGCGATCAACCATGGTAGAAGGCGGATGCGCGCTCCAAATCATGGAGTCTGGGCCCGCCCGCCGAAATGGGCGCTCGCCAAGCCGTCAAGGGCTTAGAATTGTTCTAACCGCATATAGGCGCTGCAAGATGCCAGAGTCAAGTGCAGACGGCGTAAAGTTCGGCAGGTTTCAGAGCCAATTCTATAGTTTCATGAACGAGATATGCGCAAAAACTCAGCACCGCAGCCCGCTTTCCAAGCAACTGCAGCGATAGAGCCTGAGTCCACCGCCAGCTTGACAGTTTTATGTCGGGTTTAATCCCGCCACCCCGCGAATGAGCACATAAGGAACGACGATGCCCGAAGTCATCTTCAATGGTCCCGCCGGCCGCCTCGAGGGGCGGTTTCATCCCTCCACGAAACGCGGCTCCCCCATTGCGATCATCCTTCATCCGCACCCGCAATTCGGCGGCACGATGAACAATCAGATCGTCTATAATCTTTATTATGCTTTCGCCGAGCGCGGCTTCTCCGTGCTGCGCTTCAATTTCCGCGGGGTCGGACGCAGCCAGGGCGGTTTCGATCACGGCCAGGGCGAATTGTCCGATGCGGCCGCGGCGCTCGATTGGGCGCAGACGATCAATCCGGAGGCACGCGCCTGCTGGATCGCCGGTGTCTCCTTCGGCGCCTGGATCGGCATGCAACTTTTGATGCGGCGGCCTGAAATCGAGGGCTTTATTTCGATCGCCCCGCCCGCCAACCGATTCGACTTCTCATTTCTGGCGCCCTGCCCCTCCTCGGGGCTCTTCGTGCATGGCGATCAGGACCGCGTCGCTCCCTTGAAGGAGGTCACCGGCCTCATCGAGAAGCTCAAGACGCAAAAGGGGATCTTGATCGAACACGCCGTCATCCCCGGCGCCAATCATTTCTTCGAAAATTGCGTCGAGCCCTTGATCGAGGAGGTCGGCATCTATCTCGACCGTCGTCTTGGCAACCCGCCGCGCCTGCCGACGCCGACGCGTGCCGAACCGGCGGATCGCGGCTGACCGAAACTCCGGATTAAATCGGCCCGCGCAGGCCGATTTTCGGGAACTTCGCTGCGATCGACGCCGTTGGTTTGGGCGTTCGGCTCTGTCGTTTTCCGGTGACGGCAGGATTCTCAAACGCAGATAAGTGCGACTGCTCCTGCAGGCGCACGCGATGCGGAGGAAGAGGCCGGACAGGCCTTATTCGCTCGTTGCAATCGCGATTGGCGGCAGCACCTTCGTGGTGCTGTCGCTCGCGTTAAAATAGCGGGTTTTGCGCAAAGCCCTCGCTTCTGGTCTTGTCCGTTGAGCCGCACCGGCCAGTCATCACCTTCAAACAGTCAGAAGCCTTCCGCCTTCGAGCGGCCGCGTGATACCTGTCGTCGTCGGGAAGGTGATCGGCAGGTTCTTCAATCTGCGCACCGCGAGATAGGCGAAGGCCTGGGCTTCCATCGCATCGGCCGACCAGCCAAATGAGTCGGCGGTAATGACACGGCATGACAGACACAACGCGAGTTCGCGCATCAAAGTTGGATTATGAGCGCCGCCGCCGCAAATGATCGCGAGACTCGGCGCCGCGGGCAAATGCCGGAAGGCAAGCGCGAGGCTCGCCGCCGTGAAAGCCGTGAGCGTCGCGGCAGCGTCCTCCGTCGAGAGGTCACTCACCCGCACAGCCGAAAAATCATTGCGGTCGAGCGATTTCGGAAACGGCTTGTCGAAATAAGGATGCGCGAGCAGCTCCTGCAATATGACCTCGTCGACACGGCCGGCGGCGGCAGCGGCGCCGTCGAGGTCCACCGCGGCGCCGGTTCGCGCAAACATGAGATCGTCGAGGAGCGCATTGCCTGGCCCGGTATCGCAAGCGATCGGGTCTGAGCCCTGCGCGAGAAAGGTAAGGTTGGCGACGCCGCCGATGTTGACGACAACCACAGGCTCGGTGAGGCCGGCGGCTGCGACCAAAGCGCGGTGGTATGCAGGCACGAGCGGCGCGCCCTGCCCGCCCGCCTCGACATCGGCGGCCCGGAAATCATAGGCGACCGTCATCCTCAAAGATTGCGAGAGCGCGGCGCCATCGCCGATTTGGACCGTCAATCTGTGCTCCGGCCGGTGCAGCACCGTCTGTCCATGAAAACCTACGATGTCGATGCTGTGCCGGTCGATCTTCTCCGCCACGAGAAAGGCCTCGACCGCCTCGATATGGCGCTTCGAAATCAGCGCTTCGGCGGTAGCCAAAGCGCCCGGCCGGGCGGTCCGATCCGTCAATGCTGTGGCCTCCGCCATGGCGGCGCGCAGCACATCCCGGTCTTCGTCGCTATAGGCCAGAAACCGGCTCGCGCCGGCCGTGACGCAAGCTTCTCCGTCCGTATCGAGGAGCGCCACGTCGACACCGTCCATGGAGGTGCCGCTCATCAGACCGATCGCGCGCGTCATCGTGGTCATCGACTCCGAGTCTTGTCCAGCCTCAGTCTTTTCTATTTGCAGATCGCTTTCAAGGCCTGCCATCCGCGTCCGGCAGCAAAGGCGGCTTCAACAGAGAAGCCAGCCGCTGGCCGCGTTTGAACCGCGCCTAGCGCCGCGAGGTTGCTGAAGATGTCATTTTGGCCGGTGAAGCTCCCAGGGCCTATTTGGCGTAAAGCGCCGCTTTCTCTTGACCTACGAGGCCGGTTTTGTATTCGTAGCCGCCTTCCAAACCGGCCGAGGGCCGGGCGTGCGAGGTTATTGTGTCCGACGCCTTCCGGCCTGCATCCGACTTTCTCAACCTGCTCATCGAGCGCGGCTTCCTGCATCAATGTTCCGATCTCGAAGGCCTCGATCAAAAGGCCAAGAGCGGCGATCTGACCGCCTATATCGGATTTGATTGCACCGCCGCCTCGCTGCATGTCGGCTCGCTGGTTCAGATCATGATGCTGCGCTGGCTGCAGAAGACCGGCGGCAAGCCCGTCGCTCTGATGGGCGGCGGCACGACGCGCGTCGGCGATCCCTCCGGCAAGGACGAGAGCCGCAAGGTTCTGACGCTTGAGACCATCGCTGCCAATAAGGACGGGATCAAACAGGTCTTCTCGCGCTTTTTAACGTTCGGCGACGGCAAGACGGATGCCGTCATGCCGGATAATGCGGAATGGCTTGCGAGCCTCAATTACATCGATTTCCTGCGCGATGTCGGCCGGCACTTCTCGGTCAACCGCATGCTCGCGATGGATTCGGTCAAGATGCGGCTCGAACGCGAACATGAACTCTCCTTCCTCGAATTCAACTACATGTGCCTGCAGGCCTATGATTTCGTCGAATTGCACAAGCGCTACGGCTGCGTCCTGCAGATGGGCGGCTCGGATCAATGGGGCAATATCGTCACCGGCATCGATCTCGGGCGCCGCATGGGCACGAGCCAGCTCTATGCTCTGACCTCGCCGCTGCTGACGACGGCCTCAGGCGCCAAGATGGGCAAGACGGCGCAAGGCGCGGTCTGGCTCGACGCCGCCATGCTGCCGGTCTTCGACTATTGGCAATATTGGCGCAATTGCGAGGATGGCGACGTCGGGCGTTTCTTGAAGCTCTTCACCGAATTGCCGCTCGAGGAGATCGCCCGATTGGCAGCGCTCGAAGGCGCCGAGATCAACGAAGCCAAGAAGATTCTGGCGACCGAAGCAACCGCCATGGTGCATGGCCGGCAGGCCGCGCTCGAGGCGGCCGAGACGGCGCGCAAGACCTTCGAGGAAGGAACGCTGGGCGAAACCCTGCCGGCGGTCGCCGTCGAAAAAGCCGAAGTCGAAGCCGGCCTCGGCGTTCTGACAGCTTTCATGAAGGCCGGGCTTGTCGCCTCGACCGGCGAAGCGCGGCGTCAGATCAAGGGCGGCGGCCTCAAGATCAACGACAAGGCAGTCGAGGATGAGAAAGCCATGGTGGGTTTAGGCGATTTCACCGACGGCGTTGCCAAACTTTCGCTCGGCCGCAAAAAACATGTGCTTTTGAAGCTCTAGCCCCCATCCCGAGGAGCCGCATTCCCCTATCCCGAAAAGTCAGCACTTTTCGGGATCAGCTAGCTTTAGACGCATGATCTCATCCGAAAAGTCTGCAACTTTTTGGGATCATGCTATCGCTCCGTCGGCATGGGTGGCTGCTGCGGATTCATGTTCGCAGGATCGATCGAGCCGAAAATCTTGCGCAGGAATCCCGGCGCGAGCGATAGCGGATTGATCGCGAGCGTCGGCTGGCTGGCCAGGCCGGTGATGTGATAATTGATCGCGAAAAGCCCTTCGTTGGTTCCGCCGCCGAGGAACAAGCCGAAGACCGGTATCTTCGAGAACATATTGTTCAGTTCGTAGGCCGGCACGAATGTGCCGGTCAGCGCCACTTTGTCATGCGGAAAATCGAGCGAGCCGTCGACGGTCAGGCCGATTTCATTGCCATACATCACGCCGTTATGCAGATCGAGGCGGCTACCGGACCGCTGAAATTGGACCTGCAATTTCTGGAACGGAACCGCGTCGGCATCGATTCGCGGCGCATGCATGGGGTCCAGGCCCGGCGCCTGCTGCGAAACGCCCGCCACGAGCCTTTTCATCGCTGGTTCATCACGCAAGGTGAAATTCTCGATCTCCAGCCCTCCGGCAAGCTGGTCATTGCCGCCGAGCTGCAATGTCGCCAAAAGCCCGCCGCTCTCCATGTGACGGTAAAGATCGATGAAGGAGAGCAGAGATCCCGCATCCTCGCTTGAAATAACGAGCTGCGGCGAACCAGGAGCCATGGAACCCGACACCGCGTCACGGCCGAAATGGCCGGACATCGAGAATTGCCGCAAGAGGTCGTTTTGTTTGACGAAATGCATATCGAAGTTCGAGATCGACTTCTTGTTATGCCCTGTCAGCAGGCCACATTTCATATCGATGTCGATATTCTTGAATACGCCCGAGTCTTTCGCCGCATCTTTCGCATTGGCCGATGCGGTTGAGGCGTTCGCGCCGCCTCCAGGGCTGACAGAGAATGGCTTCAGGAAAGGCCTGGCGTCGATCGTCGTCCCGTGGATCGTCACTTTCAGCGTTTCGCCGGGTTTGCTGACCTCGACTTTCATGTCGTCGCCGGGCGACAATCGCACCTGCGAGAATTTCGCCGAGATAAGAGATTGATCCTGACCCAATTCGAGCGCACCGCGCACCTGGACCGCTCCCATATCGAGCGAGATCTGATCGATCTGCATCGGCCCGTCTTCGGGTGCCGCGATCGAGAAACTCGCCTTGGCTGCCGTCCCGGCAGACTTCGAGAGGCCCGGCAAAATGTTGTCGAGAACCGTCTTCGTCAAATCGAGTTCGACGAGCGCCTTCTGCTTGTCGGGCGAACCGAGCACAGCGCTGATCTTCGTTCCAATCGGTCCGCTCAGACCGGAAACAGTGGAGACGCCCAGTTTCGCCCGCGCGGCATCGTCGGTGGTGAAAGCGAGCGAGGCTTCTACCGTCTTGGCGCCCATCGGCCGTGCGAGTTCAAGCGTCGCGGGCACGCCGAACAAACGCCCCTGCCCGCTGGCTTTCAGCCCTGTCGCATCGACATTGACCGTCATGGTCGCCGCATCGAGCTTTTCTTTTCCGATCAGCTTCTCGATCGATACGTTCGTCCCCGTCGCGTTGATCAGGATCAATGGCTCGATCGGCGGCGACCCTGGTGTGCCTATTTTCAAATCCACTTCGAGCCGGCCATCGACCTGCCCGTGCATGGGCGAAGCATCGAGCGGCATGCTCGCATAGGGCTTGAGCGCGTCGTATGAGAGAAGATCGCGAACGCCTTCGAGCGGTCCAGTGACCTTGGCCGCGACGATCGCCGGCGTCGGCTTGAGCGCGTCGTCGGCGATACGGAAGCTTCCTTCGGAGATGGTAACCCGGTGCCCGGATTCGGTATCGAGCACGCCGCTCGAAACGGAAAAGTTCGTGGTCCTGCCGGTGATATGGGCGGTCCCGGTAATGTCGTGCAGCGGCGGCACGCCGGGAAGAAAGTTCACGCTGCCATCCGTCACCGTCAAATCGAGCGAGCTCGAATCGTTAGGCGGCGGAATATCCATTTTCATCGCGTTCACGGCGGCTTCGTCGAAATCGGCCCGCATCGTCGCGCTCTGGATGGTGCCGCCGAGGAAATGCGCAAGAAGCCAGGAGCGTACGGGCGGTGCGATGAAAGACGGCCATAATCTTTCAGCGATGCGCACCGAAGTTGGATCGATCGAGGCTCCCAGCCGTATATGCGGCCCATTGCGCCAATCGACGTCGGCTGCCAGCGCCAATCCGAAATCGGCGCCGGTAAAGCTCAATCGATCGACCACCAAGTGCTTGTCCTTCAGCAGCAGCCGTGCCGCGAGATCGCCCTTTTCGATCTTGATCGGCGTCTCGCCAGGGCGTTCGGCGCCATAGATGCCGGGCTCTGCCAGGCGGAAATTCAGGCCGAAGGCATCGCCTTCCAGCACGGGCGGCGTCACCGCGCCAGCGATCACAAATTTTGAACCGCCGGCTTTCATGCGGGCATTGTCGACAAGAATGCGGCGTGTCGCAGGGTCCCAGTGAAAATGCCCGTCGGCCGCATCGATCATCAAGGGCTCATCATTGGGATCGTCGATACGGAAATAGCCGGAATTCATTTGAAACTGACCGACGCCTTGCGAAACCGCACCCTCCGGAGTCAGCACCACCTTCAATTGCGCCGAGACCGGCATGTCGAAATCAACACCAAGGCTACGGACGCCCGAGGCAAGCGAGATCTCGTCGAGTGTGATATTGTCGAAAGCCATGTCCAGATGACGCTCGGTGCCGGGCGCGCCATTCGCCTTGAGCGACGCCTTCCAGCGGCCGTTGGGACCCTCGGCCGATAAATGAAAATTGGAACCGCCGCTCGGCTTGTCGAAGGCGAGTTCGAGATCGTTGAAGACAGTTGTCTCATCCGTCGTGCGATCATCGATCACGAGACGCCCGCGCTCCACGCCGACATGATCAATGGCGGCGATCGCGCTGTCCGGGTTGGTCAGCGTATCGATCAAAAGCCGCACGGCCGCGGCGGCCTGCTTGATGATGACGGCGCGCGCGACTTTGGGCTTTCCGTCCGCCCCGATCTGGTCGGGTTCGGCAGCCGGCGTCAGCAAGGATGGCTGTGGCGGCACAACAAGGCTCGGGCCATTGGAGTTGGAGCCTGCCGATACCGTCAAGGCACCATTGGCGAGAACCGAAAGCTTGATTTCGACGTCGAGGACCTCGAGCCGCTTCGGGATCACCCGGCCAATGACGAGAGCGAAGGGATCGACCGAGACTTCCGCGTATGGCGCGTTGAAGATCGTCTGGCCGTCGGCGCCCTTCAAGGACAGGCCGTCAATGCCGAGCGTTGGACCGTAGCCGCGCTGGGTAATGGCCGTTTCGCCAAGAGCGAAATGATAGCCGCGCCCGAATTTTTCATCGAGGCCCGCGGCGATCCTCGGACCGAGCCCTTCGATCACGATCGGCGAATGGCTGAGGCGCATCACGAATACGCCGCCGGCGACCAAGAGGAGTGCGGCGAGACCGGCGAGCAGCGTGCAGGCGGAAACGGCAACCTTCAACGATTTACGCCGCCCGCGCCAAGCCATGCCTGCCACATAAAAGCACGCCACCTTGCCAGCGGATGCACACCGCAGGAGCGAAAAACCGGACGGGGGGCGCGTTCCTATTTGATCGACCAATCGCTGACGGCCTTTCCGACATTCATGCTCTGGAGCTCATCTCGAAAGGCCCTGCCCCCTCCGGTCGGCGCTCCTGTTCACAAAGCGATAACGCGCTTTTCCGACTCAAACCTGAACGATCGCGCTTTCGCGAGACCATTCGCCGGCCGACGGCTCATCCAAGCCGCCCCGCCGCTACTTTTGGCCAAGGGCTCCCCGACATTAAACTCAAGGCACATGATCTCGATAAAATCATGGCCGCTCCCGTCTTTCGAGTGATTTTAATTTCAGTCATGGAAGCAAGGCGATACGAACTGAATGCCGTGCCGTTACTTTGCCCAATCGACGAAAATCCTTCAACCCGGCCTTTTTACATTCGCGTGGCGTTTTGGCTCGTCTTCGACGATAGTCGCCCCCGGATTGCCCTCAGGGTGCCGTTCTTAGCGTGCTGGAAACGCACACCGACTGCGACTATACGAGCAAAGCTCCCGAAAGGCCGCCGCAGACCCCTTTGGAGTTGTGTCAGCCGGGCTGAAGCAATCGCTGTTTAATGAGACGAAAGGAAGGCGACATGGCCAAGAAATGGGCGGCCGGCGACAAAGCTCCCGATTTCGAACTGCCGGACGATAAAGGTGGAAAACTTTCGCTCAAAGCATTCGCCGGCAAAAAACTGATTCTCTACTTTTATCCGAAAGACGATACGTCCGGCTGCACCAAGGAAGCCATCGACTTCAATGGTCTGAAGGACGATTTCACGAAGGCAGGCGTGACGATCGTCGGCGTGTCCCCGGATTCGGTTGCAAGCCACGTCAAATTCAAGACCAAACATGATCTTGGCCTCGTGCTCGGATCGGACGAAACGAAGGCCATGCTCGAAGCCTATGGAGTCTGGGTCGAGAAAAGCATGTATGGCCGGAAATATATGGGCGTCGAACGCACGACCTTTCTGATCGATTCCAAGGGCAAGATCGCGGCCGTCTGGAACAAGGTCAAAGTTCCGGGCCATGCGGAAGCGGTACTCGCCGCTGCCAAGGCTCTTTGATGCCGATCTGCACGAATACGTATGACCACGTCCTTTAGCGTAATATTAACCTTAACATAGTGTTCTTATCCCTGGTTCCCCCCGATCCAGGTGCAGGATGTCGCTGCGTTACAGTCATCTAGAAAGTAGAGAGGCGCGCCGTATCTGCCTTTCCTTCAGCTATGGCAGAGGCACGCGCAGCATTTCCATCCGGCCGTTCCTTTTCTACATTATCGCCGGGGTGCTGCCGGTGCTTGCCCTCTGGTATCTTTTCGCGACCGTCTACCTGATCTTCCGCGACGACATGCTCGCCTCGCTGATGAACCGTCAGGCCGAAATGCAATATGCCTATGAGGACCGGATCACGTCGCTGCGCGCGCAGCTCGATCAATCGACGAGCCGCCACCTGCTCGACGAAGCCGCCATCAGTGCCAAAATGGAAGACCTCGCCTCGCGGCAGGTCCGGCTCGAACGGCGAAGCGCCGTGGTGACAAGCTTGGCGGAGCGCGTGCTGCCGAAGCCGGACGCCAAGGGCAGCCTCGCGCAGGCTCAAAGCACTCGGGCTCCAAGCATTCTGGTTCAAGGCACGCCCGCCGCCGGCGACGCTCATGCCCGGCAGGCGTCCCCCCACACCACCCCCAATCCGCTGTTGAGCGGAGCTTTTTCGCCGAGCCCTTCGCAAGCTCTACCGCAAGGCGTCGCGGCTTTCGCGCCGCTTGAGAGCGCACCGCACGAAGCTTTGCAGGAAAGCGCGCCTGCGACCAAGCCGCGTCCAGACGGGCTCGACCTGCGCCATAGCGAGGACTCGGGCTTCGCTTTGCCCGCCGCTCCCGAAAAGACCAGCGATGCGCGCGGCCCCGGCGACGGGGCTGAATCCTTATCACGCATGACCGCTTCGCTCGACCGCATCGAAAAGGATCAAGACCGCATTGTCGCGCGGCTGCAGATGCCTTTGATCGGAGAGATGACACGCGTCCGCACCGTGCTTGCGCAGGCCGGACTTTCCGATCGTTTGGCTCTGCGGCAATCCTTTCCGGTCGAAGATCGCAAGAGCCGCGACGCCGGATCGAAAACGGCCGGAGCCCAAAGTGCCGTTGGCGGTCCCTTCATTCCTTTGAAGCTCGATGCGGATGGGTCGGCCTTCGAACGCGCCGCCGTTTCCTTGCAAGAGGCCATTCTCGCCGTCGAACATATGCGCCGGGCCATATCGTCGGTGCCTCTGCGAAAACCGCTCGCCGGCGATCCAGACGTCACCTCCGGCTTCGGTGCCCGTCTCGATCCGTTCTTCGGACGCCCGGCCATGCATGCCGGCATCGATCTTCGCGAAGACTACGGGACGGACGTGCATGCGACGGCTTCCGGCAAAGTGACGATCGCCGGCCCTGACGGCGGCTACGGCAATATGGTCGAGATCGATCATGGCAATGGGCTCTCGACCCGTTATGCGCATATGGCCTCGATCACAGTGAGCGAGGGCCAAGTCGTGCAGGCCGGTCAGGTCGTCGGCCATATCGGCATGACGGGACGCACGACCGGACCTCACCTGCATTATGAGACAAGGATCGATGGCGAGCCTGTCGACCCGCTTCGTTTTCTCAAGGCGGGCAACCGGCTTTTCTCGGAAAACCCGGACGCCTTCCCGCAAGACTGAGCGCTCCTGCAGCCGAGCCAGCGGTGAGCGATGAGCGAGCCAATGACGCTCCTATAAGCTTGGCATGGGGCTTGCTGCCTCATGCTTGCAGGAGGGCGAGGAGATGGATTACGTCAAGCCTATAGACATGGTGGCCAATATGGCTGAGTCCGGTGCGATCCGGGCCAAGCTCTCGATCACGGATATGCTGGTGCGTGGCATGATGGCCGGCGCTTTGCTCGGCATCGCGACAAGCCTCGCCATAACCGGCGCCGTGCAGACCGGCGTTCCATTTGTCGGAGCGATCGTCTTCCCCGTCGGCTTCGTGATGATCGTCTCTCTCGGACTTGAACTCGTGACCGGCAATTACGCGATCCTCGCGGTTGCCGGTCTCGCCAAAAAATGCACATGGGGCGCAGTCAACCGCAATTGGTTCTGGGGCTTCATCGGCAATCTGATCGGCAGCGTTCTCTATGCGCTCCTGCTCGTGATCGCGCTGACGAATACATGGCACGTCGCGGTGGCTCCCGGCACCATCGCGCAGAAGATCATCGATATCGCGCAAATGAAGACGACGGGCTATGAGCCCTTCGGCGCCGCCGGGCTCCTGAGCTGCTTCGTGAAGGCCATGCTCTGCAATTGGATGGTCTGTCTCGGCGTCACCATGTCGATGATGTCGACCTCGACCTTCGGAAAACTCTTCGGCGCCTGGCTGCCGATCTTCATTTTCTTCGCACAAGGCTTCGAGCACGCGGTCGTCAATATGTTTCTGATTCCGGCCGGCATGATGCTCGGCGCCAAAGTCACCATCGCAGATTGGTGGTTGTGGAATCAGATCCCGGTAACGCTCGGCAATCTGGCAGGCGGTCTCTTGTTCATCGCCGTGCCCTGGTTTCTAACCTTCCATCCGGAGCCAGGCGCCAAGGCGCCGGAAGGCGATCTTGATGTCGGAGCCTCGTCGATCCCGACGAACTAGATCGAAAGATGCACGAAGCTCGTGGCGTTGCACGGACAGGAGCTTCGATAGATTGATGTAAGGGATCTATTGATTCTGACCCGGCGTGGCGGACGTTCCGCCGGTGTTGCCGTTGCCATTCATGGAGTTGGGATCGCTCGCACTCGGCACACTTTCTGTGCCGATGCCCGGACCCGTATTTCCATTCATGCCGGTGCCGCTGCTTCGGCCTGTGGCAGTAGCGCCTGCACCACCCATGTTGCCGGGCGCCGTGGCATTGATGCCGGCGCTGCCGGACCCATTGGTCACACTGCCCGTACCTGTGCCCACGCTCCCGGTTCCGCCCGCGGCAGCGCGGCCAGCTCCTCCCGCTCCGCCGCCTGCGGCAAGAGCCGCCGAGCCAAGACCAAGAGAGATCATCGCCATCATTACAGATTTACCTACGCGCATCGCTCGCTTCTCCCATCCCAAGGCATCTGGGAATGTGCGGCGGCGAACATCGTTCCGGCGACATGCAATCACGCCGTAGAATAAGATTCTGCCCTGGCTGTTTCGTTCGAGCGAGACGATGCTTGATGCTTAACGCGTGGTGACGATTTTTTCGTAATGCGCCCAATCCGGACCGCGCGCATTGTCGGCCATCTCAACCTCTCCGGCGAGACCGGAAATCCCGAAGGGCACAGAACGCACGCTCGCATCGATTGCATGATGCCGATCGCAATTCTGCGGCGGCACGTAGACGCTGCAAATCAAAATCAGGGCCTGGATCATCATCTTTCCTTCAACAGCCAAGCATGGAACAAAAGCTTCATATGGTTGTCGAACGCACCAGCTTGCTTTTTGATCCATGCTCAAGGCTCACAATGCCGCGACAGATTATGCCTAACTGCGCCGGCTCACGCTTGTTTGAACGGATTCGGAACCGTTCCCGCGGAACGGCGTTGCGCTTCGCATTTCATCAACGGAGCACCACACATGAAATTAATCCTGATTTGTGCCAGCGCTTTCGCTTTCCTCACGGGCAGCGCCTTCGCCGAGGACGTCATCATTCACCGCGATTCGCCCGACATGGACCGGACAGTCGTCCATCGCAGCGTCGGCGGCGAGGTTGAAAAGAAGGTCATCACTCATGATGAGGACGGCTGCGCCAGCAAGACCGTGAAGAAGACGAACGGAATGGGCGACAGCGTCTCGAAGACCAAAACAAATTGCTAATGAAGATTAAGCATGTTCAGACGCCGGTTTTGAGGCCGGCGTCTGGGTACGTATTCCTAACAATGCACCGCAGGCGCGGCGCATCATCACCAGGTCAGTTTGATGCCGCCCTTGCCGCCATAGAGCTGGTCGCGACCGGAGAATTCGCCGTCGAAATTGGCGAAGGCCGCGGCGCCGGGCGCCAGCGCCAATTCAAAGCCCACTTTCGTCTGCGCGAAGTCGCGCGCGATGGCTGCGCCATCGACCTCGAAGGACGCGCCCGGCAAAGTGAGGAAGGTGGTCGTCAAATTCCGCTCCGGCGCGAAATCGTGGCCATAGGCCAGCGAAAGCACCGGCTTCACCGTCATGCCGTTGCCGATATCGAAGAACTTCTCGAAGCGTAGCCCGAGATAGGCCGGCACGGAGGCCGTGTCCCTGCCCTGGACATTGAGCGCGAAGGCACCTGGCCCCATTGTCGGCGTTTCGCTGAACCCATTGCTGCGCAGATCGGCGATCTCGAGCGCCACGAAAGGCGTAACCGTCGAGCCATAGAAATTGGCAAAGCGCCGTCCGGCTTCGAGCCTCGTGCGTACGGCCATCGAATCATAGCCGCCGTGATCTGTCTCGCCGCCAAGCGCGCCGAGGCCAGCGATCGTACGCGTCTCGCCATTGTGAAGGAACGACAGGCTGGTGGCCGACGCGACATAGGAAGCCCCAAAACTCGCGATGCTATAGGCACCGATATGGCCGCCGGTCACGTAACCATAAGTCGCGCGGCCCGGTACCGAGAAATTGCCGCTGGAGCCGCCGCCCGCGACACCGATGAGAAACGTGGGATTGACCTGATAGTCGATGCCCATGGCGCCGCCATAAAGCTCGGCCGATTGCGCGACGGTGCCGAGACCCGCGTTGCCATGCACGTTTTCGTCGGCGCCAAAGCCGCTCGCCCAAGCACTCCAGGTACGCACAGGCGGCAAGAGCGGGTCGTGCACGACGATCGGGCTCTTCGTGACCGGCGCATAGAAAAGCGCGCCGGGCGCCGGTTCGCTCAGCACGACGGAATTGGCATTGCTGCCGCCGTTGAGCCAGAGGGTTCCCTGGTCGCTCATCGCGCCGGTGAAAAGCTGGTTCATCCGCAGGCCAGTCGTATCGGCGGCGGTGATCCCCTCGCCCGATACGGAATCAAATCCGGCATTCGCCTGCCCTGTCGTCAGACTGTCGAAGGCAAGCAGGATGGGCGAGTTCGGATTGAGTTGGCCGCCGAGTGCGAGCGCGTTCGCGACGCTGAACTGATTTCGGGTCAGCGCCGCGGCGGCGAAATTGTAATTGGGCGTGATGCTGAGGAAGACATCGTTCGCATCATAGCTGAGCGACGGCGTCAGGAAGGCGAAATTGCCCCGGTCGACGCCGGAGAACATGCCGTTGACGCCGCCGGTCGCGGACAGGATCGTGTAGCGCGACGAAGGCTGATAGGTGCCGGTGCCGAATGCCAGATTCACCACGCCGCCGTTGATCGTCGTCACGCCGTTCACCTGCGTGAAATCGTTCGAAGCCGGCGTGATGCGCACATTGTAGAAGGAGCCCGGCTGGAAGGTCAGCGGACCATTGATAGTGAGCGTACCGATCGCCGATGAGGTGCCCGGCGCCAAAATGCCGCCCGCATTGATGATCGGATCGGTGATCGTTCCGCTGCCGGACAGCATGCCCCCGGCGTTCACGATCACATTGGAGGTCGTCGTCGAACCGTCGATCTCCAAGGCGCCGCCGTTGATCGTCGTCGTGCCGGTATAGGTGTTCGTGCCGGTCAGGACGGCCGTGCCGGTCCCCGCTTTGACGAGATTGCCGCTGCCCGAACCGTCGACGATCGAACCGCCGAAGATGAAAGAGGCGTTTGGATTGACGCCGCTTGTCGTGCCGAGCGTCAATGTATGGCCGTTGAGCGAGACCGAAGTCGTATTGGTCGCCTCCGAGGTCAGCATCGCCAGGGTTTGATCGGCGTTGAACGCGAGGGTTGCGATGGCTCCGCCGCCGACGCGGCCGAGATCGACGCCGGCCGATGTCTTCAATGTATCCGTCGCGCCGAGCGTCAAAGTGCCGGCCTCGACGAAGGTCATGCCGGTAAAGGCCTGCACCTGGCTCAAGGTGACATTGCCGGTGTTGGCGCCGGTGCTGTCGTCCTTGATGAAGGATCCCGATAATTTGGCCGTGCAGGCGGTTTCCATCTGACAACCGTCGCTGATGACGCCCGCATAAGTGCCGGTCGCCGCCTGATCGAAGACAACGAGACCGCCGGCATTGGTGATATTCGCATTGCCGGACGAGATATTGGCCGTCGTGAGGTCGAGAGTGGAACCCGCTTCGACGATCGTGCCGCCGGAATAGCTGTTGCCTGTGCCGGTAATCTGGAGCGTGCCGCCGATCAGATGCAGCGCGCCCAAGCCCGTCACGTTACCGGCATATATGCCGCCGCCGTTCTGCGCGAATTGCACCTCGGTGCCGGAAGCCAACGCGATGTTGTTCGTATTTTTGAAGGTACCCGCCGCTACCCGCAATTGACCGCCGGTCACGGAAATATTGCTGCCCGCGGTGAGTGTGAGCGTGCCGCCGGACAGATCGAGAAGGCCGGTGCCCGCCTTGATGATCGATGTCGAGCCTGCGGCAACGGCCGTATCGGTGATGGCGCTCGAAAGCGTCGAACTCAGATTAGTGCTGTCGCCGATCGTCAATTGCGTGGCGGCACCGTTGATCGTCACCGTGCTATTGTTGCCGGTGCTGTTCAAAGCGGCGAATTGGTTGCTGGCGCTGATCGTCAAATTGGCTTTCGCCAAATTCTTGGTGTCTTCCAGCGTGACGCCGAGGGAGCTTGACGAGAAGACATTGGCGGCCGACAGCGTCAACGAGCCGGAATTGACGACGATCGCACCTGTTTCGCTGCTCGCCGTCGAAACCGTCAAAGTGCCGGTGCCGGACAGAGTCAAGCCGCCGGTTCCGGAGATCGTCGATGAGATCGTGCTCGATCCACTGATGTTGATGACGGCCTCGCTGCCGCCAAAGGCCAAAGTGCCGCCGCTGATCCCCGAGCCGCTGCCGCCGTTGAAAATGAGACCCGCGGGATTGGTGCCGTCGCCGAGCGACAGCGTCCCCGTATTGGTGATCGAGATGCCTTTTTGAACATTCAGCGCATAGGCGGACGTATCTGCCCCGAGTGCCACATTGGCCGATTGCTTGACGACACTTGTGTTGGTCGCCGCCGCGATGCTCGTCGAATATCCAGAGCCAGAGAGGGCGGTGTAACCGGTGCCGGCATTATAAGTTGCGAAATCATAAGGGTTATTGGCGGCGCCACTGTCGACGATGACCCACGGCGAGACAATGCCGTTTGTCGTTCCCGTTCCTGCGCCGGCGAAGACCGTTTCCGCTGTCCCCAATGTGCCGCTGTTCGGCTTCAGGAAAACAACGGCATTGCCATTGCGGACGATGCCGTTCGTAAAGGTCAGGCTGGTCGATGTGCCGGTGCCTTTGTTCACAGTCAGTTCGAATGCCGACGCCGCCTGCAACGATCCGAAACTCACGGCGCCGGCGCCCGTCCCCGAATTCGTGAAGGTCAAATTGCGCTGAGTATCGGAGAGTGATCCTCCAAAGGAGGTCGTGAAGCTGTTCGTATCGAACGTGCTGCCGCTCGTCACGGTGACGTTGCGCACCGAGGAGAACGAGGCGAGCGGCTTGAATGTACCGCCGTCGAGATCGAGCGCGCCGATCGAAACGGCGGGGCCCGTCGTATTGCCCATGGCTGCGTCGCTCGAAACTTCGAGCGTGCCGCCGGAGACGATCAGATTGCCGAAGAAACCGGAATTGCTGCCGCTTGTAGGCGCGAGAACAACGGTGCCGGCGCCATTGATTGAAAGGTCCGACTCGCCGGTCGCATTGCCAAGGCCGACGCCCGCGGAACCCAGCGACACGATCTGACCGGTCAGAGTCAAAGTGGTGCCCGAAGCCGGTGCAAGCGTCGCGACCTCGCCATCGACAGCGATTGGACGATTCGTCGAGAAACTCGTGGTCGTCGCAAGCGTGCCCGCACCCTCGGAGAGGCTATTGAAGATAATGCCATTTGCGGCACGGACACTCGCCGCGATATTGTTCGGGTCGATCGTATAATTCGCCGGTGCCGCCGCACCTAAAGCTGCGTCGCTATTGACCGACAAAGTGCCGGCGATGATCGTGGTGCCGCCGGTGTAGGTATTGTTGCCGGTGAGCGTGACGCTGTTGCCCGAGTCATGACCAAGCTGCATGATGAAGCCGTTGAGCGGCGTGCCGATCGTGACCGATCCGACATTGATGCTGGTGACGCCGTTAAACGAGGCAAAGGTGGACGTTTCGTCGAAGGTGCCCGTCACCGTTCCGTCGAGCGTGCCATTGGCGAGCGTCGCATTGCTGATCGTACCGGTGATATTGATGTTGCCGCCGAGGATGAAGCCGGGCAATTGGCCGGCTTTCACCGTGCCGGACACGCCCGGCAAACTGGTTACGCTATTGGCATTGAGATTCCATTGCGTCGCAAGCGCGATGTCGCCCGGCGATAGATACGCCAAGCCAGTGCCGCCGAATTTCGTGGTGGCGTTGCGGTAGGCGTCCGCCTCGATGAAGTCCGAGTAGAAGCCGGTGATCTTGTCGAGACCCGCCGTCGAAGAGCCGACGGCGCCGGTGATATTCGCTGTCGTCGGAAACAGCTTCGAGCTTTTGTTCTTGAGGATCGAATATTCGAGGCCGCGATAGGGATCGCTGGACAATCCTGTCAACGTGGCCGGGATCGGCGCACCCGTGTTGACATTGAAAGTCTGCGGAATTCCATCATTGATCGAGAAAACGAAATTATTCGCCTGCATCATCGCCCAGAACTGGGCGGTGGTCAGGTTCGAGTAATTGGCGATGACATCGACATAGACGGTCGGGTTCGACGATCCGAAGGTCGAGCTTTCCAGCGCCGTAAACGTATGGTGGCCGTCAGTGAGATAGAGCTTGCCGCCGGGACCAATCACCACAGGCTCGATGTCGGTCAGTAGATTCGAGGTAAGCGCCGCTTGCGAGGTGAGAAGATTGAAACCCGCCGTCTTCTTGCCGACCTCGACGAAGCCTTCGTTCAACTGGGTCGGCGAAAGCGAGTCGACGTTGACGCTGAAGAGCGAAAAGGGCCCGGGTGTGATCGTGCTGAAATTGACCGACGAATAGGCCGTAAAAGCCGAAAGGTCGAGCTGGCCCGCATAAGCTGCCGGTAGCAGCACCAGATCCGCGAGAGCGACCAGCGCGGTACTTGCGAGCAGTCGTTGCGCAAGCCGCCTGCGGGTTTTGGCTGACCGAAAGCCAGCAACGCGCTCTCTTTGCCGGCCCATGCGGACCGGCAGCGAATGAATACTCAACATAACGCCCCCCACAGCGGTAGCCCTGGGCTACCACTCCCCGGCGGCGTTTAAGCTTAATGACGTGACATTTGGATGACGCCCATAAAAAAGCGGCCTCTTCCAGCTTCGGCCAAACCGGCCATTCGTTGCCTCTCCGCCTATGACACCATCATCCATGCGACTGCTGAGGCCTAACGGCGGCAATCCGCAACGCAGTTGCAGAAGGGTCGCCATTTAAACAGTGAGTTGGAAGCGATTTAGTTCCGAAAACTTATAAAAGCTTGTTTGCTTATCTCGAACTTGGAGAGAACGCCGCTCTCAGTTCGGCTCGGGTTACGCCGCATGAACGGCTTCCGTCGTTTGCTGGTCGTCGCGCTCAAGCGCTGACGTAAGTTCGGCCGGCTGGATCGGTACGCTTTGGCTCTGGCCGTCAGGTGCTGAGATCGACGGCGTTTGCAACGACGTAGCTATCCGCTGGTAAGCGAGAAACGAAAGGCCGAGGATTTCCTCTTCATCGGTTACAACCCGGTAGGTTCCAGCCGGCAGAAGGTCGTCAAAGGCGCTCATGCGAAAAGGATGGTTGAACGTAACCATGGACTCAGTCGAACGGATCGCCATCTCGCACTCCTCAACTTTATGTCTGGGGTTGTCACTGCTTTGTCCGGGAGCATGTCTACCGTTGCAGCGAACTACCTATTAACATGATGGGAGTGCCGCAAGGTTACAAGGCCGTCTTCGCTTCCCATAAAGTGCGGCGCGGAGCAAAATCGCTTTCCATGGCGACCGCGGCTGGAAGCGACGCGCGATCAGTCCTCAATCTTCTTGGTGGTGTCGTCAAGCAGGACGACATTCAGCAAAGAGCTATGGACTTCGATATGGCCGTTGTAATCGATGAAACCGAGCTGACGAAACTTATTCATGAAAAAGCTGACGCGAGACCGGGTGGTTCCGATCATCTCGGCAAGTGTCTCCTGGCTGATCGAAGGAATGATCGGCTCAGGTTTTCCTTCTTTACCGAAATTGGCAAGGATCAAGAGCATTCTCGCCAAGCGCTTTTCACTGGAATTGAACAGTTGATCGACAAGATCGGCTTCCACTCGAGCGTTGCGCGCCAATAGATAGGCGGTGAACTGCTCGGAAAACTCCTTGTCTTCATGGAGCACGCGAATGACCGCGGCCTTCTCCATGTGAATGGAGATGCAGTCGGTGAGTGCCACAGCGGACGCCATGCGCACCTGCTGCCCGGTGAGACACCCCTCGCCGAAGAAACTGCCAACCTTAAGGATCGCGATCACGGCCTCTTTTCCCTGTTCGGACACGACCGTGACTTTGACCCTGCCGTCCTGGAGGAAATAGAGAGAATCAGCGGGGTCGCCCTGAGCGAAGAAAACCGTATCCTTTCGCGATACGACGCCGGCTGTTACCCCGCTCACATTTGACAAGCGGGTCAGATCAATGAGTCTGGTCTGTTCTTCTGCCACCTAGCCCTCGCCCCGAGGGCGACCTACAGGCCGCCATAAATAGATTAATAGCAATCGTCATAAATCGAAGACATGGGCCTTTGCATCACCGGCAAATATGCGCCATCACGCGAGCAACCATAACCTGGGCACTGACGCATTTCATTGCCACAGATATCCCATACGCATGCCCTCCTGGTTCGGGTGAAGGCATAGCAGGAAGGCCTCTCATCGAGTGGTCAAAATTGACCACCCTTCACGCCGTCAGCGATGTTTCTCGCTCATAATGAATTGATCTCATTTGAATTCTACGGTCTCATGCCCGATCGCGACTGAGACTGAAGTAAGAGGCCTTTTCCGCGTCGGTTCGCGCCACCCGCCTATCGGGGCGGCCATTTCCACACATCGCTCGCAAACCGCTATCAGCCGATCGGTGGACGCTCAGGGCACATCCGCGACTTTGTCGCTAGGGCTCGACGGTGGCGCGACCTCACCTATTGACTTATTATATAGTTATTATGTAGACTAGCTAAACTTATGTCTGATAATCATGCTGCTAATGTCGAAATCGAAAATAATTGAATGGTTTACGGTTGGTCTAACGATCGTTATTTACGGCAGCTGGATCGCGTTAACTCTTTTCCATGCCCTCTTGCCGATATGGTTCATCGTGCCTGCAGGGGCGTGGCTCATCGCATGGCACTCTTCACTTCAACATGAGAATCTGCACGGGCACCCAACGCCGTGGCAAGGCGTGAATACACTGCTGGCTTTTCCGCCTTTGTCGCTTTGGCTGCCCTATCACGTCTACCGGGCCTCACATCTCGATCATCATCGCGCCGAGACATTGACCGATCCCTGCAACGATCCGGAATCTTACTATTGGACGCAGCACGGCTGGTCAGAGCTCGGCTCAATCGGCAAAACACTTGTTCAGTTGCAGACGACCTTGATAGGAAGACTCCTGCTAGGGCCAGCCTGGAACGCAGGTCGTTTGATCGCACGGGAGCTAGCTGCCGCTCGCGACAATCCGCGCGACGGCCTCATAAATTGGGGTGCGCATCTTGTGGGATGCACGATCATTCTGATTTGGATCGTCGGCATCTGTAAGATGAACCCATGGTTTTATCTGCTCGGCATCGTCTACCCCGGGACCTCATTGTCGCTTGTGCGATCGTTCGCGGAGCATCGGGCCGCACGGGTTGCGGGAGAACAGACTGCGACCGTCGAGAATGCCAAGGTCCTCGGACTTCTTTTCCTCTTCAATAATCTTCATATTGCACATCACTGCCGCCCTGATTTGCCTTGGTACAAAATCCCGGCTTGGTACAAAGAGCATCGCGAGAGCCTGATCTCGGCAGAGGTCACACGCGTTTACCGGAGCTACTTCGAAATCACGCGGCGCTATCTTCTGAAGTCGTTCGACGATCCAATCAACCCTCTTAGCTATGAATAGAAGCGCCACGCTGGACAATGATACCCGGGCTGCCGCGGCCTCACGAACCGTCGCGGCCCTTCCGATGTATGATCTGCCGCAATTGAAACCGGCGACCGACGCCTTCTGGCACGCGATCGCCGAGCGTCTGAAAAACGCCGGGCTGACGGCCGTCCCGGCCTCACTGACCAGAACAGATGATTATCAAGGAGCTTGGCGTGATCCCGACCTTCTGTTCGGCCAGGCCTGCGGCTACCCTCTGGTCAAGCAATTCAAAAGCGCCGTACAGATCGTCGCAACGCCAATTTATGGATCTTCAGGCTGCGAAGGCTTCGAGCATTGCAGCTTCTTCATCGTCAACGCGAAGGCTCAACATCGAACGTTGCGTGATGTGCGCGGAAGCGTCTGCGCCGTAAACAGCTTTGACAGCAACACCGGCATGAATTTGCTGCGAGCCGCGATTGCACCAATTGCCGAAAGCAATGATTTCTTTCGTTCCGTCGTCATAACGGGCTCCCACCACAAAAGCCTTGAAGCCGTAGCAGAGGGTCGCGCCGACATTGCCGCGATCGATTGTGTCAGCTTCGCGCACTTCGAGCGTTTTGAGCCTGAACTCACCGAGCGCGTGTCGAAGATCGGTGAATCGGTGCGCACGGCCGCTCCGCCATATATCACAGCCCGAAAAACCGATGCTGGCATTCTCCGCGTTCTGAGAGAAGTACTAAACGACGTTGCGACAGCACCCGGACTCGAATTAGTTCGATCGGCGTTGAATATCGAAGGCTTCGCATTCGAGACTGACGCTGACTACGAACGTCTATTGCTCATTGAAGAAGACGCCGCCGCACTGGGGTACCCAGAGCTGCGATAAAAGGACGGCTACCGGCTGTTTTCAGTGTGCCAAACACGCCGTCACCGGTCGCAGCGAACCCATATTCGGTGAACCTTTACGAGAACATCGAGAAGCTCAAACTCAATATCTCTCATCTTACGGCTTTGCATGGCCCAGGCGCCGTAACGTTCGCCGATCAGTGCGCCACCATCGGCGATGGTGAGACATAATAGTACCGTCACAATATGCGTTTAACGGTCACGTGCAATGACCGTAAACGCAGCATCAGCCGGTCCCTTATAAAGCCGCAGTTCGTTCAGATCACCCAATCGTCCCTTGCGATGGCTTCCGCCTTGAGTTCGTCTTTGACTCGCTGTGCATGGGCCTGCAAGACGCGATCTTGCCGCTCGCGCGGCCGTGGCACATCGATCGAAAGAGAGGCTTTGACCTCCCCGGGCTTGCCGCCGAGTGCAACCACGCGATCCGCCAGATAGACAGCTTCATCTATGTCATGTGTGACGAAAAGGACGGTCTTGCCGAACGCGTTCCAGACGCGGGTCAATTCATCCTGCAACGCTTGCCGCGTCAAAGCGTCGAGTGCGCTGAAAGGTTCGTCCATCAGCATGATCGACGGATTGACGGCAAGTGCTCTTGCAAGTGCTACCCGCTGCCTTTGACCGCCTGACAATTGATGCGGGTAGCGGTTCGCGAAGCTCTCCAGACCGACGCTGCGCAGAACGGTCAAAGCCCGTTCGCGCCGCTCGCTCTTGCCGAGCTTGGTCTTCTCGAGGCCGAAGCCCACGTTGGTAATGACGCGTCGCCACGGCAGCAGACGCGCATCCTGAAAAACCAGCGCCATGGCCCGTTCCGAATTTGGATCGGCGTGAACCTTAACCGTGCCTGACGACGGCGCGGCGAGCCCCATCAACACCCGTAGCAGGGTCGATTTGCCGACCCCCGAGGCCCCGACGATCGCAACGAATTCGCCGCGCTCCACAGTCAGATCGAGACCGCGGAGAATCTCGGTGACGGCGCCTTCGCGCTCGTAAGCGAGGCTCAGGCCTTCGATCTCGATGACCGGATCCATGGCGCTCACGTCTTCCATGACAGGAAGCGCGATTGGGCAAGCAGAAAGCCGGTGTCGACGAGGCCATAGAGCGCGGCGATCGTCAACATATAGACCACGACGATGTCGGTCGCGAGCAGGCTCGCCGCCTGATTCATCCTCTGCCCAAGCCCCGGAACGCCGAAAAGTTCGGCGGCGACGACCGCCATCCAGGCTTGTCCGAGAGCCGTGCGAACGCCAACCAGAATGCCTGGAAGGCTTGCGGGAAAGAGAACCTTCACGAGCTTCTCCCAGCCGCTTGTAAAGCCGAAGGCCTCAGCCACTTCGATGAGTTCGTGATCGACGTTGCGGATCGCCGCATGGGCCGCGAAAAACACGATCCAGAACACCCCGATCGCGATAATGAAGATCGCCGCGGCTTGCTCCACTCCGAACCAGAGAATGGCAAATGGAATCCAGGCAAGCCCCGGAATCGGACGCAGAGTCCGGATCACCCAGCTCAGCGCGACTTCCAGGCTGCGGTACATTCCCGTGAGGATACCGATCCCGATGCCGAACAGGATGCCGAGAACGAGACCATAGAAATAATGCGAGAGGCTTTGCCCGACGCAAACGATCCAGATGCCGCTTCGGACTTCACGCAAGAAAGCCGCCGGCAATTGGCTCGGCACCGGCAAGAGCGCCTGCGCGCTCGGATCAAGCAATGGAATCGATTGCCAAACCAGAAGGAAGACCGTCAGACCGATCGCAGATAAGAGATAACGGTTCAACGATCTTTTCCTGACTCCAGAGCTTCCGTGAAAGTGATGAATTGCGCCGAGGACCAGATCTTCGCGTCGTCGCGCTGGCGGCCGAACAGATAGACCGGCCTGAAGCCGAAGGGGCCATTGACCGGTTCAACAGTGAAGTGCCCGGAAATGTCCCGCGGCAAGGGGGATGCCGTCAAGCGCTCGAGCGCTAGAAAGAGATCGGTGCCGCCGAGATCGAGGCGCAACTCGCCATTTTCGAGAAGCTCGGCGCCGGAGATCTCCCAATGAAAATCCGGCCTGTGAATGAAGGGCGCAGGCTTGCGCGGATCACCAACTTTCACAAAGCCGCCGATCGTGCCTTCGACGATGAAGCGCGCAGCACTTAGATTGCTTACTTCAATCTCTATGGAATCCGCATCGCCATAGGTTTCCGAGCGAAAGCCAACATCCGTTGGTCCGGCACGCCATGCCGTTTCCTCGACATGTTCGAAGCCACTCGCCGAAAAGCGATGGATCGTTCCGTTCAAGATACGGATGCGGCCGTTCCAACTCGCCCAACGGTAACGATCCTTGATCCGTGCGCCGCCCCAGCGCAATCGGATGAGCCGGTCGGAGAAACCAAGCTCTTCGTGAAGGTTACGCCGCCAGATAAGGCCGGTTTGATCGAAGGCTGCAAGCTCATCCCATCCGAGATCGCCCAAAAAGCGATAGCTGATCTCGGCTGACCCTGTGTGTTCGAAAGCATCGCCTTGGATGTGGTCGCCGCAACGAACGATCAGTGCAGTGCGTTCACCCGTCGTCGCGAAGGTATGACGGGCACGCAAGGCCACACCGATCGCGGCACGATCGAGGCTTTCCGCGAAAATGCCTGTCAGCCCACCGCGCACCCCAAAGACCTGCACACCCGGCGCACCACCGGCAGGACGGCCGCGATGTTCGTCGCTATTGGCGCAGACTCCGAGTCTGTAGCCGCGTTCAATCACATCTTGATAGAGCCAGGGAAAATGCCCCCAGGACGAAGCAATCTCGACCAACCGTTCCAGCTCCGGGTGGTGCCAATCCGCGATGTAACGGCGGCCGCCGACATGCGGGATGACGAGATGCGCCTCGGGTCTGTCGAGATAGGCGTCCCAAAGCTCTTCGATCGGCCAGCGGCCGAGATTGGCCGAGGCGCCTTTCATATCTTCATTCCAGAGCAAAGTGCGATTGTGCTCGCCCTTGCGGTTATAGGGAAACTCCGGCGGCTCATCGCCCAAGAAGATCACTTTATGATCGCCGCCGGCCGTCGAACTGCCGCACCATTCCTGCACCGGATAGGCGATGAAGCGTCCCGGCTCGTTGAATGTGCCGATTGTCTCGACGCCGTCCTTCCAATTCGCATCGGTGATTTGAAAGTCGTTCGCGGTATAGCCAAAGACATCTATGCCGCCGATATCCCGCGCGAAAGCAGCATTATAAGCCGGGCTATTGGTGCCGACCGTGTCATGCGCATGAACGTGAAGATCGGCATAGTACGCGCGAGGACTTGGCGCGTCGTCAAAGACGGAAAGGAAGGCCTCGGCGGGAGCAATGTCGCGGGCTTGCAGAGCCTCTGCAACGAATCGCAGATCGCCACGATCCGACGGCAGATCATCAACGGCAACGGCGGCCCAGCCTTGCGCAGGCAACGTGAGGTCGCGGCTGAAAAGCACCCCATCTTGCCCGAAGGCAGTCAAATGGATAGCGCCCCCCGTGTCGCTCACGATATTGCCCCAACGATCCTGCAGCGACAGATGGAAGGGCGCGGCTACGCCGGGGCGCGCGAAACGTGGTCCATTGAGGATGATGCGGGCCGCGGGACCAGCCGCGATACGCAACGAGACATCGCCCGGCACCGCGACGAAACGCGAGGTACCGAGAATGTCGACATAGGCGCGAAACCTGAAATGGTCCTCGATAAAGGTCTGAACACGCGTGCCGGGTCCGCCGCCACGCCGGTCACCAAGCCGAATGAGGATATGATCGCCAGCGTTCAGATAACCATCGACAATATCGACGATGACCGCCTTTTGAAAAGGACGCTCGTGGCCCTTCTGATCGAAGCGAACGGATAGATATTGAACGCTTGCTGGCGACTGGCCTGCGGCCAAAGGACCTGCCTGGTATTCAGCGGAGAGGTAATTCGCCGCGGTGGGATCGGCCGTCTGGAATAAAGCCCAGTCCGAGTAGAACTTAAATGTCACTTTGAAAGTGGCACCATCAGCTATGCCGCCCGCGCCGACCTCATAATCGAGAAGAATCTCCTGCCAGGAACCGGCCTCGACGCAATCGACATTGCATCGAAGAGTTCCTGCAAAGGGAAGGTTTTTCGTCCTGGCATAGAGATCATGCGGCGCGATATGCGCGCCAAGCCTCGCGTTAAGCTTCGAGGCGCGCTCGTCATTGTCGTCACTGGAAGGTGGCACGCGATCTTGATCTCGGTTTATCGGCCCGGCGCGGCCAGCTCCGTATCCTATATCGAATTGACATCATGAATTAAATACCACCAAATCTATATCGTAACTTATTTGTGGTGATGCGCGGGGGACCGCCTCTCTCCAAAAATGGAGCCATTTCATGAAATTCAGCCGCGTAAGGCTTATTTTGGCAATGGCCTCGGCCTTGATGATGGCGACCCACGCCGAAGCCGAAACGCTCAAAGTCCGGGTCGGCGTCATTCCGGTGATCGGCGCTTCTCCGCTTTTTGTCGCCGACAGAGAAGGCTGGTTGCGCGAAGCGGGCCTCGATTTGTCCATCGCGACTTTCGAGTCGGGGCCAAACATCATTCAGGCCGCGGCAGGTGGAGGGATCGATCTTTATGTGGCAGGCATCGCGCCGCTCGCGGTTGGCCGCACGAAGGGCGTCGATTTCCGCGTCGTCGCGGCAACCGCCGTCGATGAAAACGTACTCGTCGCAGGCGCCAAGCTGCACTCCTATTTCAAGTCCGGCGTGGCGCCGGCCGCGGCCTTTAGACAGTTTCATGCCGACACGGGCCGGCCTGCCAAGATCGCGACCCAGCCGCCAGGTTCGGTGCCCGCCGCCAATCTGCAATATTGGCTGCGCGAAGCCGTTCATGTCGATCCGGCTGATGTTCAAATTGTTCCGATCGGCATAGATGCGACCCAACAAGCCATCCTGGCCAATGCGGTCGATGCGGCAACCGTGCGCGAGCCGACCTTGACGATTATCCAGCAGCGCAATCCCGCAATTGCGCTCATCGCATCGGGTGAAGAGCTGTTTCCCGGCCAGCCGGGAACCGTCGTCGCCGTCTACGGCCCATTCCTGGAACGGCATCCTGAAGCCGTACAAGCGATCGTCAACGGCATTGTGCGTGCGATCGACGAATTACAAAAGACGCCGGACCGCGCCGTGCCCCATATCGAAGCTGCGCTGTCGAAAGGTATCGTGGATCAGGCAACGATCCGCAAATCGCTGTCGTCGCCGGCCGTGCATTTCGTCGCCGATCCGCAAGCGATCATGGCGTCCACGAAGGCATTGCTCGCCTATCAAGTGAAGCTCGGCGCGGTTACCGAGGCCCCGAGCATCGACGGGCTTTTCGACCGGCGCTTTTATGAAAAAGCCCTGGGCAAGGAAAAGGAAAAGACGGTCAACGATTAGGCGCAGATGCCGGACATTCGGCGATTTTGCAACTAATTGCTGTCAAATCCTGCCATTTCGGGCGAGATCCTCCTCCGGAAAGGAGCCCGCATGACAGCCGATCCGATACGCCCGGCACGCGACGAAGCCATATTCGATCAAGCGGCCACACCTGAAGAGGTCGTGCTCGCGGCCGACCGCCGTCATTTGCGGCTGAGCTGGCGCAGCGGCGATAAGATGACGCTCGGCGCCGAAGACATGCGGCTTGCCTGCCGTTGCGCCTGGTGTTCGCGCGCCCGGATCGAAGGGACGTTCGAAGCGCATTTCGAAGACGCCTCCATTGCCTCCATCGAACCTATTGGAGATTACGCGCTTAACATTGGTTTCGCTGATGGCCATGCGCGCGGCATTTTCCCGTGGACCTATCTTCGTACGATCGGGGTCTTGTCTAAAGACTCAAACGCCGGATCATCAGAATGAACGCAAGCGACATCAAGAGCGAGACGATCGAGACGGATCTCCTCGTCATCGGCGGCGGAACCGGCGGCCCGATGGCCGCGATCAAGGCCAAGGAGCGCAATCCAAACCTGCGCGTCATCCTAATGGAAAAAGCCAATGTGAAGCGCAGCGGCGCCATTTCCATGGGCATGGACGGGCTGAACAATGCCGTCATTCCCGGCTACGCGACGCCTGAGCAATATGTGAAAGAAATCACCGTCGCCAATGACGGCATCGTGAATCAAAAAGCGGTCATGGCTTATGCGCAGGGCAGCTATCCGATGATCCGCGAACTCGACAAAATGGGAGTCAAGTTCGAGAAGGACGGTTCCGGCGAATTCGATGTACGCAAAGTTCATCACATGGGAAGCTATGTACTGCCCATGCCGGAAGGCCATAACGTCAAAAAAATCCTCTACCGGCAATTGAAGCGCAACCAGGTCGCGATCACCAACCGCTATATGGCGACACGGCTTCTGAAAGGTGCCGACGGCCGCATCGCGGGTGCGATCGGCGTCAATACGCGCACCGGCGAATTTCTCATCATCCGCGCCAAAGCCGTGATCCTGGCGTGCGGTGCGGCCGGACGCCTGGGCCTTCCGGCGTCCGGCTATCTCTTCGGCACCTACGAAAACGCAACCAACTGCGGCGACGGCTATGCCATGGCCTTTCATGCCGGCGCCGAACTCGCCAATCTCGAATGCTTTCAGATCAACCCGCTGATTAAGGATTATAATGGCCCGGCCTGCGCCTACGTGACGGGACCTTTCGGCGGCTATACGGCGAACAACAAGGGCCAGCGCTTCATCGAGTGCGATTATTGGAGCGGCCAGATGATGCTCGAATTCTGGCGCGAATTGCAAAGCGGCTCCGGACCCGTCTTCCTGAAACTCAATCATCTTGCCGAGGAGACGATCACCGAGATCGAAACGATCCTCCACAGCAACGAGCGGCCATCGCGCGGCCGGTTCCACGAGCGGCGCGGCACGGATTACCGCCATCGCATGATCGAAATGCATATTTCGGAGATCGGCTTTTGTTCGGGCCATAGCGCCTCGGGCGTCTGGATCAACGAACGAGCCGAGACGACCGTGCCCGGCCTCTACGCCGTCGGCGACATGGCGAGCGTGCCGCATAATTATATGCTCGGCGCTTTCGTCTATGGCGGCATCGCAGGGGCCGAGGCGGCGGCCTATTGCGCCGAACATGACTTGCCGGCGTTCGATGCCGAAGATGTCGCCCGCGAACAGACACGCGTACTGGCGCCGACCCTGCGAAGCGACGGCCTCACGCCGTTTGAAATGGAATATAAGGCCCGCCGCCTCGTCAATGACTACATCCAGCCGCCGAAAATCACCACCAAGATCGAGATCGCGCAGCAGCGGCTCGGCGAAGTCCGCGCCGATCTCGGTCAGCTTGTCGCCCGCGATCCGCATGAACTGATGCGGGCGCTCGAATTGCAATCGATCCTCGATTGTGCCGATCTCGCCGCCGCCGCTTCGCTCTATCGCACCGAAAGCCGCTGGGGCCTTTATCATCTCAGGGTCGACTATCCCGAAACCGACAATGAGAACTGGTTCTGCCACAGCATGCATTTCAAGGATCAGCATGGGCGGATCGCGCACCGAAAGCGTGAGGTCGAGCCCTATATCGTGCCGGTCGACGAAAGCGAAATGTCGGCCTATCATCAATTGCGCATCAAAACGCCAGCGGCTGCCGAATAGTCGCGTAGGCCACCGGAGAGCAAAATGCCCTTAGCCAATCATGCGACGAGCGTGCCCGTCATCGTCGACGAGGAGAAATGCATCGCCGACAAAGGCTGCCGGACCTGCATCGAGGTCTGTCCGCTCGATGTGCTCGCGATCAACGAAGGAAGCGGCAAGGCCTATATGAAATATGACGAATGCTGGTACTGCATGCCTTGCGAGGTAGATTGTCCGACCGGCGCCGTCAAAGTCAACATCCCCTATCTTTTGCGGTGACGCGGACTATGCCTGTCTTTGAAGCTTTCGAGCCGGAACTCGACGAGATCGCCGCGAAATGCACGAGCGAAGACGCGGGTGTGCGTCGCGTCGGCATGCTTGAACTGGCGGATATTGTCGAAGAGGGTGCCGTGCCTTTGCTGCTGCAAGGCCTGCGCGATGGCGACATAATGGTGCGCGAAGCCGCCGCCAAGGCGCTCGACGCACATGATGGTATCGAGGTCATAGAAGCACTGGTCGAAGCACTCGAAGACCCCGGTGCCGGCGTTCGGATGGCCGCCGCCGAAGCGCTTGCCGAGAAGAAGCTGCCAGCGGCCGTTCCTTTACTGGTTGCACGTTGCAGCCATCAGGATGCTTTCGTGCGCGCTGCGTCCTTGCATGCCCTCCGTGAATTGGTTGATCCGCGCGCCCTACCGGCGGCGCTTCAGGCGCTCGGAGATTCCGCGCCGGACGTGCGGCGCGAAGCGATCGGCGTGCTCGGCTATCTCAAGGCCGAAGAGGCTTTGCCCGCGCTTGTCGCAGCCGCGAAGGATCCGGATTTTTCCGTGCGGCGCGCAGTGATGTCGGCGCTGGTTTTCTCACAAGCCGGCGGACATGGCGCGAAGGCGCTCCTTGGCGGGCTTGGTGATGAAAATTGGCAAGTGCGCGAGGCCGCCGCCGCGTCGATCGGGAAGATCGCTTTTGCTGAAGCGGTCGACGCATTGATTGCCGCAATGAATGATGAAACTTGGCAGGTGCGCATCAAGGCCGCCAATGCACTTGGCCGTACGCATGCCGCGCGCGCCGTGCCGGCTCTCGGCGCGGCGCTCACGCATGAGGTGAGCAATCTCCGCAAGGAGGCCGCGGCGGCGCTCGGCGAGATCGCCGACCGCAAAGCGCTCACCTATCTTGAAGCGGCAAGCGACGAACCGGATCCGGACGTGCGCAAATTGATCCGCTGGGCAATTTCCCGCTGCCAAGCTGCGTGATCACGAAAATCTGTCTCAATTCTTGCGGCGCCAAAGCCACAATTCATTGCTGTTGAGCTAAGCGAAGATTATTTTTCTGCTCGCCATGGCATCGTGTTTGCAGCATCCTGAGCTATACTGTGAAAGCCTCAGGGAACACGATGGAAAGCTTTGTGGCCTCGGCCGAGCTGCGAACCAAACTTAATGTGAAGCAACCGGTGCAACCGGCATCTACGCAAGCGCTGCTGCTGACCGAAAATCCCACGCTCCTCGGCGGCCCCGTTCCTCTACTTCAAAATCTGTCGGAGCGCGAACGCGACATGGTGTTGAGCCATGGGCAGAAGCGTGTGCTGAACCGTGGCCAAACATTGTTCAATCAAGGCGCCTTGCATGACGGGATCTTTTTGATCACGAGCGGGCGCATCCGGGTGTTTTACATGGCGCCCTCCGGCCGCGAGATCACGCTGGCCTATTGGCTCCCCGGCAATTTCGTCGGCGGTCCCGAAATTTTTGGCGGCGGCCTGCATCAATGGTCGGGCATCGCAACTTGCGCCTCGAGCGTCGTCCATCTACCCGGCAAAAGTATGCGCCTATTGGTGCAGAAGATTCCCAATCTCGGCATTGGCCTGATCGAAGGCCTGACCTTCAAAGGCAAATGCTATTCGGCGCTGGCGCAAATGCTCGGCACACGCTCGGTGACGGAGCGTTTAGCACATCTGCTTTTACATCTGGTCGAGCTCTACGGCGTCAAGGATCGCGACGGCGCTCTGATCAGTGCGGGATTCACCCATGCGGACCTCGCCCATATGGTCGGAGCGACGCGGCAATGGGTGACGATCAGCCTCAAGCGTTTGCAAGACCAGGGCGTCATCCTCTGCCGGAAATCGAACATCGTCGTCTGCCGCACCGACCGGTTAGCCGAAATGCGCGGCGGCGAGTGATGAAAACAAACTCCTTTTGGTCGGTTCATCGCATCGTTTTTCATCAGTTCCGCCTCGATTTTAGACAGCTATTCCTTTTCGGCAACTAATCAACCTGCGGACGCGATCTCCGTTTGCGCCTCGCGGTGTCCAATCCGAAGATGGAAGGAGCGAGCCTGATCGCGACCTGAACCGGTGCTCATGCGAGGTTGATCCAATGATGATGCGAAGCTTTCTTGGCGCTGCGACCTTGGCCCTCGGATTTGGTTTGGCCGGACCAGCCGCCGCTGAGACAGTGACGATCGGCATCGGGACGCAGGACACGACGACCAATACGGCAACGACGGGCGTCATCATCCGTCAGCTTCATCTCCTGGAAAAGTACCTGCCCAAGGACGGTAAATATGCCGATATTAAATTCGCCTTCGATTGGCAGAACTTCACCTCAGGTCCGCCCGTCACCAATGCCATGATGGCTGACAAGGCGCAGATCGGCACCATGGGCGATTATCCGCTGATCGTGAACGGCTTTACCTTCTTGAGCAATCCGGAAAGCAAGAGCAAGCTCATCGCGGTCGCCGCCTATAATCTGTCGGGCTCAGGCAATGGCATCGTTGTCCATAAGGACTCGCCTTATTTCGAATTCGCCGATCTCAAAGGCAAGGTCGTCAGCGTGCCCTTCGGCTCTGCCGCGCATGGCATGGTGCTGAAAGCGCTGCAGGACCGTGGTCTGTCGCCGGATTTCTTTCAATTGGTCAGTCAGAGCCCGGAAGTGGGTTCGACCAATCTTCAAGAAAGGAAGATCGACGCGCACGCCGATTTCGTGCCCTTCGCCGAGCTTCTGCCGTTTCGTGGTTTCGCCCGCAAGATCTTCGATGGCGTCGAGACCAATCTGCCAACTTGGCACGGCGTCGTCGTCCGCTCCGATTTCGCGCAAAAATATCCCGAAGCGGTTGTTGCCTATCTGAAAGCCGTGGTTGCTGCCAATGAGTGGGTGCGCGCCGATCCGGCCGCCGCCGCCGCGAAGATCGAAGAATGGACAGGAACCAATAAAGAAGTCGTTTATATTTTCCTCGGACCCGGCGGCAATATGACGACTGATCCGACGATCAAACCCGTCCTTCTCAAAGCCGCGGAAGAAGACGTGAAAGTCTTGCAGAAACTCGGCAAGATGAAAGAGTTCGACGTTCAGAAATGGGCCGACGACAGTTTCATCCGCAAGGCCTATGCGGAACTCGGCAAAGATTACGACAAGGAGCTCGCGAGCACTGCGAATTACGAGGTGAAGGGCACGGATGACTTCTGCCACAAGCCCATCACCGAGCCGCGCAAGGCTGGTGAGATCTGGGTCGCGGACGAAGGCATCCATCCGTTCAGCAGCACGGCTTGCACGCTCGGCGCCTATAAGGATCTGACGACCAAGGGCAAGAAGATCAATGTCGCCTATGTCTTCGACACTGCGCGCGGCATTAAATTATTCGCCGACCAAGCCTTCTACGCCGTCACCGACAAAGACGGCAAGTTCGAGATCGCGCCCTTTCTGCTCAAGACCGAGGCTGAGGCTTATGCTAAGAAGACCGACGGCAAAGTCGTCAGCCTCACCGATGCCCTCAAGCTTGAAATCAAGACCGCGGCAAATGGAAATTGAGTATGGCGTCTCTTAAATCCGACGTCGCCGTCAACGGGCTGCGTCTCGATTCTGCTGAAACAACGACGCCCGCGTCAATGGCGGCGCCGGCAAAAGACTCGTCTCGGGCGAAGCCGCGCCGCATCTTCACGTTCCGCGGCAAGGATTTCCAAGGGGTCGTCCTCGGCGCCTTTTCACTCCTCGCTTTTCTTATGGCCTGGCATTTCTTGACGGCATACCGCGTCAATTTTTATGTCCGCTTCGTCAATGTTCCTTCGCCCGAACTCGTCTTCGAAAGCGCAGCGCGGGCGCTTCACGATCCAAAATTTTTTTCGGATGTGGTCCTAAGTTGCCGCCGAATCCTATTCGGCTTCGTAGCCGCCGCTGTGATGGCGATCCCGCTCGGTCTGTTGATGGGACGGTTCAAAGTTCTGCGCGATATCGTGTTTCCGGTCACGGAAGTGCTGCGGCCCATTCCGGCGATTGCCTGGGTTCCGATGGCGATCATGCTCTGGCCGACCAATGAAGAGAGCATCGTCTTCATCACCTTCATCGGCTCGTTCTTTCCGATTCTCATCAACACTTTGCATGGGATGAGCCTGGTCGATCCCGTGCTGGTGCGCGCGGCGCAATGCCTCGGCGCCCGCGAGAGCGCGATTTTCCGCGAGGTCTATTTCCCCGCCGCCCTGCCGCATATTTTCACCGGCCTCACAGTCGGAATGGGCGTTGCCTGGGTGTCGCTCATCGCAGCCGAAATGATCTCCGGTCAGTTCGGCATCGGCTATTTCACCTGGGAGGCCTATTCGCTGGTCCAATATGCGGATATCGCGCTCGGCATGATCTGCATCGGCGTGCTCGGCCTTGCCTCAAGCGCAGCGATCCGCGGCCTCGGCCGCCTCGTCATGCCCTGGAATCACTAAATGGGAAGACGATGATGGACGCAATCGCACCCAAGGGTTTCATCGAGGTCGAGAATTTTCATCTGACCTATCCGTCGCGCGACGGCGAAGTCGCGGCCGTCGACGATGTCTCACTACATGTCCGTCCCGGCGAATTCGTCTCCATTATCGGGCCGTCGGGTTGCGGCAAATCCACCTTGCTCAATTCCGTTGCCGGCTTTCTCAAGCCCACGCAAGGCAGCGTCATGGTCGATGGCGAACCAGTCGAAGGGCCCTCCGCCGATCGCGGCATGGTCTTCCAGCAATATTCGCTATTTCCCTGGAAGACCGTGCGCGGCAATGTGGAGTTCGGCCTCGCGATGAAGGGCAAAGGCCGGTACGCAAGGCAAACGGCCGCCCGCACTTTGCTTGGTCTCGCGGGTCTGCTGCCCTTTGAAAACCATTATCCCGACCGGCTTTCCGGCGGCATGAAGCAGCGCGTCGGAATCGTCCGGGCGCTGGCCACGAGCCCCAAGGTTTTGCTGCTCGACGAGCCCTTCGGCGCGCTCGATGCGCAGACGCGGCTCATCATGCAGCAGATCCTCACCAATATGTGGCAGCATTTGAAAATCTCAGTTCTCTTTATCACGCATGATATTGACGAAGCGATTTTTCTCTCCGACCGCGTCTATTGCATGACGGCGCGTCCGGGCACGATCAAGGCTGAGATCATCGTCCCGCTCGAGCGGCCGCGGCAGCCCGATATGATGCTGTCGGCGGAATTTCTCGCGCTCCGCAAAGAGCTGATGTCGCTTATCCGCGAAGAAAGCCTCAAGGCCATGGGCGGGGAGATCAGCACGGAGGCCCTGCAAGGTCTGAGTATCGACTTGCATGGCCAAAGTCTCGCGAACATTCTTTAATCCGCACTCGCTTCGGCCATTGGCGGTTCTGGTGCATGTCCTGAACTATGCCTGCGCAAGGGAAGCGACGAGCGACTCACGTTGCTTTTCCTTGCATGGTCATTGGGATTGCGATCATCGGCGGCGCCACTCTTCCAGTGGTCCGCGTCGAACTCAACCCAACCGCTTTGTTCAAATATGGCGTCGGTCTTGAAGATGTACGCGCGGCTTTGGCGTCTGCGAATGCGAACAGTCCGAAAGGCGCCGTCGAAGACGGCGGCTTCCATTATCAGATCTACGCCAATGACCAAGCCGCTCATGCCGCCGATTATCGGCCTCTCGTGGTCGGCTCTCGCAACGGCAATGCAATCCATGTGTCGGACCTCGGCGAGATTGTCGACTCGGCCGAGGATCTTCGAAACGCGGGATTTGCAAATGGCCAAGTGGCGGTTTTGGTGATCCTCATCCGGCAGCCTGGCGCGAACATCATCGAGACCAACGAAAGGTCAAAGCTGCCCTGCCCTATTTGCGCGCTTCGATGCCGAGCGGCATAAGCGCGCCTTTGATGAGTCTCTAATGGATAAGGTATCCAATCGCTCGCTCTTTGTGACGATCATATTTCGACTTAAGCTTTGGACGGCAGGGACGCGATGTGGACCTCAACTTCCATTCCGAGGAACGCATCGTTCGTTCCCGCGAAACTGCCGGCGACTGGTACGGCCAGACGAATGTCGCGTGCGACGGCGACAGGAATCAGATTGAAGCCGCCAACATGACGGTTCGTCGGATCGAATGTGATCCAGCCCGCACCCGGCACATAGACTTCCGCCCAGGCATGAGTCGAGCCTGTATCGCGCGAACCTTCCATCTCCTGATCTGGATTGTAAAGATACCCAGAGACGACTCTCGCGCCGAAGCCGAGACTTCGTATCGCTTCGACGAAGAGAACCGCAAAGTCCCGGCACGACCCCCATCTCCGCTCCAAGGTCTGCAAAGGCGTTTGCGTACCTTCGTCCTCACGGCTCTGATATGAAATCCACGACGCAATATTGGCGTTGATATCTTTCAGGAGCGAAAGCGTGTCGGTCGGGTTGCCGCGGACGAAAGCGTATGCCCATGCCCGCAATCGCCCTTCAGGATCGGTATATTGCTGGATCGTCAGAGCTCCGAGATCGATCCAATCATCGTCGGAATAGCGGAAGGGGTAAAAGATAGCCGCGGCGGCAATGTCAAAGATCGGCCAAGCGATCGTATTGAGCTCGAGATCTGTGACGCTTTCGATCACCAGCGTGTCAGCCATGGCCGCAAAACTCGCCGTCGCTACGACATTGCCGAAGACATCCCGCGCCCAAGTCATCGTCGCGGCAGGCGTCACCACCACATCGTTTGAAATGAGGCGAAGCTCGTGGCTCTCACGTGGACGGAGCATCAAACGGTGTGGACCGAGACTGACTGGCGTCAGATAGCGGTAGGTCGTTTTGTGATGGAGTCGGAGGGAGATCAAAGAAGCACCAATAGGAAAACTGCACGATGTTTTTGAAATCTATGAACGAGCTTGCAGGGCATGACTACGATGCATTTGGAAATGGACGGTGGTGAGTCCCGCACCTTCATTCGATGATATCTGCGTCAGTCTTTTTTATATGGCCGTCGGAACCTGCTGTTCCAGACAATGAGGCTGAATTTAAACAGAATAAAGCTTTGTTTCGCACGAGGTATTCCCGATTAGCGGTGACAATCACGCTGTCGTACCTAGCGATATTTCGGTTTGATCGGTGTCAATGCTCGCATTTTGACGGTTGGCTATAAGCACGCGAAACGTGAGCCAAAGCGAGCTTGTTCGCGCATTGCGCCGAGAGCCCAGTGGCTAGAATTGCCGATAAATCATTTTGGGAATTCAATGGGCGTTTTGGCGCTCATGAACGAAACTCTTCGGAGGTCCGAAGGATGGCTGAGGAACCAGCATCGTTCTTTGACTTGCATCGTCTGTTGAACTTGAGCGGTACGATAGGCGATGTCAGGTTGCTGAAGAACCAAGCTCTCTTCGCGCAGGGTGATCCTGCGGATGCGGTATATTATATCCTGGAAGGCAAGATCAAAGTTACCGTCGTTTCCAAACATCGGAAGCAGGCCGTGATCGCGATTCTTGAGGCCGGCAGTTTCTGCGGCGAGGGATGCCTCGCCACGGAGTTCCGCACGACGTCCGCTGTGGCGATGACCGCCTGCGTCGTGGTCCGGATGGAAAAAAATGCTGTCATGGGCGCCTTACATGAAGACCAGGAATTTTCGAACCAGTTCGCCACCTATTTGCTGACGCGCAACGCTCGTCTGGAGCAGGATCTTGTCGATCACCTTGTCAACCCGAGTGAAAAGCGCCTAGCGCGACTTCTTCTCATCCTCGGGAAGTTCGGCAAAGGCGGAAATCGGGACGCGGTTCTACCGGAGATAAGTCAGGAAATGCTGGCTGAGATGATCGGAACCACGCGGTCTCGCGTCAGCCATTTCATGAACAAATTTCGTCAGAAGGGCTTCATTGATTATAACAGCCATATCCAAGTTCATAAGTCATTGTTGAATGCGCTTCTGCACGGCGACATAGGAAAGCCAGAGGATGACTAACCGTGCAAAACCTATTGATTAGATTTGCGCAGAGACGACGCGTCGGGCCGCGCCTGTACCTCGAAGAAACTATGTAAACGCCGTAAATTCACCAGCTCTCGAATCGCCAGCGTGTGAGAATGAAATCATATTTGAGTCAGTCGCAAGTCGAACTGGGGACGCTATGTGTCGCTCGTCTTGCCCCGGCCTTTTGTGTTGCCCTGAACCGCGGTCGAGGGCGGCGTAAGGAAGGCGTCAAATCGCTCCTTCACGATCGCGTAGCATTCGCATGATGCCTTTTCGAGGCCGATGCGATCGAGAACTTGAATCGTTCCCCGCCGATAACTGATAAGGCCGGCCCTTTGCAGAGCTTGCGCTGCAACCGTTACCGATTTGCGATTGGCACCTAGGATGTGCGCTAGAAAGTCGTGCGTGTAAGGCAGGGCTTCGCCTTCGGCCCGATCATGCATCATCAAGAGCCATCGGCACATTCTCTCCTCAGTCGAATGCAGGGCATTGCAGGCCACAGTCTGCTGCACTTGCGAGAGTAGCGTCTCGGAATAGCTGACGAAGAGATCGCGCACGTGTTCGCTGCTCTTGAATTCCGCTTGCAAAACTTCGATCGGACATCGAACCATATGGCCTTCAAGTTGAACAATACATCGATTGAAGGAGACCCGGCTGTACATGGCAGCGAAGAGGCCGAACGCTCCTTCGCGCCCCTATGTTTGCGGTTTCGATTGCCGAGCCGTTCTCCAAAACCGTGAGCAACGAGAGGACGCTTCCCTCGGGGAAATAGGCGTGCCTGAGAAGGCCGCCCGCATCGCAAACAACCGCTCCAAGCTTGAACTTCACATTTTCCAGATGCGGGTCGATCCGCTTGCGACTGGCAGGCTCCAAAGCGTCGAGCAATTGGTTGCTCTGTGGTTTATGCGCTGGAGATTGTGCCATAGCGTAGTTCTAAGGGATCATCCTCGCGGTGACAAATACAAAGGGCAAGATGCTCTAAGCATTTTCGCGAAGCCGGCATCATCCATAATATCAGCCATGAGCAACCTCTCGTTGCCGATCATCATCGACAATCAAAACAACCGGCTGAGAGGATTTGCCTCGCTTAAGCCAATGATGCTTTAGCTAGAAGCTTATATGTATCCTCGCTTGGCTCCTGAACGGCTAATTCAGACCAGAAGATTGCCATCGCAAGGAAATGTGACTGCAAGCTAGAGGTATGAGCCTCTTGCGCCAATTGCCTGCAGTCAGCCTCAAGCCGCAGGCACTCTAAGGCATACTTTCTTTCGAACTCTGACATAGCGGATCATTCCAACCTCATTTGGAATCATTGCACGCTATGGCTCGTACTGTCGGTGGTCTGCGCCACAGAGAAGAGGAATAATGATAATGGGGCGTCGCCTCGAGCACTCCAGCCATTCATGGTCAAGATGCGAAGAAATCTCGCCACGGATGCCGGCTATAGGAAGGCGGTAGAACAGCAGAGGGGCGCCGAGCCATACTGAACTTCGGCGACCTTGAAGACGACGAAGAAGCAATCATCGCAAGCTGCAAAGCCCCCGTCTGACTCAAATCGAAAGCTCTTGCGGCGAAAAGGCTGAGCACGATCATGAGTGGGTCTATGGATGACAGCCTGATGATCCAGATCAAAGCAATTGTCTTTGTCATTTATGATAATGATCTATGCAGTGGGAACCGATTTCTACAGCTCCGCTCGATCGTGAGCTTGAATTGGCCGTCATCGATGATGATGAGCCTCATGCGCTCGTTTTCGCCTGTCGCCGAACGATCGATGGCTGGGTCAATGCCGAGACGGATAAAAAAGTAGATGTCCACCCCACTCATTGGCGGGACTGGCAGCATACATCCTAAGATTTTCGCGCGGTCTTCTGCCGCTCCGACGCGCTATGTAGGACTGCTAGTTTTCTCTCTTCTTCCTCAAGAAGTTGAAGAAGAACCTGTCGCTTGGCTTCATCGCGCTCTTTAGTCAGCAATTTATGAAAGTGCTCGATATTCAGGCGGGCTATGTACTCATCCATCGCTGTGCCTCACAGGCAGTAGCAGCCAATGATCAGATACGGCTTAATACGTAGTCGCAGCACTCAACACGCTCTAGATCATTTCAGCTCAACGCGGATGCTGCTCCAGTATGGATGACATTGAAAGCTGAAATGAGATCGTCGCCATGACAAAAGTCAGCAACAGCTTCACTTTTGGAGAATCCTTTCGATTTCGGAACCCTTTCCTCGGCTGATCAATATGAAATCATCGGCACGAATGTGTCATCGCGACATCCGTATTCGCGCTGTCAAACCCTGGGAGTCGACGCTGGGCGAGAAGGCCTCGTCCGCGGCGGACAAGGCTGTATGATTGATTCACCTCAAGGCGAGTGCAAGCCAATCAAGAAAACTGACCGGTGTCTTTAGGGAGAGATATTGTCGAGACATAGTGCTCGGCAAATATCCTTTGGAGAGAATGCCATGAAGAAAGTACTTCTGACCGCAGCAGTCGCAGCCCTCATCTCTGGTACCGGAGTAACAGGTTCAGCCTTTGCGCAGAGCCGCGCAGACCGAGCCGCACTCACCGCCAACCAAATTGTTGCTGAATCGGACGCGCACACGGCACGCGTCAAGGCAGATCTACGTCTCACGCCGGATCAAGAGAAGAACTGGCCCGGTTTCGAAAGCGCTGTGCACGACATCGACAAGACCCGCGCTGATCGTCAGGTCGCCTTTCAAGCCGAACGCGAACAGCGGGAGGACGGAAGCGACGTCATCCAATATTTGAACGACAGTGCGAAGTTTCTCGGTGAGCACTCCGCCAATGTAAAGAAGCTCGCCGATGCCGCCCAACCGCTCTATGCGAGCCTAGACGAACAGCAGAAGAAGAAGTTTGCAAACGAGCTGATCGGTCTCAGCCGAGAGCGTGAGATTGATGAGTGAGCCTCATTTCGGCGTTTCAAGCGTCACGTCTTACGCATCCTACGTGATCGTTCTCTGGCATGTGTTTCTTGCTCGCCATATCAATTCTCAGTCTGAAGACATACTTCAAGCGGACCACTTCAAGGCGCTATCTACCGTTAGTTGACGTAGATCAACGATGATTGCTCGCGCCCGGTGCAATATTTCGAATTGTGGGACTAGCTACGCTCTAGCCCAACTCTCCAGTTCGGGAGAGGTGCGAGGTGAGAGGAAAAAGTCATGGACAAAGATCGTATCGCCGGCGCGGCCAAACAAGCCAAGGGCGCCATTAAGGAGACCGTCGGCAAGGCCGTTGGTGACGCAAAATTGGAGTCGCAGGGCAAGGCCGACAAGGTCGAGGGCAAGATCCAGAACGCCATCGGCGGACTCAAAGACACGCTCAAAGGGAAATAGGCCTCCGCGCCGTTTTACTTCGATCCTTGCCATCGTAAGCAGGCAAGAGTGTGCAATTTTGCTCAGACGCCGAACGCGGCGCCTGAGCAATCTATGTATGGCGCACATAGACTCTATCCGGAGACTCCGGTTCAAGGGTTAGCCCGCATCTATACGTCGATAGCGCGACAAGGCGCTTTCGTCGCGAGCCTCAAATTCGCTGACAATAAGATTGCGCCGACAGGCGGCCTGCGTTCCAATATTCGAAGAAGTGATCGAGCGTAATGTGCCCAGTGTTAGTGAAGTAGCGTTCGCGCTCGCGAGTCAATTGGTAGATTTCAGCTGATCCAAGAAAAAGGAAATTCTAAAATGTCACTTTGGACCATCATTCTCATCATCTTGGTGATCGCGCTATTGGGCGGCTTTAGCGGACTAGGCGGCGGCCCATTCTACGGTACCGGCTACTATGGCGGCGGCGGTCTCGGCCTTGTGATCATTATTCTGGTGATTTTGCTTTTGCTGGGCAAGATCTGAGTCAGCAGAGATCAACCAGCTCTCGAACCCTAGTCTCGGCTTGCGATTGATTGTCTCAAACTGAGGACTTTCGATCCAGGTGTGACGATTTTCAAGTTCGACCGACACATATGGGAAATAGCCGCACCCGGAACCCAACGGGTGCGGAAATGAATAGAAAGACCGCCGCGAGATCCGTAGCTCTGAAGTCTCTAATCATGACTTCGGATTGAAGCCAATCCGAAGTGGCGCCCTCGCGACGATCTTGCCGGCGACCGCGCCGCTATGTGCATGAGAGTCATCCGACCCTCCTTTGGTCAAGAGGGAAGACAGTCATGACATGCGCCGAGAGTGGCGACTTCGGCGCCACGGGTTCCGATGCATTTCATGGCGCTCTTGCTCTTTGGGGTGAGTGGACTTTGCCGCCATCTACCGACACCAAGCGGCGGGGCTTTGAGTTACCTCAAGCAGCGCGACCAAACGAAAAAGCGCGGTGACGAGCTGTATCACGGAGAGATAGGCGCTTACAAAAGGACAGCGCCTAGCTCCTTTTCAATCTCGGCTATTAGGCCACGACTCGATCGGTCCAGCCCCGATTAATGATAATAACGATGATGGCGATGATAGTAGCCGTGGTGATGGTGCCGCAGTCCAAGCGCGCCCCTGACGCCGCCGACGACACCGCCGGTCACACCGCCGACCACACCACCAACCGCCCCGCCGACCGGACCAGCGGCGCGTTCACCAGTCGCCGCGCCTCGTTCACTTCCCCGCACGACGCCCTGGGCCTGCACGGCGAGAGGCATAGCGAGGCAAGCGAGCATGCTAGCAGTCATTAGAAATCCAACTTTCACAGTCATCTCCATTATCCGACATTTCCAGATGAATTCTGGAACCGCCTGTAAGATAGTTGATGCCCGCGGGACGTTGATTGATTTCTATCAACATAATTCAGTCCGGTCTCATAATACTGTCCCACCGCAAGGTGGCGTTCGAACCATCACTCCGAGTGCGCCCCTTGCGGCCGGTCCAGATTTGGTTCGTATATTCGTCCAGCACAGGGGAACGTTATGCTTTCGATTTTAATTGGAATTCTGATTATTTTAGTCGTGGGTGCAATTTGTTTTTGGGCCATCGATAAGTTTGTGAATGATGGTCGTTTGGCAAACCTTCTCAAATTGCTAGTCGCGTTGGTCTGCCTGGGGGCGATTCTTCAACGGATACTGTTGCTGGCCGGGATTAATTGGCTGTGACAGCAGCTCACGATGACGCCGTTCTTCTTCGTAAGAACCGTCTGAGTGGTCTCGACGTAGAAGCAACGCAATACGTCATGAAAACTTTACTCAAGCACGAATTCAATTGCGATGCGTATGATTGATCCAGCTCAATGCGAGCGCAGGCCAATCAAGAAGACTGATCACTGTCTTTAAGGAGAGACAGTGTCGAAGCATTGTGCTGAGGCAAATATCCTTTGGAGAGAATGCCATGAAGAAAGTCCTTCTGACTGCAACTGTCGCGGCCCTCATCTCCGGTGTTGGAGTCGCAGGATCAGCTTTCGCGGAAAACCGCGCAGATCGTGCCGCATTGACTGCCAATCAAATTGTTGCTGAATCGGACGCCCGCACGGCACACGTCAAGGCCGATCTGCGTCTTACGCCGGATCAAGAGAAGAACTGGCCCGGTTTTGAAAGCGCCGTGCACGACATCGATAAGGCTCGCGCTGATCGTCTGGTGGCCTTCCAAGCCGAACACGAGAAGCGGAAAGACGGAGGCGACGTCATCCAATATTTAAACGACCATGCGAAGTTTCTCGGCGAGCGCTCTGCCAATGTAAAGAAGCTCGCCGATGCGGCCCAACCGCTCTATGCGAGCCTTGATGATCAACAGAAGAAGAAGTTTGCCAACGAGCTGATCGGCCTCAGCCGAGAGCGTGAGATTGATGAGTGAGCCCTCCGCCCACGTTTGGGAGCACACCGGCAATACGGTCCGCTAAAACATCCCGCTTTCAAGTGGGATTACGTGAAAAGTGTAGAGCGTCGTTTAGGCTTCGCTGACACTTTTGCGCACGATGCTCTAGCACGCCGGAAACCGGATCAGATAGTGCACCCCAAGTTTTGACCGATTGAGTTCGATCGTTCCCATCAATTGTTTGGCGAGAAGCCGCATCAATGCGGTTCCACCGACATGCTCTGACGGATCGACGCCTGGGCCTGGGCCATTGTCTCCGATGGTCAGAAGAATATTGCCGTCACTTCGAGATAGGCCAACGCTGATCTCCGTCGCTCCTTTTGGCACGGCATGTTTGAAACTGTTGGTGATTGCTTCATTGATCAACAAGCCGATATTGGCTGCCGTTTTGGCCGGAACGTTGATGTCTTCGAGTTCGAGCCGAAAGGCAACGGAGAGAGGCGCAAGGCAGAACACGTCTTTGAGCTTTCCAACGAGCTGGCGCAGGTAGGTACTTAAGGCAATCGACTGCTCCTCGCGCGCGAGGAGAAGCTCGCCGCCGACGCCGCTCAAGGCCGCAATCCGCGTCTCCATATTATTGAGCTCGGCTTTAGCTTCGGGGCCGATCGGGCGCGCTTTCTGAAGGCGAATCATAGAAAGGATGACTTGGTGGTTGTTCTTCATGCGATGATGAAGCTCTTCCAAAAGAAGCGATTTTGCCTCGACCGCTTCGCTCAGTTCCTTCAAAGCAGCGCGCATATGATCTTCCTCTCGTTTGCGTGCCGAAATATCGCGCAGGACCAGAATACGGATCCGAGCCTCATTTTGACGAGCGGGGGTAATCGAGGCTTCGGCGAAAAATTGCTTCCCGTCACGTCGCTGTCCGACGACCTCCGCTCCTTGATTGAGAACGAGGGATTGCGTGCAAAATGGTTGCATTGCCTGCGCCTGCCAGGGTGTCTCCGAGGAAGAAATCAGCGTGCCGAGAGCCCGGCCCGCGATCTCCTTGGCTCCATAGCCGAACAATTCTTCGGCTTGATGATTGACGAAAATGATTTCGTCCGCATCGCTGGCAACGATGATCGCATCTGCGATGAGGTTGAAAAGCCGGGCGGCCAGATTGCTCTTCACAGCCTCGCAAGCGTCGGCCGAAATCGCAAACAACGTGCAGATTTGAGAAGGCACAAAGTCTGAGGTTGGTTGCGGTTCGATCTCCATGCACTACTCTTCAGCACGAGACCTGACGATAATAAATATAGCGCCGGGCATCTTCTACTGATTGCCAGAAAACCAAAAACCCACGCGATGGACCTTGACCTCGATCAAACAGTGATGAGGTATGGCGTAGCTCCCTATCATAATGACATGGAAGTCCACTTCATGCGGCGATCGCGCAGCCGAGCCAGCCTTAAAATACGTCACGCTTTAATCAAAGTTGACGAACGCCTTTAAGGTGCTTGGCTTAAGTTCGATCTTGCGGGCTGTGACGCGGCGAACCATGCCTTCGCTTTCCAATCGGCTGAGAGCGCGGGTCACGGTTTCGGCGGAAGTACCGAGATAATCTGCGATATCGTAGCGGTTCATCGGCAGCGTCAGAATGTTGGCGCGATGATCGAAATAACGTTCATGTGCCGAACAATCGAGCAGAAACGCCGCCAGCCGCCGCGGGATGTCAAGCCGTCCCATGACAATGAGCTGGCGTTGCGTATTTCGTAAATCATGCACGGCTTTCACTAAAAAAATTTCTTGGATATTCGGGTTCATCAGAAGGAATTGCTCAAGCCTCCCGACGGGAAATCGATAGACCTTGGAAGAAGCAATCGTTTCTGAGGAATCGAGATATTTGCCATTTTCGGCAAGTCCGAACAGATCGCCAGGCCAATGAAAGGCCAGGACTTGGCGCTCTCCATTATTCAGAACGTGATATGTTCGGACTACGCCACTCGCCAGCAGATACAGGTAGGCGGCTTCGCTGCCTTGTGAAAAGATAAGTGAACCAGCCGTTTTATACTCGACGATCTGTGCAAGACGACCGAGCTCGATTTTATCCGTAGCCGACAAGGTTAGATGCGGCGCTTCCTTGACGTGTTCGCGTGGCCAACTGCGAACCGCACATATTTGGAGATCCGCATGACCTCGTATCGTCATGCGGCGCATTGAGCGCTTCCTAAAGCTTCCGAGACGAGCACGTTCATAAAAATGCAGAGGAATATTTTACCAAGGAGCTGCTCGGCATCGGATCATCAAGCTATGTCCAAGATCAGAAAATGAGGGATCGCTCCCTGACTTTTGTCAGGAACAGCGCAGATAATTATTTAGCCTTAATGAGAAAGGATGCGCCGATGGCGGAGGAGCTTGATGCCTTGGGGTAGACGACTGCCGTTCTGCTCCCTGGTGGCAATCCTCGGCCCGGGCTTGGATGGTATCGTCACCGCGCTGGAATGCCGGACCGAAAAATTGTTTCTGCTAACGACAACCACATGTGTTCAATATTGAACACATGTGGTTCATCTGCGACCAGCCGCCGAGGGATCCAGCGTAAGGCCGCGAAACGGCACGGTAAGAGGCGACACCAAAGCCTTCCGGGGCAAAGCAAGTGTCATCCGGGCTAGGAGAGCCGAAAAGTCACACGGTGTGGAGGCCGCCCACCAGCCAGAGCACGAGGATAATGATGAGCACTAGGCCAAGGACACCGCCCAAACCGCCTGCGCCATAGCGGCTATAGCCGTAGTAGCCACCCCCGCCGCCGAATAGCAGGATAAGTATCACTATAATCAGAATTGTTCCCATTACCCCTCCTCTAACGATTCCGCCGGCTGCGGATTGCAGCGGCTAAAATAAGATCCAAAGTTATCCCCACCGTCAATTGATCGCTTCGCGATGCATCGGGACTTTGGCTATGCTGGTCTGATCTTCAATTAAGGTCGATGAACGCCTTCAAGATAGCTGGCTTGAGTTCAATCTTGCGGGCTGTGATGCGCTGAACCATCCCTTCACTTTCCAATCGATTGAGAGCGCGGGTCACGGTTTCCGCGGAGGTGCCGAGATAATCTGCGATATCGTCGCGGTTCATCGGCAGCGTGAGGATCTTGGTGCGATGATCGAAATAATGCTCATGCGCCGAACAATCGAGCAGAAACGCCGCCAGCCGTCGCGGAATATCAAACCGTCCCATGACGATGAGCTGACGCTGCGTGTTTCGCAGGTCATACACGGCTTTGACGAAAAAGCTGTCTTGGATACTCGGGTTCTTCAAAAGGAAGTGCTCAAGCCTCCTAATGGGAAATCGATAGACTTTTGAAGGTGTAATCGCTTCCGCGCAGCTCAGGTATCTACCATTTTCGGCAAGGCCGAACAGATCACCAGGCCAGAGGAAGGCCAAGACTTGCCTCTCGCCATTATTCAGAACGTGATGTGTCCGGACAACGCCCTCAGCTAACAGATACAGGTAGGTCGCCTCATCCCCCTGCGAGAAGATAAGTGAGCCGACCGTTTTATATTCGATGATCTGTGCAAGACGCCCGAGCTCGACCTTGTCAGCAGCCGACAAGGTCAGATGCGGCGCTTCTTTGCCATGTTCGCGCGGCCAACTACGAACCGCACGTATGCGGAGATCGGCATGACCGCGTGTCGTCATTGAGCCATTCCTAAGGCTTCCGAAATGCGCACATTCATAAAGATGCATAAAAACATTTTACCAATAGGCATCAGGCCATCCACGTGCGTTCAGAGCCAAAAGAAAGGTTTAATCCTGACTTTTGTCAGGGCGAGGCAAGGCACTTCTCCTAAGTTGCCATACGAGCTGGGATCAACCTTGATCCAAAGCAAAGAGAAAGCGGGCGCCGATGCCAGAGGAGCTCGATCCTTGGGCGGATCTCACGGCCATCGTATCTGGCGCCCAGGATGCGATTATCGGCCAGAGTTTAGATGGCGTCATCTCGAGTTGGAACGCAGGCGCCGAAGAATTGTTCGGCTACACGGCAGGTGAAGCACTCGGACGACCCGCCTCCATGCTCGCCGGTACCTCTGAAACCGAAGATAGGCTCGCGATCTCAACGCGGCGGATCAAGGAGGGCGAAGCAGTCCCCCCTTATGAAGGCTTATGCCGTCGCAAGGATGGCGAAATCGTGCATGTCTCTCTAGCGCTCTCCCCAGTTCTGGGTCGCTCCGGGCAGCTTCTCGGCATATCTCAAATTGCACGCGCGATCGTCGTGCCATCGGCTGAGAGATCGGCGCGGCCGGCGGCGCTAGGACGGCAAGAGCTGGACCTTATCCATTTCTCTCGGAGGAGCGACATGGGCCAGATGGCCGGCGCGGTGGCTCATGAACTCAACCAGCCTTTGACGGCGATTATCAATTATCTAAATGCCGCGCGCAGGCTTTTAGGCTCTGATGACGCCGGTCACTCCGCGCAGCTTACGATCGCCGTGGATCGTGCCGCGCAGCAGGCGCGCCGCGCCACGGATATTCTTCACCATTTGCGATCCTTTACATCGAGGTCCGATGGAGAAAGGGAGCATATGACCCTCAGGGCGATGCTTGCCGGCGTAAACGATCTCGTTTTGATCAGCGCACGCCAAAGCGGCGTTACCGTCGTTTTTCAATTGATCGCAGATGATATCGTGTTCATTGATCGCGTCCAGATACAACAGGTTCTGCTCAACTTGATGCGCAATGCCGTCGAGGCGATGGCCGAGACGATCGAGCGCGAGCTTCGGGTCTCAAGTGATCGGTCGGGGGCACATGTCCGTGTCAGTGTTGCGGACACCGGCCTTGGAATATCTTCCGATGTGGCGGCTCGTCTCTTTGAGCCTTTCGTCACAACGAAGCCTGACGGAATGGGAATCGGCCTGCCGATCTGTCAGGCGATCATCAAGGCGCACGGCGGCGAACTTTGGTTCGACCGCGCGTCATCGCTCGGGGCGACCTTTCATTTCACGTTGCCGATTGTGGCGCGAGTTGCTGAAAGTTAAAGTTCAAAAATCAATTTTGCGTGCAACGCCCGGCGCGATGACAATGCCACCGGGTATGGCGCACATCGAGTCCGGCGATATGTAAAATCATTGGCGGTTGCGGCGCCGCCATCCAAACGGCTGTTCCGCATCCCACCGGATTAGGCCACGACGGCGATATGTTCGTTCTCTCGCCTTTACCTGCCCGTGGCGGAAATCACTCCCACTATGTCGTCGCCCGTCTTAGCGGCCGCGGCGCGGACAAAAGTATTAAGCTGCTCGCGTGTTTCAATGATGCGGATGACCGGATTTCGCGGCACGCATGTGCGGTCACGCGTCGCTTCATCAACATCATCCTGATCGATGGGCAGTATGCGATAGGTCCCTTTGGCCAGCTTGCGGCCCAGCAGATATATATTATTGTTTTCGATATCAGCCTCGATCAGGAAATCGCTGCCGTCCATGGTGACTGTTTCAAGGCACGTATCGAGCGCCATTGCGCCTAATGAGAAACGGACAACCAGTACTGCTTGATCGGTCCATGACGCCCGCCAAACGCTGCGATTGTTACCAAGATTATTACCGGAATTCGGATCGTTGGACCCGAATCACTCGATGATCCTGATGAAAGGCTAACGATGACAGGAGGTTAATGTCAAAACTGGAGCGGGTGAAGGGAATCGAACCCTCGTATTCAGCTTGGAAGGCTGCTGCTCTACCATTGAGCTACACCCGCGTCGCCTTGGTTTATGCAACGCGGCGGCAAGCATTGCAATATCGGGAGCGGGTGCCATTCCGGAGAGGGCGAACCGGGAAAAGCCCAGCCGCGCAATCAAGCCGCTCAATTAAGCCCCGCCGGCTGCGCAACCAAATCGACATTCTGACGTTAGGCCTGGGCTGAAGATTCCGTTCCCTCCCACACTTCGCCCCGTTGGCTTTGGCCGGCGGGGCTTTTTCATCAAGGGCGCGGCCTTGCGTAGTTTCACGCAAAAAATACGGCTTTCGTAAAAGTTTTAACGATCGTTTTCACGGCCTTAGAAGAGGCTCCCGCCTAAGCTTGCTCCAGTTCAATTTGGGCTGGAGTTCATGTCCATGCGTAATTCATTCAAGATCGCCACGATCGCCGCTTCATTTGCGCTCATTTTGATGCCGGTGATGGCGTCGGCGCAGGTCCATTCGCATCCGAGCCGTCACACGGTGGCAAACCGGGCGCAGGCGGCCCAGAACCGCGACAATGCGGCGTTTGAAGCCTATTACGCTCAGCAGCCCCGCGTCGAGCAGCCGGCGCAACCGTCGTGCGGTTCGAACTGCCAGCCGATGCAAATGTACGGCATCGGCTACTAAACCGAGCCGAGATCTGAAACGGCGGGCGGAAAACCCCAATCGTTCGAGACGCTCATCACCACTGCTTTTGAATGCCCCGTCCGGTTCGCCGAACGGGGCATTTTGTTTGTGCGCGGCAGCACTTTTTATCGCGATCCGCCATGCCACAAGGATCTCGTTTCGAGTACCTAGCGATTTCGGCCCCTGTTCGGCTTCGGCCCGCAGGGGCTTTTTTGCAATTCCGCCAAGCAAAGCCAAGATGGAACCATCGGACCTTCCCCGGCATAGGCAGACATCGGGCCGCCGAAGCGCGGCTTTAAATGAAGGTGGAGAGATCATGTCACTCAAGCACACCATTCTGATCCTCGGCATCGCGGCGGCCGTTCCGTCTCTGGCTTATGCTCAAGGCACCATTCCGGGCGCGGAGCGCGGCGCACACGAAGGCGGCGAGGCCGCCGGTCCCGTGGGTGCCGTTGTCGGAGGCGCTGTCGGCGCCGCGGCGGGTACGGTCGGCGGCGTTGTCGGCGTACCAGACGATCGCGGCTGCGAGTCGAAAACCGTTCACAAAGAAAACAGCGAAGGCGATTCCGTCACGGTTCATCGTACAAACTGTCCATAGGAACGCGAGGACCGAGCGCCTTCCCGCGAAAGTGAAACCCCGGAGCTTACACTCGCCACAATCCACGCTTTAAACGCGGGCATCGATCGTGGACATGCTTCGGGGGAAGACAATGATAAAGATGCGCCATCTTGCCGGCTTGCCGGCTTTTTGTTTCGCGATCTTCGGTTTAGCCGCGTTTAATCCGGTCTTGGCGCAAAACAGCAGCGTTTCGATCGATGCCCCTGCCGCCACCAAGCCTCCGGCAAAACACGCGCAAAAGCCGAAGGCTGCGCCTCACGCGCAAAAACAGGACATCTCCGACATCGAAAAAAAGCCGGCGTCGACGAGCATTCCGATGGATTTCTCCTACATCAAAAAGCCCGGCGACTCGCAGTCCGAAACCAGTTCGTCTTCCAAGTCCGAGTTTGATGGACCGATCAAACCGACCGTCGGCCCCGGTGGCGGCGGAATGAATTTTAAATGGTGACGCGCGAGCGGAATGAAGAAGGCTGCGCGGTGATTCCTCGCGCAGCACGTTTACGCAGATTGCCAAGCCGACCGGCTTTCTCCCGCGCTTTAATGCTTGAGCGGGACGACAGAACCACCTGCTGAAACTTCGATAATTCCGTCGAGCGTTCTGATCTTCACGCCGGGACGATCGCCGAAGGTGAACTCGACGCCCTCGGTCTCAAAGGCAGCTTGCACTTTGGCAAGCGTATCCTCGTCCAAGGGCGCGCCGGCTTCGATCCGCAAGATGATATCGGCCGTGACGCCAGCCTTCTTCGCCAATTCCTCGACGGTGAGATCGAGGATGGCGCGCGCCACGCTGCATTGTGCTGCCAGCATTCTGACCTTTCCTTTTATTCTTTATCCCGCCGCCATTCATTTTGACGCCCATGCATAACCAATCTCGGTCAGCGCACAGGCCGTCTCGTCCCGATCGGCCCAAAGCAGACCCTTTGCCATCAGCCCCATGATCGCGTCGGAAAAGTCGACATTGGTGCCTCTCGCACCCCATTCCTGCCAGAGCCTCTGCACATCGATCATCTGGTTCGGACCGACACTGACATCCATGAAGAAGGATAGAATGTCCCGCTCCTGCCATGTCAGGCCCGGGGCTTGAGGCTGTTCCTCGTTCATCATCAGATCCATCAAAACCGCGCCCGCTCACATGAGCCAATTCGACCGGGATCGAAAGCGGCTTTTTTGGCGGCGTGAGATTACATGGGTTGCCCGCGTGCGGTTCGACGAGAAGACTCCCCGACTCCGCTCAAGAGACGCCGTATAGGCAAGTAACTTCGAACGATCGGATTACTTATCGAACATGGCCGCATAATAGCTAAGCTTATATGTGCATATATATGACATTTTTTAGCCATAGTACTTAATTTATAGCCTGCGATAAGTCAGGCTGTGCGACAATAATACCAATGTCATACGCTTTTCATTTATTCATTTCATCGGTAATACGAAGCCATCACTTGTAGCGATTGTCTTAACCGCTCGTGATTCGCAGGCGTGCCTGGCGCGTCTTCCTTGGCAGCTTGAAGCTGCATCCCCCCATAGAGTGAGTGAGTAAGCGTATGAGCGTTATTTCCATGTGCCGCCGTGAGGCGGCCAGTTCCTTGCTGCGGCCCAAAGCCAAAAAAGCCTTGGGCGGTCTCTGTGTTTCGGCCGGCGCGGTTTTTCTGGCGATCACCGTATCCGGCGCGGCGCAAGCCAGACCGGCCGCCGCGGAACGGGTCCATCACAGGGTCTTCGGCGCCGCCTTCCGATGGCAGCCGCACCACCAATATGTGAGACACTTTGGACATTGGACGCGTCACGGACATTGGACGCACTACGCGCACTTTCAGCGCCACGGGCACGCGACACGCTACTCGGCCGCAAGTGCGACGGCAGGCTACGGCTATAGCGCCGCCACGCCCGACACGAACGACAGCTCCGCACGCAGCGGAAACTGGTTCGACACGATGAGTTCGAATGCAAGCTCGGTGCTGAGCGAAGCCAGCCGCTGGATCGGCCAGGGCAATGTCACGGGCAGTCATCGCGCATGGTGCGCGGATTTCGCCAATTTCGTGCTCCAGAGGACCGGCCATAAGGCAAGCGGCTCGGGCATGGTCAGCAGCATGCTGCACGTCGGGCAGCGCGTCGCCACGCCCGCCAAGGGCGATCTCGTCGTTATGCGCAGCCATGTCACGATCTTCGCCGGCTACGGCGGCCGGGGCTTTTACGGCCTCGGCGGCAATCAGCATCATCAGGTCAGAATGAGCAACTTTCCGCTCAGCTCGGTCGTCGCCTTCGTCCGGCCGAGCTAACCAAACCCGTGCCGCCGCTGCATCCGGCGGCGGCACAGTTTCGTGCAGCCTTCAATAAGGCTCGGGCACATCGACGAGCGGATCGCCCATGCTGCCGAAGGGCCGCAGCAGGACTTGCGTTTCGCCCTCCGCGCCAACGATGAATTGCAGGTAATAGACTTTCCCGGGAATGGTGCGCGACATTTCAGCGTTCAATCGCAGCGGCAGGCATTGCACGAATGACGCGCGGAGCCCCGAAATCAGACGCTTTCGATCGTCCCTATTACCGCTGTATCCAAGCCAGACCACGCGCGGACGCCCATAGATCGCGCCATCGCTTTTCAGCGAGAAATAAAAGGTGATCCGCGTGCCATCCGCTTCCTGCGGCGGCTGGACACAGGCCGCGAAATAGGTCTGAAGATCGTGCATGCTCGCCGCCGGGTTTTCTTGCACGGGTGCGCCCTGCGCCGGGCCGGCAACGAGCGCCGCGACGATGATAAGGCTGCGCAAGATTGTCCCCGTCTCGGTATCTGATGCCGTTTTGCGCGGCGGCCTTCGCGGTTATGTCGCGCGCATGAGGGGGCGGGGCAAGCGCGATCGCGGGGTGACACGCGCTTTTTACCAGCCCGCAGCATGTGATAATCCTGTCCCCTTCATTTTTAAAAGAAGGCCGTCATGCCCCGCACATTCATCCATCTCGTTTTGGCCGCCGCGCTTGTTCTGTGTCATTCGAGTGCGCGGGCGGAGATGCAACGCCTGCGGGTCTGCATCGGCGAGAATGCGTCGCATTGCGACGGCACCTTCTCCGATTTCTACAAGATCCGCCGCGGCCTCAAGGGCGATGTGGATCAGATCGCAGGGAAGGCCATCTGCACCATGGCGAAAGGCCATCTGCTCAGCGTCAATGCCGACGAGGCCCGCGAAACGCATGATGGCGACTGCTGCGGCTATGTGTTCGTCACGATCGAATGCGAGATCGATCCGGTCAGTCAGCTTCCGCCAAGCCGCGCACGATAATTTGCAAGCCGCACGCGGTGATTTTAGAGGCGCAGTCCTCGCGCAAGCTCCGCCGCGCCAAATGACCTACGGCGAATCGAAAATCGTTCGGCTTTCAAATCATCGGCTCAGTGGAGAGGTTTTGCATGACTGTACCCCCGATCGGCGGCCTCGGCGCAGCGGCCAATATTCAACCGAGCTCGGCTTCGACCACGGCGCAAGTCCATCACAAGCATGGTGCGCATGCGCTCAAGGGCGGCTTCGCGGAGGTCGCGTCCAATGCGCTCGGCACCGTCGGCCAGGCGCATGTCGCGGTTTCAAACGTGGTCCACACGGCTTCGAATTTGGTCAACGCGGCCTTGAGCAATCTGAAGGCCAGCGGCTAGAGCATGATCCCAAAAAGTTGCAGACTTTTTGGATAAGATCATGCGTTAAACCGAAAGATTAGAAGCGGTCTTGGCGCCGATGCAATGCAATTGAAAAACTTAAGGTCATCGGATCACGAGCTGCCCTATGAGGCGTTCTCATATTGCTCGATCAGCGCGTCGCGCGCTTCCGAGATGCGTCGATAATCTTCGTTGCTGCCGCCTGCGTCTGGATGCGCCTTCTTGGCCAGCCGCCGAAAGGCGGCATTGATCTCCGACGGCAGAAGCTCGCCCTCCATCGGCAGCTTCAGGATCTCGCGATGCTCCTGACCGTCATAGGCGTCGCGAAGCATAAGGGCCCGGCGTTTCTTGAGGGCCTCGGCGCGGAGTTCGTCCTGAAGCTGCGCCCATTTCTGCAGCGACAGGACGATACATGCGCCAAAGGCGACCTGCCCTTGCGTTTCAAGTTCGTCGAGACTGAACGGACCCACGGCGTCATAGGGTGGTGCCAGACAGGCGCTCCTGCCGCCCTCCCCCTCCTCGACGAGGCCGATCGTCACCTTATCGGCGACTCCCAGCGAGCCGTTGTAAACGACCCATCCCTCTTTCTCCGTCATGCCGCGCGCTCTCGTGCAGGGGGCCGGCGCCGCGTCCCCGTCTTTTGGCGACAAGGGTTCGCGACAGCCGGGCCGTCCGCGCGTCCATGCATGTTCAGAGCCAAATCCAGGTGCACCCAAGCGGCAGCCGGAAAGCCGCGGCGGATGGACCCATCATAGCTGTGGATTAGAACGCTTTTTCAGGGGCTTAACAAAACTGGCGCAGCTTTGCCCCCGGTTGCCGAAGGCGGGAAGCTGGCGTTAGAGCCGGTCCATGAGATGTGGCGGCCTAACAGACTCGGGACCGAAGGAGGATTTGCGGCGCCATATCGCGCCGGACATATCGTCCCTTTCGGTCTTTGCCGGGCACGATCCTGCATGGCGGATCGCGTTGAGAAAACGGCGGCGGTCCCGGCTTTTATCTGGCGACGAACGATCTGCGCCCGCAAAAGTTGCGGCCGAGCTTTTCCGGAAAGAGGAGTTTTGCCTAACGGACGGTATATGCCGTCCCGGCAAGTCTAAACATGCCCTCGCGGCCGCACCGGGCTGTGCTGCTCGGCGCGTGCCGTTGCATCTCTGCACCTTTCGGCCGTCATTCGGCCGCAACCCTCGCATGAATGCAGCGCGAGTTTTCCTCCGCCTCCAAGGTCTCTATTGCGGTCGCACGCTCCAAGCGGACGGGAACATGCTTGTGATACGGCGTACCGGCGATCGGGTCACGGTTGTCGCATGCCGTCAGGAGGTTGATGCGCGGCCCATTGGTCAGCCTTTTGCCATCGGCGGAGGGATAGGCCTGGCCGAAACCATGCGGCAAGGCGAGCTGCCCGGGCCGCATTGAATCATCGGCCTGAGCGCGCACGATCAGCCGGGCCTTGTCCGACTCGACGGCAACCCAGTCGCCGTCTTGGCTTCCGAGCGCTGCCAGGTCCTGCGGATGAACCAGCAAGGCACCGTCCGGATCGTCGCGGCGCCAGGCTGGATCGCGAAAAATCTGGTTCGCATTATACATCCGCCGCTGGCCGGCGGCGAGAATGAAAGGAAAATCAGGCGACGGGCGGACCTGCGCGGGATCGAGCCGGGCAAGCCAGTCGAGCATTTCCGGTATGGCCAGCCGGATCTTACGGTCCGGATACTCGATGAACGACCAGACATCTTCGAGATCGTGATGCGCGAAGGCCGTACCCTGTCTCTTGTTGATCACCGCATCGAACAAGGCCTCGCCCAGCATCTCGTCCGGCACCGCGGCAGGCGCGTCGATCGCGCGCCGGACTGCCTGGGGCGAACGGGCAGCGAGCGCTTGCGTCGCAGGCCATAGCACGGCGGCCGGAGCCGTCCGGTCCGGCAGCGTGGCACCGAGCGTATTATAGAGCACCAGCGCCGCAACAGGCGCCGCATTCGGGTTCTCCTTCATGAAGCGGCCAAACGCTTTTGCAAAGTCAGACCGGGAGCGCAAAGCAGCCCGGCGCAACGCAGCGAGATCTTTGTCGGCGGGCAGCAGTCCCACTGCGCGGGCAAGCCGCGTATAGATTTCCGGTTCGGGAAGCGTGCCAGGCAGCGCCGGCAGAACGGGGCTGCGGACATGAAAGTAGTTCGTCGGAAATTCGAAATTGAAGAGCGTGAACTCGGTCTTCTCGAATTGCGATGACGCCGGCAGAACATAATGCGCGAAAGCCGCGGTCTCGGTCATCGCGACGTCGGTCACGACCAAGAGCTCGAGCGCGCGCAGCGCGTCTTCGACCTGATGCGTATCAGCCGCCGTGTTTGCCGGATTATTGCTGTCCACGAAGACGGCCCGCAGCCTTTGCGGATGATCGGAGAGAACGGCCTTCGGGAAACTGTTGGGCGGCAGCAGGCCGCCTATAACTTCAACGCCGGTGACGGGGTGAAACTCGCCTGGCGTGTTCATCCAAAGCGGCACAAGCCAGCTATGCAGCTGATTGGTGCCCGGCCGGCCGAAGCTGCCGGTGAGCATGATAAGAAGCTTCTCGAGATAGGAATTCAGCGTGGAATTGACGCCCTGCTGGATGCCGAGTTCGACGCGCACGACCATTGCCTTGGCGGCAAGGATCATATCCACGCAGCGCGAGACGTCAGCAAGCGTTACATCGGCCGCGTCCGCCCAGGCCTCAACCGGGATCAGCAGCAACGCATCGCGTACCATCTCGTAGCCCTCCGTGTGTTCGTCCAAAAAGGCCCGGTCTATGGCATCGCGCCGGATCAGGGTCGCGAGCAGAGCGCCCATCAAAAACGTATCGGCGCCTGGACGCACGGCGATATGCAGATCGGCAAGTTCGGCCGTTTCCGTGCGGCGCGGATCGATCACGATGAGCTTGCGGGTCTCATCCTTGCGAATGTGATTGAGCTGATCGCGCGCATTGACGAAGCCATGCGCAACCCAGGGATTGCATCCGATGGCGAGCAGCAGATCACAATGATGGATGTCTTCCGTCGCATGGCACGTCTGACTTCCAAAGAGCCGCCCATTGACCCAGAAGTCGCCGGTCTTCTCCTGAGCCAGCGCATTGAACCTGTAGCGGGAGCCGAGCCCCTGCATAAATCCGCGCGCGTGTGGACCGCCGGCATGGTTGCCCTGACCGCCGCCGCCATAAAGCGTGAAAGCTGCACCGCCATGCGCCGCATGAATCGTGCGCACCCGCTCGGCAATCTCCGCAATCGCAGCGTCCCAGGTGATGGCATCAAAGCCGCCGTCCGCGCGGCGCCTGAGCGGCGACGTCAGCCGGTCGGCATGATGAGCGTAATAAGGAATGCGAGAGGCTTTGTTGCAGAGATAGCCTTGCGACTTGGGGCTTTCCCGATCGCCGCGCACCTTGACCATTCGGCCGTTCTCGACCTTCACTTCGAGCCCGCAGTTCAAATAGCAGAGATTGCAAGCGGTCTTTTGCCATTCACTTGAAGACATAACGATTCTCCGCAACGGATCTGGGTGGATGCGCCACGCGATGCCGCTCTCGCAGCCCGTGGCACTGGTGCGGGTTGCTCACCGCTCATCACATAACGACGAGCATTAGGTGGAGTTTGAACTTGCCCAGGTACGGCATCATGTCGGACCAAATGAAATTTGGTTACGGCCGAAACACAACCCGCCCCTTGGCGGATTTCGCGGCGAGACGCGGGCGGCACAAGGCTCTTCGTCGCCCCAATGCAGGCGGTTAAGGCAAAGCGATACCGAACGGTACAAAATCGTGGACGGCGGCACTTTCCCGTCCTATATGTGGGCCTTCGGAAGAGGAAGGCATTGCCAGATCATGGGTCGCCCCCGCGAGTTCTGCGTTGACGGCGCGCTCGATAGAGCACTGCAAGTGTTCTGGCGGCGCGGGTTTGAAGGCACGTCGCTGACGGACCTGACGGAAGCCATGGGCATCACCCGCCCTAGCCTCTATGCGGCCTATGGCAATAAGGAAGAGCTGTTTCGCAAAGCCCTCGATCTCTATGACGAAACCTATCTCGCCTTCACGCGCGACGCCTTGAAGGAGCCGACGGCGCGCGCCGTCGCCGAGTGTCTCCTCAGGGGGTTTGCCGACATAGCGACCGACACCGGCCATCCGCCGGGTTGCCTTGGCACGAATGGCGCGCTCGCCTGCTCCGCCGCGGCGGAGCCCATAAGGGAGGAATTGGTGAAGCGACGGGCTGCCTATGAAGCGGCACTTCGCCGCCGGCTCGAAAAGGCAAAGGCCGCCGGAGATCTGCCTGACACGGCCCATCCAGGCGATCTCGCGCGTTACATCATGACGCTCACACAGGGAATGGCGGTAATGGCTTCGTCCGGCGCAACGCGCAAATCGCTACAGCACGTCGCCGAAATAGCTCTCGAAGCTTGGCCAAGCTGACCGAATATCCCGCATCTTGAAACAGTTCTGAAACACTGTGCACATAGATGCGTCACACGCCCAACGTTTAATCCCGTTCAACGCAGATTCAGTACCGCTTGGTACATAATTAGGCTTGACCCTTCCAGCTTTGTACCAATATCGTACTGGTCAGTCTATAATGCCTGCAAATCTGCTCGTAGCTTCTTTATCATCTTGGAGTTAAACAGATGTCCGGTGATCTCTGGCCGCCGATTGATGCCGAAGGCAATATCGAGGGCGCTCCTGCTTCCACGGCAGCTCCGCGCCGCAGGCGATTCGGGCTTGCGGCATTCGGTCTCATCCTGGCTGGCGCTGCCATCGTCGGTGGCTACAATTGGATGAACAATCAGTCGACGACGGCCGTCGCCGCGACACCGCCGGCTCCTGAAGTCACCGTCAGCGCTCCCCTTCAAAGACAGCTCGCGACCTGGACCGATTTCACCGGACAGTTTTCGGCTGTCGATCGTGTCGAGATCCGGGCGCAGGTCAGCGGCTATCTGACCGAGATTCATTTCACCGACGGTCAGATCGTCAAAAAGGGCGATCTTCTTTTCGTCATCGATCAGCGGCCCTATCAGATCGTGGCTCAGCAAGCCCGCGCGCAATTGGCGACGGCGCAAGCCAGCCTCGAACTCGCCAATAAGCAACTGACACGGACGACGGAACTGCGGCGCAGCGACTTTGCGTCTGTCGAACTCTACGACCAGCGTGTGCAACAGCTGGCCTCTGCCGCCGCGGCCGTCGATCAGGCAAAGGCAGCCGTCAATTCCGCCGAACTCAATCTGGAGTTCACACGGATCACGGCGCCGCTATCGGGCAAGATCAGCACGCACCGCGTCTCTCTCGGCAATCTCGTGACGGGCGGACAAGGCGGCGCGACGACCCTGCTTACGACGATCGTTTCGCTCGATCCGATCTATCTCGACTTCGACATGAGCGAGAACGATTATCTCGCCTATCAGCGCTTTCTGCATTCGCCGCATGGCGGCGGCGACATCGACCGAACCGTCCAGGTCAGCCTGAGCGACGAAGGCACCTGGAAGCACCGCGGCGTACTCGAATTCATGGACAATGAAATGGATCGCAGCAGCGGCACGATTCACGCCCGTGCGACGCTTGCCAATCCTGACTTCTTCATCGCGCCCGGCCAGTTCGCACGGCTGCGGCTACCCACGGCCGCCAGCGCCGACGTCCTCCTCGTGCCGGACTCCGCGGTGAATACCGACCAATCGCGCAAGCTGCTCATGACCATCGGGGCCGATGGAACGGTGACCCCCAAGGCGGTTGAGATCGGCACGCTCGACGGCAATCTGCGCGTCATCAAAAGCGGCGTTACCCGCGACGACAAGGTGATCATCAACGGATTGATGCACGCCCGTCCCGGCATGAAAGTGACGCCGAAGGCCGGAACGATCACCGCCCCACCCGACGAAGGCTGAACCGATGCGCCTTTCGCATTTCTTCATCGACAGGCCCATCTTCGCGACGGTGCTGAGCCTGTTCATCACGATCGTCGGGGCTGTCGCCTATTTCGCGCTGCCGATCGCGCAATATCCTGAGATCGCGCCGCCGACCATCCAGATCAGCGCGAGCTATCCCGGCGCTTCGGCCGAGGTCATCAGCGAGACGGTTGCGACGCCGCTCGAAGAGCAGATCAACGGCGTCGAGAATATGCTCTATCTATCGAGCCAGTCGACGGGCGACGGCAATCTCGTCATCACCGTCACTTTCAAGCTCGGCACTAATCTCGACACCGCGCAGGTGCTCACGCAAAACCGCGTCGCCATTGCGACTCCGCGCCTGCCCCCGGCGACCCAGCAGCTCGGCATCACGGTCAAGAAAAGCTCGCCGGATCTGTTGATGGTCATCCATCTTCTGTCGCCGGACGGATCACGCGATCAGCTTTATATGTCGAATTACGCGACGCTGCATCTGCGCGACACGCTGCTGCGGCTGAATGGCGTCGGCGACGTCCAGGTGTTCGGCAACCATGATTACGCGATGCGCATATGGCTCGATCCGGACAAGGTCGCGGGGCGCAATCTGACCGCCGGTGAAGTCGTTGCGGCTCTTCAGGCGCAAAACGTCCAGGTTTCGGCCGGCGTGCTCAACCAGCCGCCGGTGCCCTCCCCCGGCGCCTTCCAGCTCAATGTGAAGACGCTTGGCCGGCTGACCGACCCGGCGCAATTCGCCGACATCATCATCAAATCGGATGGCGCCGGCCACGTCACGCGCGTCCACGATGTCGGCTTCGTCGAGCTCGGCAGCCAGAACTATGGCGCCAACGGCTATCTCGACGTCTATAACGCCGTGCCTATGCTCGTTTATCAGCAGCCGGGCTCCAACGCGCTTGCCACCGCCGAGCGCATTCGCGCCGCCATGGAGAGCATGTCACATCAATTTCCGGATGGGCTGAAATATGACATCGTCTACGATACGACGATCTTCATCGCGCAATCCATCCATGAGGTCGTAACGACCATCCTCGAGGCCATCGCGCTCGTCGTCTTCGTCGTCATCCTGTTCCTGCAAACCTGGCGCGCCTCCATCATTCCGATCGTCGCGATCCCGATCTCGCTCATCGGAACCTTCACGGTCTTGGCGGGACTCGGTTTCTCGCTCAACAATCTGTCGCTCTTCGGTCTCGTGCTCGCCGTCGGCATCGTCGTCGACGACGCGATCGTCGTCGTCGAAAACGTCGAACGCAATCTGCGCCTCGGCATGACGCCGCGCGAAGCCGCGCATCGCACCATGGATGAGGTCGGCGGCGCATTGATCGCCATCGCGCTCACCCTTTGCGCCGTGTTCATTCCATCGGCCTTCATCTCCGGCATCTCGGGCCAGTTCTTCCGTCAGTTCGCCGTGACGATCGCGGCGTCCACCATCATTTCCTGCACCGTGTCGCTGACCTTGAGCCCGGCGCTCTGCGCGCTTTTGTTCAAACCGCATGTCGCAGCCGACCATGCGAAACGGCAACCGCTGATCGCGCGGCCGGTGATCGCCTTTTTCAACGGTTTCAATTTCGTCTTCGAGTGGCTGTCCGAACGCTTCGGCCGCATGACGGCGCGACTCATCCGCTTGAGCGCGGGCGTGCTGGTGGTCTATGCCGGCCTCATCGGTCTCACGGCCTACCAGTTCAACCGCGCGCCCACCGGCTTCGTCCCGGATCAGGATCTCGGCTATCTCATCACGATCGTCGCACTGCCGCCGGGCGCCTCCTTGCAGAGGACGGATGACGTCGTCCGCCGGACCGTGAAGGGACTTCTCGATACGCCCGGCGTCAAGCACGCGGTCGCCTTCGCCGGCTTCGACGCCGCGACCTTTACCAATGCCTCGAACGCGGGTGCGATCTTCACGCCGCTCGAACCGGCGGAGGAGCGCGCCAAGAAAGGCCAGAGCGTCGCCTATGTTCTTGGCGAGATCCAAAAGCGGACGGCCGCCATAGAGGACGCCTTCATCATCACCATCATGCCGCCGCCGGTCAGCGGTATCGGCAACGCCGGCGGCTTCAAGATGATGCTGGAGGACCAGAAAAATCTCGGGCCGCATGCACTTGAGGCCGCGGCGCAGGATCTCGTCGGCGCGGCCCGTCAGACGCCGGGGATGGCTCAGATGTTTACGCCCTTCTCGACCGGCACGCCGAGCGTCTATGCCGACATAGATCGCGAGAAGGCGGAGAAGCTCGGCATTTCTCCGGACAAGGTCTTCGAAACGATGCAGGTCTATCTCGGTTCGGCCTATATCAACGATTTCAACTACCTTGGCCGCACCTATCAGGTGACCGCCCAAGCCGACGGCCGGTTCAGGAACACGAAAGAGGACATAGCCCATCTCAAGACCCGCAATGCGGCGGGCGCCATGGTGCCGATCGGCTCGGTCGCGCGGCTTCAGGATTCGACCGACCCCTATCGCGTGCCGCGCTACAATCTGTTTCCGGCGGCCGAAGTCCAGGGCGCGACGGCGCCCGGCACGCCGTCGAGCTATGGTCTCGCGGTCATGCAAAAGCTCGCAGCCGAGCGTCTGCCGGAGGGGATAAACTATGAGTGGACGGACCTTGCCTATCAGCAGACGACGGCAGGCAATACGACGCTCCTCATCTTCGCGGCTTCGATCTTCTTCGTCTTCCTCGTGCTTGCCGCGCAATATGAAAGCTGGACCCTGCCTCTGTCGGTCGTGCTGATCGTCCCGATGTGTCTGCTCGCGGCGGTGACCGGTATTCTCTATCGCGGGATGAATGTCGACATTTTGGCGCAGATCGGCTTCGTCGTTCTCGTCGGACTTGCGGCCAAGAACGCCATTCTGATCGTCGAATTCGCGAAGCAGGCGCAAGAAGAAGGCGCGGCGGTTCCGGACGCCGCCGTTCAGGCGGCGAGGACGCGCCTGCGTCCGATCCTGATGACGTCCTTCGCCTTCATCCTCGGCGTCATTCCGCTGATGACGGCGTCGGGCGCCGGCTCCGAAATGCGCCAGTCGCTTGGGACGACGGTGTTCTCGGGCATGCTCGGCGTGACCCTCTTCGGCCTCGTCTTCACGCCGGTCTTTTTCGTGGTCATCCGGAGCCTGTTCAAGGGCAAGCGCAAGCTGCATATGGCGCATGGGCTCGAAGCCCCGGCCGAGTGAGCCCGGACACCGATCACGCCGCTCGCTCGTAAAAAACCTCCGGCCTGGACGGCCGGAGGTTCAAAGAGGGTCAGCCAAGTCTGATCCAGATTCGGCTAGCGTCAAAGGACCTCAATATTTGGCGACGACCGGGGCCGGCGGAGCATAAGTATCGAACTTATAGCTGAAGCCCGCCTGCACGCGATTATCCGTCGAGTGATGGTTCAACGGGAAAGCGAAGACAGCATCGCTGAAGCGGCCGTAATCGGTGTAGCGGTATTCCGCACGAACCGACCAATTGTTGGTGACGGCATATTCGATACCGCCGCCGACGGTCCAGCCGACCCGGGTGCGATCGAACGAAGCGAAGGCGCCGGGAGTGACGAAGCTGTCCTTGATATCGGCGAAGGCGACACCGCCCGTTGCGTAGATCAAGGTGCGATCCCAGGCATAACCGACGCGGCCGCGGATCGAAGCGTCGACCGAAATCTTCGTGGAGGCGGAGATCGGGCCGAGGATGTTGAATGCGTTGCCGGAATAGCTCGTGCCGTTCACGTCGCCTTCGAGACCAATGACGAACTGCTGGACCTGGTAGTTATAACCGATGTGCGCGCCACCGACGACACCCGACGGCTGCGAAGACACGAAGGTCATCGGCTCACGCCCCCATTCGTAGCCGATCTGACCGCCGAGATAGACGCCGGTCCAGGTGAAGAGCGGCGGCGGAGCATAAACCGGCGGCGGAGCGCGCGAAGGCAAATCAGCCGCCATGGCCACGCTCGACAGGCCGCATAATGCAACCGTTAGAATCAGCTTTTTCATTGAAAATAACCCCTAAGGAAACCAGACAACCAAATCCTATATTATCGGCTTCAGTCCGGCCTATTAACAAAAGTATAGTTCAGACTATTAGTCTGCTGATGTTGCATAAATGCCTCGCCAATACCACTAAGATACGTATCAATACGTATCGATGATTTAGAATATTTCTCTTTTAATGTGGAAGATCGCCTACGCGTCCAACTTCTATCGCATTCTCCAGCGGCTCCATGGCGCCAGTCGGGGCGGGCGCGGCGTTCCTTGGAACCATCAAATCGAATGGCGCTGGCAGATAGGAACGAGTCTGCCCCAATGTCGTGGCACACCTCAGTCGAAGCATTGAAGCTGCTCGCGGCGAAGGGCGGAAAAATAAGACCTCCGGCTTGGACAGCCGGAGGTCGATGGCGGATTCGTGCCGATCAGTTTTCAGTAGCGTTAAAGCAACTTCAATATTTGGCGAGGACCGGTGGCGGCGGCGCATACATATCGAATTTATAGCTGAAGCCGACCCGCACGGCATGTTCGACATCGTGATGCGAGACCAGTCCGGACCCGATTGCATCCGTCCCGCGGCCGAAATCCGTATAACGATATTCACCGCGCACCGACCAATTATTGGTCACCGCATATTCGAGGCCGCCGCCGACCGTCCAGCCGACGCGTGTCGCGGAGTTGCTGAAGAAGGGAGCCGCCGGATTGAACGATCCCACATAAGTGTGCTTGATATCGGCGAAGGCGGCGCCGCCCGTGGCGTAAAACAGCGTCCGGTCCCAGGCGTAACCAATGCGGCCGCGCGCCGATCCTTCGACGGGTATTTTCATACCGAAAGTTGTCCCGGTCGCGGTATCGAAGGTCGATTTCGAAAAGCTCGATCCATCGACATCACCTTCAAGGCCGACGACAAATTGGTTGATCTGATAATTGTAGCCAATATGGGCGCCGCCGATCACGCCTTCCGGACTATTGCTTTGGGCAAAGGGCGTGGCGACGATGTAACTGTTGCTGGTGCCCCAGGCATAGCCGATCTGGCCGCCGACATAGGCGCCGGTCCATGTGAAGATCGGCGGCGGGATAAAGACGGGCGGCGGAGCCCGGCGCGAGGGCAAGTCGGCGGCAAGAGCCGCTGTCGACAGACTGCCGAGCACGACGGCGAGCAAAATCTGTTTCATGGTCGTGTAGTCCCCCGATGGTTCCGCGCTATTGCAATCATATAATTCTTAAAGGCCGCTTGAGATGCATCGGGCCGCCGCTTTCAAAAGCCGCGTGATAAATTTGCACCGTTTGGCCGGTGACGCGGTAATGGATTGCCGCGAGATCGCGATCCGCCCAGTTGGCCACAAATCGCCACCGGTTATCGCTTGTCCAAATGCTCCAAGACCCAATCGGTCATCGCATCGAGAACCATCGCCAAGATCTCTGCATCGTTGCGGCCGGATCGCGCGGGCACGTGAAATGAGTGATCCGCATCATCGATGCTCAGCAGCGTTGCCGCGTTGCCGAGCCCGGCGACCATTGGAGCCAACAAAGACAGGTCTGCTAATGCGTCGCGGCTGCCTTGAAGAAACAGCATCGGGATCTGTATCTGCGCCAAGTGGCTCGCGCGCTCGACCGATGGCTTTCCGGCGGCATGAAGAGGGAACCCTAGAAAGATAAGGCCGCGGACTCCGGTCAATGGAGCCGCCGCCTGCGCCTGCGATGTCATTCGGCCGCCGAACGATTTGCCGCCGGCAAATAATGGAAGCGCCGGCACCAAGCGTCGCGCCGCGTCAACCGCCGCGCGAACCGTGACATGCGCCAGTGCCGGACGATCGGGACGCTTCGAGCCCTGCTCCATATAGGGAAACTGATACCGCAGACTGGCAATCCGCCGATCAAAGAGACCGTTTGCAACAGCTTCCATGAATGGGTGCGTCATGCCGGCGCCCGCGCCGTGAGCGATAACATAACAAGCCGCAGCCTCGTCCGGGACCAGCAACAGGCTGGAGACGCTGTGGGCGTCGTCGATGGCGATCATTGTGCTCGCGCCTCCACCCTGCGCGTCTCTCGTTTCATGCGCGCTTTTCATACCGGGCACCGCAGCGGCTATTAGAAGAATTATACAATTCGGAGTCTTAAACTGGGGAGTACCGCGCCCCTGGCAGCCAAACATCTTCAAGCATGGATGGTCAGGGAACCGATCTCGCCCATACAAATAAACACCGCTTTGATGCTGGCTCCGGAAGGCTCGTCAGGTCGCAGGTTCATCTCGCGCGTGATCAATTGTGGGTGCGTTGACGAGCGCTCGAAGTGCGTCTGATGTCATAAAATGGAGGACGTCCGAGGACTTGCTTCCTCGCATGATCATCCCAGCAAGGCCCATGAAGTCGCGCTGCCCGCGCCTACCCATATAAAAAACCGGGCCGCCGCTCATGCCGTCCGGATCAAATCCATCTGGCCGCACTATTCTCAGTTTGTGCAGATGAGGCGATGAAGTAGCTCCGAGGTACTGACCATCGATGTATGTCGGAACAGCTACCATTCCCTGACCATCGTCATGATAGGTTTGAAGCTGCGTTGGATAACCACAAACCCATAAGGGGCCGGAAGCATGCCGGGGCCAGCAGAGATCATCTTGCACATCGAAAAAATTGGCTTCGATGGGGATGCCATCATAATTTTCAGGTTTGTATTCAAATGCCCTTACATCAAGCAGATCGGTGTCATCAGAGACGGGCTCTGGATTGTGAGCCCATAGGGCAGAAGGTATGGCAATCTTATTTTCATGAGCTAAGCGAAAGCCAATCTTTTCGGGCTCGACATGTGAGATTTGGTGCTGGCAACAGAACAAAAAGAACCGACCATTTATTTGCAGGGCAGTCCCACTTCCTGGAAAGAAATGTGGAAACTGTTGGTCATCTGTCGAAGCGAAGAGGTGTTTGCAATAGGTGGCAAGTCTTAAACCCGCGTCCCGCGTCGGATACCAGAGATTGCCAATCTGAATGCTCTCAAACATCGCGACTCGCTACGATGCCTAGAGGCCCGCTTTCAGCGCAGAAACGTGTAGCATCGACATGTGTATTTAACTTTAGCTTAAAACAGTCTTTTAAAATCAATAACTTAAGGCAATGGTGGGGGAGGTAGGACTCGAACCTACGAAGGCATAGCCAGCGGATTTACAGTCCGCCCCCTTTGCCACTCGGGACACTCCCCCTTAAGCCAGGTCCTCAACAAAGACTTGGCAGGGTTTTGGTGAAGGCGCTTATGGAAAGGCAGGCCCTGCCTGTCAACCCATAACCTCCTGCGGCCGCCTGCGCTCTCCCGTGTGAACATTGCCCGCGCCTGTCTGGCGTGACAATAAATAAGGCAATCGAGGCGGCAAACGGCGGAAACAGATCTTGGACAAGACCCATCGGCCGCCGGATCGCAACCGTAAAACCGGTCAAAAAGCCGCGAAGCCGTCGCCTCGGCCCGCGTCCCTAAAGGAGCGCCATGCGGCCCCGGGCGGCCAAAAGCAGCGCGATCCTCATGCGGGCCCCTTGAGCCGCCAGCCTTCCCCCGCCCCTGCCCGGCCGGCTTCAAGCGCCACGGCGCCGCAGGCAGCCTTCCGGCGGCCTTCCGCCGAACTCAGCGTCCTTTACGGCATCCATGCCGTGCGCGCGGCGATCACCGCCAAACGCCGGAAGATTTTATCCGTCTTCGCGACGGCGCCGGTGGCGCAGCGCTTGGCCGCGGATCTCGCCGAGGCCAGTCTTGTGCCGCAGATCGTCGGCAACGAGGATCTCGCCCGCCGCCTCGGTCAGAACGCCGTGCATCAAGGCATCATGATCGAAGCACGGCCGCTCGAGCCGATCGATCTTTCGGACATTGTTCCAGCCAGCGGGATTGTGCTGGCGCTCGATCAGATCACCGACCCGCATAATGTCGGCGCGATCATGCGCACAGCCGCGGCCTTCGGCGTCGATGCCGTGGTCACCACCGAGCGGCATTCGCCGGAGCTTTCGGGCGTGATGGCGAAGGCGGCCTCCGGCGGCCTGGATCATGTACCGATCGCGCTCGTCGGTAATTTTGCCCGCGCGCTCGAACGGCTCGGCGATATGGGCTATCTGCGCGTCGGACTCGACTCGGAAGCACCCATCGCCTTCGAAGCCGCGCCGCTCTCAAGTCCGCTGGTGCTGGTGCTCGGCGGCGAAGGCAAAGGGTTGCGCCGCCTCAGCCGCGAGAAATGCGATCTTCTGGTCCGGCTCGACATGCCGGGGCCGATCAAGAGCCTCAATGTCTCGAATGCCTGCGCCGTGGCTCTCACGCTCGTGCGGCTGAAATTGGCGCGGCCCTAAGTCCCCTCGTCCCGGCACGGCAAAGGCCCGCCATAGACGACGCGCGGCAGGTGGGATTTCGGCGGCGCTTTGCCGATCGTGATGATCCGCGGTTTGAAACAGCTCTGATGCGGCGGCCCATAGCCGTAGAGCCAAGGTGGCGGAGGTGGCGGAGGTGGCGGATAGCCTTCCCCTGACGGCACGCTGGCCTGGCCGGCGTCGGTCGGGTCATAGCTGCCATCGCCCCACGGCAGACCGTAGCCAACCCCGGAGGCAAAGGCCCAGCCATGCCGGCCAAAGCGAAAGGCACGCTTGGGCTTAGGCGTTTCACCCGGCCGCGCCGCGACGGCGGGATGCGCGGCCATATGGCCGGCGCCTCGCAAACCTGCCCCGCCCGCAAAACCTCTGGCATCCGCCGGTTGAATCGCAGACAGGAAAAGAGTGCCGGCCGCAGCCATACACAACCATCGACACATAATTCACCCATCGACGCGGTTAATTTTCAAGCCTAACATAGCCGGTATTGGCCATCTTCACAGAGGGCCGATGTCGCAAAGGCCGATCAAACCGGCAGTGCGATCGTTAAAAAAGCAATCGGGAGGATGCCTGCCTCTAGCCAAACGCCTAGAGGCCGGAAAGCCAGGGGAAGCCGACATGACTATGTCCGTAACAGCCGCGACACCGGCCGGCCGCGCCGGGCCGATGACCAGCGCCGAGAAGATGGTGATCTTCGCCTCTTCGCTTGGAACCGTCTTTGAATGGTATGATTTTTATCTCTACGGTTCGCTCGCAACAATCATCGGGGCGCAGTTCTTCAGCGAGTTCCCGAAAGCCACTGCCGATATTTTCGCCCTGCTCGCCTTTGCCGCGGGCTTTCTCGTGCGCCCGTTCGGGGCCCTCGTCTTCGGCCGCATCGGCGATATCGTCGGGCGCAAATATACGTTCCTGATCACGATCCTGATCATGGGCCTTTCGACCTTCATCGTCGGCCTGCTGCCCAATTACAAGACCATCGGCGTCATCGCGCCCATCGTTCTGATCGGCTTGCGTCTGTTGCAAGGCCTGGCGCTTGGCGGCGAATATGGCGGGGCCGCGACCTATGTCGCCGAACATGCGCCGGAAGGCCGCCGTGGCTTTTATACATCATGGATTCAGACCACGGCGACGCTCGGCCTGTTCCTGTCGCTTCTTGTCATTCTCTTCGTCCGCAGCTTCTGGGGCGAGGGCGCCTTCGCCGATTGGGCCTGGCGCATTCCCTTCATTTTCTCCTTCTTCCTTCTCGCCATCTCGCTTTGGATTCGTCTGCAACTCAGCGAGTCGCCCGTCTTCCTGAAGATGAAGGAGGAAGGCACGACGTCGAAAGCGCCGCTGACTGAATCCTTCGCCACCTGGTCGAATGCCAAATATGTTCTGATCGCATTGTTCGGCATGACCATGGGCCAGGGCGTCGTCTGGTACACAGGGCAGTTTTACGCCCTGTTCTTCCTGCAAGCGATCCTCAAGGTCGACGGTTATACGTCGAACCTTCTGATCGCCTGGTCGCTGGTTTTGGGCAGCGGATTCTTCATCTTCTTCGGCTGGCTCTCCGACAAGATCGGCCGCAAGCCGATCATCCTCGCAGGCTGCCTGATCGCGGCGATCACCTATATTCCGATCTTCAACGCGATCACAACCAATGCGAATCCGGCGCTCGAAAATGCGCTGAAAACCGTACAGGTCACCGTCATCGCCGATCCGGCCGATTGCGGCAATCTGTTCAATCCGGTCGGCACCCGCGTCTTCACCAGTTCTTGCGACAATGCACGTGCGCTGCTCGCCAAGAGTTCGGTCAAATATAGGACCGAGGCGGGACCGGCTGGACAGCCGGCGGTCATCAAGATCGGCGATGCGGTGGTCACATCCTACGATGCGAAAACAGCAGCCGATCCGAAAGCCGCAGCGGGAGATCTCAGCAAGGCCACAGCGGCTGCGCTGGAAGCGGCTGGCTATCCGAAAGCCAAGGATCCGGGCATCGTGAAGATCTCGGAGCCGTTCGATATTTTCAAGCCGCAAGTCCTGAAAATCATCGGACTCCTTTGGGTGCTCGTGATCTATGTGACCATGGTCTATGGGCCGATCGCGGCGGCGCTCGTCGAGTTCTTCCCCTCGCGCATCCGCTATACGTCCATGTCGCTGCCCTACCATATCGGCAATGGCTGGTTCGGCGGTCTGCTGCCAGCGACGGCCTTTGCGATGGTGGCCCAGACCGGCGATATCTACTTCGGTCTCTGGTATCCGATCTTCTTCGCACTGGTGACTTTCGTGGTCGGGCTCTTCCTGGTCCCGGAGACCAAGGACCGCAATATCAACGAGAGCTATGGCCGCTGACCAAACGAAAACGAATCAGGCCCCTGACCAAACGAAAACGAATCAGGCCCCGCTACGAGCGGGGCCTGATAAAGCCGGAACCGGCGATTTTAAGTTTACTGGCAGACCCGGACGCGCTGCACGACATAGCCATAGCCGTCCCAAACCTGCTGCGGCTGCCACCAGCAACGCGGCGGGGGCGGCGGCGGGGGAGCGTAATAACCGGGATAATAGGGCGGCGGCGGAGCCGCGCTGGCGGCGGCCGCGCCGGCCAGAACTCCAAGGGCGGTGCCGCCGATAATGCCCGCAGCAATAGCGCCACCATCGCCCGCGGCGGCAGGAGCCGAAGCCGTGGCTAAGGCCGCGGCGGCAACAGCCGCCACCAAAGTGGTCTTGAACACGTTTTCAAGTCTCATCAACATGGTCCCCTCCAAAGCAAAACGCTCGGCGGCGAATCGCAGATTTCGTCAAAAGGTCAGCTCGCTAAAATTCGAGAAAACCGTCCGCAGCTGGTGAAGATATCGTGCGGATCGCCTCATCCATGTGACGAACCGGGCGGGTTTCTTGAAGCTGGGCGGGATCTTATTCGTTCCCATTGCGGCAAGGATGAGGCCGTGTCACAAAGACGGCCGAAACGACCCTCTGAGCGAGCGCTCGGGCCTCGCCTGCGGCGGGCCGTGGAAGAATGTTGCAACTCGCGTCCGACACTGCTAGCTGAGCGCCGTCGGCCGCGCCGCATGCCGGTTTAGCTCAGTTGGTAGAGCAACTGATTTGTAATCAGTAGGTCGAGGGTTCGACTCCTTCAACCGGCACCAGATGATATCAGTGACCCGAATTCGGACACTCGCCTGCGTGGTCCTGGGTTCGTCACTTGCCAGAGCATGAATTCCAATGGCTGCGCCATGCGAGGAGCATAGAAAATGAATTTGGAACCGGGTGAAGAAATCAAGATTGCGAAAAAGCCGAATGGCAAATGGGGCATTTTCCTGCATCTCAACGGATATGCCGAGCCCTTCGATATTCGCGAGCTGAAGACCGAGGAAATGGCAGAGGGCTGGGTCGACACGACGGAGTGCAACAATCTCGTCGATCAATTCATCACCAAATACCGTGGAAAGGCCTAAAGTCCTTCGTCTACGGAAAATGCCGAGGGGTTAGAGATTCCTTTTTTCGAACATGTTCGAAAACAATTGCGCATTGACCTGAAAGCCCCTCACCGGCTGAAGATCAATGCGCAATTTTTTTATGCGCCCGGCAGCCTCAATATTTGGCAACGACTGGCGCCGGCGTCGACCAGAAATCGAACTTATAATTGAGGCCGGCGCGCACCACGTTGAACGTTGTCCGCTCACTCAGCGAGGCGATGCCACCGATGCCGTCAGGAAGCGTGAAGACGGAGTTCTTGCCGAGATCGACATAGAGATATTCCGTCTTGAACGTCACGTTATGTGTGAGCGCATATTCAAGACCGGCACCGATCGTCCAACCCATAGGCTCGTGCGTCCTGGAAAAAGTGCCGGCCGCGCCGCCCAATCCGCCGAAACCAGCGACGCCAGACGCAAAGCTGTTCGTCTCGCCATAGGCAAAGCCGCCGGTGATATAAGGCATGGCCTGACCGAAGGCATAGCCTGCGCGACCGCGGACCGTACCGAACCAATCGACTTTGGTCCCGGCGTCCAAACCGGCGGCGGCGCCTCCGGCGAAGACTGAAGCTATATATTCCGACTTGATCCAGCTTCCTTGGGCGTCGGCCTCGAGACCGAGCACGAAATTCGACGCCGGAAACTGGTAATTGAAGCCGACCTGGCCGCCGGCGAGAAACCCGCTGGAGGAGGAACTTCTCTGGGCGGTGACACCTGTGCCCGTATCCGAGGTATAGGACCTGATACGATCGCCGCCATAACCGCCGTCGATACCAACGTAGACCCCTGTCCAAGACCAGGCGGGCGGCAGCGGCAGAACAGGCGGCGGCAGGCGTGATGGAAGGTCGGCGGCAAGTGCCGAACCGGCCATCGCAGCCAGCGCGACGCCGGATATTAAGAGTTTATCGAACATTGCAGGCACCCCTTGCCTATTGATCTAGGTCATGAGCCTGCCCAATGCATGGTAAGCACAAAGTTACTAAGGCTATACCTGTAGATAAATCACTTTCAACGTGGCATAAATGCATCATTTAACGTCACTATGTAAGCAGTTATACTTATATATACTAAAATATACTTATACTTTAGGACTTATGCTTCTCTACTGGATCGCCCGCAGCGCAGATGCGCTCGACCGCTCGCGCTTTCCGCCTCAAACCTTGACGCGCGTGCATCCAGCAGCGAGGCGACCCTCAATCGGTGCCATTGCCGCAAGTCCGCGAGGATGCGTCGAAAGACCCATAGGCGCGTCACGGAAGGAACGACGAAGACAAAAGAAATCCGAAGACTTATAATCACCGCGAATGTGAGCGTCGGCGAACCCGCCTGCGCTCTTGAATTTGGTCTTGGCTGAAGACCTGCGCAGGGATGGATCGACCTGTCAGGGAGGAGTTTTGGGGATGACGGACTTGAAAGAGTCGATGAAATTTGTCGAGGGCGGTGACGAATATGAACTGCTCGCAAGCGACGATAAGCTCACTTACATGCTCATCTTCAAAACCGAGAATCAGACCGCCATCCTTCATGGCGAACAACTCGACGCGTTTCATGCCGAATTCGATCTCGTGAGAAAGCAATATCCGGCCTATAGCCCGGATCAGAGACTGGCTCAGATTTGGGATCAGGGCGGCTATAGCTGGCTCGCCGCCGAGCAGGAAGAATCCGACCAAGGCTAGAGCGCTCGCGCCTTATCATCGAAACCGGCCACGATGATTCTGATTTAACCCAACTTGGGCCTGCCCGAGTCGGGCATTTTAAAAGGTCAAAGTCGGCAGGCCCGACTTTGACTGATCCGAAATCATCGTGATTTATGTCCTTCGCGCCAGCGCGGCCTGAGAAGCCGGCATGGCCGAACGGGCGCGCGACGCCGCGATCTCGCCAGTGCCTCGCGGCATCGGCGCACTGCCTTCTTTGAGCAGAAACACTCAGTCAAGATTGAGTGATGATGCCCCACGGCAAAGCCGATCGATCTATGTCTACATTTGATACGCAGCCGCGCGATTCGGCGAAGTGAGCGGACGAATGTTGAAAGCCATATTGACCCTGTTTCTCTGCCTTGCAGCAGGCGACCTGATCAACAAGCTGACAGGCCTGCCGCTGCCAGGCGGCGTCATCGGTCTTGTCATCCTGCTCGCGATCCTGATCTGGCGCCGCGGTCCCGACCCCAAGCTGAGAGAAACAAGTCATTTCCTGCTTCGCAACATGACCGTGTTGTTCATCCCGGCGAGCGTCGGCCTCGTCACCCAGCTCCCGGCACTGAAACAAGACGCATTGCCGATCGGCATTGCCATCGTCGTTTCGACCGTGCTCGGCATGGCCGTCACGGCGGCCATCATGCATTGGCTGGCGCGTGGAGGCCACCCGGCGCGCGAGCCCCAATCGCGAGAGGCGCAATGACGGCAGCTTTCGCCAGTCTCGGCCATGCGATTCTGACCGACCCGCTTTTCGGCCTGATCGGCACGCTGGCCGCCTATCAGTTCGGCATCTGGTTTCAGCGGCTCTGCGGCGGTTATGTGCTGCTCAATCCGCTACTCATCGCCGTGATCTTGCTGGTCACTCTGCTGCGGGTCGCGGACATCCCCTATGAACATTATATGCAAGGCGGCAGGCTGATCGCTTTTCTGCTGGGTCCGGCGACCGTCGCATTGGCCTTGCCGCTTTACGACAATCTGAAATCGATCCGGCACGCGGCAATGGCAATTTTCCCGGCCGTCATCATCGGCTCGCTCACGACATGCCTCAGCGCCATGCTGATCGGGCATTGGCTCGGCGCCTCACACGCGGTCGTCCTTTCGCTCGGCGCCCATTCTGCCACGACGCCCGTCGCCATGGGCATTACCGAACAGCTCGGCGGCGAGCCATCGCTGGCAGCGGCCTTCACGCTCCTGACTGGCCTGGCCGGCGTCATTCTCTTCGCGCCGGTCATGTCTATGATCCGCGTGAAGGATTGGCGTGCGCGGGGACTTGGGATCGGCACCGCAGCTCACGGTCTCGGCACGGCACGGATGCTTCAGCTCAATGAGACGGCTGGTGCCTATGGCGGGATCGCCCTCGGCCTCGGCGCCCTCATCACCGCCGTCATCGTCCCGCTTCTCGTGCGCTACGGATTTGCGAGTTGAGATCGAAAGCAGCCAGGTCAACCTGCCGGTTGACCTGTAAAAGCTTATTTTTTTAAAAACACATAATCCGCCGAATAGGGTTCGGCATGGAATGTGCCGACCTTCGAACAGGCGCCTTCGAAACCACCACCCTGAGTTTCGAGCCGCTGCACCGTCGTGACGTCTTTCAAGAGACCGTCGCCGCGTCTGTCCGAGACATTCAATTTGAGCCAGGCAATGTCCTTGCCCGTGGCGCCCGGCGCCTTCGCGACGACTTTGCCGATGACAGCACTGCCGTCGGCCGCCTCCCAACTGGGTCCGGCGAAATGCCGTCCGACCGTTTTGCCATCGACCAGCAAGGTCGCGATAGGCTCACGGAATTGCCATGTCATCGTGCCGGTCGGATCGGCTTTGCATTCGTAGATCTGCGCGCCCTCCGCACGAACCTTGAGGACGATCGTTTCATCTGTAACGGCAACCGCACTCGGTATCTCCGCCGCGCGCGCGGGTGAGGCGGCGAGCAGCATCGTCATCGCCGTCAGCAAGTGGCCTATTTGCATCGATTCCCCCCAAGTCAGTCCCGGGCTTCGCCGCCGCGCGAGGCAAGAGCTACGCCAATTCCACCAGGCTTCGCGAGGCGTTCGGCTTGCAGCCCTAGGATCACGATGAACGTGATCGATTCCAGCAAATGCAGGCTGTTTTCCTCGATCCCCTCGAAGCCCATCTTAGATGAGATCGATAAGCCCGCAAGGAGATCGCCACGATGAATGCACAGAGCAAAAGCCCGGATTTCGGGCGCTTCGACGTCTACGATATAGCCAAAGCCTTCCCGGCATCGGCGGACACGCTGCTGCTCGACACCTATCTGACCAATGAGGAGGAGGCAAGCGCGCGCATCTTCCGCGTCTATCGGGAAACCCCGCCGCATTATCACGAGAAGAGCGACGAATATCTCTATGTGCTGTCGGGCAAGGGCACGTTCTGGATGGGCAGCCCGGAGAACGGCGGAGAATTCGCGCAGGGCCAGCTTTTGTTCTTCAAGAAACGCACGGTCCATGCGTTGCCGACGATCATCGAAGGGCCGGTCGTATTTCTATCGATCGATACGCCGCGCCGCGATCCGAAGGACATCATCTTCATCAATCCGGCGGATGGCACACCCGAAAGCTTCATCAGCGGGCGCTGACCCGCCGATGACTGTTGATGAGGATCAGGACCTAATCATAGCGTGATCCGAGGGCCGTCATTGCGAGCGAAGCGAAGCAATCCATGGAAACCACGGACAATAGCATGGATTGCTTCGTCGCTCTGCTCCTCGCGATGACGGATCGATGATTGAGTCCAGATTCTAAGCGATCGGCACCGCCATCGGCGCGTAAGGCGAGTAGCCGTCCGCGGTCTCAAGCACGCGCTCCACAACGGGTTCCAGCGGCTGCATGGCCTTGATCGTCACCGGCACGGACTTCGCCGCCGGCGTATTGCTGCGCTCGTCGCGATGCGACAGAGGCAGCACATTGTTGGTCTCCGGATAATAGGCCGCGCAGCAGCCGCGCGGGACATCGAAGGGCACGACCTTGAATCCGCTGGCGCGCCGCTCGACCCCATCTTCGATGGCAGAGGTGAATTCGATCAACGAGCCCGCGGAAAGGCCGAGTTCCGCCATGTCGCCTTCGTTCATGAAGACGACCATCCGGTCGTTTACGATGTCGCGGTAGCGATCGTTCAAGGAATAGACGGTCGTGTTGAACTGATCGTGGCTGCGCACTGTCATCAATTGCAGATGAGGCGTTTCCGGCGCATCGTCGTCCTCGTCCATCATGCCGGGCTTGAAGAGGAAATTGGCCTTGCCCGTAGGCGTATTCCATACGCGCTCTCTGGCCCCGTTCGGCAGATGGAAGCCGCCGGGCTGCGCGATCTGCGCATTGAAGTTTTCGAACAGATCGGGGAAGACGGCCTCGATCTTGTCGCGGATCAGTCCGTAATCCGCGACGAAGGCATCCCAATCGATAACGGCGCGGTCGGCGACGGTCGCCTTCGCCAATTCCGAGACGATCCAGGGCTCCGAGCGGCAGAATTCGCTCGCAGGCGTCAGAAGACCGCTCGACCCATGCACCATCGAGAAACTATCCTCGACCGTCACCGTCTGCTTCACACCGTTTTGGAGATCGAGTTCGGTGCGCCCGAGCGCCGGAAGGATATAGGCCTGCCTGGCGTGGATCAGATGGCTGCGATTGAGCTTGGTGGCGATCTGCACGGTGAGCTTGATGCCGCCCACTTTTGCCGCCACCCGCTCGAAGTCGGGGACGGCGCGAAAGAAATTGCCGCCCATGCCGAGGAAAGCATCGACCTCGCCGCGCAGGATCGCTTCGCAGCATTCGACCGTATCATGACCGCCTGCACGCGGATTATGAAAGCCGAAGACCTTATCCAGTTTGGCGAGGAAAGGCTCCTTCGGCTTTTGATAAATGCCCACGGTGCGATCACCTTGGACATTCGAATGGCCCCGAATCGGCGAAGCGCCCGCACCGAGCCTTCCGATATTGCCGCGCAAGAGCAGAAGATTGACAATCTGCTGCATGGCGTCGCCGCCATGGCGATGCTGGGTGATCCCCATTCCCCAGCAGATGATGACGCGCTCAGCCTTCATATAGATGTCGGCCGCCTGCTCGATCTGCTTGCGCGTCAGTGCCGTGAAACGCTCGATCTGCTGCCAGGTGAGCGAACGGACGTAATCGGCGAAAGCCTCGAAGCCATGCGTGTGTTCCTCGATGAAGCCGACATCGAGAACACGCGGCGCACCTGCCGCCTTCGCGGCATCGTCGGCCTCGATCACGACCTTGCAGACGCCCTGCAGAGCCATGATGTCGCCGCCCGTGCGCAGCTGAAAGAAATTCGAGCTGATCTCCTGCCCCGTACCGGTCAGCATTTCGACGGGATTTTGCGGATCGGTGAATCTGACAAGTCCCCGCTCGCGCAGCGGGTTGAAGCTGACGATCGGGATGCCGCGCCTCGCCATATCGTGCAAATTGCCCAACATGCGCGGGCTGTTCGTGCCGGGGTTCTGGCCGATGATGAAGAGCGCATCGCAATGATGCCAATCCTCCATCACCACCGTGCCCTTGCCGACGCCGATGCTTTCGGGCAGCGCAACGGAGGTCGTCTCGTGGCACATGTTCGAGCAATCGGGAAAATTATTGGTACCGATCAAGCGCCCGTAAAGCTGCCAGAGAAAGGCTGCCTCGTTCGAGGTGCGGCCAGAGGTATAGAGTTCGACGCGATTGGGATCGAGCGACCGCACAAAGGCGCCAATCTCGCGCAAGGCCACATCCCAATCAACAGGCTCATATTTGTCCGTCCCCGGATTATAGCGCATCGGATGCGTTAGGCGGCCATTGTCTTCCAGTGCATGATCGCTCCAGCCCTTGAGCTCTTCGACCGTGTGTTGCGCAAAAAACTCCGGCGCCGTGCGCTTTCGCGTGGCTTCCCAGGCGACGGCCTTGGCGCCGTTCTCGCAATATTCGGCGACATGCGGCACCTTCGGATCCGGCCAGGCACAGCTTGGGCAATCGAAACCGCCGGGTTTGTTCATCGACAAAAGGACCCGGTTTCCCCTCAATAAAATCCCCTGCTTGCCGAGTTGCTGCTCTGCTGCGTTTACAGCACCCCAGCCGCCGGCCGAGGCATGCTCGTCAGAAGGCTTACGCATTTGAGCCATGGAGTTTTCCTATTCGTTCGCGAACCGGAGAAGTGTCGCTGCCGTAACGCGCCTGCGCTGCAACTCGTTCGGAAGGCACCGGTCACTCTTCTCGTGAAGACGTTGCTGCTGCGCATGGCAGGCGGGGCGGTAACGACGGCCAAGCTCGCCGAGCTTGGCTTAAAGAAGCGATCACGGCGCTCGAAGAGCTGCCTTCGTACCGGCCATTGCAAACCGCTTTTCGGCAGAAATTAAGGAAACCAAATCAGCAAACGGCCGTTCGGCTATGGCAAGGATCGGAAACCAAGGAGGATATAAATGGGCATTCGTACATTGGCTTTGTGCGCCACGGCTTCGCTGTTTCTGGGTGGGGTCGCGGTTGCACAGACCTCGAATCAGAATATGGGCAACACGTCCGGCCCTTCCGCCGGCGGCAATGTGAGCCCGAGCACGGAAATGCAGTCGAATCGCAGCAGCGCCAAGGGGACCGATATGAACACCGGCGCCGGTGCGCCCGGCGTCCAAGCGCCCGGCGTCAAAGGCGCGGAAGGTTCCAAGAACGGCCCGGCTCCGAAAAGCCCCAAGTAAGACAAAACCCCAAGTAAGACCTGGAGCGCCGTCTCGCCCTGCCCCGCCTCTGCGGGTCGGGGCTTTTTTGCCGACTCTCGGCTCAGGCAGCCTCCGACGCCGCGCCCTTTTTCAAAAGCTTCAAAAATTGCGCGGCTGGCATCGGCTTGCCGAAAAGATAGCCTTGGACTTCCTCACAGCCGAAATCGATCAGTTTCGCCAATTGCTGCGACGTTTCCACCCCTTCGGCAATGACGTGAAATCCCATGCTGCGGCCAAGCGCGAGCACGGCTCGCACGATCGCCGCATCATCGGGATCTGTCAAAAGTCCCTTCACGAATTCCACATCGATCTTTAAACGCGTCAACGGATAGCGTTTCAGCAAACTCAAAGAGGCGTAGCCCGTCCCGTAATCGTCGAAGGCGATGCTGACGCCGCGCTTACGAAGGTTGCGCAAGGACTCGATCACGCCGTCATGAAGCCCGAGTATTGTGGTCTCGGTGATTTCAAGCTCAAGCAAATTGGCGGGCAGACGGTGGGTCGAAAGAGCCGTGCCCACCATGATATCGAGATTTTCGGCGCGCAACTGAGCCGCGAATAGATTGACCCCCATGCGGATCATATGACCGGACAGGACAAGCTCCACGGCGAAAGCGCAGGCAGCATTGATAATCCATAGACCGACATCGACGGCGATCTCGCTCGACTCGAGGGTTGAGAGGAAGGCGCTCGGCAAGAGAAGACCCCGTTCGGGATGGTTCCATCGCAAGAGAGCCTCGGCGCCCACGATATCCCTCGTGCCCACCCGCACTTGCGGCTGGAAATAAAGCTCAAACTCGCGGCGCGCAAAGGCAAGCCGCAATTCGTCTTCAAGATGCCGGCGCTCTTCGGCTTGCTGGCTGAGTTGCGGCCGGTACAATTCAACCCGGCGCCCGCCCGTCTTTTTCGCATGCAGAAGAGCGAGCATGCTGCATTTCAACACGGCATCGGCATTTTCGAAATGCAACGGACCGGAACAGGATGCTATTCCTATGCTCGCGCCAACATGGCTGATAGATCCATGGACATGGAACGGCTCGCTCATAGCCGCGAGGATTTGATCACCGACGGATTTGGCATGATGCGAATCCTTGCTCCGCAGCAAGACGCCAAACTCGTCGGCGCCGATGCGCCCGACGAAAGCGTCAGGCCCCGCGGTTCGAACAATACGTTCGGCAGTCGCCCTCAGCACGGCATCGCCGCCGGCCATGCCGATCGAGGAATTGATCATCTTGAACCGGTCGAGCCCAACCTTGAGCACGCAAAATATGGACGCTCCTCTAAGCTCGTCCTCGATCACCTCGATAAACCGCACCCTGTTGGGAAGCGCCGTCAGCCGATCGAAATGGGTCAGGTAGCGCATGTGCTCCTGGGCGCGATGGCGTTCCGAAACGTCGCGTATGATTGCACCGAATTGCCTGCCCTCGCCATCGTTCCAAAAGGTCAGCGAGAGTTCCGCGGGAAATAGGGTCTTATCCTGCCGCACGCCCGTGATCTCGATCGCCTTCCCCAGCGAAGATCTTTCGGGCGTCCAATGCGCAGCCTCCCTTTCGGCTCGGATGGTCGCACGAAATTCAGGAATGATTATTTCGAGCGGCTGGCCCAGGACGTCATTCGCCGAATAGCCGAACATTCCCTCGGCCGCCGTATTCCAAAAGGTCATAAGCCCGTCTTCGTTCGAACACACGATTGCGTCAGAGGTCGCCGCCGCCATCCGCAAAAAAGCTTGCTTCAAAATGGCAATGCGACGCCGCTCAAGCTGATCCATGCTAAGCGTCGCAAGCTTTTTGAGAATGCCCTTCTCATGCTCGTTCAGCCGCGGACGCGGCTCCGGATCGATGACGCAGATTGATCCAATCCTGTGCCCCTCGGCGGTGATGAGAGGAGCACCCGCGTAGAAACGGATGAATGGCTCTCCAATGACATAGGGATTGTTCTTGAAACGCGGGTCCACGCGCGCGTCGGGAATCACCATGACATCGTCGCAAACGAGCACATGCGTGCAAAAAGAGACATCGCGAGAACTGTCGCACGCCTCGAATCCGACGCGCGCTTTGTAGAATTGGCGATCTTTTTCAACATAGGAAATCAGCGCGATCGGCACGTCGAAAAGATCGGCGGCGAGCTCCGCAATATGATCGAATTCGGGCTCGGGAGGCGTGTCGACGACGACATATTCGGCCAATGCCGCGAGCCGCTGGGTTTCATCAGTCGGGATGGGATAGTTTTGTGCGGGCTTCGCCAATTTAGTCATTTTGACCTCAGCGGATTTGCGGCCACTGTGGCGGAGCGCCCTGAAAAATCTTCACTCCCAAACGTTAAAATAAGCGTCAAATTCTAACGGTAAGGCTAACCGGCAAGCTCAGCCGTAAGACGTCACGCGCTAATGCCCCACTCCCTCAGAATTGTGTTCAGCATCTCCGGCTGGAACGGCTTCGTCAGAATCCGCGCAAACGGATCATCGTGCAGTTTCCGCCGCAACTCATTCGTATCGTAGCCGGTTGTGACGATGATCGGCATCTGCGGTCTCAGAGCCCGGATCTTATCGATCAGATGCTCGCCGCTCACATCGGGCAGGCCGACGTCGAGAATGACGCACCGCAGCTCTTCTCCGGCGGCTTCGATCGCCGCCAAAGCTGATCGGCCATTGGCCGCTTCGCTGATTTGGAAGCCCACGTCGGCGAGCGTTTCGGCGACCATCATGCGGATCAGAACTTCGTCCTCAACCACCAAAATAAGGGACGGCATCTCGACCGGCTCAGCCAATGGAGGAGATGAGGTAAAGCTTTGGGTTTTTGGCAGGAGTTCCATAAAGGCTTCCGGGGTGTGTCATGAAAGAATGACTCTCAGCGTCAGGATGACGTATGAGAACATCATGTCTCAGCCCAGCTAGACAAGATCAGCAAATACCAATTCGGTTAGTAGCCCTCTCACTTTTGAGCCGGCTTGCGCGCCTTTGGACGCTTGGCCTTGAGTCTGAGGCCGGCATCGCGCCCGCTGACGCCGCGCTCTCTTGCCCAGATGATCGCCGCGGCTCGGCGCCTGACGCCGATCTTGCGGAACAGCGAAGAGACGTGGTTGCGAATCGTGTTTGGCGACAGGCCGAGACTCTTGCTCATGTCTTCATCGCTCTGGCCTTGGCAGATCAGACCGAGGATGTCGCGTTCGCGATTGGTCAGCTCGTCAAGTTCGATCGACGGTTGGGACGACGGCTTTGTCGCGCGGCGCAGCCCGGCCAGTTTTTCGACGACGGTGCGGCTGAACCAGGAGGTATCTTCCATGACGGCTTCAATCGCCGCGACCAATTCATCTTCCGAGCGCTTGCGATCGGCTATGTCTTGGATAACCCAAAGAACGCAGAGTTCGTCGCCGATCGTCACGGTCGCCGCGGAGACGAGGCAATCGGCCGCCACTTCATTCTTGGTTTGAATCTTGAGATCGACCTTGTCGATAAAGCCGGTCTTTTCGAAGGTGCCTTCGATCTGGCGCTGGGCCATTTTATCGTCCCAAAGAATGAGATCCGTGGCTTTATGTCCGATGATTTCGTCCTCGGCATATCCAAAAAGATCGCGGAAGGCCTGATTGATTTCCGTGATCTTGAACTCTTTCAGAGTCGTGATCGCCTGCGGCGCCGGCGAAAGCTGAAACGATTTGGAGAATCGTTCCTCGCTTTGGCGCAAGGCATGTTCGGTACCTTTCAGCGGATCGAGATCGGCGAAGGTAAACAGCATGCAGGCTTCGTCACTGTATTGAATCGGTTCGCCGGCGACGATGACAAATTTCTTTTTGCCATCGGGAAGCGGAACCGCGGCCTCCATTTGCGGAATGGTACGATTCTCCTTCAACCGCTCCATCGCCAGCTCGCGTTTGGAGGCTTGCGAAAGCACATCGATCTCATAGGCTGAGCGCCCGACAAGATCCTCGCGCGCATAGCCGGTCATCTCGAGAAACCCGGGATTGACCTTGACATAGCGCAGATCGGACAGGCGGCAGATGATTGCCGGCGCCGGATTGGCATTGAAGGCCGCCTCGAATCTTTGCTCGGCCTGATATTGTTCGGTGAGGTCATTGATGATGAGAAAGGCGATCTTGCCGTCGGACGGATCATCGGCGTGGAAACTGCGCACCGAGTGCACCCATAAGGCTTCGTCTTCATCGGTCTTGCGCACCTCGACCACGACATCTTGAAACATTTCGCCGGCGACGGCGCGCGCCATGGGATAGGCGTTCTCGTCGAGCCTGTGATTATTGCGATATCGAAGCTCGAAGCGCGCCGCGTAATCCTTGTAATGCGCACCGAGACCTTTGAGGGAAGCCAATCCGTGTTGGCCTAGCGCGGCATCGTTTGCCCAGACGAGACTGCCGCTTTCATCGAGTACGATGACCCCTTCGGACAGGGAAGAGATGATCTCTTCCAAGCGCGCCGGATCGCAGAATGCACGTTCAGCCTTTTGATTCATCGCCTGTTTGACCTCGCTGCCACACGCCAACGCGGCTCAGCTGACCCGGTTCCAAACGACTAATTTTTGGGAAAAGCCCACTATGAGTGTTCAAACCGTGGGCATTCTGCCTAACTCAGGCAAAATTAAGAGGCTGACCAACTCCTGCCCCGATGAGAACGCGGGCCTAGCACCAACAAGGCACCAACAAGGAGCGCCTAATGCGCGGCTGCTTTGGAGAGTGCGGTCATCACGACGATGCCTGCGATGATGAGCGCGATGCCGATCACCGCGGCGGCATCCAGTCTTTGCCCTTGAAAGAGCCATGCGATCGCCGCGATCAAAACGATGCCGACCCCCGACCAGATGGCATAGGCGACGCCGGTCGGTATGGTCTTCAGCGTGAGCGATAAAAAGTAGAAGGCGAGCCCATAGCCAAGCGCCGTAACGATCAAGGGCATGGGCTTCGTGAAGCCCTCCGACAGTTTCAGAAAGGTCGTGGCGCAAACCTCTGAGGCGATAGCAATGAAAAGGTAAACATAGGTCATCGGCGCTATATACACAAAATTTGTTGCATTGCCATGCGCGCCGTCTCTCCCCACCGCTTGACCGGATCGAGGCACAAAAACTCCGCCGGACATCATGTCCGACGGAGCCTCGTGATCTGGGGGATCACAGCATGCTTAACGCGGATTGTGATCCACGGTTCCGCTTGAGCACCAATGGGCGCAATTGCGAACGGCCCACGCCGTGTGCGCCGGTTTAGATGTTCCGGTTCGGGGTGCCTAGGACATGCACGTCCGGCGCGATCATGGCATTGTCGAAATGCTGCGTGAACATTGGCGCCGCGAAAAAGGCGACCGCCCGCAATGTTTCCGTGCCCGTGTTCGCAAGGTCATGACGTATGGGCGTCGGAATGACGAAAACGTCGCCCGGCTTGACCTGTTGGATCTTGCCGCCCTCCATGCGCAATTCGCCGGTACCGGCGATGATATATTGCGTCTCCTCGGTCGCGTCCGTATGCCAGCCGAGCCGCCCGCCCGGCTCGATTTCATAGACGATTGTCGAGGATTGTGTGGCTCCATGTCCTCCGTATGACGCGAAGGCTCCGGCCCAACGCACCGACGGATCATCCACGCCACCAACCTTCGCACGCGGAAGATCTTTGGTTGCAACGACGAAAATTGAATTCATTGCCGCCTCCTGATGTTGCGATCGACTATGTCGAGATCGTCCATGATGGAATAAATCGGCGCCCCATCGGCGCCAGCTGAATCGATAAATCTTGACGCGATGTTTTCCGCGCCCACCGTACCCGGACAGGTTTAGGGCGCATGCGATTTTAAGATGCGCGCAATCTATAGAGGATGAAGAATTTCACTCCATTGCTTCGTTCCGTGCCGCAGACGCGGGGCTGCTTCGGACGCAATGGAGGGGCCGGCAATATCGGGCAAAAGGCGCGGCCGGTATATGGATAACGCGATGGACCGTTCGCGCATGCAGACCAAACAGCATGAAATAACTGGCTCATCTTCAGACAAGCCATATCGGCGCGTAAAATTATTTCTGGCGACCCCGGCAGGGCTCGAACCTGCGACCTGCCGCTTAGAAGGCGGCTGCTCTATCCAGCTGAGCTACGGGGCCTCGTCAAATCCGTCCCGTCCGATCGCGTTTTAATGCGTCCATTGGCCGAGACGGGACGATTTGAAATTGTCCGAATAAGATTGAATTTTCCGTGTCGCGGGCAAAGGCTCTTCGACGCGATAGGCAAGGCCGTTGCGTTCGGCATAGGCGACGGCTTCGTCCTTGCTGCCGAACCGCAGGCGGATCTGGCTCTTCATATCGCCGGAACTCGTCCAGCCCATCAAGGGCTCGACCTCGCGCGGCATTTCCGGATCGAATTCGAGAACCCATAATTTCGTGCGCGCCGTGCCGGACTGCGTCGTGGTTCTGGTCGGCATGTAGATTCGTGCGCTCATCGTCTTTCCTCGAAACTGACGGGTCCAAATGCGGTTTTGATCGGGCAAGCGTTCCGTCAGGGCCCGGATGCGGAGGCCATTTCGGCCATTTTGACCGGAATTTAGGCGATGTTTCTGAATAAACCAGCCGGGCTTCCCTGACAACGGCCCGCGCCGGCCCGCCCCTCCTGCCGTCGAAACATAATTTCTTTAGGGCTCGGGTCTAATTTGAGCGGATTCAACTCGCTCCGCGCAGGTGACGTCCGATCGAGGCCGCGTCTGCGAAGAAATGCCAGCCGAGGCAATGCGACTATGGCAATCATCTACGACTTTTTCGAGTATGGGCCGTCAGACAGGTTGATTCAAAATAACAAAAACGCTTACCGTGAGAGTCGATGCAATGAGAGAGTCGTGGAGTCCATGATGGCGGACAAGTCCGTTATTCCCGCGCATATGCTTGACGAGTTGACCCGCCTGAGAGGCGCTCCGAGGCGGATATCGGACCTCGATCAGCGCCTGGATCAGCGCCTCGACCAGCGCTCCGACACGGACGTAAAAGTCGAGCGATCGATCAAGATGATCGAGCACGCCTCTGGACTGATGAAAATCAAATCCGAACAAACAGTCAGACTCGAACAGCAATTGCAGGCCTTGAAGCAGGAAAATGGAAAATTGGTCGCAATGTGCGATCAGGCCCACAAAGCCATCACCGATTTGAAACGTCAGCTCGATGCCCAGACCGCGCGGGCCAACGCCGCCGAACATTATGCCGTGCGGCTCGAGACGCAGTTGAACGTGACCGAAACGGCGGGCCGGGAAACCAAGGTCAATCTCGCGCGTCTCGCGGAACTCATCGAACAGACCTTCGGGCCATCTGCCAATGAGTTTACCATCGAGTCGGATCGGGACGCGGCGGTCGCCTGAAGGCGAGCGTAATTCGCTGAGAAGGTCTTGTGCCGGTACGACGGCACAGACATGGGCCAGATGCGACGCGCTCGCCACGGTCACATCAATTGGTGCATTTGGTCGGGGCAGCAGGATTCGAACCTGCGACCTATAGTTCCCAAAACTATCGCGCTACCAGACTGCGCTATGCCCCGCAAAGCATCGGATCATCCAATGCCTTATATGGAATTCCGACATCGGAATTCATCCGATGTCTCAAAGCGTAAAATAACCGCCCTTACCTGAAGTCTCAGCTAGCGGCCAGAGCGGCTTTGCCGACCGGCAGCGCAAAATGCCCGCTTCGTCGCCAGCGTCTCGCTAGCATGAGGGGCCTGGGCCGACAAGGCGGCTTGCCAACTTACTTGCCCGATCTTATTGCCCCCATCCTATTTGCCGAAGAGGCTGTGATGGACCTCATCGCCGATTTTGAGGTCGATCTTGGCCGCCGTTCCGGCATTGAGCTCCAGCACGCCATAAGTCGGAGCCCCCGATGGGATGATTTTTTCCGACAAAGGCTCGGCATTCTCGGCAATGCCGACGACACGGCCCGATTTCGCGATAAAGACCATATCGAGCGGCAGATAGGTATTTTTCATCCACATCATGACCGGCCGCTCAGTCTTGAAATCGAAGAGCATGCCGCGGTCCGGCGGCAGAAACCGGCGGAACATGAGGCCATGTTCGAGTTCGGGCGGCGTGCGCATGACCTCGACCGAGAAGTCATGCGTCCCGCTTGCGGTGACGATCGACAGCTTTTCGAGCGACTGCGCTCGCTCCTCAGCCGAGACGCCAGAGGGGATGGCAAGGAAACCGAAAAGAAGAGCAAAAGCGCAAAGACAGCCAGAGACGGCAAAAACCCATCGCGTCATGAACACACTCCGTCCCCTGCCCGAGCTGCGGGCTTTACACATCAGTGGTCGGGATTTGCCGGAGCTTTCAATAAAAATCAATGTGAGGGCGGCAGGACGGCCTCGAGCGGGCGGACTTCCGCCGCCATCAATCCTTTCGGCCCGTCGCCAAAGCGCACGAGCAGGCCCTCGCCCGGATTGAGCTCCGTGATTCCATAACGCCGCAAGGTTTCCATATGGACGAAAATATCTTCCGTCCCATCGCCGCGCGTGAGGAAACCGAAACCGCGCGTCCGGTTAAACCATTTGACGATTGCGATCTCAAAGCCACCCGAAGGCGTCACTTGCACATGCGTGCGTGCTGGCGGCAATTGCGTCGGATGGACGGCGGTCGTTTCATCCATGGAAAGGACGCGGAAGACCTGAAGCCCTTTTGCTCGCACGGCCGCTTCGCAGACGACACGCGCGCCTTCGCGCGCCGTTTGAAAGCCATCCTTGCGCAGAACGGTGACATGGAGGAGAACGTCGGCCGCGCCATCGTCAGGGACGATGAAACCATAGCCCTTCGCGACATCGAACCATTTGATGCGTCCGGCAACCTCGACGAGGTCGAGCGCCTCGAGACTCGCAGCGCCGTCTAACGCAGTGGGTTCGCTTGATACCGAAGTGGGATTCTTGTGCTGAATACCCAATGGACCAATCCTCAAAAGCTACGCTCAAATGCTTACGAACAAACCGCCTGGCAATGGTCTAAGTCCCGATATGACGAATCAATCAACCGCGACTCAAACTCATATGCGACAAGATAGCATCGACACGAACCCGCAACAGGGGTGAAATGGCGCGAAGTTGTGGATGGTTCGAAAAGATCTTGAAGATCCAATCAATGTGATCCGCTTCCATCTGCCCTTCCTACCTCAGATTAGGGTGTGCGATTTCACACTATGAGGCGAGGCTTGAGCGAGGATGGATTCAGGACCTGAGCGGTCAGGATGCGAAAGGCTGCAGAATATCCCCGATATCCCCGCGCAAAACGAGATCCGCGACATCGTCGAGGGGCGTTTGCTCGCCATTGAGGATCACAAGCCGCGCCCCATGCTGGCGCGCAAGCGACGGGAAGGACGCCGCCGGATAAACCACGAGAGATGAGCCTATGGCCAGGAACAGATCGCAGTCGGCGGTTACGGCCAAGGCTCGGCGCATAGGCTCCTCAGGCATAGGCTGACCGAATGAAACGGTCGCGGCTTTGATCGGCCCTCCGCAAGCGGGGCAGTCGGGCGCGGCGCCGGTCGCGTCGAAGGCGCGGCGAATCTCATTGAGCTCGTAGCGCAGCCCGCATTTCACGCATGTGGCGTAAGTGCCGTTGCCATGAAGCTCGATGATATGCTCTTCGGCGACGCCTGACATTTGTTGCAAATTATCGATATTTTGAGTGACGATCGCCGCCATTTTGCCGCTTGCGATCAGATTGGCGAGCGCGTAATGGCCCCGCCCCGGCTCCGCCCGGCCATAGATATCGTCCAATGCGAATTTCCGCCGCCAAGCTTCTTCGCGCATCAAGACATCCGACATGAAGAGATCGAATTCGATCGGCTTGTAACGCAGCCAAGGCGAGTTCTTCGAGCGGAAATCAGGCACGCCGCATTCGGTCGAAAGGCCAGCCCCGGTGAAGGCAACGATTTTATTCGCCTGATCGATCGCTTCGCGCAATAAAGTTCGCGCTTCTTCCAGCTCCGACACAATGACGGTCAATGTTTCGAACCTCCATCGGCCTCAGGACCTAGACCGACGCAAACCTCGTTCCAACGCGCCTTTGAGGATGATGGCGGCGATAGAACGGTTCTATTGCTTGATGACGCGCCAATATGACGTGAATTGCGCGTGCCGGGATGCCAAAGCATTCAAGCCTCGGCTTCATCCTCATCCTCGGGCGGCGTTGTTCCGAGCAGAAGATGCAAGGCCTCATAAGGGTCGGGCGCCTCCATCAGGACGCTGGCGACGCGCACCGCCTTGGCACCGAGTTTCGCCATATGCTCGATATCGGCGAGCGTTCTGATGCCGCCTTCCGCAACCGCCAAAGCGCGATCGTTCGGAATGAGCGGCAAGAGCCGGTCGCAAATGCTCATGTCGAGTTCCATCGTCTCGAGATCGCGATTGTTGACGCCGATCAGGCTCGACCCGGAGCGCAGCGCGATTTCAAGCTCGGCTTCGTTGCGCACTTCGACCAGCGCGTCGAGCGCGACCGAATTGGCTCGCGCCGCATATTCGATCGTATCCTCGCCAAGAATGCCCACGATCAAAAGCACGCAATCGGCGCCGGCATAACGCGTTTCGAGGACCTGATATTGATCGACCACGACATCGTTGGACATGATCGGCAGATTGGCCGATTTGGCCGTCGCGAGATCGGCGATGCTGCCGCGAAAGAAGCGCCGGTCTGGTGAGGCCGAGATGCAGGTCGCTCCCGCATCGCGAAAATCCTCGGCGATGTCCATGACGTCGACCCGCGAACGCGTCGACTTCGACAGAGGCGATGCGCCGCGAATATCGGCGATGACGCCCGGCTTGCCGGTCTGCCGGAAATGCTCGAACAAATGGCTCATGAAGCCGCGCGTCATCGCAAACTCGCCGATGGCGCCGGTCAATTGGCCGGCGCTTTTCTTGGCTTTGGATTTATCGACGTCCGCCTGGCGCTGCTCGATGATCGATTTCAGGCGCGGCCCGATCGTGGGACTATAGGTCATGTCAGGCTTTCTTTGGGCTCATCAGCGAGCCGTAACGTAAGGTGCCTGGTCACGCAACTTTGCGCATCAGGCATGCTGACGGCTTCGTCAGTCTCCGTCCTTCAAGGCCTGCGCTTCAATGCGTCCACGCTGGCTGAGCCCGATGAAGCCGAATCTGGCCCGCTCGGCCACAAGACCTTCGTTCAGGATCGCCATATGGACCGCACGCAGCTCGTCGCGCGTAAACTCGAGATCCTTCTCGATCGAAGCCGAGGCCATCGCATGATCGGGCGGCGCGCCCTTTTCATACAGATAGAGCAATAGCTGTCTGCGCAGGACCTGCATCCGCTCCTCGGCGAGCGTGGGAATTGCCGAATATTTCTGTGTTTCTTCCGCCATGGCTGGTTCCGATCTTCAGCCCGAACCGCGCATCAATGTGCGCGGGGCTGACTGCCTCATATGCCGGCCGGACATCGCAGATATCTGCCAAGGCCCATTTCACCGAGACAAGGGTTCGACGCCGATCCGGTTGGGTAACAAATGACCTTCCCGTCTCGCAAGCTTCTTCTTTGAGCGTCCTGGTCATTGAAACAGCAGTCATCCGAGGCTTTTTCTCAGAGGCGCAAAAGTCTCGGCCCTGGTTCGCAGCCAAGGGAACCGCCAATAAGGAACGCCGTCGGCGATGGCGTATATATGATGGAAACCGAGGCTAATATGGAATGATTTTAAATATAAAACATAGATATTGCAGAATATTACTACGTGAATTATCGTTTACATGTCGTTTAGCTACGAGAAATGAAGATGGACTATATCCTATACCATGGAATTAGACTTATTCTACTTTCCGGGACGGGTCTGAAACATCTCATGCGCCTCCTGTAGCCCGGCAGCGAAGCCGACATCCCCCCGGGATTTTTCGGCCTCCATGGCCAATATCGCGCAGCCCCGTTCACACCCGCATTAGAGTTTCAAGATGGACAGTCATGAGAATTTGGTTCCGGTCATTACCGGCATTCATGCCAATGCTCCCGCCGAAAAGATGCTGATCGCGCAATATCGCTCCTGGATGCATTGCGACACCTGCCGCAATCTGGGATTTCTCGACTGCGCCTGGACGACGCTCGCAACAGCGCTACCCTTCGAGTCGGCGAAGGCGGTTTTCAGCGAGTGCTACATCTTCATGCGCATTTTGCGCAGACGCGCCTGCCGGCCGATCGAATGGCGCAATGATCTACGGCCGGGCATCTGCGATGACGAATGTCTCTTGCTGCGGCTCGTCGCAGCCTCGCAGAGGCATGACGCTTTTGCCGAAATTTCGGTCGCCGCCGAGCTTCTTGGAACCCATAAGGTCGAGGCGCTTGTCGCGGCGAGCCGATCCCTTGCCCGCGCGCTTGAGGCCCGCCACCTCAGGCTTGAGCCGATCGTCGAAGTGACGGCTTCGGAATTTTCGGCCTTTGCCCAGGGGTCGGTGACGGTTCATTGAGGGCCTGTGCAGGCAAGCTTAACCGCAGGCGTTCGAAAATCGTGCAAAGCCCATAAAAAAAGTAGACATTTGCCCCTCTCCCGAATTAGCGTCCAAAACTCCTCCGCTATGGTGCCGCGGCCCCTTAAAAGCCGCTTTCGGTTCGGGAATGCTGACAAAAAAGGGCAAATACGGTCTCAAGGCCATGGTTCATCTCGCCGGTCGAATCCCCGGCGAGACGACGCTCGTCACGGATATCGCCGATACCAACGATATCCCGAAAAAATTTCTCGATACGATCCTCGGCGAATTGCGCAATGCCGGCTTCGTCAATTCGAAAAAGGGCAAAGGCGGCGGCTATACTTTGGCCAAGGCCGCCCATGAAATCCGCGTCGGACATATTATCCGCGTGCTCGACGGACCGCTCGCGCCGATCCAATGCGCCAGCAAATCCTCCTACAGGCGCTGCGACGATTGCACCGACGAGAAGACCTGCAGCGTCCGGCTGATCATGCTCGAAACGCGCGAGGCCATTGCAACCATCCTCGACAATCGCACGCTCGCGGAAATGCGCGCGCTGGCGAAGAGCGAGGAAGCCGAGTTCATGTATAATATCTAGCACCGCTTCCTAGCGCCAAGCGAGAGCCGCTTGACGCGGCAAGGCCACGCGTCCGATCGTTCGGGATCATAGATCGAAACGATCGCAATAATCCGATGGATAGACTTCCCGAAGACGACATCTTTTCCGGCGGGGGCGAAAGCCGGAGGGATTTCGTACGATGGATCGATTCAACACGGGCCTCAACCGGCGCCGGTTCTTGACCGGTGCCGGCCTCGCAACACTATCGCTTACCTCATCATCGGCGCTTGCCAAAGAATTCGCCGATCTGAGCCCGCCGGGGGATACTAGCTTTCGCGCCTTCGCAACGGCCTTTCCCGGCAAAGGCCCGATGATCCTGCAGAGGACGCGGCCGCCGCTGCTTGAGACGCCGTTCAACGTCTTCGACAAGAGCATCATCACCCCGAACGATCAATTCTATGTCCGCTGGCACTGGGCCAATATTCCGACAAAGATCGATGCCGATGCCTTCCGCCTGAATGTGCGCGGACAGGTCAATTTGAACCTCAGCCTGTCGCTTCAAGATCTTGCCGCGATGCCTTCCGTCGATCTCGTCGCCGTCAATCAATGCTCCGGCAATTCGCGCGGCTTTTTCCAGCCCCGCGTGCCGGGCGCGCAATGGAGCAATGGGTCGATGGGCAATGCCCGCTGGACCGGCGTGCGCCTGAAAGACGTGCTCGATCGCGCCGGCGTCAAGGCCGGCGCCGTGGCCGTGCGATTCAACGGCCTCGATCAGCCGGTCATGCCCGATGGGCCGGACTTCATGAAATCTCTGGCAATCGATCATGCGCGCGACGGCGAGGTCATGATTGCCTATCAGATGAATGGCGAGCAATTGCCGCTTTTAAACGGCTTTCCGCTCAGGCTCGTCGTGCCCGGCTGGTATGCGACCTACTGGGTCAAGATGCTGAACGACATAGAGGTGCTCGACAAACCCGATGACAATTACTGGACGGCCAAGGCCTATCTCATTCCCGATACGCCGATGGCATCGATCAAGCCGGGTGAGACGGGCGTCAAAATGGTGCCGATCAACCGTATGGTGCCGCGCTCCTTCTTCACCAATATGCCCTCCGGCGACAGCGTCGCCGCCGATACGCCTGTCAGTCTGCGCGGGATCGCTTTCGGCGGCGATGCCGGCGTCAAAAGCACCGATCTGTCGCTCGACGGGGGGATGACATGGCTGCCCGCGCAGCTTGGGAAGGACGAAGGCAAATATAGCTTCCGGCGTTGGGAAGCCTCTCTCAATCTGCCGCGCGGCAGGCACAATGTTCTGGTGCGCTGCACCAACAGCAATGGAGACATGCAGCCGCTGGCCGCGAGCTGGAACCCATCCGGCTTCATGCGAAACCCGATCGAGACGGTCGGCCTCTTCGCCACGCACGGAGATCGATGATGGGCGTCGCGAAACGGGTTTTTCAGGCCGCCCCGATCCTGCTTGCAATGGCCTTCGCCGCGGGGCCTTCGCTGGCCGGCAATCTCGCCACGTTCAAGTCCGTCGACACCGATCTGCCGACGGGCGAGCGCATGTTTCAAGGTCCGGGCTCGGACGCGATCAATAATAATTGCCTCGTCTGCCACTCGGCTGGAATGGTGTTGACCCAGCCGCCCCTGCCGCGCCCGACCTGGCAAGCGATCGTGGAAAAGATGCGTGCGACCTATAAGGCCCCGGTCGCCGACGAAGACGTTGGCCCTATCGTCGATTATCTGACGCGGATCAAGGGCATTCGCACCCCTTGAGCCTGCCATGGGCTCTTCGAGGCACGGGCGCGGCAGCGGAATTGCTTCGCCGCCAGGATCGCGACTGCTGGCGCTACCGGGCCTGCTGGTGTATGTCAGCCGCGAATTTTATCCTGATGGGGGAGTAGAACGTGTCTTTACCGACAACAACCTTTGAACTCGGCGGCAAAGAAGTCGAAGTCATCACGCTCGAAGACAAGGGCACCAAGGTCCATAGTTTCGAAGTGCTGTTCCTCGACAAAGCCACGCAACAGAATATCGCCACCTATGCCGTCAACCATCCGCGCTTCAAGGAAAAGGGCTTCGTCTACGACGTCGCGGCCTTTTTCGACGCCGCCGTGGCCGATTTCAAGCGGATCGGCGCCTGAAGACCGGACCAAGCAAAAGGCTCGGTCCCTGATCAGGATCGAGCCTTTTTTGATTCAATATCGAGCGGCTGGTTGCAGGTCACTCTTCAGATTCGACGTGAAGACTTGCCTCAGTCTCGACGGCCTATCCGGCGTATGACATGCGATTGAAGAGATGCAATGGATTCATCTCTCCCCTTAAGCATCTGATCTTTATGAAAAAGACCAAGCCCTTCGGACCGAGCGGCTTTTGCGGACGGTGCCGCGCGCGGCTATGTCAGCCGGCGACGACGTCTTCGCTGTAGGGACCGGCTTCGCCCGGCTTCAGGCCAAGCTTTTCCATGACTTCCTTGGGAAGGTCGATGACCATTGAAGCGATGTCTTCTTCGGCCAAATTGAACGTCTTGATGACGAGCAAGACCGCCGCATCTTCCTTAGGTTCCCAGGAAGCATAAAGCGCAACGTCTTGTTCGCCCTCCGCCGGGTTGCCCTTTGTCACCTGAATGAGCCATCCTTCGAACATATTGAATTTCCTGTTTTCACATTTCGGAACGCTAGCGCGTCAGGTTGCCAAATCCTGCAGTTCAAATCGGCCCGCTTCGCCCGGGGCAGCCCGGCTATCCCTGCGCAGTTCAAGCCAGTTTTATGCCACTCGCGCGGCGGAAAGCCTCGATCTAAAGGGTTCAGCGAGAAAAGGCCGCCTTTCTGGGGCCTTAGGTCGATCCGAACCCGGATCACGAGGGATTTCATGTGCCTTCGTGATGGTCGGAGTGAGAGGATTCGAACCTCCGACCCCTAGTCCCCCAGACTAGTGCGCTAACCGGGCTGCGCTACACTCCGATGCCGGTCCTTATAGAGAAAGCCCTGTGCCGACGCAACGCGCCGCTCATGGCTTTAAGACCGCCGGGCGGCATGCAAAATCCGTTCACATTCATCGAGCTCGGCTAGCAACGCCTCAAGCCGGCGCAGATCGGCCTCGTGAAGCGCCATCGCCGAGCCGTCGGACCCTTCGCCGGCATAGGCCTGAAAATCCGCGCCGTCAGGCGAAATTCCGGCCGCGGCATAGGCGCCGTTTCGTGCCGGCGCCGGATGCATGGCCTCTTCATAGCGGGCTTGTGGGTCCGCTTCGGTCTCGGCGCCCGGCCCGAAGATGAGACTCATCCGCTCGCCGCCAGCGATCGACGCAGCGCGATAGGCAGCGATGACCGACCGCGCGCCCTGCTCTTTCAGGATTTTTTGGACGCCCTTGATCGTGTAGCCCTCGCCGTAGAGAAGCTGGCGAATGGCACGCAGAAGCTCGACATCGTCGGGACGGTAATAGCGCCGCCCACCGCCGCGTTTCAGCGGCTTGATCTGGATGAAACGGGTTTCCCAGAACCGCAGCACATGCTGGGGAAGATCGAGCTCGTCGGCGACTTCACTTATCGTCCGAAAAGCTTCGGCGCTTTTTTCCATCCGAATGTGTCCAGCAGCAGGCCGTCAGCGATTCGTCACGCCGCGGCGAGACAGATTCAGTCCGCTTCGTTGTCCGGAACTGTCTGTCCGTTGATCCGAGCCTTCAGCACGTTCGACGGCTTGAAGACCATGACGCGCCGCTGCGTGATCGGCACTTCGACTCCCGTCTTCGGATTACGGCCGATCCGTTCGCCTTTGGCGCGCACGACGAACGAACCGAAGGATGACAATTTGACGGACTCGCCAGCAACGAGCCGGTCCGACAATTCCGTCAAGACGGCCTGCACGAGCGCAGCCGATTCCTTGCGCGAAAGCCCGACACGCTGATAGACGGCTTCGGCCAGATCGACACGCGTCAGCGTGCGCGACCGGTTCTGCTCCCTGGTTTCTCCCCCTGTTTGCAGGGGTGTTGCTATTTCGATGTCCGGCATCGGTCAGCCTCGATAATCATTACGGAGTATGCTGAAAAGGAAAGGCGATGATCTACCTGACTGCCCGTTTGCTGCAGAGGATCGAAAGAGCCTGTCGCAAGCGACCGCTTTTTACACGACCACCAATGCAAAAGCCTGATCGCAACGCGTTCTAAACACCTATGAATTCACGCAATGGCTGTCGGAAATGACAATTTTTTGAAGCTTCTTACAAAGTTGCGCACAAATCAAGACATCTTGCCGCAAGGCAGCTCTGCCTTTTTACCAACGGATCAGCGCCGACCCCCAGGTAAATCCGCCGCCCATAGCCTCGATCATGACGAGATCGCCTTTTTTGATCCGGCCGTCGCCGCAGGCGACCGCCAAGGCCAATGGAATCGACGCAGCCGACGTATTCGCGTGATATTGGACGGTCGTCACAACTTTTTCCGGCGAAATGCCAAGTTTTTCGGCGGAAGCGTCGATGATCCGGCGGTTGGCCTGGTGTGGAACGAACCAGTCGAGGTCGGCTGGCCCGGTTCCGGTCGCGGCAAAGGCATCCGCCATGACATCGGTGACCATGCCGACGGCGTGCCGGAAGACCTCCCTGCCCGACATGCGCAAATGCCCGACACTGCGCGTCGCCGAGGGCCCGCCGTCGACATAGAGCTTATCGAAATGCCGCCCGTCCGAGCGCAGATGCGAGGTCAGAACGCCCCGGTCCTTCACCGTGCCTGCCGAGGCTTGCGCTTCGAGCACGATGGCACCCGCGCCATCGCCGAAAAGAACGCAGGTGGTTCGGTCGGTCCAATCGAGCAGCCTTGAAAAGGTCTCGGCGCCAATCACCAAAGCGCGCTTATGCGATCCGGACTGCAGAAACTTATCCGCCGTCGCGACACCGAAGACAAATCCGGAGCAGACGGCCTGCACATCGAAGGCCGCGCCGTGATACATGCCGAGACCGGCCTGGATTTGGGTCGCCACCGACGGAAACACATAGTCCGGCGTCGAAGTCGCGACGATGATGAGATCGATATCCTTGCCGGTCAGGCCTGCATCCGCGAGAGCCGCTTCGGCCGCCCGAAGCCCCAGCGTCGAGGTCCGCTCATCGTCTGCCGCGATGTGGCGCTGCGTGATGCCGGTCCGCTGAACGATCCACTCATCGGTCGTCTCGAGCGATTTTTCGAGATCCTGATTGCTGACGATCCGGTTGGGAAGATAGGAACCGATCCCGACGACGACGGACCGCAGCCGGTCTTTCTGTTCATGAGTCAAAACGAGAGAGTCTCCGAGTCTTTTGGGAACTTGAACGGCAAAGCGAGATGAATGCTCTAGCGATCGGATGCTTCCATCGGGGCCGGCGGCGCGGATGCGTCGCAGGCCTTCGCATTTGGCTCGACGCTCAGCACGGGCGCCTCCTCGTGCGAAACGGCAAGGGCTTCGCGGATCTTATGCAAGAGTTCGTGCCGCGCCATGGCATAGCCGATCTCGATGGCGCGCGCCGTTCCGATCGCATCCGAACCGCCGTGGCTTTTGATGACTACCCCGTCCAGCCCAAGAAAGACCCCGCCGTTCAGATTGCGCGGATCCATTTTTGTCTTGAGCCTTGCGAAAGCCGGCTGCGCCAGGAGATACCCGAGCCGCGACAGCCAACCATGGCGCATGGCTTCGCGCAAATATTGGCCGATCTGCTTGGCGGTTCCTTCGGCCGTCTTGAGCGCGATATTGCCGGCAAAGCCTTCCGTCACCACCACGTCGACCGTGCCCTTGCCGATGTCGTCGCCTTCGACGAAGCCGTAATAGTCGAGGCTCGCGAGCGGCGTCTGGCGCAAGAGGCGGGACGCCGCCTTCACTTCTTCGAGCCCCTTGATCTCTTCGACCCCGACATTCAACAGGCCGACGGTCGGACGCTGCAGATTGAAGACGATGCGGGCCAAAGCCGAGCCCATGACCGCAAGATCGAAGAGATGCTGGGCATTGGCGCCGATCGTCGCGCCGACATCGAGGACGACCGTCTCGCCGCGCAGCGTCGGCCAGAAGGCGGCGATCGCCGGACGCTCGATATGGGCCATCATGTGCAGGCAGATTTTCGACATGGCCATGAGCGCGCCGGTATTGCCGGCCGAGACCGCCACATCGGCTTCGCCTTTTTTCACGGCCTCGATGGCAAGCCACATGGACGAGACGCGCCGGCCTTTCCGCAAGGCCTGGCTCGGCTTGTCCTCCATCGACACCGCGACGTCCGTATGATGCAGGCGCGAGACGGCGGCGAGGCGCGGCGAGGCTTCGAGCACCGGCCTGATCCGTTTCTCGTCTCCGAAAAACAGAAAACGCACATCGGGGTGGCGTTCGAACGCATGCGCCGCGCCCGGGATGATCACTTCCGGACCATGGTCGCCGCCCATCGCATCCACGGCGATCCGGACCGGTTCGATTATCGCCACCGCTGAGCCCCTAGCTGCATCACCGCCCCGTCTGTCCGCCGTTTAAGAGGTCTTGTCCCATTTACGCAAGATGGCAAAGGGCGATTCCCGCTCTTCCGGCTTTTCCGTCAGAACCTCTTCGAAGCTGACTCCCGGCTTTTTCGGGTAGGGATCGAGCGCCAGCGCCAGAAATTCGGTGGCCAGCACGCCAAGATCGATCTTGCCGTTAACGATCGGATCCGGCGGATCTTCGTCCTCTTCCTCGAACTTCGCTTGATCGCGCGGCATGGCCTTTTCGCGTTTGGCCCTTTCCTTCTCAGCCTTTTCTATCTCTTCAGGCCGCATGAAATCGACATCCACCTGCTCGGCGACCGCCGATTCAAACGGATCGAGGCTGACGACGCAGGTTTGCGTGATCGTCGCTCTGACCTCGCCCCTGACATTGACCCGGCCTTGCGGCCTGCGCATGACATGAAAAACAGCGTCGAGTTTTCCGATATCGACCAGCCCGTCCAGAGCCGCGAGCGCCGCGCGTTCCGCCGCATCGGCTTCGATCGCGACCTCGAAGCCCTCGTCCGGCATCGGATCGACCGTGACGAGGCGCGAAAAGGGCACGCCCGCGTTGAGATCGCTGCCGCCGGATTTCGCGCCGGACGGTTTTCCGCTTGATTTAGGTTTCATGCGATGGCCTCCATCGGCACGGCCGAGGGTGAAGGAAATGGCACTGGCCCCTTGATAAAGGCCTCGACCGGCGCGGCGGCAAGCGCGGCATCGAGCGCCGCGACATAGATGCTCAGGGCCTCGCCGCCCTTCCGGCCAGCATAGACATTGCGCTTCAAGGCGTCCGCTAGCTCGCCATGGCCGCAGCGCAGCGCCTCGTCATAGGCTAGGCCCCGGCCGAAGAAAGCTTCGGCAAGGCCCTTCATTTTCTTCGGCACCGAGGAGTCGCCGACGCCTAGTTCCCGCAAGGCGACTTCGAAATGGCGAAACAGCGCATCGGCCAGATCTTGCGCGACATCGGGTGCGGGCGCCGGCAAGGTGCGGAGCCTTCGCAAGACAAGGGCGGCATGCAGCACGACGGACTCAAACCGGCCTTCGAAATTATCTTCGATTCCGAAACCCGTGAACAGAACCGGATTGCGTGCGGCTGCCACGATCTCGCCGTGAAGCCGGTCGATGACTAATCGATTGGACGATGAACCCAGCAACCTGACTTTCAACCGCGCGAGACTTGCAAACATGATTCTCTCCGGGCGCTCGCCGCGTTGGACAACCATCCGATAGACCTGTGACCGGCGAAGGACAAAAAAACGGCGCGGATCGAAACCAAGTGGGTGTCAGCTCTGTGCTGGCAAGTGCTGCGATCTTGCTTTTCGCTTTGTTGAGCGCTAGGCATCGCAAGGCTTTGAGGCAAGCGCAAGCCCATCCGTCGCAGGCTTTTAAATCGACAGATAGAGGTTCAAAAATGCGTTTCGAGAAGGCAATTTCCTTTTCTCGACAGATGACAAAGCTCCGGAACCCCATGGTTTTGCTTGCTAAACCGATTTTGGCTGCCACGCTCGCCTTGTCGCTTGGCGGTTGCATTACGGGCTATGACGGCGAAGTTCTACATGGCTACCAGCCCGATCAAAGATCGTTGGCGCAGGTTCGCCCGGGCTCCTCGGCCGAACAGGTTCTCGTTTTGTTGGGCACGCCGTCCACCACATCGACGGTCGGCGGCGACGCCTGGTACTACGTCTCGCAAGAAACCAAGCGCATGGTCGCCTTCATGGATCCGAAGATTGTCGACCGGCATATTTATGCCGTCTATTTCGACAAATCGAAAAAGGTTCAGCGGGTCGCCAATTATGGCATCGAAGACGGCAAGGTCGTGGATTTCGTGTCGCGCTCGACGCCGACAGGCGGTGCGGAATCGACCTTCCTGCGCGGCATGCTGCTCAATCTTTTCAGGTTCGGCTAGAACCTGAACCATCCGACATGCTTTCAGATGGTTCACAAGCTGAACCAATGGCTTAAAGCCAGATCCTCTAGCTTCGCCTACGGCAGAGGCCGGCAGTCGGACGCCGTTTGCTTGCGAAATCACCCAATGGGCGCGCCTCTCCGCCAGTGCGGGTTCACAGAGTGTTGTAAAATAGTCTAAGCTGATGCTCAGCCGCCCCAAAAGAGCGCGGCATTGCAGAGAGGATATGCACCATGAGAGGAATGATCGGGCTTGCCGGAGCTATGCTGCTCGCCCTGACGAGCGGCGCTTGGGCAGCCGAAGTCACGGAAAAGGTCGAGGTCAAAGCGACGCCCGCGGCCGCTTGGGCTGCGATCGGCGATTTTTGCGGGATCAAAAACTGGCACCCCGTTATCGTCGGCTGCGAGGTCAAAATGGACGGCGCCGACAAGGTCCGGACGCTCACCGCCAAAGACGGCGCGAAATTCGTCGAAAAGCAGATCGCTTGGGACAATGGCGGCAAATCCTACACTTATGCGATTTTGACGAGCCCTCTGCCTCTGACGGGTTATAAATCGACCCTCGGCGTCACGGGCACGGGCGAGACTGCCACCATTACCTGGACCGGCAGCTTTACGCCGAACGCAGCCGACAATGGCGTCGAGAAAGTCGTCAGTGGCATTTATCAGGCGGGCCTGACCGGCTTGAAGACCAAACTTGAGACCAAGTGATCCGGATCTCGGATCCTGAATGATGAGACAAATAAAGCCCTGACCGTTTCACCCGGTCAGGGCTTTTTCTCAAATCAGATCATGATGATGTCGGATAGAATCCAAAATCATAAATTCATCCCGGTCTAGCCGCCGAGCGATGCCCGCGCGCGCTGCCACCAGCCGGTTCGCTTCGGCCGGTTCGGATCCTCCTCGGCGACCACCGGCGCAGGCGATGGCGCATGAGGCGCAGGCGCTTCGGCCGCGACAGGCTCTCTCACCTGTACGTCGCCTTCTGCCGCGTGCTCCGTACTGGAGTGCTCTGTGCCCGGATGCTCAGTGCTGGCATGGCCGGCATCCGAGTAACCGGAATGCTCGGTTTCATGCGATGGAGCCGGCGCTTCCGCGGCGGCGGCCTCGGCAGGAAAAGCCTCGCTTACCGGCATTTCGAAAGCCGAAGCAGCGACGGCGTCTTCGCCGGCGCCAGCTTCCGAAATGTGAATCTTTTCGCCGTTGGATGCGAAATCGCGTCCGCCGCGGCCGCGCCGGCGCGACCGGCGCCTGCGGCCCTCGCCTGTCGGCGCGCCTTCCGGCTCCGCCTCACCGTTTCTCTCTTCGTCGCCTGCCTCATAGTCCGCGCCGTTGGAGACAGGCGGAAAAGCCCCCGTCTCGGCAGCGATCACCGCCAAGCCATCGTCGGAAGGTTGCGGCGCATTGGCTGCGATCCCCGACCCTTCCCGATCGCCACCATGCGAGCGGCGGCGGCGGCGGCGCTTGCGGCGGCGGTTGTCGCCATTGGCATCGGCTTCGCCCTCGCCTTCGCCATTGGTTTCCTCGGCGCCGCTCTCCTCGTCGGCTTCGGCCTCGAGATCGGCATCTTCTTCATCGAAAGCCGCGATATCCGCAGGACGCACGGAGTCGGTGCGAACGAATTCGGCGCGGGGCGCCGCTTCCGGTGTGCCCGAAGCCAGTTCGCCGCGCTCGATCGCATGATAGGTCGTGCCGGTCAGCGAATCGTCGGGCGTGATCGTGATTGTCACGCCGAAACGGGTTTCGAGATCGTGCAGATTGTCGCGCTTCTGATTGAGAATATAGAGCGCCACGATAGAACGCGTCTTCACCGTGATATTATGCGTCGCGCTCTTGATCAGCGTATCTTCCGTGACCCGCAGCACATGCAGCGCGATCGACGACGTCGAGCGGACCATGCCGGCGCCGGCGCAATGCGAGCAAACGACGGTCGATCCTTCGAGCACGCCGGTACGGATTCTCTGGCGCGACATTTCCAAGAGGCCGAAATGCGAGATGCGGCCGACCTGAATGCGGGCGCGGTCGTTCTTCAACGCCTCTTTCAACCGGCGTTCGACGGACCGGTTGTTGCGGTTCTCTTCCATGTCGATGAAATCGACCACGATGAGACCCGCGAGATCGCGCAGACGCAACTGCCGTGCGATTTCGTCCGAGGCTTCAAGATTGGTCCGAAGCGCCGTATCCTCGATATTATGCTCGCGCGTCGAGCGGCCCGAGTTCACGTCGATCGCAACCAAGGCTTCCGTCTGATTGATGACGAGATAGCCGCCGGATTTCAGCGTGACCTGGTTCGAGAACATCGCATCGAGCTGCGCCTCGGCGCCCGCCTTGGCGAAGATCGGCTGCGGATCGCGATAGGGCTGCACATTCTTCGCATGGCTCGGCATGAGCATGCGCATGAATTCCTTGGCCTCGCGATAGCCGTCATCACCCGAGACGACGACTTCGTCGATGTCCTTGTTGTAGAGGTCGCGGATCGCCCGTTTGATGAGCGAGCCTTCCTCATAGACGAGCGTGGGGGCTGTCGATTTCAAGGTCATCTCGCGCACGGTTTCCCACATGCGCAGGAGATATTCGAAGTCGCGCTTGACCTCGGCCTTGGTACGCGCGGCGCCCGCGGTGCGCAGGATCACGCCCATGCCTTCCGGAACCTCAAGCTCCTGGGCGATGGATTTCAGGCGCTGGCGATCGCCGGCATCGGTGATCTTGCGGGAAATGCCGCCGCCGCGCGCCGTATTCGGCATCAGCACCGAATAGCGCCCGGCGAGCGAGAGATAAGTGGTCAGCGCCGCGCCCTTATTGCCGCGCTCTTCCTTGACGACCTGGACGAGAAGAACCTGGCGGCGCTTGATGACCTCCTGGATCTTATATTGCCGGCGCGAGCGATAGCTGCGAACCGGCATTTCCTCCATGGCGTCGCCGCCCAATTGCTCGACGTGCTCGGCTTCCTCGTCCGTCTCGTCGGACTCATGATCGCCATCCGCGTCGTCCGGCTCCGAAGGTTGCTGACGGCGGGCCTCGAGTTCTGCGCCCTCGGCTTCGTCACTATATTCGGCCTCTGCGCTCTCCGACTCAACGGACACATGAACGAAAGAGTCTTCCGCGCTTGCCGCGGCCGCGGCATCACCAATCTCAAGTACGGGCTCTATGTCCGGATTGCCGCGATGCTCATGCTCGGCGGCTTCGGCTTCCGCCACCTCCTCTTCGGAAGGTTCAGTCTCTTGAACGACGCCGGTGTCGTCGCCGAAATCGTCTTCCTGACCGGGGCTTAGCGCCTCGAAGACCTGTTCGCCCTCCTCGGCGGCAGATTCTGTGAGGGTTTCGTCCTCATGCCCGTGCCGCTTGGCGGCATGCTGGCCGTTGCGATCGCCACGCGAATGACGGCGGCTGCGGCGCGAGCGCGGCTCGTCTTCATCTTCCTCGCGCTGGGCACGCGCATCTTCTTCGATAAGCGCCTGCCGGTCGCCGACCGGGATTTGATAGTAATCCGGATGGATTTCCGAGAAGGCGAGAAAGCCATGGCGGTTGCCGCCATAGTCGACGAACGCAGCTTGGAGCGAAGGCTCCACCCGCGTGACTTTGGCAAGGTAAATATTACCGCGAAGCTGTTTCTTATTGGCGGATTCGAAATCGAATTCTTCGACCCTGTTACCGCGCAGCACCACCACCCGGGTTTCTTCCGGATGAGAGGCATCGATGAGCATTTTGTTGGCCATGTGAAACTCGTTGAGACATGCCGCGCGCCGAGCCTTTGGCACGTGCATCACGGCGCCCTTGTGGCGCTATGGGCGGCCAATGAGACGGCGCGTCGGGCATGTTGAGGATGAGAAAGGGATTGATGCGGGTGGATCCGCCATTGAAGCTGTGAGCGTGGAAGCTGCGAAGAAGACACGAACCCTTCAAACGCGCCGAGGCATAGGGGAACTGAGCGCGCGCGGAAAAGTCGGAAGCACAGGCCGTCAAGGCCGGGCGGAAACTAGTCTGATTGGCCGATAATTTACCCTTCAAAGGGCTGACCATGTCTTCTTCACCTATTCGAATCGGCTGTGTTTCGAGCCATCCAAATTTTAAACTGGGCAGGCGTTGCTTGCAGCCTTCCAGATCGAGCCCGTGGACGATCTCCACCGGGAACTTTCCTCGCCGAGACCTTTGAGACAGCGGATGGTCCGGTGCCTCATGTTTGCTTTGAGCGCATCCCCCGCCTGACCCGCATCCCAAGTTTGGGAAGCGCAGTCCGTGCGGAAAAGGCCTTATACGACGAAGATCTGGCCTTTCGGTCGAAGCCTTTGAGGGCTGAGGATTCGAAAGGTCACCCTTCATATCGGGTTTATTGGCGATTTGGCAAGTTTCCCTATGACTGTTGCCTAACGGCCACGGCCACTTCAACCGGATTCTGGCATGGTGAGAAGGCGTTAACGGATTCGACCTAAGTTTTCGAAATAAATGCGAAAGATTGGCACCGTTGGCTGATCTTCGCGTTTCCGGTCATGGCCCAGCGATGCGACGGCTTTCATGGTGAAGCGCCCCGTTTCAACCCTTCTCGGCTTGGCCTTTGGCCTGTCTTTTGCCATGAATCCTGTTGTTTTTGCACAGGCTAAGGGATTTATCGGCACCCGGGCGGCCGCGCTCGGGGAGAAAACACAAGCTGGACCGCAGGCGATCGCATCCGCCGCCGAACTCACCGACAACGGCGAAGCCGCCACCCTTACCTTTACGACGTCGGCGCCGGTCGAGGCCGCGGCCTTCGTGCTGGGCGAACCGGACCGCGTGATCGTCGATCTGCCCGCCATGGCCTTTCAGCTCCAGCTTCCGACCGGCAAGCCTGCGAAGCCGCGGGCGCGGCGCCCCTCGCCCGCCCATCTGGTCGAATCCTACCGGTTCGGCTCTTTTGCGCCTGGCCGCTCCCGCGTCGTCATCGATCTTGGCGGCCCCGCGCGCGTGGTGAAGACCGACGTCGCGAAAATCGCCGATAAGGATGGTTACCGGCTGACGATTCAGCTTGCCAAGACCGATCGCGCCAGTTTCCTCGCCGCGGCGCAGGCCGCGCGATCCGAGATGGCCGCGGCCGAACCCGCCCGTCAAACCGAGCCTCTTCCACCCACCACCGCTGCGAGCTTGCCGCGCATCGTGATCGATCCGGGGCATGGTGGCGTCGATAGCGGTGCCATGGTCGGCGGCCTGATCGAGAAGAACGTCGTGCTCGATTTCGCCAAAGAGCTCGCTGCCAAGCTGACCGCGACGGGCCATTACACCGTCGTGATGACGCGCGACGACGATACGTTCATCTCGCTCGGTGACCGGGTGAAAATGGCACGCGACGGCAGTGCGGCCCTGTTCGTCTCCGTCCATGCCGATACATTGTCGGAAGCCGACGTGACCGGCGCGACGGTCTATACTGTCTCCGACAAAGCCTCGGATGCCCAAGCCGCCCGAGTCGCCGAAAAAGAAAATCAATCCGACGCCGCAGCCGGCGTCGATGGCAAAGAGGAGGCGTCCGGCGTCTCCGATATATTGTTCGATCTGACCCGGCGTGAAACCCGCGCCTACAGCCACGTCTTCGCCCATACACTGGCAAATTATTGGAAGGTCGCGGCAAGGCTCAACAAAAACCCGGAACGGTCGGCGGGCTTCAAGGTCCTGACAGCGCCGGACGTGCCTTCGGTACTGCTTGAACTCGGCTATTTGTCGAATGAGAAAGACGCTTCGGCGTTGAATTCCCAGGATTGGCGCGAGAAGACCACAAGCCAGGTCGCCGATGCGATCGAAAACTTTTTTGCGGCACGGGGCGCTTCGGCTTCAGAGGCGGCGAGCCCGCCTGTGCTTGCCAGCAAAACCGTCGCCCCGGCACCTGCCGCCGCAACCGCGGTGCTCGCAGGCGAGATCAAACCCTTCAGCCCGCCCTCCGTCGCCGCAGCATCACATTAGGGACGTTTGCGGCCATTTACTTTTGGCCAAAGGTCTCCCATAGCGGGCACGCCCAACTATCAACACAAAGACACCCGAGGAAAGCATCCACGCGCGCTGATGAAACATCGCGGGTGCGGAGGGGGACATTTCTCTCAACTTGCGTTAGAACGCAGCATTGGGGCCGCGGCAAATCGCTGTCCCGATTCTCCGTGACGCAAGACGCCATCGTCAGCATAGTCGGATGCAAGCCGGCATCCAGCATGCCTGGAGCGGGATGCGAAAAAGTGGGTACCGGTTTTTCGCTAAAAGCCCGCTCTAATTATTGAATCGATCACGTTCATGATTTTGGATCCCCAAAATCATCGTGATCTGGTGCGCGAAACCCGCGCCGATCTTTTTGGCTAAGCGCAGCTTTGCGCATAAGTTAGGGGCCTGCTGGCATGCGGTGGATTGCCCGGTTATTCGGTTTCATTTTCGCGACGGGCGCGATCCTTTTCGTTGTTGGTGCTGGCGCTGTCGGCCTGGTCGTCTGGAAATTCCAGCAGGACCTGCCAGACTATACCCAGCTCAAGAACTACGAGCCGCCGGTCATGACGCGCGTGCATGCCGCGGACGGCTCGCTGCTCGCCGAATACGCGCGCGAGCGGCGGCTCTATCTACCAAGCTCCGCCATCCCGCCCCTGGTCAAAGAGGCGTTCATCTCAGCGGAAGACAAGAATTTCTACACGCATAATGGCGTCGATCCGGAAGGCATCGTGCGCGCCGGCCTGATCCTGATCCAAGGCGGCCGGCGTGTCCAAGGCGCGTCCACCATCACCCAGCAGGTCGCCAAGAACTTCCTTCTGACCAATGAGCGTTCGTTCGAACGCAAGATCCGCGAGGCGCTGCTCGCGTTCCGCATCGAGGCGACCTATTCGAAGGAAAAGATCCTCGAGCTTTATCTGAACGAGATCTATCTCGGGCTGGGGAACTACGGGGTGGCTGCCGCCGCGCTGAATTATTACGGCAAATCGGTGCATGAATTGACGGTGGCCGAGGTCGCTTATCTCGCCGCGCTGCCGAAGGCGCCCAATAATTATCATCCCTTCCTAAAGCGCGAGCGCGCCATCGAACGCCGTAACTGGGTCATCGACCGCATGGTCGAAAATGGCTACGTCCCGAAGGCCGACGGCGAGAAGGCCAAGTCGGAGCCGCTCGGCGTCAATCCGCGCGTGCTGTCGCCGAACACCTATGCCGCCGGATTCTTCGCCGAGGAAGTGCGCCGCGAGCTCGCCGACCGCTACGGCGAAAAGAAGCTTTACGAGGGCGGCCTTTCGGTCCGCACGACGCTTGATCCCAAAATGCAGTTCATGGCGCGGCGCGCGCTGGTCGACGGCCTCGTGCGCTACGACGAAGCGCATGGGTTCCGCGGCCCGATGCGCCATATCGACATCAGCCAGGATTGGGGTATGCAGCTCGCCGATGTCCCGGCCCTGGGCGACGTGGCACCCTGGCGGCTTGCCGTCATCCTCGATACGACCGACAGTTCGGCCAAGATCGGGCTTCAGCCGAAACGCGAGAAATCCGGCGAAGTCGGACGCGAGCGCGAGACTGGCACCCTCGCATCCGTCGGCCTCAAATGGACGCGGCGGGTCAGCGAGCGCTCGTCGCTTATCCCCGGCGACGTCGTCTATGTCGAACCGGTCGACGGTTCGAACGGTCAATATCGGCTGCGTCAAATCCCCGAAGTCGGCGGCGCCATTGTCGTGATGGACCCCTATACGGGGCGCGTCTTTGCGATGATCGGCGGATTTTCCTTCGACCAATCGGAATTCAACCGCGCGACGCAGGCCTTCCGGCAGCCGGGCTCTTCCTTCAAGCCGATCGTCTATGCGACCGCGCTCGACAATGGCTATACGCCCTCCTCGATCATCCTCGACGAGCCGATCTCGATCGACCAGGGCCCCGGCCTCGGCGTCTGGTCGCCGCAGAACTTCGAAGGCAAGTCCGGCGGTCCGCATACGCTTCGCTATGGCGTCGAGCATTCGATCAACCAGATGACTGTGCGTCTCGCGCGCGATGTCGGCATGCCGCTCATCGCCGAATATGCGAAGCGCTTCGGCATTTACGACGACCTGCCGCCCTTCCTGTCCATGTCGCTTGGCTCGGGCGAAACCACCTTGATGCGCATGACCACGGCCTATTCCATGCTCGCCAACGGCGGCAAAAGGATCAAGTCGACGCTGATCGACCGCATCCAGGACCGCTGGGGCCATACGATCTACCGGCATGACGAGCGCATCTGCCAGGGCTGCGATGCCGCGAAATGGGACAATCAGCCGGAGCCGAAGCTCATCGACAAGCGCGAACAGGTGCTCGACCCCCTGACCGCCTATCAGATCACCTCCATCATGGAAGGCGTCATTCAGCGCGGCACCGGCGTCGCCATCCGGGAAGTCGGCAAGCATCTCGCCGGCAAGACAGGCACGACCAACGAGGCCAAGGATCTCTGGTTTGTCGGCTACTCGCCCGATCTCGCGGTCGGCGTCTTCATGGGCTACGACCAGCCGCGCTCACTTGGCGACAGCGCGCAGGCCGCGCTTTATACGGCGCCGATCTTTCGCGACTTCATGAAAATGGCTTTGAAGGATAAGCCCGACGTGCCCTTCCGCGTCCCGCCGGGCATCAAGCTGATCTCCGTCGACCCCAGAACCGGACAGCGTTCGAGCGGCGCCGGCTCGATTCTCGAAGCCTTCAAGCCGGGTACGGCGCCGCCCGATTCCTATAGCTCGACGCCGCAGGTGCTTTCGAACAGCCCTGACGCCGATCGCGTCGTCGGAACAGGGACCGGCGGTCTCTACTGAGCACGATCCCAAAAAGTCGCAGACTTTTTGGAAAGAGATCATGCGTTCAAACAGACCCTTAAGAGCGCGGTCTTAATTCGGCTTGGAGCGATCATGCCCTAGGCCGGGACTGACATCTGTCACGATGAAGAAAGTCGTGGTGAAGAAAGAGGTGGCCGGCGGCAAATAGCTGAGGAGGCCACTCCTGCCACTTACACGCCGGCCCACCCTACGGACCCAGGAGATGCGGCGGACCTGAGCACTCCGTAGGGTATCTCGTCAAAACTGCCATTCGCATCGCTCTGCACGGCAGAGGTCTATCAAACTCGCGTCGGACCTTTAGAAGCTAGCGCCGCGGATTCGAAATGCAATGCGAGAATCACCGAATCGATTTCCATGCTTACTTTTTAACGTATGACTGAATTCGGCGCAGCCGGGCCTGCCGTCTGAATCCGAGTTACGCCGCGTCGGCGCAGACTTTGTTCCGGCCGCCGTCCTTCGACTTGTAAAGCGCCTTGTCGGCGCGGCGGATCAATTCCTCCGCATTCGCATCATGGCCGCGTTCGGCAAGGCCGATCGAGACCGTGATGGGAATGGCGCGTCCCTCAGGCCGAATGCCGAAGACATCCTTCTCGACCGCCTCACGGACGCGTTCTGCAATTTTCATCGCCGTCTCGATATTTGTGTCCGGCATGACGACGACGAATTCCTCGCCGCCCAGCCGGCAGAAGAGATCGACACCGCGCAGGACTTTTTTGATGCGGCCGGCAAAGCCCTTGAGAACCTGATCGCCGGCCTCATGGCCGAACGTGTCGTTCACAGCCTTGAAATGATCGATATCGAGAATCATCAGGCAAAGCGGCTGCGCCTTGTCCACGGCCTGGCAGACGAGCGTCGCGAGATGCGTGTCGAGATAGCGGCGATTGTTCAGTCCGGTCAAAGGGTCGACCACGGTCAGCTCGATCGAAGCTTGAACGTTGTCGCGCAGGTTATCCACATAGCGCTTACGCCGGATTTGCGTGCGGACGCGCGCGATCAATTCGTTGCGGTCGATCGGCCGCAACAGATAATCGTTCACGCCGAGATCGAGTCCCCTCAAGACGCGGGGACGATCTTCGGTTTCGGCGATGCAAAGCAAGGGCAATTGGCGCGTCCGCTCGAGCGAACGCAGCTGGCTGCACAGCCGCAAGGCGTCGTAATCCTGCAGGCCGAGACTGATGATGAAAAGATCATAGTCTCCCTCGACCCCGCGAAACAGCGCGGCCTGCGGATCTTTTTCGACCTCGACCTTATGAAGACCGCGCAGCGCGGTGATGACGCGGTCGGCGGAGGATTCGCGATCGTCGACAAGCAGAATGCGCGCGCCTTCGCCCTTCTCGGCCATGGCCGTCGCCAGGCTCGTCTCCATACCGAGCTGTTCAAGTGTCAGGACGCGGGAGCGCAATTCGTCCAAGACGATCTTGAGACGCGAGAGCGAGCGCACTCGGGCGATGAGCGCCATTTCATCGAGCGGCTTCGTCAGGAAATCATCGGCGCCGGCTTCGAGACCCTTCACCCGGTCGGCGGGCTGGTCGAGCGCGGTCACCATGACGACGGGAATATGCAGCGTCGCAGGATCCTGCTTCAACCTGCGGCAGACCTCCAAACCGTCGATGCCGGGCATCATGACGTCCAAAAGCACGATGTCGCAATCGCCGCGGGCACAGATGTCCAAGGCTTCCAGGCCATTTGTTGCCGTCACGACGTCGAAATATTCGGCCATGAGGCGCGCTTTGAGAAGTTTCAAATTTGGAATGACGTCATCAACAATGAGTATCCGGGCGGTCATCTTGCTCAGGCCCCAATCTTCCGTGCACGCACGCTACTGTTCAGCGAGATAATTTTTGACCGTCTCAAGAAATTTGACGACCGAAATTGGTTTTGAAAGATAAGCCTCGCAGCCGCCCTGCCGGATTTTTTCCTCATCGCCCTTCATGGCGAAAGCCGTAATGGCGATCACCGGAATGTGGCGCAAGGTTTCGTCATCCTTAATCCATTGCGTCACTTGGAGCCCGGAGACCTCCGGCAATTGAATATCCATCAGAATGAGGTTCGGCATGTGTGTCCGCGCCAATTCGACGGCCTCGACCCCGCTTCTTGTCTGCACGGTCTTGTAGCCATGCGCTTCGAGAAGATCGTTGAACAACTTCATGTTCAGCTCATTATCCTCGACGATCAGGACACTTTTCTGCATTTTCATCCAGCTCCGCGCCCGATTGGCGAATCTTCCCCATCGGCGGGAGAAACCTTACGCATAAACCAGTAGCTGAGAGAAATTGACGAAAGGCAAATTCCGCCGATGAAACACGGACGCATTTCGCCACCGGCGTCAGGCTCAGGGGGCCCGTCGCGAGAGGCGGCGGAGGCCCTGGCGATCGAGGCTTTGACCTTTCTCGCCGCGGAGCCGGAGCGCCTCGACCGATTTATGGCTCTTGGCGGGTTATCCCCAGGAAATCTGCGCGAAGCGGCCGGAAGTCCAGGATTTTTGGCCGCAGTCCTCGATCACCTCGCACAGGACGAGTCTTTGCTGCTCGCTTTCGCGGAAACAGCCGCCTGCGACCCAAAATTCATTCTTCTGGCGCGAAATCGCCTCGATCCGCCGGCGGAGGACACGTTTCCGTGAGCCAAACGCAAGGCCTTTGCCGCGATTGTCTGTCACCGCAGATTTTTGCGACTGACCGCTCAGTTCGCCGCTGCCAGGCTTGCGGTTCGCCGCGCGCGCTCGTCCATCCCGAATTGGACGAGCTTACCATCGCACATGTCGATTGCGACGCCTTTTACGCAACCGTCGAAAAGCGCGACAATCCAAGTTTGCGCGACAAGCCGCTCATCGTCGGCGGCGGCAAACGCGGCGTCGTCGCGACATGCTGCTATATTGCCCGCACCTATGGCGTGCATTCGGCCATGCCGATGTTCAAAGCGCTCGCCGCCTGCCCGCAGGCCGTGGTTGTTCCGCCCGACATGGCGAAATATGCGCGTGTCGCCCGGCAAGTCCGCGCGCTCATGCTCGAATTGACGCCGCAGGTCGAGCCAATATCGATCGACGAAGCCTTTCTCGATCTTTCCGGGACGCAAGCGCTGCATGGCGGCTCCGCGGCATTCGTTTTGTCGCGCTTCGCCACGCGCATCGAAAAAGAGCTGGGAATCACGGTTTCGATCGGCCTCAGCTATTGCAAGTTTCTCGCGAAAATCGCCTCCGATCTCGATAAGCCGCGTGGCTTTCAGCTTGTCGGGCGCGAGGAGGCCATAGCCTTTCTACGTGGCCGCCCAATCGGACTGATCTCTGGCGTCGGCAAAGTCATGCAGGAGCGCCTCGCGCGCGAGGGATTTGTCCGCTTCGGCGATCTGCAAAGCCAAAAGGAAGAAGATCTCTTGCGGCGCTATGGTCCGGAGGGACAGCGCCTTCATCGCCTGGCACAGGGCATCGACCGGCGCAAGGTCACGCCCGAGCGGGACACGAAAAGCATTTCCGCCGAGACGACCTTCGACACGGATATCAGCCGCGCCGAGGATTTGCTTCCGGTCCTGCACCGGCTCAGCGAAAAAGTCGCTGTGCGGTTGCGGCGATCCGCGCTTGCGACGCGCGGCCTCTCGCTGAAACTGAAGAGCGCGGATTTCAAGACACGCACCCGCGCAAGATCGGGCTTCGCTGCGACCCAGCTTTCGAACCGATTGTTTACGGCCGCGCGCGACCTCCTGCTGCGGGAATTGGACGGCACGCGCTTTCGTCTGATCGGCATCGCCGCGCATGATCTGTGTCCGGCCGAAGAGGCCGATCAAGGCGATCTCGTCGATACGGGCCTCGCGCGCGAAAAGGCGACGGAAGCGGCGATCGATGCCTTGCGGGACAAGTTCGGCCCGGGCGCCGTGGTCAAAGGCATTTCGCTTCGGCCACGCACGCGACGATAGAACTGCAAATGTTCAATTGAAACCATTTGGGCGCATCATACGCGGACTCGATCTACGGCTATCAGGTTTAGCACGCGAGCGATGGAATTTGCGGCCCCACTCCCAGCGCGTCATGCCCGTGCTTGTCACGGGCATCCACGCGGAGACGCTGCATCATCCTTGAAATTGTGCTCGCAATGTTTCGGCGTGGATGGCCGGGTCAAGCCCGGCCATGACGCGATTGGAAGTTTGCGGCTTCGCGACCGCCTCACTTGCTGCAGGTTTGCTGCGGCAGCAGTTCGAGGCTGGTCATTTCGCCGCCGAGGATGAAGTCGCCGTAATCGAGTTTTAACGCGCGGGAGATGCCGTTTTCGTAGAGATCGAAGGACAGGATATAATTCGGGCCTTCGTCCTTTTTGCCGACTTCGAAATAGCTGATCGACACCGGCCAGCGCTTCATGTTTTCGAGCGCCGGAATATGGGCGGCCTGTTCCACCACGGGCGCCAGGATCGGATGTCCGATGATGGTCGTGGTTTCATAAAGCTTGTCGCCCGTCTCGGACCCGTCATAGACGGTCAATTCGAGAATGTTGCGGCCCTCTTCGGCCGCATCGAGAATGCGGCGCAGATGTTCGGTCGGAAATACGACGTCGGTATCGAGATTGAGCTTGCCCGGCTTCGGTTTGGACAAAGCGATGGAGAGCGCGCCGTCGCCGGCCTTCGTGGCCTTGCCGTCGATAATGTCGTTTTGCGCATTATCGACATTGGTCTGCATGTCGAAGGCGAAATTCTTGCCGTCACCATCTTCGAATGTCGCCGACCGCATGTCGGAGACGCGCGTCGGTCCTTCCGCCGGCTGCAACTCGGTCAATTGCCGGAAGTTCTGCACATAGCCGTCGCAGGCCGAGCCGGAAAAATCGAAAGCGATGCGGCCCCGCGCGGCGGTCGGACTTTTGTTGCCGGTGGATTTCAAAAGCGTCAGCTCGTAGACGGCGCGATGCGCGGCGAGCGGCATGGTCGGATTGGTCTTCACGCTCGTGGTGCCGCCTTCGGGAGCAGGCCCTGCCGGCGGATTGGCCCTGAGTTCCGTAAGCGGCAATGAAGACAGGATAGCAGCCGTCAAAATGCCCGCTCCAGCCAAAAGAAATGTCCGATTTCGCATAGGGCTCCCTTTATCCTTCTGTTACGAAGGCCATGCCGGGTTGGAATGGCAAAATTACGGGCAATGGCGCCGCCAGACGCGGACCCGGATTTTTTGTTGCGTTGCGATTGAAGCAGAACACGCGTTTGAAATCAAACCATTAGCGCCAAAGCAAAGCCCGAAGTCGGGGCAAGGCACGGAAAGATTTGAGTAAATATATCCCAAATCTTTTTGAGTCGCAGGCATTGGTTTGGTTAACCGTTCGTCCGCGGCGCCTGTCTTGTCCGCCTGTCTTGCACCTTTCACGCCGATCGCGCATGTCTCCGCCGCAATGGAAGCCAGGAGTTTGGGATGAGCGAAGTCGAAAAGAAATTGCAGGCGCTGGGCATCAGCCTTCCGACGCCAGCTGCGCCGGTGGCCAATTACGTGGCCTATGTCGTCACCGGATCGCTTCTCGTCATCTCCGGCCAGGTGGCCTTCGGAGCCGACGGCAAGATCCCACCCGCCCATGCCGGCAAGATCGGCGCCGCGGTCTCGGCCGAAGCGGGCATAGCAGCGGCGCGGCAATGCGCGATCAATATTCTGGCGCAAGCCAAGGCGGCCGTGGGCGATCTCGACAAAATCGTCCGCTGCGTCCGGCTTGGCGGTTTCATCAATGTCGCGCCGGGATTTTCGGCCATTGCGCCGATCATGAACGGCGCCTCGGATCTGATCGTCGAAGTTTTGGGCGATAAGGGACGCCATGCCCGCTCGACGATCGGCGTCGCCGAGTTGCCGCTCGATTCCGCCGTCGAAGTCGAAGCCATGTTCGAAATCAGCCCGTCTTGAAGTCGCAGTCACCAAATGCGCCGGATTGGCTGACGGCGCGCCCTATCGCGCATCGCGGCCTTCACGACAGCACAAAAGGCCGCGTCGAAAATTCGATCGCGGCGGCTGAGGCCGCGATCGCGCAAAATTATGCGATCGAATGCGACGTGCAAATCAGCAAGGATGGCGAAGCCGTCGTCTTTCATGATTTCAGCCTCGAGCGGCTGACCATGGCGCAGGGCAATGTCGATCATTTCTCCGCCGAAGAGCTGCAAAAGATCGCCTATAGAGACGGAGCCGGCGCACCTCCGCCACTGACATCCTTCCTCGCGGCGATCGCCGGGCGGACGCCTCTGATCATCGAGATCAAGAGCCGGTTCGATGGCGATCACCGGCTTGCCGCCCGCACCGTTGCGGCAGTTGCCGGCTATACCGGGCCGGTCGCGCTTAAAAGTTTCGACATTGATGTTCTGCGTGTGGTCCGCAAGGCCGCCGTCGCTTGCCCCGTCGGCTTTATCGGCGAAGCGCATTACGAGCATGAAGACTGGACTCCTTTGTCGGATGCGACAAAGGCGGTTCTGACCGATTTCTCCTTCTACCCTGAGATTCAGCCGGATTTTTTGTCCTGGTCCGCGCGCGATCTGCCACATGCCGTGCCGCGCCTGTGCCGCGACGGCATCGGCATGCCCGTCATGGCTTGGACCATACGCTCGCCCGAGGAGCGCACGCGTGTATCGCCCTTCGCCGATCAGATCGTCTTCGAAGGGTTCGCAGCCTGATCGTTTTCGCCTTATTATCGTTGTAGCGATTCCCGGCGCTCTTAGGGGCCGACGTAGCGGATGGCTTTGCCGTTTCCGCTATCGATCATGACGCCCTTGGCGAGCGGGATGGTGCTTGCGGAAGACCGCCCCGATCTCAGCTCAACGGAGGATTTCCATCCCCTCGTGCCATTTGGATGCGCGGGATCGACCGCGTCCAATGCGATCTTTTGGCTAGGCTTCACGCGAACGTCTTGAAGCGGGCTGAAATCGTCGCGATCATGAGACGCTTTCCGCGTTCCCGTAAAGATTCTGATGCCGGATTTTGTCATGACGGCATCGCCGTAACGCAAGGTCGCGTCATGCATCAGATCCGTCGGCGTCTGCCGGGCGATCTTTTCGTCGGCCGGCGCTTTCGCATGATGCGGCCTGTGCGGGCCAGAATGGCGATAAGACCCCCAGCCGCCATAACGCGGGGATTGTCCGTAATAATAAGGCTGAGGCTGGGGCTGCTGCGTGCCGAAAAAATCGAAAAAGCCGGCGGCCGGAAGAGTCATGCTGACAACGGCGGCAATGGCCACGGCCGTCCCCAGGATGCGTGAGGTGCAATCCATTTCATGTCCCAGCGCTTTAAACAGTTCAATAAATGGAATGCGATTTGGTTCAAAATAATCGTCGTTTAGTTCGCCTAATGAAGCTTTTGGCAGACGTAATAGACAAGGCCATCATCGCGATCGTCCGCGCCCTCTTTTAAGGTGCGCCCGTCGTCTCCCACGACTTCGACGAGCGATAGGCCCACGGCCTCGATCTGCCGTGTCTGCGTCGCACGGTCCGTATAGTAGAAAACACCTTGAAAGCCGTGAACGACATCGTTCAAAAGCGCATAATCCTCTTCGCGATGCTCGAAGGCCTTCATCTTGTGATGATTTATACAATCTCGGACGAAACGCGCTGAGGTCAATGGCCAGCGGATCGTCGAACCGGAGAATTCGAGCCGGGGCGGACAGCCTGCCTTCTTGTAGCGGCGGTTATGGAAAGAAAAAACGAAAAGCCCTTGCGGCGCCAGCAGCGTCACGCAATCGACGAGCGCCTGCAGCCGCGCCTCATGCGTCAGCACGTCGAGGACGCCGCTGGTTGCCAGGATGAAATCGAATTGGCGCGGCGCGAGCTTCGCCAGATCGCGCATATCGAGTTCAGAGATATCGGCGGTAGGCCAGGTTTTGCGGCACAGCGCCAGCATCGGCGGCGAGACATCGGTGCCAAGATAGCTCGCGGTGAAAGGCAGAAAATAGCGTGTCGTGCGTCCCGAGCCGACGCCTATGTCGAGAACGCTTTTGCCGGCGAAAGCCTCGCGGTGACGGATCATTATGATCGCTTCCGCGGCGGCCAGCGGCTCTCCGGCGTACCAGTTCGCGAGCTTCGGCCTGAAGAAGATCCGCGTATTGTGATCGATCAGATTGAAACCCGGATGTTCCATGATGAAACGCCTCGTCGCTTTTTTGCGCTTCCGGCAGCAAGATTGGAGCGCATCGCGGCCGAACTAAGCCGTGTTTCATTTCAAGATCACAAATATCATACCCATATGATGCCAGCCGTGAGCGCGGCAGTTTTAGCCGCGGACCCATCCCATGCAGGCCCACCCTCGAAAAAGTTCAAGCCGGGCATGCCCGGCTTGAACGATCAAAATCATCGTGCGAAATCATCGCGACCGAGACGGGCTCAGTCTTTCGCGTTGAGACAGGCCATTTCAGCTTCGGTCGTCTTCGGGTCCTTGTCTTCGCGCTTCATCGGACGGCCGGGTCCGACCGCATCCGTCGAGCGCGCCCGGATATAGGTGTAGATGTCGTTCAGGTAGCACATCACGTTCTTATTCTCGCCGAAGGCCGGCATGACGTTTTCGTTCGCAGTATTCACGTTCTGCCTGCCACCGACGACAATGCCATAGAACTCCTGATAGCCGATCGTCTTCAACGAGTCCTTCAGAGCCGGCGCGTAGCTCGACCCTTCGGCATTCGGGCCATGGCAGACATGGCATTCGGAATGGTAACGGCGGAAGCCGGAATAGGTCGGCCAATCGACAGTCCCGTCCGCCTGCACATTGTAGGTGGGATCACCCTTGACGTCGAAATATTTGTCGCCTTCGTGCTTGACGGCCTTCGGATCGGCCGGCCCCTCAGCGGCGACGGCAGCGCCCGCGGCGCCAAGAAGAACAAAAGCGCAGACGCTCGCCAACATGGTGATTTTCACGATAACTCCCCCCGAGAAAGGCTATAGCCTGTTTATCCGGGCCTTATAGGCAAGTCAGCCGGACGTTTCAATTCGGTGACATTCACAAATTTCAAAAAAACGAAAGTAATTTCGTCGCGCCTGCCAAAACTAACCAAGACAAGGGAAATTTCTGCCGAGAGCCGGATTTTCCGGGCTCTTTCACGTTACACACGACGTAAATCCTCGGTATCTGGAGTTCCTTATGCTGAAAACTCGTGTGTTCTTCTCAATTCTTGCCTTTACCTCGCTGGCCGGCCCGGCGATGGCGCAAGAGGAAGCCTTCTTCGGCTGGCCTTCGGCGATCGTGTTTCAGCCCTATCACCCATGGCGGGACAGCGCGATCTGGTTTCCTGCCCCGCGCGGGCCGATCCCGGTTCACGTCAGAGTTTACTCCACCCCGATGCAGCCTCCTTATTATAATGTCCCGCCTTATATCGTCCTCGATCCGTAAGCGGGACGAAACAGCGAGATATTATGTCGCAGGACCAATGGAGCGCGGTCGACCGCTATATCACCGACCTTCTCGTCCCGCAGGATGAGGCGCTCAAGGCCGCGCTCGCTTCGAGCGCGGCGGCTGGTCTGCCAGCGATCAATGTCGCCCCGAACCAAGGCAAGCTTCTCCATCTGTTGGCACAGACGGCCGGAGCCCGGCGGATCCTCGAAATCGGAACGCTCGGCGGCTATTCGACAATCTGGCTTGCCCGGGCGCTGCCGCCGGACGGACGGCTTATCTCGCTCGAGGCCGACCCGAAACATGCCGAAGTCGCAAGAGGCAATATAGCGGCGGCGGGCCTCTCAGGCGTGGTCGATATCCGTCTCGGCAAAGCCCTCGAAAGCTTGGCGCGCATCGAAGCGGAAAAGCTGCCGCCCTTCGACTTCATTTTCATCGATGCGGATAAGGCGGGCCTGCCGGATTATTTCGCCTTCGCGCTCAAACTGGCGCGGCAAGGCACCTTGATTATCGCCGATAATGTCGTGCGCGAAGGCGGGGTCATCGACAGCAATAATGCGGATCCGAATATCAAGGGCGTGCGCCGCATGAACGAGTTGATCGCGGCCGAGCCGCGCGTCTCGGCCACGGCCGTGCAGACGGTCGGCGTCAAGGGCTATGACGGCTTCGCGCTTATCCGCGTGATCGCATAATCCCGAAAGTTGCGGACTTTTCGCATCGGATTATGCGTCTTTGAAAATCAGAACATGGATTGCGCCGGGACTCTCGGTCTCGATCCATGATCGGCTTTATCCCAGCGGGTCCCGAACAGCGTGTCGCAAATCCCCGGACTGCCGAAACCGTCGCTGAAGCTGACATTGCTGCGCCGGTGATGTTCGCCATGCGCGTGGCTTGTAATGGCGGCTGCGATCCATCCGCCAAGCCGCGGCCTTTGCGCGAAAAAGCGCGTCTTTCGCAAGGGCACCGCGAAATCATAGCCGGAATGTTCGTAAAGCCCCCCGAACGCCCCGGCGCCCGCGACAAAGCAATGAAAGAAGACATCGCCGCCGCCGCCGCCGATCAGGACGAGCGGAACGAGATATGGCAAGACGATTTCGAGAAAGAAATCCGCGGCACTCATGTAACAGGCGGTGATCGCCTGGCTCGCGCCCGTCCCGTGATGAATGCCGTGCCCAAACATCCGGCCAATTCCTGGCCGGTGCAGGATATGGCGATGGGCGATATATTGAACGATATCGTGACTAATTCCCATGAGGACGAGGTCCAGCAGGAACTGCCAGGCAGGGAGATGGGTGACGCCGGTGAAGGCGAGCCCCGCCCATTGCACCAGCATCATGGCGGGCAGAAGCACGAAGACCTGATTAACGAGGACGCGCGGCAAAGCCGCCCGATAGCTCAACCGCCCCACGTTGCGCACTTTGGCGCCGGAGAGCCGGCCGGTCCGGTCGCACCATTCGAAGGCGAAACCGATCCCGTGAAAAACGGCCATCTGAACCGCCCAGGCCAGGACGGAAAGGGGAAGCCACCCCAGCAGGATCCCGTCAGACATATGTGTCCTTCATTGCTTTGACGATCAGCCAGCCGCGACCGCGTGGATCGGACAAATGCCCCGAAAGGCTATACCGAAATCAGGCCATCGGATCGTCGAAATTTCAAGACGGGGAATAGCAGAATATCCCAAGCCGTACCGATGAGTTCTGACTCAAAAAACGTCGAATGTAAATAATAATTACCTCGCAACCCCTTGGCTTTTCGCATGGTATCGGCGTGGGCTCATGGGCTTCCTCGCGATGATACGATCAAACGAGCCTCCTCCCCCTCAGCGCCTCCAAGCGATCAAGGCTTCGCGAGCACGGGCGGATTCTCATGCCCCGGCATCGGAGCAAAAAAGAAAAACTTATAGTCGCCGGGGACGGCTTGAAGATGTCGGGACTTTAGCATTAATCCACGCGTCTCGGCACGCATTGGCCGCCAGCCCTGGAGACTCGCATGTCCGAGCGCACGCAAGAAAAACAGTTGATCGCCACCGAGACCGCCAAAATGCTGATCGAGGTGAAGGCGATCCTGTTCAATGCCGAGACGCCGTTTATTTTCACCTCCGGCTGGGCCAGCCCGGTCTATACGGATATGCGCAAGATCATCTCCTATCCGCGCCTGCGCAACAGGATGATCGATTTCGCGGTCACGACGATCGAGCACGAGATCGGCTACGAAAGCCTCGAGGTCATCGCCGGCGGCGAGACGGCCGGCATCCCTTACGCAGCGTGGCTCGCCGACCGGCTGATGCTGCCGATGCAATATATCCGCAAGAAGCCGAAGGGCTTCGGCCGCAACGCCCAGATCGAGGGCGATATTCACGAAGGCAAGCGCGCGCTGCTCGTCGAGGACCTCGCGACAGACGGCCGCAGCAAGGTGAATTTTTGCAATGCGCTGCGCGACGCCGGACAGACCTGCGACCACGCTTTGGTGTTTTTCTTCTACGATATTTTTCCGCATGCCCAGCAGATCCTCGCGGACCTGGGACTCACGCTGCATTACCTCGTCACCTGGTGGGACGTGCTGGCTGTGGCCCGGGCGCATCAGTATTTCGAAACTTCGACCTTGGACGCGGTCGAAGCCTTTCTCCATGCGCCGGCCGAATGGTCGGCCGCCCATGGGGGCATCGCGGAGTTCAAGAGCGCCGGCTAGGCCGGAGCCGAAAGATCCCGGGCTTTGTTACCTTCTTGCAACAAGTCTGCCCATCAATTGACGCAATGGGGAACTCAAATCCCCTAAAGCACGGAAGCGCCGTGTTGCACTTATTTCGAAGCAGATCGCGACCCGACTCAAAACCGTTTTCGAATCGCGCGATGGGCTCAAGAATAATTGCGAGGGCCTTATGCAATTACCTTTGTTTTTTCACGGATTGACCGGAGCCTCGCCGCTTCGGCCCGCACTCCAAGCGGCAATCGTCGCGGCAGCCGCCGTCGCCGGTTATGTGACGTTTCTGCCGCTGACTCAGACGTCCGGTCCGGCGCATCTCACTGTGGCCGAGGCGGAGCAACCGCAATGGGCGGGCCATATCGAGGAGCCTGGCATGGACGCCCCGCCGCCTGCGGCGCGGGTGACCTCGGCATCCTATGTCGTTCCCGAAGCGGGCACGCTCGACAACGCATCGAAGAAAAACGGCCTGGCGAGCGCCGTCATTCCGAAAATCCCCGGCAAGCCGGTCCTGCCGCCGCGCCGCCCGGCATCCACCGAAGAGGCTGCCAAGACGGCGGCACCCGTGGCGGCTTCCCTCGCAACGCCTGCTCCCGGCGCGCTTATACCGCCCGCGCCGATTCCCGTCGCAGTGGCCGCATCCGAAGTGCCAGCGAAACCCGCCGCGCGGAATATGTTTTCACCCGTGACGGATCGTCTGCCCACAACGGGAACCCTGCTCAAACCATTCCGTGTCGTCGGCGACGCCTTCCACAACCTCATCAAGTTCTGACGATAACTCGATGATATTTTTAACATGATCCCGAAAAGTCGCGGACTTTCCGGGATCATGCGTGGAGACCGATTTGAACTTTATTCTCATCCGGAAAAGTCAGGGCTTTGTCCGGACCTAGGCTGAGCGCCGCCATCGGCGGCGGCTCGAGCAATCAGACCATCAAAAGATGATCGATCTTGGAATAGGGTACGACATAGGTGCGCGACCCATCCGTCCATGAGATGGCATAGTCGCCAATCACGATTTCCTGATCCATGACGGCATTGCCCGCGATCGTCTGGATGCCGCCCGCCGTCGTCGTCATCTTGAAATCCCGATGGGCGTTTTTGGCTTTCGCCAACAGGTTTTCGATCAAGGTTTTCATCACGGCTGCTTCGGTCGGGTCACTCATTGTTGCCTCTCGTCTCCAAATTTCACTTCCTTTGCGCCTTGCGCAAAGACCGCCCTGACGGGCGAGCAATTTCGGGGCCGCTGCCGGGCGGATGTTTCCGACCGTGAGCGCCAGCCCTTTCTTTAAAGAGAAATCGGCCCGAAAGCGAGTTTGAAGAGAGCGGTCGCGGTCAGTGGGTCCGCACCCGCCGGAGGAAATGCTGCCGGTCGCTCGACGTGACCCCCACGTCGAAGACATCGCCTTCGCGATCGAGCGTCAAAGGCACGTCGACGCCGGCCAGCCCCAAAGCCCAAATGGCGCGAAAGAAGCCGGCCAGAGTTTCAACCGGCCGGCCAGCGACTGCCAGCACGATGTCGCCTTCGCGCAGGCCGGCGCGCTGCGCCGGTCCACGGCTGGCGCAGCCGACGATGACGATGGTCTCCTGGGTTTCGGCCGCATAAATCCCAAGCCAGGGCCGCGGCGGCCGATCAGCCGATCCCATCCTGCAAAGATCGTCAAGGATCGGCGGCAGCAGATCGATCGGGACGATCATATTGAGAGGTACGACCTGGGAACCGTGGATTTGTTGAGGAACCTGCAAGGAACCGATGCCGATCAGGTCGCCTTCGGCCCCGATCACTGCCGTCCCACCCCAATTCGGATGGGCTGGTGCCGTAAAGACCGCTTCATCGAGGACATATTCCCAATAGCCGGCGAACTCCCGTCGCGCGACGACATGTGCTGCGACGGAGTGCTTGCGTCCGCCTGCCCCGCCGATCACGACCCGGGCGCCGACGACGGCCTGTTGCGAACAGCCGATGGCCATCACCGGAATATCGAGCGGACCCAGAGCCTGCACGAGGCCAAAGCCGGTCGGCTGATCATAGCCGAGAACATGGCCCGGCACGACACGGCCGCTATTGGTGGTCAGCCAGATCTCCTCGGCTTCCGTAACAAGATAACCAATCGTGAGGATGAGACCGTCCTCGCGAATCAAGACGCCATTTCCGGCCCGCTCTGTACCGAGCGATTCAGCCGTAAAGGCGCCGTGCGCTATTCGCGCGCCGACGCGCACGACCGATTCCAGGGCATGATCGAGATCATACCGGTAATGACCGGGTTGCGGCTGCTCCGCTTCCGGGACTTCCCAACCCTCGCCGTCGGCGGTCATTGAAACCCTCAAATGTCATCGGAGAAAACGAACGCCCGGCGCAGCGACGGAATCGGTTTTTCTCAGGAGCCCGTCGCCATCGGCTTTTAAAGATATGTAGGGATCCGAAACCCGCGCCCACCAAATGAGGTAGTATCTCAGACGAATTTGGCGAGGTGGCTCATTAAAAAATAGAAAACTTGCACAGGGCATGCGCAAGCCGAGCCTTCCGGCTACGCTGCACCTTTTTGGTTTAACAGCTTAGACGGATTTGAAAAAGCCGCTGCGCTAAAGTCGTTTGTGAAGCGGTATTGTGCGGCGCCTAAGTAGTGAAGCGTAAGGTCATATCCGCCTGATGCCTGCGCTCATCGCGGAGGTTACGATGGCCGTACGAGTTGGCGTCCGCCGCGGCGCGAGCCAAGACTTCCCGCCGGCACGGTAGCATGTTAGCAGGCGAAGCCATTTAGAGGCGAAGCCATGGGCGCACGCCGCCTGCCCCATGGATCTGCGGAGAGACCAAAGCAAGGTGCATGATGTCGCGATCATCGGCGGCGGCCATAATGGCCTCGTCTGCGCCGCCTATCTCGCGGGCGCCGGGCTGAAGGTTGTCGTTCTGGAACGCCGTCACGTCGCAGGCGGCGCCGCGGTAACGGAAGAATTTCATCCAGGCTTCCGCAATTCCGTCGCGGCCTACACGGTCTCGCTTCTCAACCCGAAGATCATCCGCGATCTCGACCTGGCCGCCCATGGCTTGCGGATCGTCGAACGCAAACTGTCGAATTTTCTGCCGCTCGACGATGGCCGCTATCTGAAGGTCGGAGCCAGCCGCACCCGCGCCGAAATCGCGAAATTCTCGGAGAAAGATGCCGATCGCTTCGAGGCCTACGAGACGGAGCTCGGCATAGCCGCCGATTTTCTGCGCCGGACGATCCTCGAAACGCCGCCCAATGTCATCGAAGGTCATCCGCTCGCCGCACTGCCCGAGTTGATCAAGAGCGGCAAGCTCGGATGGCGTCTGAGCAAGCTCGGTCTCGAAACCCGGCGGCAATTGCTGGCACTCTTCACGCAATCGGCGGGAGATTATCTCGACCAGTGGTTCGAAAGCGCACCCATCAAAGCGGTGCTGGGTTTCGACGGGATCGTCGGCAATTATGCGAGCCCCTATACGCCGGGCTCAGCCTATGTGCTGCTGCATCATTGCTTCGGCGAGATCAACGGCCGCAAGGGCCTTTGGGGCCATGCGATCGGCGGGATGGGCGCGATCACGCAGGCCATGGCGAAAGCTGGGATGGCGCGGGGCGTAGACATCCGCCTTTCAACGCCCGTGAAGGAAGTCATCGTCGAGAAGGGCCGAACCACAGGGGTCGTCACGGAGACGGGCGAACGTATCTATGCCCGTGCGGTGGTCTCGAACCTGAACCCGAAGCTTCTCTATCAGCACTTGATCGATCAGGCCGCATTGCCGGATGATTTTCGCAAGCGTATCGCCGCCTACCGCTGCGGCTCCGGCACATTCCGGATGAATGTCGCGCTATCCGAATTGCCGGATTTCACCGCCCTGCCCGGCCGCGATCAGGCCGAACATCACAGCGCCGGCATCATCATCGCGCCGAGTCTTGCGTATATGGAGCAGGCCTATTTCGACGCGCGGACCCATGGCTGGTCGAAGCAGCCGATCGTCGAGATGGTGATTTCATCCACGCTCGACGATACGCTCGCACCCAGGGGCCAGCATGTCGCGAGCCTTTTCTGCCAGCATGTGGCGCCAAGCCTGCCCGACGGCGCCTCCTGGGACGCGCATCGCGACACGGTCGCCGATCTGATGATCGCGACGGTCGACGCCCATGCGCCGAATTTCAAGCGCTCGATTCTCGGGCGGCAGATCATGAGCCCGCTCGATCTTGAGCGGACCTTTGGTCTCGTGGGCGGCGATATTTTTCATGGCGCGCTCGACTTGGGCCAGATGTTTTCGGCGCGTCCGCTGCTCGGCCATGCCGATTACCGCGGCCCCGTTCCCGGCCTCTATATGTGCGGCTCAGGCACGCATCCGGGCGGCGGCGTCACCGGCGCGCCGGGTCATAACGCGGCGCGCGAGATTTTGCGGGATTTCAAACGGCGCAAGCTGACTTAACCCGAAAGCCTCCGGCACTACCTCCAGCTGTAATATTGCCGACATGGAATTGAGTCAGCTTCGCGCCATCCTATCTCAAGCGGTTCGGATCGCGGCTTGGCCTGCCAAGACGGCATTCACTCCGCTTCCCTGAACAATGATGAAAATACCGCAAACCGTCGTGCGATCCGCACGGTATTCACGCGGCTGCGCGAATGTGTATTTTGGAGATGAAAACATGAATGGCGAGCAGCATCCAAAAGATATTTCAAAGGGATTGCGCCATTGCGTTGCAAGCACGATGGGTATGGCGCTGAGCGTTTGCATCGGCCTGACGGCGGCTTCGGCTCAATCGGTCAATTTCGAAGGCCAGACCTATATCAATAAGGGTCTCGTCGGCGTCGTCCGTGTTCCCTCAAATGCCATAGACAAATTTGGCGACACGCTGGGCGGATTTGGCTCCGGCATGGCGATGGACATCGAGGCTTGGCATAAGAAGGGCGACGGATCTTACGGCGGCACGCTCTACATGCTGCCGGATCGCGGCTGGAACACCCAAGGCACTGTCGATTTTCACGGCCGGCTGCACAAGTTCCAGGTTACTTTGACGCCCTTCACCGGCGCGTCGACCACAACTCAAAATCAGCTCGTACTCGATTACAAAGACTCATTTGAATTCAGCAAGCCATTCGGAGCCAAGACCACCGGCCTTGACCCTACGGGCGTTTTCGCGCGGACCCGGTTTTTCCCGGAACTTCCGATGTCGAATAAGGAGATTCCCGTCGATGATGAGGCGGTCGTCTTTCCCGGCGACGGAACGGTCTGGGTCAGCGATGAATATGGCCCCTATGTTTATCATTACACCCTTGAAGGGAAACTGCTCGAAGCCATTCGGCCGCCGGACGCCTTCATCCCGATGCGCAAGGATTCGACTGGCGCCACTGTTGACAATTTCTCGGCCGACAGCCCACCGGTTGGCGTGACCTATAATCCCGATCCCGGCAACCCGGTCTCAGGACGCCAGAACAATCAAGGCTTCGAGGGTCTCGCTATGAGCCCCGACCGCAAGAAACTTTATGTTCTGCTGCAAAGCGCCCTGATCCAGGACCTCGATCCGGCTAATATCAAGACCACCCGCCGCAATACGCGCATGCTCGTTTACGATCTCGAGCATCGTGAACCCTTCGTCGTCGGCAAGCCGAAGCTCGTCGCCGAATATGTCGTGCAACTGCCCCTCTACCAGGATCAGACCACGAGCAAGACGAAATTGCTGACCGCTGCCCAGAGCGAACTCTTCGCCCTGAACGACCATCAATTCCTAGTGCTTGCCCGCGACAGCAGCGCCGGTTTCACCACATCAAACCCCGCCTCGGTCTATCGCCACATCGATCTGATCGACATCTCGCACGCGACCAATATCGCCAATACCTCCTACGATAATACTGGCGGCTCAGTTGCGCCGCTCGGCGTGTTGAATAGCGCGATCACCCCGGTTGCTTATCAGAGCTTCCTGGACATCAACGACAATTCGCAATTGAACCGCTTCAATCTGCACAATGGCGCGCCGAACGATTCCAACGATCTCTATGAAAAGTGGGAGAGCATCAGCGTCGTGCCCGTCCACGACCCAAAAGCACCCAACGATTATTTCCTGTTCGTTGGTAGCGACAATGACTTCATCACCCAGAACGGACATATGGCTGGCACGGCCTATGCCGATGCGTCGGGCGCCAATGTTGACACGCTTGTGCTGGTCTATCGCGTCGCCCTGCCGAGCTATGTTGCGCCGCGGCCAACATTCATTTCTGAACTGATCGATCTTCTCCTCAGCAACCGTTAAAGGCGCTGCTCAGGCAATCTAACGAAGGAGAGCCGCAATAATGCAGCTCTCCTTTTTATTTTCACCATCAAGAACGGAGATCAGTCGTTCGCGACGGTTTCCGTGTTGAAGACCGTGCCTTCGAGCGCGTCGAACACGATGAGACTGTCGACGCTTTCGTGGGCGACGTCCAAGGAGTTGATCACCAGCTCCATCGAAGCCGGGCTCAGGGGCGTTGCAATATGTTCCTTGATCGCATCCTCGCATTCGCCCAGCAATTCGGAAATTTTCTTCAAGGTTTCGCCGAGCGGCACCGGCAATTCGCGCCGGCCCTCGGCGGCCCGGATGATGTTATCGTTCAGCTTTTCCAATTCCGTCTTCAGGCTCAGAATCGACTTTGTGCTCGCTTCGTCCAGATCGGCCATCTTGCATCTCCAACTCGAAAATCCTGCCGCTTACCGGCGTTTCGGGATTGGCTATAAATCAAGCCTGCACATGTGTCGAATGACTTTGGCACTGGCAGTTTAGGAGCGCCGCGATCAGGCCGCGTCCTCGGCGTCGATGAAGCCGCCCGACTGGCGATGCCAGAGCTGCGCATAAAGCCCGTTGCGGGCCAGAAGCTGGGCATGGCTGCCGGTCTCGATGATCCGGCCCTCCTGCATAACGACGAGCCGGTCCATCCGCGCGATGGTCGAGAGCCTGTGCGCTATGGCGATCACGGTCTTGCCTTCCATCAGGCTCGAAAGGCTTTCCTGGATCGCGGCTTCGACTTCGCTGTCGAGCGCCGAGGTCGCCTCGTCGAGGACGAGGATCGGCGCATTTTTCAAGATCACGCGCGCGATCGCGATGCGCTGGCGCTGGCCGCCCGACAATTTGACGCCGCGCTCGCCGACCTGAGCCTGGTAGCCCGCTCGGCCTTCCCAATCCTCGAGATCCAAGATGAAATCATGCGCCTGGGCGCGTTTGGCCGCCATGACGATCTCGTCGCCGCTGGCGAGCGGCCGTCCATAGGCGATATTGTCGCCGATCGAGCGATGCAACAGCGACGTATCCTGCGTCACGACGGAAATCGCGGCGCGCAGGCTCTCTTGCGTCGCTTCGGCTATATTCTGACCGTCGATCAGAATGCGGCCGCCTTCGATCTCATGAAAGCGCAGGAGAAGATTGACGAGCGTCGTCTTGCCGGCACCGGAGGGTCCGACGAGACCGATCTTCTCACCCGCCTTGATGGTGAGATTCAGATCGTCGAGCAGGCCGCGCTCGCGGCCATAGCCGAAGGTGACATGCTCGAAGCGGATCTCGCCGCGTCCGACTTTGAGCGTACCCGCTTCCGATTGATCGGCGAGCAAAAGCGGTCTGGCAATGGTGAGCATGCCTTCTTGCACCGCGCCTATATGCTCGAAGACGCCCGTCACTTGCACCGCCACGGAATTGGCGATCGATGCGATCTGCCAAGTGAGCGGAATCGTCATGGCGATGACGCCGACATCGACCGCGCCTTGCCGCCATAAGATCAGAGCGAGGCTCGTGGTTGCTGCGAGCAAGACGGCATTCAGAACCGACAGCGAGGTCGAAAACAAAGTCGTCAGCCGCAACTGTCTGCGGAAGGCGGAGGTATGCGCATCGACCGAACGGCGGACGTAATCGTCTTCGCGTTCGAGCTTGCCGAAGAGTTTGAGCGTCAGAATATTCGTATAGCTGTCGACGATGCGGCCGACGATCGTCGACTTAGCTTCCGACAAGCGCTTCGATTGATCGCGCAGCCGCGGCACGAAGATCCGCAGCAGGCTTAGATAAAGGCCAAACCAGGCGACGATCGGCAAAGACAGCCGCCAATCGGCCGCAGCCAGCATGGAAAGCGCAAGCAGGCCATAGACGAGAATGCCCCAGACGGCGGTGATCGAGACCACCACGCTTTCGCGCAGCGCCGGCCCCGTATCCATGACGCGCGCGGCGATGCGTCCGGCAAAATCGTTCTGGAAGAAGGGCCAGCTTTGCCGCACGACATGGCGATGGCTCTGCCAGCGGATAAGATTGGTGACATTGGCCACGATCGCCTGATTGGCGACAAGCCCCTGCGCCATCACCGCCAGGGGCCGCAGGATCACGACGGCGAGGCCAAATGCGAGGAAGGGTTCGGCAGCCTCGAAAAAGGCGTCGCGCGGCGTCGCGATCACGAGCCGCACGATGCGTCCGACAAACCACGGGATCGCCGCGTCGAGCGCGGCAACCGTTAGCCCCACCCCGAAGAGAAGCAGGAAGGGCACCCGGCTTTGGCGGATGAAATGCCAATAAAACGCCAGCAGGCCCGACGGCGGCTCTTCGAGCCTTCGGTCGTGTGTCGGGGCGATGATGGATTCAAAGAAGTGGAACATATTCGGTCGACGAGCCTATGCTCCTCCTTTGTGGCAGAGAGCGGGTGAAAGGGTCATGTGTCATCTTCGCACGGCGAATTTATGGATCGCATCGGCCATCGCCTTTGATTATAAAAAGATAGGCGTGCGTAGCGCGTCTTTGCACTTGCGCGCGGAAAAGCGCCGTTGATGATGCCCAAAGCCGATTCTTGATCGGCCCCGACTGCCAGGCCAGATGAGATGATGACAATTCCCGGGAAAGCCTGCGCCGAGTGCAGCCTCTGCTGCCAGGTGCTTGAAATCGAAGAATTCGCGAAGCCGGCGGGCGAGCTCTGCGAACATTGTCTTCAAGGTCAAGGCTGCGCCGTCTATCACGACCGGCCGCAAGTCTGCCACGATTACGAATGCCTCTGGAAGAACGACCGCGCGCTCGGCCCGCAATTGCGCCCGGATCGTGTCGGCACGATCCTGATGGAAGACCCGGACAGCGACGAATATCGCGCCGTCTGCGACCCGGCCAGACCCATGGCTTGGCGCAATCCGCTCATCTTCAAACATCTCGTCGCCATGGCCAAGGCTGGGCGCATCGTCGTCGCCAAGGCGGGCGTCAAAGCTTGGCGTGTGCATCCTTCCGGTCAATGGGGACCGTGCATTTAGAGCATTGACGCGTGAGGCGAGCAGTCTTCACGCTTCACCACACCTCGCCATTCATCCGATTGGGCGCTGGCTTCAATGCGACCTTTGCAATCAGAAATCCGCCTCGCGCTCCCTTCGCTCCATCTTTTTTAGATAGAGCCCGATGAGCACCGCCAAGCTCAGCAATGTGGTGACGAGACCGACGATCCCCGGCCATCCGGCCATGGACCAGAACTCGCCGCCGAATGAGCCGATCGTGCTCGAGCCCAGATAATAGCAAAAGAGATAGAGCGACGCGGCCTGCGCCCGCGCCACGATAGCGCGGTGGCTGACCCAGCCGCTTGCGACCGCGTGCGCCCCGAAGAAGCCTATGGTCAGCAAACAGAGCCCGGCAACAAAGAGCAAAAGCGTATCCGCGATGGAGATGAAAATTCCGGCCAGCATGAAGGCGAGGCCGGATAGAAACATGACGCCGCGGCCGAACCGTCCGACAAGCCGTCCGAAATAGGCCGAAGCGGCGCCGCCGACCAGATAGACGAGAAACACGGCGCTGGCCGCGGCCTGGTTCAGACCGAAGGGCGGTGCCAGCAAGCGGTAGCTCGCATAATTATAGACCGTGACGAAACTCCCCATCAGCAGAAAGCCTATGACGAAGAGCGCCGCGAGGCCTGGGTCCTTCAGATGGTTTGCGAAGGCCTTTTTCAAGGCAGCCAAGGATAGACCGCGCTCTGAAACGAAATAGCGCGACGGCGGCAGAGATGCGTAAAAGACGATCACCGCCAGGAGACCAAGCACGCCCACTGTCGCAAGCGCGATGCGGGCTGAATGCGTGAATTGAAGCACGATGCCGACGAGCACGCGCCCGGCCAAGCCGCCATAGGCATTGCCGGCGATATAAAGGCCCATCGCCGAGCCAAGATCCTGCGGATGCACTTCCTCGGCGAGATAGGCCATGCCGATCGCCGGCACGCCCGCCAAGGCAAGCCCCTCGAAAGCGCGAAAGACGAGCAGGCTCGTCCAATTGGGCGTGAAGGCCGATAGAATGCTCAAGGCGGCGACGGCAAAGAGCGAAACGGCCATCACATTCTTGCGACCGAAGGCATCGGAAATCGGCCCCATGATCAGCATGCCGATCGCGAGCATCGCCGTCGTCACCGATAAAGACAGACTGCTGACCGAAGGCGCGACGCCGAATGTCGCGGAAAAGACCGGCATCAAAGGCTGCACGCAATAGAGCAGCGCGAAGGTGGTGAATCCCGCCGCAACGAGCGCCAGCGTGACGCGCCGATAGGCGGGCGTTCCGCGTCGCAGATAGGTTTTGCCGGATTCGGTTTGCGTCACGTTGGGCCGCCGAAGGAATGGCCGAAGAGTCTCACGATCGCGAGGAAATGGCCGTTCAATATATCGTGCACGAAACCGAGCCCGCATGCAGCATAGGCGCGTCGAGGCCGCGTCCTATTCAACATTGTTTGCACAAGACAATATGTCTCGTCATATCGAACTCCGCGTTCTTGCCCCTAAGTCACTTGCAGGATCCTCCTCAGGCTTTCTCGCGCCCGCGGTCCAAACGCGGGCATCACAGCCGCGCAGATTTTTTCCTGCTCAAAAAACGAGAAAAGGAGCAAGGCATGCGGATCAATCAAACATTGGCCTTGGCGGCTGCGATCTCGATCGGGCTGGCCAATGCCGCGTTCGCCGCCAAGGGCGGTGCAGCCGTTCCGTTCCTGCCGCACGCAACGACGACTGTCCCGGCCGCGCCCGGCATGGATAATGGCATCGGCTACGGCGTTGGAAATACGCCGAGCCCTGGCACCGTCCGCGGCGCCAATGCCTCTGGCGCTGGCGTCGGCACCAACCCCACACTCCAAGGCGGGCTCGGGGCCGGCACCGGCATGGTGCCGAAACCGGTGGGTCAGGGATATTAACCCGGCCTTGAACTCAGCCCTGCCCGGTTCCTGCCGGACAGGGCTACGCTTCATGCCAAGCCTGCTTGCATCGAGGACAAATCCGCGTATAAAGCCCGCTTCCCGGCATCGGCTGGGGGCTGAACGGAGGGCTCGCCTCGGCGAGCAGGATCATTGATCCATCCTCCTGTGTCTCCGCCTTCGTTGTTTCCGTCGAGCCTTTCCGGGGCTCGAAGGGCTCTGCGCCGATGCTGAACGCATAAGTCCGAAAAGTTAGAGACTTTTCGGGGAAGCTTATGCGCAAAAGAGCAGCATCCCGAAAAGTCTCAGACTTTTTGGATCTGATGATGCGTTTGAGACAGTAGAAAGGCTCAGCATGGCTCTCTACGAGCATGTCTATCTCGCGCGCCAGGATATTTCCGCCCAGCAGGTGGAGACCCTGACCGAGCAATTCAAAACCATCATCGAATCTCTCGGCGGCAAGATCGAGAAGAACGAATATTGGGGCGTGAAGTCCCTCGCCTACCGGATCAAGAAGAACCGCAAGGCGCATTTCTCGCTGTTGAACATCGATGCGCCTCCGGCCGCGCTCACCGAGATGGAACGTCAGCAAGGCATCAACGAAGACATCCTGCGTTTCATGACGATCCGCGTCGATGAACTCGAAGCGGGCCCTTCGGCCATGATGCGCAAGCGCGACGATGACGATCGCGATCGCGGCGGCCCCGGCGGCCCGCGCGGCGGACGTCCGGACAGAGGCGACCGGCCCGATAGAGGCGATCGCGGCGATCGTGGACCCCGCCGCCCGCGCGACGACAACCCAATAGCTGATGAAGGAGGCTTCTGATGGCCATCGCAGCCACCACTGGCAGCGGCGGACGCCGCCCCTTCTTCCGCCGTCGCAAGACCTGTCCCTTCTCGGGCCCAAATGCGCCGAAGATCGACTATAAGGACACCCGTCTGCTGTCGCGCTATATTTCCGAGCGCGGCAAGATCGTGCCGTCCCGCATCACCGCCGTTTCCGCCAAGAAGCAGCGCGAGTTGGCGAAGGCGATCAAACGGGCCCGTTTCCTCGGGCTTCTGCCTTACGTGATCCGCTAAACGTGCTTGTAACCTTCTCCCTGTGGGAGAAGGTGGCCCGACGAAGTCGGGTCGGATGAGGGGTTGCTGCCCTTCATTTTAAGACCGTAACCCCTCACCCGGTCAGCTCCGCTGACCACCCTCTCCCTGAGGGAGAGGGTTGCCGTAAGTGCTACCGGGCAATACGCAATGAATAAAGACCGGATGGACATTAATCCGTCCGGTTCGGCTGGGATGAGACGGATGTTCAATCCGGATTTTTCCCTAACCGCGAACAGCGGGACAGCTCGGCGATGGTAACGAAAACTCTCGAAAGCCCCGGCTTTGGCTCGATCGTGATGGTCGGGGCCGGTCTTTGCGCGGCCCTGCTTTTCACCGTCGCGCGGCAAGACACGCTGCCCGCCGTGGTGCTTGCCTGTTTCGCGCCCTTGCCGATCATGATCGCGACGCTGGGCTTTGGCCCGGCCATCGGTCTCGGCTCCGTGGCCCTGGGCGCGCTTTCCGTCGCGCTTCTAGCGGCAGTTCATCACGGCGGTGCCCCGAACGCGGAGCTTTTGGCTGGCCTTGGCACCGGAACCATCTTTGCCGTGATCCCGGCTCTGCCCGCCTGGTGGCTTTCCTTCATCAGCGGTCTGGCGAGAGCCGAAGGCGCACGCCGCTGGCGGATCCAAAAGCCCGAGCAGAAGACCTCGCATATTCTCTTCTTCTTTCCGATCGGCGATATTCTCGTTCATGCAGCAGCGATCGTCATCGGCATTATCAGCTTCGCCATAGGCGCGGTCGCGCTTGGCTTTCGCGGGTTCGATGTCGAGATCGCTAAAGTCTCGGAAGATGTCGCGGCCTGGGTTCAAAAGCTTCTCGAAAAGCACCCCGAATTGCCGGGCGAACTCGGCGTCGCCGATCCGACCGAGATCATTCTGAAAAGCATGCCGATGATGATCGCGGTCTTTGGCCTGATGATGCTCATCTTCAATCTCTGGCTCGCCGGGCGCGTGGTTCTCACCTCGGACAGGCTCCCCCGCCGCTGGCCCGACATCGCGCATGAATTGCGCACGCCGCGTCTTCTCGTCCTGGTTTTGGGCGGCGCGCTCGTTCTCTGCCTGATGAAAGGCTGGCCTGCCGTCATCGGTGTCGTCGCGACGGTAACGCTGGTTCTGACCTATGCCTTGCAAGGCCTTGCCGTCATTCACGATCTCTCGCGCGGATCGCGCTGGCGCGGGCTGCTGCTCTTCATCGTCTATACGACTTTGGTCTTTCTCACGCCTTGGCCTTTGGCGCTGCTCGCCTTGGTCGGGCTCGCCGACACAGCCTTCCCGCTGCGCGACCGCAAGGCCGCTCTCTTATCCTCGAAATCCTAGAAAGCCTCCGAAGGAGTTAGTCATGCAGGTCATTTTGTTACAAAGGGTCGCCAAGCTCGGCCAGATGGGCGAGACGGTGCGCGTCAAGGACGGGTTCGCCCGCAATTTCCTCTTGCCGACCGGCAAGGCCTTGCGCGCGACCGAAGCCAATAAGCAGCGCTTCGAAGGCCAGCGCGCCGATCTCGAAAAGCGCAATGTCGAATTGAAGGGCGAGGCCGCAGCCGCAGCCGAGAAGATCGACGGGCAGGTCTTCGTCATGATCCGTCAGGCCGGCGAAACCGGCCAGCTTTACGGCTCCGTCTCGACAAGAGACGTTGCGGAAGCCGCGTCCACGGCCGGTACACCCGTCAATCGCAACCAGGTCGTGCTGGCAACGCCGATCAAGACGATCGGCCTGCATCAGGTGCCCGTCCATCTGCATCCGGAAGTCGAAGCCAAGATCACGATCAATGTCGCCCGCTCGCCGGAAGAGGCCGAACGCCAGGCTAAGGGCGAATCGATCAATATCGTCGAGGAAACGACGATGGACGATCTCGGCCTCGAAGTCGGCGCCGCTCTCGCCGACGCCAACGGCAGCTTGGGCGATCGCTGATCGGCTTTCAAACAGGTAAGGCGTGATCGTTGAGATCGCGCCTTACCATGCCATTCGAGACACAAGCCAAGCGAAGCAAGCGGTTGCGCAAAGCAAGCTGGTTTGCGCGCGCAATTGAAGATTCTTTTCGGGCGTTTGTGGATAGCGGGACGCGCAGCAGGCGGGTTAAGCTTTGCTTAACTCTTCCGTTCCATTCCGCCGCATTGGCGTGCGACAAGGGTGGTGAGGTACCGATTCGGTACGCATTTTCTCATCACTCGAAGCATAGATGCCCGCTGTAGAAAATATCGTCGGCCGGATCGGCCTACTGCAAGGACAAGGCTCCTCCGCGGAACCCAAATTTCGCGTCGCACCGCATAATATCGAGGCCGAACAAGCTTTGCTCGGCGCGATCCTCGTCAATAACGACGCCTTCGACCGCGTCTCGGATTTTTTGCTGCCCGAGCATTTTTCCGAGGAGCTGCACAGGCGCGTCTATGACGTCGCATCGCAACTCATTCGCGCCGGAAAAATCGCGACGCCGATCACGCTCAAGACCTTCCTGGGCGAGCATGATCTCGGCGGCATCACGATCCCTCAATATCTGGCGCGCCTCGCGGCCGAGGCGACGACCGTGATCAATGCCGAGGATTATGGCCGTACCGTCTATGATCTCGCCTTGCGGCGGCATCTGATCCTCATCGGCGAAGATATCGTCAATGCGGCCTATGACGCGCCTGTCGGCGCGACCCCGCGCGGTCAGATCGAGGACGCCGAACGCAAGCTCTATCAGGTGGCGGAAAGCGGCCGTTACGACGGTGGTTTCCAGCGTTTCTCGGATGCCTTGACGACCGCCGTCGACATGGCCGCGAAAGCCTGGGAACGCGACGGCCGTCTCTCCGGCATCGCGAGCGGCCTCACCGATCTCGACCGCATGATGGGCGGCTTGCAGGCCTCCGATCTTGTCATCATCGCCGGACGCCCCGGCATGGGCAAGACGGCGCTCGCGACCAATATCGCCTTCAATATTGCCAAGGCCTATGAGTTCGAGGTCCGTGCCGACGGAAGCCATGCGACCGTCAATGGCGGCGTCGTCGGTTTCTTCTCGCTCGAAATGTCGGCCGAGCAATTGGCAACCCGTATCATCTCCGAGCAATCCGGCGTCGCCTCCTACAAGATCCGGCGCGGCGACATTTCGGAGAACGATTTCGGTCATATCTCCGCCGCTGCCCAGGACATGCAATCGATCCCCTTCTATATCGATCAGACCGGCGGTCTCTCGATCGCGCAGCTCACAGCCCGCGCCCGCCGCCTCAAACGCCAGCGCGGGCTCGACGTGCTCGTCGTCGACTATCTTCAATTGCTGTCGGGATCGAGGAACCGGGGCGGCGACAATCGTGTGCAGGAGATGACCGAGATCACCACCGGCCTCAAGGCGCTCGCCAAGGAAATGAACGTGCCGGTCGTCGCTCTCTCGCAGCTCTCGCGTCAGGTCGAAAGCCGCGACGACAAGCGCCCGCAATTGTCGGACTTGCGCGAGTCGGGCTCGATCGAGCAGGATGCCGATGTCGTCATGTTCGTCTTCCGCGAGGAATATTATCTGAAGAACAAACAGCCGCGCGAAGGCACCGAGGAATTCCTGACCTGGCAGGCCGATATGGAACGCGTCCATGGCCGCGCCGAGGTCATCATCGGCAAGCAGCGCCATGGTCCGACGGGCACGGTCGAACTCGCCTTCGAGGCCGAGATGACCCGCTTCTCCAATTTGGCGCGCGAAGACAATCTGCCGGTGCGCCTTTGAAGACACGCGCCTCGTTCGTCTGCCAGAATTGCGGGGCCGTCACGCAGCGCTGGCAGGGACGCTGCGAATCCTGCGGGGCGTGGAATTCCATCCTCGAAGAAAACGCCGCCTCCGGCATCGGCGCGCAAGCTGCCCGCGGGGCCCAGAAAGGCCGCGTCTTCGAACTGATGGGGCTCGGCGATGCCACCACCCCGTCAGCGCCGCGCATGCTGACCGGCATTGCCGAATTTGACCGCGTCAGCGGCGGCGGCTTCGTGCCGGGCTCGGTTCTGCTGCTCGGCGGCGAGCCGGGCATCGGCAAATCGACGCTGCTCATCCAGGCCTGCGCGCTTCTGGCCAAGCAGGGCCAGCGCGTCGTCTATATTTCCGGCGAAGAGGCTGTCGATCAGGTGCGGCTGCGCGCCGAGCGCCTCGGCCTTTCCAAAACGCCGGTCGAACTCGCGGCCGAGACCAGCGTCGAAGATATTTTGGCTACGCTCAGCCACGGCCGCCGGCCGGCGCTGGTGGTGATCGATTCGATCCAGACCATGTGGACGCAAAGCGTCGAATCGGCGCCGGGCACGGTCACGCAGGTCCGGGGCTCGGCACAGGCGCTCATCCGATTCGCCAAGACGACGGGCGCGACCGTCATTCTCGTCGGCCATGTCACCAAGGACGGCCAGATCGCAGGCCCGCGCGTCGTCGAACATATGGTCGATGCAGTGATCTCCTTCGAGGGCGAAGGCGGGCGGGATGTCCGTATTCTCCGCGCGGTCAAAAACCGATTCGGACCGACGGACGAGATCGGCGTCTTCGAAATGACCGGCAAGGGCCTTGGCGAGGTCACCAATCCCTCGGCTTTGTTTCTCTCGGCCCGCGATGCCGCCGCGCCCGGCACCGCCGTTTTCGCGGGAATGGAAGGCACGCGGCCGCTGCTGATCGAAATCCAGGCTCTGGTGGCTGCGAGTTCGCTCGGCACGCCGCGCCGCGCCGTCGTCGGCTGGGACACGAATCGCCTGGCCATGGTGATCGCCGTGCTCGAAGCCCATGCCGGGCTCAAGCTTGGCCAGAACGACATTTATCTGAATGTGGCAGGCGGGTTACGCGTCAGCGAGCCGGCCGCCGATCTCGCCGCCGCCGCCGCGCTGATCTCGTCGCTGACCGGCGTCACTTTGCCATCGACCAGCGTGTTTTTCGGCGAAATCGGTCTCTCCGGCGCGATCCGCCCGGTCGCCCATACGCTGCCCCGGCTCAAGGAGGCGATGAAGCTCGGATTCGCCCGCGCCATAACGCCTCAGGAAGCGCCGGGCCAAGGCCGCAGCGCCGCTCAAACCATCGAAGTGAGCAGTTGTTCGCATATTTCGGCGCTCGTGGCGGAAATCGCCCGGATGCGCGGCCGCGCGGGCAAAAGTGCACAAGGCGGTTGAACTTCGCCTTTGGAAGGTGACGGAACCATTTCACTTCGTTATAAGATTTATGAACCCTGGACCCGTGAAGTTGTCGCATCCGAAGCGATGACCAAGCTCTATCGGTACGGCTGCCTCCGGCGGCGCCATGGAGCGAGTGCCGCAAAGCACTGCGAAATGCGAAAGCACATCGTAGCCGAAAAGCAGATGGAAACTTTTTTGCGGTGATTAAGCCATCTGCCACGTTTGGAGCGTGGTATGAGGGCGCGTCGCAAGTCTGAAAGTTCCTTTCGTAGGACGTGTTCCAGAGGCCAGAGTCATGCCATCCTATCTCGATCTCGGATTGATCGTCGTCGTTTTGATTTCCGCCCTGCTCGCCATGCTGCGCGGTTTTACGCGTGAGGTCCTGGCGATTGCCTCCTGGACCGCCGCTGCCGTGGCCGCGGTCTATTTTCACCCTCTCGTACTGCCTTATGTGAAACCCTATATTGGCAAGGAGGTCATCGCGCTGGCGGCCTCCGCGGCGATTGTCTTTTTCGTCACGCTGATCATCGTGTCCCTGATTACGGTCAGGCTCTCGGATGCCATTCTCGACTCGAAGGTCGGCGCGCTCGACCGGTCGCTGGGATTCGTATTCGGAGCGGTGCGCGGGCTTTTGCTTTGTGTGATCGCCTTCATTTTCTTCAGTTGGCTGGTGCCGACCGACAAGACGCCGGAATGGGTGAAAAGCGCCCGCATGCGTCCGCTGCTTCAGACGACCGGCGACGAGTTGATGGCCATGCTGCCCGACGACCCGGAGGGCCTGCTCGCCAAGCTGAAGACGCCGAAGTCGATAGGCGGCACCGAAGAAGCGCCGCCCGACAGCGATATAGATACGAAGCCTGTCCCGGCTCCGGCGGCTGCGCCGAAGCCCGACCCCGGCAAACATACATAGGAATAGATCCATGGATGATGGCCAAGCCCACCTGACGGATGACAATATTTTCGATCTGGATGCCGATAGGCTGCGTGAAGAATGCGGCGTCTTCGGCATCTTCGGTCATCCGGAGGCGGCCGCCATCACGGCACTCGGCCTGCACGCTTTGCAGCATCGCGGACAGGAGGCGGCGGGCATCGTCGCCTTCGACGGTCATAGGTTCAATTCGGAGCGCCGTCTCGGCCTCGTCGGCGATCATTTCTCCAAGGCTTCGACGATCGATCGTTTGCCCGGCACGGCCGCGATCGGCCATGTGCGCTATTCGACCACGGGCGAAACCATCCTGCGCAATGTGCAACCGCTCTTCGCGGAACTGAGCTCCGGCGGTTTCGCCGTCGCCCATAACGGCAATCTGACGAATGGGCTGACGCTGCGGCGCGAACTCGTGCTCGAAGGCGCGCTCTATCAATCGACTTCGGATACGGAAGCGATCCTGCATCTCGTCGCGCGCAGCCGCAAACCCCGTATCACCGAACGGTTCATCGATGCCTTGCGCGAACTCGAAGGCGCCTATTCGCTCGTCGTGCTCACCAATAAGAAATTGATCGGCGCCAGAGATCCGCTCGGCATCAGGCCGCTCGTCCTCGGCCAGTTGAACGGATGCTATATCCTCGCCTCCGAGACGTGCGCGCTCGACATTATCGGTGCCCATTTCGTCCGCGATATCGAGAATGGCGAAATCGTCGTGATCTCGGAAGACGGCATCGAGAGCCTGCATCCCTTCCCGCGCATGCCGGCGCGCCCTTGCATCTTCGAATATATCTATTTCGCGCGTCCCGATTCCATCGTGCATGGGCGCTCCGTCTATGACGTCCGCAAGGCGATGGGCGCCCAACTCGCGCGCGAAATGCCGGTCGATGCCGATGTCATCGTACCCGTGCCGGATTCAGGCGTCCCCGCGGGCATAGGCTATGCGCAGACGTCGGGCATACCTTTCGAGCTCGGCATCATCCGAAACCATTATGTCGGGCGGACCTTCATTCAGCCGACGCAAACGGTGCGCGAATTGGGCGTACGCCTGAAGCACAACGCCAACCGGTCCGTCATTGAAGGCAAACGCGTCGTTCTCATCGACGATTCGATCGTGCGCGGCACGACCTCGGTCAAGATCGTCCAGATGATCCGCGAAGCCGGCGCGAAAGAAGTGCATTTCCGGATCTCATCGCCGCCGATCACGCATCCCGATTATTATGGGATCGATACGCCAGAGCGCGACAAGCTTCTCGCCGCGACCCATACGCTTGAGGAAATGCGCCAATATATCGGCTGCGATTCATTGGCCTTTCTTTCGGTCGAAGGCATTTACCGCGCCATGGGCGAACCGGGCCGCGATCCGCTGCGTCCGCAATTCACCGATCATTGTTTCACCGGCCAATATCCGACGCATCTCACCGATGTCTCCGGCGAAACCAAGACCCAGCTCTCGCTGCTCGCCGAAGCGGGTTAGGTTAAGACTCATTCCAGCCATCTTATGTTTCATAGGTCGGGCGCGTTTCCTTCTCCCTGTGGGAGAAGGTGCCGAGCGAATGCGAGGCAGATGAGGGGTTACAATCCCAAACGTCTAAGATCGTAACCCCTTACCCGGCCGGTTCCACCGGCCACCCTCTCCCTCTGGGAGAGGGTTGTGCGCGTCCGGATTTAATTAGGTTCTAGCTCCAGAGCTTTTCGGAACGAGATCATTCGCTTAAACGAAGATATGAAGCGAAATCCCTCAATATCGAGCGAGATGACCTAGCTTGGCCTCCGAAAACGAACCCAACGCCCGCCCGCTCGCGAGGCGGATCGCGCTCGTGACCGGTGCCTCGCGCGGCATCGGCTGGGCTGTAGCTCGCGAACTCGCCCGCGCCGGCGCGCATATCATCGCCATGGCGCGCACCCAAGGCGCGCTCGAAGAGCTCGACGATGCGATCAGAGGCGACGGCAGCGAGGCGACGCTCGTGCCATGCGATATTAAAGATTTCGAAGCTCTCGACCGGCTTGGCGGCGCGATCTTCGGGCGTTGGGGCAAGCTCGACATTTTCGTCGGCAATGCAGGCGTGCTCGGCCCCGTCTCGCCGCTGGCGCATGTCGACCCGAAGCAATGGGATGAGGTCATGGCGGTGAATGTCACCGCCAATTGGCGGCTCATCCGTTCGCTCGACCCGTTGTTGCGGGCCTCGGACGCGGGCCGCGTCGTGCTGGTCACCTCTGGCGCCGGACATACGGCCCATTTCAAGCCCTATTGGGGCCCCTATGCGACCTCCAAGGCCGCCGTCGATGCCTTGGCGCGGACCTATGCGGCGGAGACGGTCAACACCTCCCCTATCCGCGTCATGGCGGTCAATCCGGGCCCGCTACGCACCCGCATGCGCGCCGCGGCCATGCCGGGCGAAGATCCGCTGAGCCTCAAGACGCCGGAAGAGCTCGCGCCGAAAATCCTGGCACTTTGCCACCCCGATTGGACTGAAACGGGCAAGCTCTATGATTTTCCTCAGGACCGTGTTTTGAGCTACATGGCGCCTAAATAAGATATCACTCTATTTCGATTCGCGGTCCGGCGGGCTTAACCGTGGCGATTCTGATCAAATCCTGCGTCGTCGTCGTCCTCGGGACTTTGCTCGGGCTGGCGCTCACGTTTTTCACGCTTGAGCACGGCTTTGGCTTCGGTGCGGTACGCGCCGGCCCCTGGACAGGATGGCCGAAGACCGGATCGGCCGATATCGATCCCTATGCGCGGGCGCTTCTGTCGCGCACCGGCGCCATTCCGCTCGGCACGGGCGAAGGCATTAGTTTTCTGGCGCGAACCGATAGCGACGGCGCGCCGCTCAATCCGAGATGCGAATATACTTTGAAAGGCCCGATGCCGCCGGCGCGGTTTTGGACCCTGTCGGTCTTTTCGCCGAACGGGGCTTTGATCGAAAATGCCGCCAAGCGCTATGGCTTCACGTCGGCGGAGATTTTGCGTGCCAGCGACGCGCCGCCCGAAATCATCCTCGCCTCAACCGCGCATCCCGGCAATTGGCTGCCGACCTCCCCGACATCGCCTTACGTCGTCGTGCTGCGTCTTTACGATTCGGTGCTGAGTGCAACGGCCGCGTCGCTCGACAGTTCGGTGATGCCGAAACTCGTCAAAGGCTTCTGCCGATGACCTCGCTCAAAATCACATCGGCCAACCCCGCCTCTTTCAGACTGAACCTGTTCAAGATCTCCTGGCTCGATTGGCTGCTGGCGTCGCTCTTATGGCTCCTGGCTATGCTCTTCGTGGCCGGCCTCGTCCATATCGTGTCCATCTTCGCCCTGCCGGAACTGGCCCAGAAGGATGCCTACTCGCGGCTCTCGACCTTGACCCAGCCGGGTCAGCTTTCCCTGCTGCCGGCGCCTTTGCCCGGACAGGAATATGCGCCCTTCGAAGATCCGGCACTTGTGCAAGGCGTCTGCCTCTACGATCTCGATCGCGGTCCCTTGGAACTCTCGGCCGATATCATCGGCGACGGGCTTTTGACCTTCTCGTTTCGCACGCGAACGGGCCGGGTTTTTTATTCGATGACCGATAAAGCCGCGTCGCATGGCAAGATCGATGTGCTCGTCTTGACGCCGAAACAGCTCGAGGCCGTCGAAGCCGACGACGATGAAGAGGAACTGCCACAGGAATTGCGGCTGACCGCGCCCGAAAAAAAGGGCTTCGTTCTCATCAATGCGCTGGCGGCTTTTCCCAGCGAGAGAGCGAATATCGAAACCCTGGTGAAGTCGATGAACTGCGAACTCGTCCAGGAAACCGCGAAATAGACTAAAATCGTAATATGTCCTTGCTACATCCCGCGAACTACGCGCGGAGATTCGGCGGCGGCATATCTTGTCTTCGACAGCTTGCCGGGCGAACATCGATGCCACTCACGATGATTGCTGCGTGACGGCCACAGGCCATCCTGCGCTATCCTGCTCATTTGCTGAAAGATGTTCCCATGATCGGGCAAAACCGCATGCATTATCTCGTCGGTGCGGGCATTTGCCTTGCCTATGCGGGCCTTCTCGCAGCTTCGAGCCCGGCTTTTGCGACCGACGACGCGCTCCGCAACAAGCTGGCGCGGAAGGACTGCGTGCGGGGCGCCTTCAAGGACTATTATCTTCAAGGCAAGGGCGGCGATCCTGCTTCCGACTATAAAGGCCGGGTTTTCAAACTCAGCCAGGACTATCCCGTCCAATTACCCCCGAAGGAAACCTATCCTTGGGAGAAGATCGCGTTCAAGAACGGCGGTCCGGTCGATCCAGAAGCCTATCTTCAGGCGCTTCTCCAATATGGCCTCGAAGGCAATATAGAAGTCGATTTCTACGTCCAGGATAACAAGCTCCGGAAATGGTACGGAATGCCATGGATGGACTGGAACACGGAAGTCGCCACGGATTGGCCGGGCACGGACGGGCGCGAATTCGTGCACGGCCTCACCCATGAATTCGATTCCGCCGGCAATACGTTCGGCGAAGCGCAAGCCGAATTCGTCGATACCTGGGCGCAAGCCTATGTCAACGACCGCTATGCGTTCAGCATCGGGCAGGTCTATTGCGATCCCGACGATCCTAAACCGGCGGCGCTGAACCCCGATCCCACGGCGCTCAACTCCATGCCGGATGGATCTTATGTGATCAAGCTCCTCTTCTCGACGGCGAACGAGACGGAACTGCCGACCGTCAAAGGCGCCTTTGAATGGGACGCGGATATTTACGCCAATAAGAGCCCGCCCTTCCGCAATGCAGGGCCGTTTTCGCGTTTCGAACGCAAGCTCGGCAAAGTCCGTCTCATCCAGATCGACCTCCAGGTGCGCGACAACCGCAGCACCACAGGCTGGCTTCTCGGCACCTATGGCTATAACGGCAATGCGAAGGGCGATACGCCGTGGAAGCGCATGGTGCCGCTCGGCCTCCAATGGGGCAATAATCCGACAGTGACCTTCGCCGAGACCTGCGCCTCGGCGGACGGGCCTTGCGACTACGACAAATTGACGGAGCAATGGATTAATCGCCAAGCGGTGAAGGATCTCGCGACGCCGCCGCTCAGTTTCAACCATCTCGGATTTGGCGGACGCCTCGCTGGGCCCGTCGACAATCCCAAAAGCTCCTGCATGGGCTGCCATCAGACGGCAGGCTTTCCGAGCGTGCCGATCCTTGCCGAATTCTCACCCAATGCGGGCGTGCTGAAACTCGATGCGCAGAAACACCCGGAAGCAGCGCAGAGCCTGCGCATGATGTATTTCGGCAATGTGCCCGGCGGTGCCGTCTTCAGCGATAGCCAGCTCTATTCGGCCGATTATTCGCTGCAGCTTTCTATGGGTCTGCAGAATTTCGTGTCGCTGCGCTGCGCCAAGGATGCGAGCCCGCCGCGTCCTTCTCTTTGCGACCAGTTGAGCGCCTGGACCGAAGCGCAAAAGCGGGGGACGGGTTTTGTATCGATATTCGGCACGCCCGGCTCCGATGGCGCTCCGCTGAAGCAACCATAGGCCGCGACCGGAAGAACGGTCATTGCGAACCAAATGGGTCCGCTACGAGACTTTCTCTGTGTCGGGCCGCCGCCTTGCGGGACGGCGGGAAACCCGTTTCGGCGGCTTCGCCGGCTCACTCATCCGCATATAGCGCACGCCGGGAAACAGAATGATCTCGGCGTCGCCTGACGGTTGCTCACGTCGCCGCTGCTGCGCGGTTTTATTTTGGTGGAACGCAAGAAGTTCGCCCATGTCGCCGTCCGGATTGCCGGCCTGATTCTTCCAGGCAGGCTTAATCTCGACATCTCATGGTTAATGATGCGTCAATTTCCAGAGCGGGATGAGCAAAAGTGTGAAGCGGTTTTGCGCCCGCATCCCCCTCTAAGTCTTTAGAATCGATCACGTTCATGGTTTTGGATCGTTCGATCCAAAACCATCGTGATCTGAGCGAAGTTTCCGCTGTGTGGTTTTTCGGTTGGCTGCACGACCAGCGTTTCAGGAGGCCAGGTCGAGAAACGATCGGCCCTGCCGGTCCTCGACCTCGACGATCCAAAGATCGGGATCGAAGTTGATTTCACGAGCGAGACGTTTCTCGGCTTCGCCCGGCTCGATCCGCGCATCTTTGTGCAACGCGGAAAATAGTCGGTCTTCACCGTCCTTGAGTTCGCTCTGCGGCGCCGGCCCGAACAAAAGCGCCGTGCCATCAAGCAGATCAATTTTGATGAAAATAGCGCCTGCCTCGGCGGCGCCGCGGCGGCGCAAAACCGCGAAGGCGCCCTCGACCGCGCATCGCCGCAAATAGGCCGAAACCCAGATATCGCTACGTAGCCTAGCCGTGCTCATTTACCACTTTATCGGTCATTGTCATACGGGTGTCACCTACACTCGCTTGGAGTCTGCCGCAGCCATTCCGGGGGCATTTTCCATGACATCCATTACATCTGCTGACCTGACAGAACCGAGTCATAAACCTAATCTCAATAGACCGATGGGGATCAAAAGCGTCCTCATCTATATGGCCATCGTTGCGCTTGGGTTGTTTTTCACAGCCTATAGCATCTATGCGGATATCTCCACGGTCGGCACGACGGTCACGACCATCCTGCCCTTCCTGCTCTTGGGCGTCGCCCTCTTGATCGCCTTGGGCTTCGAATTCGTCAACGGCTTCCACGACACCGCCAATGCCGTCGCGACCGTCATCTACACGCACTCGCTCGTACCGGAAGTCGCGGTCGTCTGGTCGGGCTTCTTCAACTTCCTCGGGGTCTTGACCTCGACGGGCGCGGTGGCCTTCGGCATCGTCTCGCTTCTGCCGGTCGAACTGATCCTCCAGGTCGGCTCGGAAGCAGGCTTCGCCATGGTCTTTGCCATGTTGATCGCCGCGATCATCTGGAACCTCGGCACCTGGTGGCTCGGCCTGCCGGCATCGAGCTCGCACACTCTGATCGGCTCGATCATCGGCGTCGGCGTTGCCAATGCCCTGATGCGCGGCCGCGACGGCACCTCGGGCGTCGACTGGGGCAAGGCGACCGAAATCGGTTATGCGCTGCTTTTGTCGCCGCTCTTCGGTTTCTGCGCTTCTGCTCTCTTGCTCCTGGTCATGAAGTTCCTTGTCCGCAAGCCTGAACTTTATCAAGAACCTAAAGCGACTGGGGCTCCTCCGCTCTGGATCCGTGGCCTTCTGGTTTTGACGTGTACCTTGGTTTCGTTCTTCCACGGATCCAACGACGGTCAGAAGGGCATGGGCCTCATCATGCTCATCCTGATCGGCACGGTGCCGACCGCCTATGCGCTGAACCGGGCTCTGCCCGAATCGCATGTCGCGGCTTTCACGGAAACCTCGCTCGCGGCCTCGAAGGTCGTCGACGCCAAGGCCGCCGGGTACAATGTCATCGGCGATCCGCGTCCGGCCGTGACCGGCTATATCACCCGCCATCATATCGACGAGGGCACCTATCCGTCGCTCGCCGCTTTGATCCGCGATATTTCGACCCAAGTCAGCACCTATGGCTCGCTTGCCAAAATCCCGGCAGCCGCCGTCGGCAATACGCGTAACGACATGTACCTGACCTCGGAAGCCCTGCGCTTCCTCGCGAAGGACAAGCAAGCGGATCTCTCCGCCGACGACGTCAAAGCGCTGAATGCCTATAAGAAAGAGCTCGACTCCTCGACGAAATTCATCCCGACCTGGGTGAAGGTCGCCGTCGCTCTCGCGCTCGGTCTCGGCACGATGATCGGCTGGAAGCGGATCGTCGTCACCGTCGGCGAAAAGATCGGCAAAACGCATCTGACCTATGGCCAGGGCGCCGCCGCCGAACTCGTCGCGGCAGGAACCATCGGCTTGGCTGATGGATTCGGCCTCCCTGTCTCGACCACCCACGTTCTGTCGTCGGGCGTCGCCGGCACGATGATGGCAAACGGCTCGGGCCTTCAAGTCTCGACGCTCATGAGCATCGCGACCGCCTGGGTTTTGACCCTGCCCTGCGCCATCATGCTCTCGGGCGGCTTGTTCTTCATCTTCCGCCACCTGTTCTGATTTCTTGACCGGAACGAAAAATTTAAAGCCGGGCTCAACGAGCCCGGCTTTTTCTTCTTCTTCGCCGCGACCCATCGGGGTTGGACCATCATACCGATCATGATTCGTGATTGCCGAACCGGCCATTGCGCCTTTTTCGTTCGCGCAGACGCCTCTGATCTCAATTGCCAAAAGCTGCGCGCTTCGCTAGGAGTCCCCGCGATGGTTCCCTTCGGGGATCAAAAGGGAACACGGTGCTGGCAGAAATGCCTCAATCCGTGACTGCCCCCGCAACTGTAAGCGGCGAGATCGATGCCAGCCTATGATCACTGGGCAAACCGGGAAGATCGGCATCCGTCAGAGACCCGTGAGTCAGGAGACCTGCCATCACCCGTGCAGCCGATCTCGGGCGGAGGTGTACCGATGGTCCATGGTTTTTGCGGCGTCACCCGCGATCGCGCTGTTTTCTCCAACAGCATGCGAGGGTGTCATGCCTGGATTTGTGACCCGTATTCTGAACGAAGGCGACGCTGATCTGCGCCGTAGATTGATTGTCATCTATGTTGTCTTGATCGGCGCCAATGTTCTTGCTTGGCTCTGGGCATTTGTTGTTCTGCATCAGCATCCCTTGCTGCTCGGCACGGCGTTACTCGCCTATACGTTCGGTCTGCGGCATGCGGTCGATGCCGATCATATCGCGGCGATCGACAACGTCACGCGTAAGCTGATGCAGCAAGGCGAAAAGCCGGTCGGCGTGGGCTTTTTCTTCTCGCTCGGCCACGCGGCCGTCGTTGTTCTTATGTCGGTCGGGGTTGCGTTGGCCGCGTCGGCAGTCAGCTCGCATTTTGACTCTATGAAGGCGTTCGGCAGTATCATCAGCACCAGCGCGTCGGCGCTATTCCTATTTGCCATAGCCCTCATGAACATCGTGGTGCTGATCGCAGTCCATCGCACATTCCAGGCCGTGAAACGGGGCAAGCCCTTTGTGGCGGATGATTTAGACCTTCTGCTCAATAACCGGGGTTTTCTCGCCCGCATCTTCCGTCCTCTCTTCGGGTTTGTGACCCAAAGCTGGCACTTGCTGCTCATCGGTTTCCTGTTCGGGCTTGGTTTCGACACCGCGACCGAGGTTGCGTTATTTGGCATTTCCAGCGCACAGGCGACCAACGGCGTGTCGTTCGGTACGATCATGGTGTTTCCGGCACTTTTCACAGCCGGCATGTCAGCGGTCGATACAACGGACGGCGTGCTCATGCTTGGCGCTTACGGTTGGGCTTTCGACAAGCCCATTCGCAAGCTTTATTACAACATGACGATTACCGCCGTTTCCGTGATCGTCGCACTTATGATCGGCGGCATCGAGACGCTTGGACTGGTCGGAGACCAATTCAAAATGGAAGGTCCTTTCTGGGACTTCATCGGCGCTCTCAATGAGAATTTCGGACTGCTCGGCTATATCATCATCGGCATTTTCATCCTGAGCTGGCTTGCCTCGGTGCTGATCTATCGGATCAAAAAATATGACGAACTGCGTGTCGGGATCGGCACGCCCTAAGGGAGGCCGACAACGATCGCATCTGGCACTTGCGGTCTCCGCCAGCCTGGCTAAATACGGGCTAGCATATCCATCCGTCACAAAAATCAAGGAGATCGCCCATGGCCTCGCTCGATAAAGTCCTCGCCAAGATCGACGCCAATCTCGATGCTTCCCTGGGCCGCCTCTTCAAGCTGATCTCCATCAAATCGGTCTCGACGGACCCTGCCTTCAAGGCCGATTGCGCCGAGGCCGCCCTATGGGTCGCGGGCGAATTGAAGGGCCTCGGTTTCGAGGCTTCGGTGCGGCCGACGGAAGGCCATGCCATGGTGGTCGCCGACGCGAAGGCATCTCGCCCCGATGCCCCGCATTTCCTGTTCTACGGCCATTACGACGTGCAGCCGGCGGATCCGCTGGAGCTTTGGGAAACCCCGCCCTTCGAGCCGCGTCTCGCCGACACGCCGACCGGCAAGCAGATCATCGGCCGCGGCGTCGCCGACGACAAAGGCCAGCTTATGACCTTCGTCGAGGCTCTGCGCGCCTTTAAGGAGACAGGCGAGCTGCCTTGCCACATCACCATCCTGCTCGAAGGCGAGGAAGAAACCGGTTCGCCGTCACTGCCGGGCTTCCTCGCAAAGAACAAGGACGAGCTCAAAGCCGATCTCGCACTCGTCTGCGACACGAGCATGTGGGATCGCAAGACACCCGCGATTACCACCATGCTGCGCGGTCTCGTACTGGAAGAAGTCGTGATCCGCGGCGCCGACCGCGATCTGCATTCGGGGATGTTCGGCGGCCCGGCGATCAATCCGATCCATGTGCTCTCCCGCATCATCGCCGATCTGCATGACGACCAGGGCCGCGTGATGCTGCCGGGATTCTACGATGGCGTCGCCGAATTGCCTGAGGATATCGCCGCGCAATGGCGCCATCTCCCGTTCAACGAAAAAACGTTCTTGGGCGATGTCGGGCTTTCGGTGCCAGCCGGCGAACATGGCCGCAGCACACTCGAAATGCTCTGGTCGCGCCCGACCTGCGACGTCAACGGCATCATCGGCGGCTATACGGCCAAAGGCTCGAAGACCGTGCTGCCGGCGGAAGCCAGCGCCAAGTTTTCATTCCGTCTCGTCGGCGCGCAAGATCCCGATAAAATCGCGGCGGCGTTTCGCGACTTCGTCCGCGCAAGATTGCCTGCCGACTGCCATGTCGAATTCGTTTCGCATGGCGGCTCGAGCGCGTTGCAATTGCCCTTCTCCTCCGACGCGCTCACCCGCGCCCGCGGAGCTTTACGGGAAGAATGGGGTCAGGAAGCGGTGCTCGCGGGCTGCGGCGGCTCGATCCCCATCGTCGGCTCGTTCAAGCATGATCTTGGCATGGACACTTTGATGATCGGCTTTGGTCTCGAAGACGACCGCATCCATTCGCCGAACGAGAAATATGATCTGTCGTCCTTCCACAAAGGCACGCGGAGCTGGGCCCGCGTTCTCTCGGCTTTGGCCGGCTGAACGCCGGGTTCAAGATCGACTTTCTTGCCTCTCGCCTCCGCGGATATGATGTGCTAGGTGCGCGTTCCAGCCGCTTGCGACGGCGGCGGGATTGTTTTGTCTTGATGCGCTGCCTTTCATTTTGCTGCAACGCGAACAGGCGCTGATCCCGGAAAGCGGCAGACGCCCCGGATAAGGATCATACGTTAAATCAAAAACTTAGCGTGTGACCGCAATCACGCTCCAAGTCCGGTTTTGACAAGACAAAAAATCCATTCTCATTAGGGCGCCGGACGCTTCCGGACCCGTGCTTGTATTCCAACGAGGAGTTTTCATGCCGACAGATCTTGAGATTGCCCGCGCCCACACAATGGAACCGATCGGCGCCATCGCCGAGCGCGCTGGCATCCCACAAGAAGCCATCAATCCGTTTGGCAAGCACATCGCCAAGGTCGGTGCGCAATTTCTGTCGGAGATCGAAGCGCGCGGCAAAAAGGGCAAGCTGATCCTCGTCACCGCGATCAATCCGACGCCGGCGGGCGAAGGCAAGACGACCACCACGGTCGGTCTCGGCGACGCTTTGCGGCGGCTCGGCAAGAAGGTCGTGATCGCGCTGCGCGAGCCCTCGCTCGGCCCCTGTTTCGGCATGAAGGGCGGCGCGGCCGGCGGCGGCCATGCGCAGGTCGTGCCGATGGATAAGATCAACTTGCATTTCACCGGCGATTTTCACGCCATCACGTCGGCGCATAATCTTCTTTCCGCCATCATCGACAACGCTGTCTATTGGGGCAATCCGCTCAACATCGACACGCGCAATATCGTGTGGCGGCGCGTGCTCGACATGAACGACCGCTCGCTGCGCCAGATCGTGACCAATCTCGGCGGCGCCACCAATGGCTTTCCGCGCGAGGCGGGCTTCGACATTACCGTCGCCTCCGAAGTGATGGCGATCTTCTGCCTTGCCAAGAATATCGACGATCTGCGCGAGCGACTGTCGAAAATGTACATCGGCCAGACGCTCGACAAGAAGCCGGTCTTCGCCGACGCCCTGCAGACGGTGGGCGCCATGGCCGTGCTGTTGCAGGATGCGATCGAACCCAATCTCGTGCAGACACTCGAAGGCACGCCCGTCTTCATCCACGGCGGACCTTTCGCCAATATTGCGCATGGCTGCAATTCGGTGATCGCGACGACGGCGGCGCTGAACCTCGGCGATTATGCGGTGACCGAGGCGGGCTTCGGCGCCGACCTTGGCGCCGAGAAATTCTTCGACATCAAATGCCGCCAGACCGGCTTGGAGCCCGCGGCCGCGGTGATCGTCGCGACCTCGCGTGCGATCAAATCGCATGGCGGCGTCGCCAAAGCCGATCTCGGCAAAGAGAACCTCGAGGCCATCAAGACGGGTCTCGCCAATCTCGGCCGGCATGTCGAAAATGTGCGCAAATTCGGCGTGCCCCCGGTTGTCGCCATCAATCATTTCTCCGGCGATACGCAGGCCGAGCTCGATCTCATCATCAAGATCTGCAAGGAGGAGTTCAACGTCGATGCCGTCATCTGCAAACATTGGGCGGACGGCGGCGCGGGCGCAGTGGGCCTTGCCGAAAAAGTCATCGCGCTCGCCGAGGGCGGCAGCGCCAAATTCAAGCCGCTCTACGAGACCGACAAGCCGCTCGCCGAGAAGATGAAGATCGTCGCCAAGGAAATCTATGGCGCGGGCGACGTCTCTTTCGCAGCCGCCGCGAAGAAACAGCTCGCCGATATCGAGGCGATGGGCTTTGGCCATCTGCCGATCTGCGTGGCGAAGACGCAATATTCTTTCGCGGCCGATCCGACCTTGCTTGGCGCGCCGTCAGGACATGTCGTGTCGGTCCGCGAAGTGCGGCTCTCGGCCGGCGCCGGCTTCGTCGTGATGATCTGCGGCGATGTGATGACCATGCCCGGCCTGCCGAAAGTGCCCGCGGCTTACACGATCACGATCAATGACAAAGGCGAGATCGAAGGGCTGTTTTAAGGATCGTGACGCCCTTCTTTCAAGATGATGATGTGCGCTTCGTAGGGTGAGAGCTAGCAATAGCTCTCACCGAGGAAGCGCACAAAGTCGTTTCGAAACATGACCACAATGATTTTTATGATCCGTCGACGGCCCTTTTCCGGGCTGGATATTGCTCGACGGTATGGGGTTATGGACCGCCCCCGCGCAGCGCTAGATCTTTCGCGCCCCGGTCCCCTCCCAGCGAAGATATTTACGGTGCAGTTCACATCCTAGCATCGATGCAAAAGCATGACCGCCGCTCAACGAACTGCAGTTGACCGAAGTTGGCACGAATGCTACCTCAGGTTGTAAAAAATAGAGCAGCCAATATAAGATAGCAATCGGATCCTAATTTACATCTGCTAATAAACTCGCACGGTTACGCAGCGTGTAAAGTATAGTTTGCAGCTATATTAAAATAATATGACGTATAAGAGTAATATAAATGCTTTATGACGCAATCAATTTCAAAAAAATCCAGGATGTCTTCGCGGAAAGCATTGAAGAAATTCCTCCTTGCGATAATTCCGGCCGCTTTATCTCTTGGGCCCAAAACTTCGAAGACGTCATGCTCTGGCGAGCGCTCAACGATATAAAAAAAGGTTTTTATATTGACGTTGGGGCATGCGATCCCCACGCGGAATCTGTGACCTTGGCTTTCTATCTCCGCGGTTGGCGCGGGGTTAACGTCGATGTAGTTGAAGATAACTGGCAGCGATTGCGGGCCGCCCGGCCCAGAGATGTTAATATTCATGCTGCTTTGGGTGCCTCGGAAGGGTCAAAACCTCTTTTCCTTGTCGACGGCGGCAACGGGCTCACAACCCTGCATAGAGACATTGCCCATCGCCAGGCCTGGGACGGCCGCAACGTTGAAGAAGTCGAATGCCAAATGTCGACACTCGCCCAAATTTGCCGCGAGTACGCAAACGACACGATTCACTTTCTCAAAATAGACGTCGAAGGTTGGGAATCGGAGGTCATCGCAGGCGCCGATTTCGATCGCTTCCGGCCGTGGATCATTCTGGCAGAAACGACTTTACCAACCACTCACCCGGACCATGCGCGCTACGATGCGAAATTGTCCGAAGCCAGGTACAAATTTGTTTATTTTGACGGTCTCAACCGCTTCTATATCGCGCTCGAGCATTGGCAAGCTTTAAGCCCGTCCTTCAACTCCCCTCCTAATGTCTTTGACAACTTTGTGCGCGCTTCTGAATATTATGCCGAAATAAATGCCGTAGCGTCGAACGCGAGATCGAAGGAGCTTCAACACGAATTGGAGAAGGCTCTCGCAGAAGGCGAGGCCTTCGAGCAGGACCTATACGAAGTCAACAGACACGCCGCGTGGCTGGCCAAGACAAATAGAGATCTGCGTTGGTGCATTGATGTGATGAATAATAGCTTCTCTTGGAAGGTCACAGCGCCGTACAGAGATGCGCGCCGAAAATGGAAACGCATCTTCGGCGGGACATGACAATGCCGTATCACAATACGCAAGAGGCCGACATATGTGTCGTCGGACGCTTCTCGTTTGGAAGCGGCATAGGGATGCTCACATATTCCGCATGCGAGATGCTGGCGCGCAGTTATTCGATCTGCGTATTGCCCACCGGGGCGTACCCATCTAACACAGTGACAGTCTCACTGCCGAATGGCAGAGAGTTGCCAATCTGCAGGGACAAATCCAGAATTAAAATCTGGTTTTTCGTCGATGTCCTATGGAACGGCGTCAATGATTTCAACTACTGCTTGGTGCCGGAGACGGGAGCGCGAATCGCATACGTTGTTTTCGATTCAGATGAATTTCCCTTTGAATGGGTTGAGATTCTAAATAATCGTTTTGATCTTGCGTTGATGCTCAGCCCACATTTGGAACCCGTTGCAATTCGTAGCGGCGTAAATATTCCAATCGGCGTCCTTCCGCTTGCACTGGATCTTGAACCATTGCTCTCATTGCCCGGTCCGAGGAAATGCAGCACCGGCCGTGTTCAATTCCTGACCATTTGCGCTTATCATCCGAGAAAAGAGCTTGATACGCTCTTGGAGGCTTTCGCCCAGGCCTTCGAGACACAAGATAGTGTGGAGCTGGTATTACATTCCAATCTCGCCTTTGGTGACACTCTGGATCGTCTGAAGAGATTGGCTGAACAACTCGGCTTAACGAACGTCAGCTTTTTGCACGAGAATTTATCGGAACAGGCGAAAAACAACCTGATCGCGAATTCCGATGTCTTTGTGAACTGCTCTCGAGGCGAGGGTTATTCGATAGGCGCAAGAGAAGCACTGGCGGCTGGCAAGCCGCTGGTGTTGAGTGCGGTCGGTGGTCATTTGGATTTAGCCGGATGCCCTGGCGTTCTGCTCATTCCCGCTCATCGTCGCGTACCGGCACGCTACCCCGAGATAGACAATCGCGTTTTTGGCGTTCAGTTCGCAGTAGAGGCAGCCGATTTGGCAACCGGATTGCGAGAAGCCGACACACTGGTCAGGTCTTCCCAGCATCTTGCCACCCAAACGATGCGCCGGCGTACGGCGGCACGTTACTCTTTTTCACATTCATGGCCGAGCTTTGCCAATATTATCGATACCGATTTCTACTCGTTTCGCCCTTCGGCGCCGCAACCGCCCGACGTTTCTTTACCGGATGGTTTCCGCAAAAAAATTGAAAGCGTCGCAGGCAGACGGGCGGCAAAAATAGGTAGCTCCACTGTCAGGGTGTCCCCTATGTACGATGGCGGCTACTATTCGAATTTCAACAGCTTCTTCAGCCATCTCGTCTGGGACCTTCGAGATGAACGAGTCCGAATGACATTGCCGGACTGGGATGTGCCTCGCTTATTGCAGCGCCACGATAGCGATAAGTTTATGAGCTTTTGCTACGGCACCCCGGAGGACGGCAACATCTGGCTCAAACTTTATGAGCCCCTATTCGGCCTCAGCGATATCGAGATGGAAGGTATACTGACTGGCCAAAATAACCCGACTGAAACGACGTTTAACGAGCATCGCGAGCCGTTGCTGACTTATGTTCATGCCTATCGGCTTTACACGTCACCGGAATTTCCGAAGTGGAGGCGCCAATATCATTCAGTCTATCGCGATCATGTGCATTTACGCCAGGACCTGTCATCGGAAGTTGAAACTTTCTGTGCGGAGCGTTTTCGCCGCAAGTATATGATCGCCGCGCATGTACGGCATCCGAGCCACGTCATCGAGCAGCCGGGGTTTCATCTCGCCAGCGTCGACGCCTATATCGACGAAATAAAGAAGCTTCTATTTCAGCGCGATCTCAAACCGGCGCGAGACGATTGGGGTGTGTTTCTCGCTACCGATCAAGATTGCGTCGTCGATCGGTTCGTAGAAGCCTTCGGCGAGCATGTTTGCTTTTTTGAAGACGTGCGACGTACCAGTCCCATCGAGGATGCGGCATTCGAGAAGCTGCCGAATGTAGAAAAGAATCGCCTGGGCCACCAATTGCAGCATCTCGTGTCGGCGGATCGCTCGGCTTGGTCAATTCGCATGGCAAGGGAAATCGTTCGCGATGCAACTGTGATGTCGCGCTGCCATTTTTTATTGCACGTCGTCAGCAATGTTTCGACAGCCGTATCCTACATGAATCCAAAGCTCGAAATGAAGTTCATGAATTAGTATGCCAACGCGCCAGATATTTTTCTCTCAACCAATAGTCCGCTTGAACTTTAAAAAGCGGATCGGCGGCATGATCCCATAGGCCGCGAAGCCTAGGGCGAGAATGAGCGCATAGACGATCGCGCCGCCCGCGCCGACAATGACGAGCGACAGCTCATTGCCGAAATGGCCGATCCTCAAGGCCAAAGGCAATGCCCATCTGCCTGCGAAGACGGCAAAGACCGACAGCGCGAAAGAGGCGACCGACACGCAGGCCACCATCTGCCCCAAGCCAAAGGTCGGTTTGGTGGCACCCTGCCGGAAGGCAAAGCCGATCAGCAGTAGAAAGTTGAGCCAGGCGCCGACCGCCGTCGCCATCGCAAGGCCCGCGGCGCCATAGGGTTTGAACAGCACGATTTTCAAGGCGACATTGACCGCTACCGCGAAGAGCGAAATATACATCGGCGTTTTCGTGTCGCCTTGCGATTGAAAGCTCGCCACCGCCGAGCGGATCAAAACAATGGCGATGAGGCCGAACCCATAGGCCTCGAGCACGGAAGCCGAGGCTTCGACGGCCTCTTCAGTGAAGGCGCCGCGCAGAAAAATCCCACGCATGATCAAGTCCGGGATCATGATGAAGGCGATGAAAAACGGCGCTGACAAAATGAGCGACAGCGTGAACGTGCCGTTTTGCGCAGTGAAGGCCGCGGCGGAATCGCCCGCCGCATGCCGCCGGCTCATTTCCGGCAAGAGCACAGTGCCGGCCGCGATCCCGATGACGCCGATCGGCAATTGATAGATACGGTCGGCATAATAGATGGACGATGGTCCGCCGGTTGGCAGAAGCGAGGCGATGATCGTATCGGCGAAAAGCGCGATCTGCACGCCGGCCGAACCGATGACGGCGGGCCCGAGAATGCGGAAGAATCTTTTGACGTCCTCGGTGAACTCAGGCCGGACGAGGCGCTCGAGTCCCCCCGCGTGCCAGACGCCCCAAAACAGCAAAAGGAATTGCGCGACGCCGGAGATCGTCACGCCCCAGCTCGCCGCATAGCCCGCGTTCGGAAATAGAAAGGCCAAAGCGAGACAGGCGATCATCGCGAGATTGAGCAGGACCGGCGCGAAAGCCGCTGCGGAAAAATAGCCAAGCGCATTCAAAGTGCCCGACTGCAAGGTGACGAGCGTGATGAACAAAAGATAGGGAAAGGTGATCCGTGTCAGCGTGACGGCGAGCGCGAATTTTTGCGGGTCTTCGCGAAAGCCCGGCGCCAAGAGATCGATGAAATAAGGCATGAAAGCCCAGGCCACGATCAGAAGAACGATCTGCGAGATCAGAAGAAGCGTGAAAATCTCGCTGGAGAAGGCGCGCGCCTTTTCATGCCCCTTCGTTTCGAGGAGCCGCGCATAGCAAGGCACATAGGCCGCATTGAAAGCGCCCTCGCCGAAAATGGCACGGAAATGATTGGGCAGCCGGAAGGCCACGACAAAGGCATCGGCAATGAGACCGGCCCCCAGAACGCTGCCAAGCAGAACGTCCCGGCAAAACCCCGTCGCGCGCGACAGAAGCGTCAGCGCGCCGACCGAAAGAAGATCCTTATGCATTGCCTCGCTTCACGCGAAACCGAAATGTCGGATCGACGTTTCGGCATCGGCCTTATTGCATTGAAAAGATATGGCGCATCCCTTCTCCCGCTTGCGGGAGAAGGTGCCGAGCGTATGCGAGGCGGATGAGGGGTTCTCTCGACCCGACAACCTTCCCTCATCCGACCCGGCTTCGCCGGGCCACCTTCTCCCGCAAGCGGGAGAAGGGACGCGCCGATCCATTGGGCATAATTAGACTTAACTCCCGCCGACTTTCCGATTCGCAACGGGATCATCGGCCACTCGCGCCGCAAGTCCAAGTTCGTCTCCGACGAGATAGAGCGGCCGCCGTTTCACTTCGGCAAAGATACGGCCGATATATTCGCCGAGTATACCCAGCGATAACAATTGGATGCCGGCCAGAAACGTCACCGAGACAATGAGCGAGGCAAAGCCCGGCACGTCGACGCCGAAGAGGATCGTCTCGCCGACGAAATAGACCGCCGAGGCGAGCGCCATGCCGGAAATGAAGGTCCCGATATAGCTCCAGACCTTCAAAGGCGCGTTTGAAAAGGACATGAGCCCGTCCAGCGCGAAACGCGTCAATTTGCGATAGCTGAATTTCGACGAGCCATAAGCACGCGGTGCGACATCGAAAGGCACGCCGATCGATTTGAAGCCGATCCAAGCATAAAGGCCTTTTGAAAACCGCGCCTGCTCCCGCATGGTGCGCAAAGCCGCGACGGCCTGCGCGTCGAGAAGGCGAAAATCGCCCGCCCCTTCCGGCAGCGGCGTCTCGCCGAAGCTTTCGAAGAGTTTGTAGAAACGCTGCGTCAGAAGCCGCCGCAGCCGGCTGTCGGCGGTTCTGTCTGTCCTCTGCCCATAGACATTCTTATAGCCCTGGCGCCAGAACGAAACGAAGGTCTCGATCATTTCCGGCGGATGCTGGAGATCCGCATCCATGATGACGGTCGCGGCGCCACGCGCATAATCCAACCCGGCGGCAATCGCGATTTCCTTGCCGAAATTGCGGCTGAGCGCCAAGGCCTTGACGCGGGGCTCTTGCGCATGCGCCTTGACCAATTGCAGATAGGTATCGTCACGCGACCCGTCATCGACGAAAATGACCTCGAAAGACGCGGCGCATCGTGCCAGCACCGGCAGAAGCTTTTCGAGAAGAATGCGGATATTCTCGGATTCATTATAGACCGGGATAACGACCGAAAGATCCACGGCTTCTGCGGCATCAGGCGATGATGTCATCAAGAACGATTTTCTCCGAGCATGACTCCGAAGTGCCTGCCGGCTTTCCGGGTCAAGATCATGCGTCCAAACAAAAACGGAAGCGACGCCGTGCTATAGGTGCTTCGATATCAAATCCTGCCAGATGACAAGACGTAAAAAGCGTCAATAAAATGTTGCCGGGCGCTACTTGTCGCGTTCGGGCAAGCTTAACCCAGCTCTCAAGGATTGAGCCTCCCTATGGCAACCGGCTTTTCATTTTGTCTTTGTGCCGATGATTTCGGCCTCTCGCCGGGCGTCAGCCGAGGCATTCTCGCGGGCCTCCAGGCCGGACGCCTGACGGCGACGAGCGTGATGACGACACGGCCGTCTTGGCCGGAGGCGGCCGAGGCGCTCCGCGCTTTTCAAACCACGGCCGACATCGGCCTGCACCTCAACCTGACCCTTGGCGTGCCGCTTACGTCCATGCCGCGCTTCGCGGCCTCCGGATCCTTGCCGCCGATCGGCAAAGTCATAGCCGCGGCTGGACGCAAGTCTTTGCCGGAGGCCGAGATCCGCGCCGAGATCGAGGCCCAGATCGATGCCTTCGCCACCCACTTCGGCAGGGCGCCCGATTTTATCGACGGGCATCAGCATGTGCAGATCCTCCGGCCTATTCGCCCCTGGCTCTTCGATGCGCTCGAGAGCCGCGGTCTCAGGGGTAAGGCCTGGCTCCGCGACGCCGGCGACCGGCTGCCCGCGCTTCTGGCGCGCGGGATCGAAATCAAAAAGGCTCTCGCCGTCGCCTGGCTCGCACGCGGCTTTGCCCACGACGCCGCGGCGCGTGGATTTCAAACGAATCAAGGCTTTTCCGGCTTTTCCAGCTTTGACGCCGACCGCGATTATGCAGGGGATTTCGACCGCTATCTCATTGCGCCCGGGCAACGCCATCTCGTCATGTGCCATCCGGGCTTTGTCGACGACGAGCTGATCGGCCTCGATCCGGTCACGGTCTCACGCCCGAAAGAGCTGGAATTCCTAATGTCTTCAAGATTTAAGGCCTGCCTTGACCTACGGGGAGCCAGTCTAGCGCGCCTTTCATCAGCTTGACTTGCGCATCATAACTCGGAAACGTTGTTTTAACCTGATTAATACATGTTCTGCTCATTATTGATTTTTGCTTGTTATTTTGTGGGCTGCGCCGCGCGAGATAACAAGCCCTTGTCGTTATCACGCCCACCCGCTCCCATACCGAACTCAGGACGAGGATCCTCTCGTCATAACGGCCGCGAAGACGGTTTTGAGTTGATAGATGATCTTAACGAGGCGAGGAATTTCAGACGCAGCCGAAAGCACGCCCGCGCCGGCCAGGTCGAGCGTGCCTGGCGGCGAGACGTCGATGCGTCATTCGATCGTCTCGCTCTCGCTGGCGATCATTGCCGCGGCCTTGATCATCACCATTATCGTCGCCGGGATTTATAATCAGCGGCAGGCGCTGGCGACGCTGACGTCGCGCGCCGAAATCTCGATCGACATCATCAAGCTGCCGTTGAGCAATGCGATCGAACAGACGCTTCCAGATCCCTCCAACCCGGCAAACCCCGTCTTCGGCGATCTGATAAAAGCCATCGCCCAAGGACTCATGAAGGATGGCGACGCAGTCGCCATCCTCGTCGCCGATCAAAACGGCCATGTGCTGGTGTCCGATGCGACGACGCCGGAATTGGGCCTGAACGACACCGCCATCAAGGCCGCCCTCAATCCTGCCGACGGAGCGACGCCGCTTCGAGGGTATGTGTCGGTGGACGATGACTCCGTCATTGTGGCGAGCCGCCTTTACGGCCAATCCGCACAAAAATCCTTCCTCGGCAGCGTCGCCGCGCGCTATTCGCGCGCGCATTCGCGCATGGGCGCAAATCATGAATTTCTCGTCTCGGCCGCGGGCGCTGCCCTTCTCCTAGCGATCGTCGGATCGATTCTCTACCTATTGCTCATAAGGATCACGTCGCCGCTCGATCAATTGGCAAAAGTCATTCTTCGAATGGGTGACGGCGATCTGAAAGTGCCCGTGCCTTGCTGCCAGCGCAGCGACGAAATCGGCGCCATGGCGCGGACGATTCAGTTTTTCAAAGAGAAACTGACGGAACGCCAGAGCCTGCAGGCGAGCGTGGAAGACGCCCGGCGGCATGCGGAAGAACGCCGGCACCAAATCGAGATCATGGTCGCCGATTTTCGCTCGATGGTCAGCGGTGCTTTGGCACAGGTCAATTCGCATAGCGACCAGATGGCGATGGTCGCGGACATACTCGCCACGATCGCCAAAGAGAACAGTCAGCGTGCCACCGATTCGTTGCAATCGATGAATGCAGCTTCGACCAATGTACGCATGGTCGCGCGATCTTCGGAAGAATTGTCGGCGTCCATCACGGAAATCGAACGGCAAGTAGAGCACGATCAGGCCGGAATGCGGGCGGCGGCACGCGCCACGACCGAGACGAGCGGCACCATTCACGGGCTCGCGGCCAAGGCCGGCGAGATCAGCGAAATCGTCGGCTTGATCCAGGCCATCGCGGCGCAGACCAATCTTCTCGCCCTCAATGCGACGATCGAGGCGGCGCGAGCCGGCGAAGCCGGCCGTGGATTCGCGGTCGTGGCGCAAGAGGTCAAGACGCTTGCAAATCAAACTGCGAAGGCCTCGCAGCGCATAGCCGAACATGTCGAAGCCATTCAAAGCGCGACCGCCAATGCCGTGAACGGTATTTCATCCATCGCCTCGACGATGACTGAGGCGCAGGGCTTCACGGCGATCATCGCCGGCGCTGTCGAACATCAGTCGCAGGCGACTGCGGAAATTCTGCAAAGCGTGATCAAGGCCGCCTCAAGCGCCGAGTCGGCGACCACAAGCATGAAGAGCCTGTCGATCGCCGTCGCGGAAGCGGATCAATCGGCGGCGCAGGTCCGTTATTCGGCCGCCGATGTCGCCGACCAGACCCGCCAGCTCAGCGCCACCGTGGATCATTTCCTGCGCCAGGTCGCGTCGGTCTAGGCTGCCTTCTGCACGCCCTTGATGGCATGCTCATATTTCTCGGCGGCATAGTCCCAGTTTACGAGGCTTTCCATGAAGGCCTTGAGATAATCCGGACGCCGGTTGCGATAGTCGATGTAATAGCCATGCTCCCAGACGTCGATCGCGAGCATCGGCATCGCGCCCTGGAGAAGCGGATTATCCGCATTTCCCGTCTTCGACACGCTGATCTTTCCGTCCTTCACGGAGAGCCAGGCCCAACCCGAGCCGAATTGGCTTGTGGCGGCTTCGACAAGCGCCTGGTGCATTTTGTCCATCGAGCCGAAGGAATCCTTCAGCGCTTTTTCCAAGGAGCCGGGAATTTTCCCGCCACCATTGGGCTTCATCGACTTCCAATATTCGTTGTGATTGTAATGCTGCGCGGCATTATTGAAAAGCGGTACGTTCTTACCATGAGCGCTCTTGATCACGTCTTCGAGTGACTTGCCTTCGAGACCACTGCCTTTCAACAGTTCATTGGCGGTCGCCACATAAGTTTTGTGATGCTTGTCGTGATGATATTCGAGCGTCTCCCTCGAGAGAAAGGGCTGCAACGCCTCATAGGCGTAAGGAAGTTCCGGCAAGGTAAAGGACATTGTCTGCTCCTCACGGTTAAAAGCCGTGCCAAAGATAAGCCCGGCCAATCCGTATGAAAATGAAGTAGCGCCCTACCTGTTCCAAACAAGTTTGATATAGAATCACTTTTTAAAAGCTTGAGCATAATAAAATATATGCCTTTATTTTGCCCTTGATTCGTCGTTTACTTCGCACACTTCTTGTTAAGCTGCCATGTGCGAAAACTTGTGAAACTGGTCTTGAGCCTTGGAGGAGACTCCGCCGCGTTGGGTCTGACATTATGAGTTATATCGTCTTCGTCCTCGGTGCCCTTTTGGCGATTGCAGGAGGTCTGTCGGTTTACGACGGATCCAGCATCATTACGCTCGAACGGGGCTGGGCCGAAGTCATCGCTGGCTCCGTCGCCCTGACAGGCGGGATCGTGACGATCGGCCTCGCGATGGTGCTGCACAAGCTGCAAGCGCTGCATGGCCTCTATAAGACATCCGTGCGGGTTGCACCCACGCCAGCCGACAGTATCGCCGTCGCACCTCCATTCGCCGCTAAGCCCCCAGCCGTCAAACCTCCGGCCATTGAACCGCCGCCGGTTGCCGCCGTTGCGCCCGCCACGCCGCCGCCTTTGGCCGCCGTGGAATCGAACGCAGGACAGCGCCGGGATGGCCCAGGACTTTGGCCGCCAGCGGCCCGACCGGCCTATACGCCAGAACCCGAGCCGCTCGAGGAGACAGTTCCCGTCTCGAGCGCCATGTTCGAAGAGGTCGAGACGAGCTTGACGGCTCTCAATCCGCCTCCCGTGGAAGAGGCTGCTATGCCTCAGACCCCGCGGCCGTCAGCCGCCGCTCTGTCGCTCGATGAAATGTGGAAGCGCGTCACCGAGGAAATCGACAGGCCCATTTTTCCGCCGGAACGAGAAGCTGCTTTCAGCCCTCCCCCGGTCGAGCCGGAGGTGGCGGCCGCCGAGCACCCGGCCGAGCCTGATGCACCGGTGGAGACAGCCGCGACCATCGAGCCCGAGCCGCAGATCGAAGACCCCACGCCCGAACCGGTTGAAGAGATAGCAGCCGAGGCGCCCGCGGCTCCGAACCCAGCGCATGTCGAGACGCCAGCCGAGGAGCTCTACACGCCCCCCGTCGAGCCGCCAATGGCGGAGCCGGCCGTCATCGGACGCTATGAAGCGGAAGGCACGTCCTATCTAATGTTCGCCGACGGCTCGATCGAAGCGCAGTCCGAAGCCGGCATCTTCCGCTTTGCCTCGATGGCCGAATTAAAGGCCTTCATCGAAGACAGGCAGGCGGTCGAGCCCTAACTCAACTCGCCGAAGTTTCGAATGTCCCATCGACGCAGGCGAGCGCGAAAGCATATTCGAGCGCGATTTCGGCCAGGTGATCGAAGCGGCCCGACGCGCCGCCATGTCCGGCATCCATATTGGTCTTGAGCAAAATGGGTCCGCCCCCGGTCATCGTGGCGCGCAGGCGCGAGACCCATTTCGCCGGTTCCCAATAGGTCACGCGCGGATCGGTGAGACCGCCGAGCGCCAGGATCGGCGGATAATGTTTCGCGCCGACATTGTCATAAGGCGAATAGGCCAGCATGGCCTGGAAGGCTTTTTCGTCGAGGATCGGATTGCCCCATTCGAGCCATTCCGGCGGCGTCAGCGGCAGGTCGGCATCGAGCATCGTATTGATGACATCGACGAAAGGCACGTCCGCGATGACGCCGGCAAAAAGCTCGGGCGCCAGATTGACGGAAGCGCCCATCAGCATGCCGCCGGCGCTGCCGCCATGCGCCACGATACGGCCAATGCGCGTATAGCCCAGGCTCGCAAGATGACGTCCGGCCGCGACGAAATCCGAAAACGTATTGGGTTTCTTTTCGAGCTTGCCGTCGGTGTACCAGTGCCAGCCCTTATCGGTCCCACCACGGATATGCGCGATCGCATAGACGAAACCGCGATCGACAAGCGACAGGCGATTGGTGCCGAAAGCCGCCGGCATCGGCGTGCCATAGGCGCCATAGCCGTAAAGCAGCAGCGGCGCGCTGCCGTCCTGCACGAGATCCTTGCGATGCAGGATCGAGATCGGCACCTGCTCGCCGTCGGGCGCCGTCGCGAAAAGCCGCCGTGTTATATAAAGCGCCGGATCATGGCCTGAGGGAATCTCTTGGCGCTTGCGCAATTGCCGCTCATGCGTCGCAAGATCGTAGTCGTAGATTTCCTTCGGCGTCGTCATGGACGAATAGGAAAAGCGCAAAGTCGTCGTCTGAAATTCGAGCTGCCCTTCGAGACCCAGATGATAGGCTTCCTCATCGAAGGCGATAGCGTGCTCCGCGCCGCCATCGAACGCGCGCACAACAATGCGCGGCAGGCCCCCCTCGCGTTCGAGCCGCACATGATAATCGGCAAATACACGTTGCGCGACGACCATCGTGCCTTGCCGATGCGGCACTTCATCGACCCATGATGCTGCACCAGGAGATGCCAGCGGCGCGCTGACGATCTTGAAATCCTCGGCGCCCCCCGCATTGGTGCGGATATAGAGCCGGTCGCCACGATGTTCGACATCGTAGCGGATGCCGGGCTTGCGCCCCTCGACCATGCGCGGTTTGGCGTCCACGTCAGAGAGATCGATCAAATGGCATTCGGCTGAATCATGATCGGCGATGCTGACGACGGCAAAGGCGCGCGAGCGGCTGCGTTTCAGATGAACGAACCATTTGGGATCGAGCTCTTCGAGCACCAGCACGTCGCTCGCGGGGTCGGTGCCGAGCCGATGCCGGAATACTTGCGCGGTGCGATGATTGTCGTCGACGCGGACATAATAAAACCCGAGCGAATCCGACATCCAGACGATGGTGCCGTCGGTATCGAGCACGACATCCTCCGCGTCCTTGCCTGTCGCAAGATCGCGGACGATGATCGAATAGAGTTCCGATCCCTTGGCGTCGCGGCTCCAGGCGAGCTTCGCATGATCGGGCGCATGGCTCGCTTCGCCGATCTCGAAGAAGGCTTTGCCCTTCCCCTCCTCGTCACCGTCGAGCAGGATGATTTCGTCGCCGCCGGCCTTCAACTTGCGGCAGATCAAAGGATGCTGACCGCCTTGGCGATGGCGATCGTAATAGAGCCAGTCGCCATCCGCGGCCGGCACCTCGGCATCGTCTTCCTTGATCCGGCCGCGCATCTCCGCGGCGAGCTTCTTCTGCAAATCGGCCGTCGGTGCGAGACATTGCGCAGAATAGTCGTTTTCCGCTTCGAGGAGCGCGCGAATGTCTTGCGGCAGAGCCGCCGGATCGCGCAAAACCTCCTGCCAATTGGCAGCCTTCAGCCAGGCGTAATCGTCGACAAGGCGCGTGCCGTGAACAGTCTTTTCCTGCGGCCGCTTTTCGGCGACGGGCGGCTTGGCGAGCGTGGCACCGGATAATGTCTTTGTCATTTCATCCAAACATGTCTGCGAGCGGCATGAACCCATGCGGCCCCATTGGAATCGGCCGTACTCAGCCTTCCTTCGGCGTGAATTTCAGCGCCAGACCATTGGTGCAATAGCGCTGGCCGGTCGGCTGCGGACCATCCGGAAAGACATGACCCAAATGCGCTTCGCATTTGGCGCATCTGATCTCGACGCGTTGCATGAAATGCGAATTGTCGACATGCTCGTCGACCACTTCTTTATCGACAGGCGCGTAGAAGCTCGGCCAACCGGTACCGGACTCATATTTCGTGTCCGAGGTGAAAAGCGGCTCTCCGCAGCAGACGCAAGAATAGATGCCGGGCTTTTTCTGGTCCCAGTTCGGGCCGGTGAAAGCCGGTTCAGTGCCGTGCTTGCGCGCGACGGCATATTGCTCCGGAGTGAGCAGTTCCTTCCACTCCGCATCGGTCTTCACAACTTTGTTTTTGACTTCATCTTTCGACATAGTGTCCTCCGGTTCGGTCATAGGTTAGTCGCTTGGGGAAGCCGGCTCCAGCCAAGCGCGATCGGCGCGACGGAACCTCTTTACCGCTTTTAACTGGATCTAAAATGAGCCTTTTAAGTCATTGGCTTATATATAGGTTCGGAGATGCGGAACCAGTTGTGACCCTATATCCTGGGCGCGTTATTTGGCGCTCCCGCACCGCTTTTCCATAAGTCCTTATGCAATTTCCAGCTCTTTTAAAGATTTCGATTGAAACACAAGAAATAAGCTTCCCGCTACTTGCGGGCGGTAAGTTTTCGTCATAAAAATAAGGCAACACTAACAAGTCGATTCCTTCGAAATCGCACAATAGTTATCTGAGCCATCCGATAGACCCTAAATAACCGTGATTGACCATAAGACATCACGGTTTAATTGATGATGCGCACCTTTTCAGGATGATGAGCGGCATGAGCGACACATCTGGTTCCGATAATTATATCGAATTGGCCGCGGACATTGTCTCGGCCTATGTCAGCAATAATTCAGTTCCGGCCTCGGATCTGCCCAGTTTGATTAATGACGTGCACTCGGCCCTCATCCGCGTCACGGCGGGAAATGTCATTGTGCCCGTCGAAGCGCCGAAGCCCGCCGTGCCGACGAAGAAGTCCATCACCAACGAATTCATCGTGTGCTTGGAAGACGGCCGGAAGTTCAAGTCCCTGAAACGGCATTTGCGGACACAATATAATATGTCCCCGGACGAATACCGTGAAAAATGGGGCCTGCCGCCCGATTACCCAATGGTCGCCCCGAATTACGCCAAAGCCCGCTCGAACCTCGCCAAGGAAATGGGGCTTGGACAGCAGCGCCGGCGGGTCCCGGCGGCGAAGAGGTAGGACCGCGGAAGCAAAGCAGGCTCGCGGCCTGCTTACCCGCCCTATCCGATTGCTTTAGAATTTAACGCCAAAAGCCGATCCCGGCGCCCCCAATCGGGGCGCCGTCCGTTTTGCGGTCAGGCGATGGCCTGTTCGGCGACCTTCGCATCCCGCTTGATTCGCTCGACCATGGACCGCACGCCATTCGTGCGTTGCGGCGTCAGATGCGCGGCAAGGCCGAGGCTTTGAAACAGGTCTTGCGCATCGGTCTTCAGGATCTCCGAGGCGGTGTGGCCTGAATATATCGCGAGAATGAGAGCCACCAGCCCGCGCACGATATGCGCATCGCTATCGCCCTTCAGATTGAGCACCGGCTTTCCCGACTCGTCCTTCACGATGGTCGTTTCCAGCCACACCTGGCTGGCGCAGCCGAGAACCTTATTCGCGCTATTGTGCGCTTCATCGGACAGAGGATCGAGCGCGCGGCCGAGTTCGATCAGATAACGGTAACGGTCTTCCCAATCGTCGAGGAAGGAAAAGTTGTCGAGTATTTCTTCGAGGTTCATAGCTGACCGGACGATCTAGAGAGAAATGATTGCTCTCTGTATATCGGCGGAAGGGGGGATGAGGCTATAAAAATTTCGCGCTGCCACATAGCCGAAGACTATGCTCAATTGTGCTGCACGGACGCCTTATGCATAGTCACTGGCCGGCTTGACTCGCCTTCGGCCAATCGGAGCGGCCGCTTCGGGGGAACCACCTCTACTGCCGGGGCCTGCGTCGTCGCGACAATTTGCGGCAGCTTCGCAGCGGCAGCGACACAGTCGGCCGGCACCTTCAGACATCCCTCTTCGAGCTTGGCCTTGACAAGGCTACCCGCGGCCGTCGCGAGATCTCCGGCCACGCCCGCCGCGGCTTTCATCATCCCGTCCTGCAGGCTGCTGCCCGCCGCTTGCGCGGATGGCGTCTCCTGCGGCCAGGTCATCGCGTGAAAGACGATCGTCAGCCAGAACACGCAGCGAATGAGAAAGAACATAGGCGCTATCCCCCAGAGCGGGATGAGGAAAACTGGATGGCCGATCCAGGCCACTTTGGGTTTTATAGCGCGGGCGGATAAAGGCCCCGCCAAAGTTCGCGCTCAAATCGCGCCAACTTGATTCACTTTTGAGTCAGCATGAAGCGGAGCTGACAAGAGCTTTTAAACCATAGGCCGAAGTTTCGCTGGTTTGGCACGGCTTTGGATTTGATTTTGCGCCTGATTCACCCGTTTTGCTCAGGTTGCTTAGGGTTCACTTAAGGCGCACCTGCGACTGTCTTCTCCGGAAGAGAGCGTGACCTTCTCTTCATCGGTGGGTTGCGGCTGGAGTTCGGCCTTGAGTTATTTTGTGCGTTTCGAAGATCAGGCGAGCACCTTGCTCCATCAAGGCGCTCTGAACGATCTCGCCGAAAAAACCCGCCATAAAGGATTTATGCTGCTGCAGCTCGCGATGAGCTTTGCCGCCTGTGCCATCGCACCTTTCTATCTTGCCTTTCACGGCGCGCCGGCACTCTGGCAGACATTGGCCTTCATCTTTGCCATGGTGCCGCTGGCAGGACTGGCTTTCGTCTGGCGCACGGGTCGGTTCGCCGTCGCACAAGCCCTTTCGAGCTTCAGCTTTATCGCCGTCGGCGTCACGCTCGCGGTCGGCGGCGGCGCGCCCTATCAGGCGGCGCTTGCCTGGCTGATCCTGGCGCCGCTTCAAAGCGTGCTCACGGCCAACCGTCTGTTGATTTCGGCAAGCGGCTATGGCGCGGCGCTGGCAGCCGCCGCGCTCGCGGTGCTGAGCGCAATGGGCGTCGTCTCGATCGATTTTCCTGTTACCCAGTCGATGCTCTTCATCGTCCCGGCCATCCTCTATGCAATGGCTTTGGCGCTCAGCGCGGCGCATATCGATACGCTGCAGAACAGTTCGGCGCGATTGCATGCAAGCCGGTATCAGGCGATCTCGCAGGCGGTCGGCGACGTCATCATCTGCTTCGATCACATGGGCGGCGCGGAATTTGTCAGCGCCGATTGCGAATCGCGGCTCGGCCTGCGGCGCCAGGATCTGATCGGGCGTGGCTTCTTCGAGCATATCCATGTCGCCGACCGCCCGAATTTCTTGAAGGCCGTGGCGGATGCGACGCTCTCGCCCGAACGGTTGAGCCTGACGCTGCGGCTGCGCACCCTCATACCGTCATTGGAGGATGGCCTGCCCTGCGTGCCGGTCTTCCTCTGGATGGAAATGCACGTGCGCCGATTTGCCGACGGGCATGATGGAAATGCGCGCGACGGCAAAAATCGGGCGAGCATCGCCGCCATCCTGCACGACGTCACCAGGTCAAAGCAGCGCGAGGAAGAGCTCGAAGCCTCCCGCGCCACGGCCGAGCGTGTCAGCCAATCCAAGGATCAATTCCTGGCCAATATGAGCCATGAACTGCGCACGCCGCTCAATGCCATCATCGGCTTCTCCGAAATGTTGAGCAACAGCGAGCTTGCCCCGCGCGATCCCGGCAAACAGCAGGAATATGCAGAGATCATCCGGCATTCCGGACTGCATCTCCTGTCGGTCGTCAATTCGATCCTCGACATGTCGAAGCTTCAATCCGGCAGTTTCGCTTTGACGCCGGAGCCCTTCGACATCGCGCCATTGGTCGATCTTTGCTGCGACATGATCAAACTGAAAGCAAACGAAGGCGAGGTCGAGCTCATCCGCGCCTATCCCGGAGAGATTCCGGAGATCGTCGGCGACAAACAGGCCTGCAAGCAGATCGTGATCAATCTCTTGTCGAATGCGATCAAGTTCACGCCCGCCAAGGGACGCGTGACGATCGGCGTGCAGCCGGAAGGCAATTCACTGCTGATTCGCGTGACCGACACCGGGATCGGCATCGAGGCTAACGATCTGACGCAGATCGGCGATCCCTTCTTCCAGGCAAGCGCCTCCTATAATCGCGCCTATGACGGAACCGGCCTGGGCTTGTCCATCGTGCGCGGTCTCGTCAGCCTGCACGGCGGGACGATCGCGATTGAAAGCGAACCCGGCAAGGGCACCTCGGTCACCGTGCGCCTGCCCCGTGATTGCCGCCAAGCGCGCGTCAAGCCAGCCAATGCGACAGAGTTCACGACCATTCCACGCCGCACGCGGCAAGACGACGTGCGGATATTTTCCAACGAGATGATGGTGAAGAAAATTGCGTGAGGCCCTTGCCCGTATCGACAATGATTTCGTCCTGTCCGAGCCAAGACGGAAAGGCGCGCGGCGTGACAACCGCGGCGTGCTGCGGACCCTCATAGGGGCCGTCCATTTCGCCGCGAAACACATCAATCTTCTGCTGGGGCTTCTCTTCGCCGCGGTGTTGGGGACCGTTTTTATGAACGCGCTCGTCTGGCAGAAGACCCGCCATCCGGCGCCGCTCTTCGGCCATAGCGTCGCGCTCGAGGCGAAGGTCGAACCCGTGCACGAGGTGCCTGTGCCCGCGGCGCGCCCGGCGGCTCTCCCCGAACCGCCCGCGCCTGCACCCGCGCCCCAGCCTGCCGAGCAGCCTGCAAGCGCGCCGCATGGACGCGATCCCATGGCCGAAGTGGCCGAGCTGTCGACCCAAAAGCCTGCCGCCTCGACGGCGTCGCATGATCCGATCGCGCAATTACTGAAATCGCCGGCACCGGCCGAATCGAGCAAGAGTATTCTTGCCGCGCAGCGCGCTCTGATGAAGCTCGGTTACGTCGTGAAACCGGACGGCGTGATGCGGCCCGCGACGCGTCAGGCGCTCGAACAATTCGAGCGCGATCACAACTTGCCGGCGCATGGAACTTTGACGCCGAAGGTCCTGCGCGAACTCAGCTCGGAGTCGGGGCTCACGGTCGAGTGAGCTTTCGATCAGCGCGCATTTAGCGCGACGACATGCTGCCCAAAATGCCGCGCAGGATCGCATGCGCGATCTGGGTTCCGGCCGAGCGCGCCGCCGATTGCACGGCAGAGCGCATGGCCAATTCGGCTGGCGACATTTTTTGACGCTTGCCGGTCCCGCCGCCGGTAAATATTTTGGCGAGCCATCCCCAAACGATCGTCAGCCCCCCGCCTTGCGAGGGAGCGCCGGCATTAGGTCCCGGCGAACCGGACTGCGGCGCGCCCGCCTGACCCATCCGCCCTTCGCCCCGCGCCTGCAAGACTTCGAAAGCGGACTCGCGATCGATCGCGGTTTCGTATTTTCCCAAAAGACCGCTGCGCTTGATGATCTCCTGACGCTCTTCCGGCGTGATGGGCCCGACCCGCGCGGAGGGCGGCGCGATCAAGGTCCGGGCGACCATTTCCGGCGTGCCTTTTTCATCGAGCATGGAAACCAAGGCCTCGCCGACGCCCAATTGCATGATCGCTGTTGCCGTATCGAAGCCAGGGTTCTGCCGGAACGTATCGGCCGCCGCCTTGACGGCGCGTTGATCGCGCGGCGTGAACGCCCGCAACGCGTGCTGAACGCGATTGCCGAGTTGGCCTAGCACCGTCTCGGGTACATCGAGCGGATTCTGGGTTACAAAATAGACGCCGACGCCCTTCGACCGGATGAGCCGCACCACCTGCTCGATCGCGGTCAGAAGCGCCTTCGGTGCGCTATCGAACAAGAGATGCGCTTCGTCGAAGAAGAAGACGAGCTTCGGCTGGTCGAGATCGCCGACCTCCGGCAATTGCTCGAAGAGTTCGGAGAGCATCCACAGCAGGAAGGTCGCATAGAGGCGCGGCGAGCGCATGAGTTTGTCGGCTGCGAGCACATTGACGATGCCGCGCCCGTCGCGATCTTTTCGCAGGAAATCGTGGATATCGAGCGCCGGCTCGCCGAAAAACGCGGTCGCGCCCTGGTTTTCGAGCACCAGCAACTGGCGCTGGATCGCGCCTATGCTAGAAGGTGCCATGTTACCATATTGGGTGGTCAGGCTTGCTGCGTCCTCGGCCAGATGCTGCATCAAGGCGCGCAGATCCTTCAGATCGAGCAGCAGCAGGCCTTGCTGGTCGGCAAGCTTAAAAGCAATATTGAGAACGCCTTCCTGGATCTCGTTGAGTTCGAGAAGACGCGCGAGCAGCAGCGGCCCCATATCCGAGATCGTCGCCCGGATCGGATGGCCTTGCTCGCCGAAAAGATCCCAAAACACGGTCGTGAAATCGTCGGGCACGTAAGCGGTGCCAAGATCCGCCGCGCGTTTCACGAAGGCAGGTTTCGAATCGCCCGGCATGGCAATGCCGGAGAGGTCGCCCTTGATGTCGGCTGCGAAGACCGCCGTGCCGGCCTTGGCAAATCCCTCGGCCAGCAATTGCAAGGTCACCGTTTTGCCGGTGCCGGTCGCACCCGTAATCAGGCCATGGCGATTGCCTTTCGAAAGGGTAAGATATTCGGGCTTATCGCTTTTGCCGAGGAAAATGCGTCCCGGCATTTGATTTGGATCATCGGCCATGGATACGTCCTGCACGAAATTTTGCCCATCCCGCTCTAAGCGGTCCTGCAACATTCATCATATATGAAGCAGCGAAGACCAAATGGCGATGGGCCGGCAACCGGCGGCACGTGAATACAACCGGCACTCAAGGAGCCTGCATGGAAGAACTCATCCAACGCGTCGCGACGGCCGCAGGCATTGCGCCGGACAAGGCGGAAACCGCCATCGGCATGATCTTCGCCTTTTTGAAAAAGGATGGACCCTCCGCCGAAGTCGACGCTTTATTGGCCGATCTTCCCGGCGCGCCGCAAGCCGCAGCCGCGGCGGCCGAGCATGGCGATGGGCTTCTGGGCGGGCTCATGGGCGCGATCGGTGGCGGGCTGATGGGGTTGGCCGGTCAATTAACGGGCATCGGGCTCGGCATGAGCGAGATGCAGGCGATCGGCAAGGAAGTCTTCTCCTTTGCGCGCGAAAAGGCCGGCGACGAACGGATCGGTCAGATCGTGTCAGCCATCCCTGGGTTGAGCCAGTTTCTATAGGCCAGGATTCGCTCAATGAGCCGTCATTACGGGAGCCATAGGGCGTGCTTTGCACGCCCGTCGAAAATAAAAAGCGCCCGGCTGAAGGCCGGGCTATGGCTCCGAAGCAATCCACGCCACCGCTTGAGTCCTGGATTGCTTTGCTTCGCTCGCAATGACGGTCTTTCGACGCCGCGCTAGCGCAAACTACGGTCTCGGCGGCGGCGCGACGCTGACCGCGATGCTCGAATAATAGGTGGCCAAATCGGCAATATCGGAATCGGTCAGCTTTTCCGCGACCGTATTCATCATCTCATTCTTGCGGCCGCCCGTGCGGTAGGCCTGGAGCGCCGAGGTGAGATAGATTTGCACTTGGCCGGCAAGGTTCGGAGCTTCCGCTAGTTTGGAAACGCCATCGCGGCCGTGACACGTGATGCAGCCAAATGTTTTGATCTTCTGCGCGCCATTCGCGGCAGACCCATCGGCATAGACCGCCGTTCCGGTCAAACTCAGAACGGCGGCTATCGCAGCGAATTTTATCTTAAGCACCGCATGCCTCTTGGCAGGTCGACCTACTTCTTGCCTTCATAGGTGATGCGATAGACCGCGCCGGCGAGATCGTCCGAGACGAGCAGCGAGCCGTCGCGCATCTGCTCCACGTCAACAGGGCGGCCGGTATATTCGCCGTCCTCGTCGAGCCAGCCTTCCGCGAAGGGCTTCGAGCCGTCCGGCGCCTTCCCCTCGGCGTCGATCTTCGTCACCATGACGCGGGCGCCCACGGGCACCGTGCGGTTCCAGGAGCCATGTTGCGCGGAGAAGATCGCGCCTTGATATTCCTTCGGGAACATCTTGCCCGTATAGATCATCATGCCGAGATCGGCGGCGTGAGCGGCCTCCTCGACGACCGGAAACACGACATCCGCCGGCGGGGTCTGGTCCTTATATTCGGCGGTCCTGGTATGACCACCGCCATACCAGGGGAAGCCGAAATTCTCGCCGGGCTTCGTCGCGTGATTGAGTTCGCCCGGCGGCTGATCGTCGCCCATGCCGTCCACCTGATTGTCGGTGAACCACAATGTCTTGTCGGCGGCGAAATCCATGCCGACCGAGTTGCGGATGCCATGCGCGAAAACCTCGCGGTTGGAGCCGTCACGGTCCATCCTGATGATGCCGCCCATGCCGAACTTATAATAGAGATCGTATTTGGCGGGCGCGTAGACATTATAAGGCTGACCGATCGTGATGTAGAGCTTGTTGTCCGGCCCGACGCGGCAGACGCGCGCCGAATGGTTGAAGCTCTCTTCGCTCGCCGGGATCAGCGCTCCCTGCTTGACCACTTCCGAAACCGCGACATCCGGATTCTCGTAGAAGAATTCCGCAGCCGGGAAGTTCAGCACCCGGTTCTGTTCGACCGTGAACAGGAACCCGTCCTTCGAAAAGCAGATCCCGTTCGGATTGTTGAACTCGATCGTCGGCGCGAACTCGCGCACGTCCTCGGCAGCGCCCACGTGGCCGCGATCGGTCAAACTGTAGATCTTCGTCTTGCGGGTCGAGACGAACGTGACGACGCCCTGCGGCCCGACCGCGATCATGCGCGCATCCGGCACGAGCGCATAGAGGCTGATCTTGAATCCCGGCGGGAGCTTGATGGTCTCCAAAGTCTTCTTAATCGCCGCCGCCTTTTCGCCGCCTTGAGGTACGGAGGGAATGGTGCGCGCGCCGGTCGACTTGAAGTCTTGAAGCTTGTTCATCGTGGCATCTTGCGCGGGTGCCTCCGCCGCCGGCTTTTGCGCGGCTGCCGGCAGAGCACCGGTCGAAGCCAGCAGCAGGCCGCCCAATACGATCGTAATCGCAGTTTTTGCTTGCGCCATAATGTTTCCTCACCCCTGGTTGGTGCTTACAAGCCCGCCTTTTCCGGCGGTGCCGAGTTTGTTCTGTTAAAAACGATATGCCGAACGAAACGTTCGACAGAATGGGATGCGTCGCTTGTGCGACCGTCTGATGCGGCGGCCAGATTGAGCCTTAATCTCATAGAGATTATCCAATTCGGAATGACCCGCAAATGACACCTTCGAGAGTGCCCTCGCCGTCTGGCCCGCAGAAGCCTCGATGGAAAAGTCCAGGACTGCAAGAGTTTAGCGCCAGGCCCCGACTTTCTCCCAGGCGCGTCATGACGCCTGTTGCATCGCACAGGGCTTTTGCGGCATATGCTACCGGTGGAAAGCCAATTCGCGCTTTTCGTCCCCTTCACGTCCTGGTCCAAGCCGTTCCGATGATGAAATCTTCGCGTTTTTTACACGTTGGCCTCGCTTTGACGCTCGTGGCCGCAGTGAGCCTGCCTGCTTTTGCGGCGACCAATTATGATGGCACCTATCGGATCGACGCCACGACGGACGTGGGCGACTGCCAAAGGACGGCGAGCGGCTCTGTGACCGTGTCCGATGGTCTCATTGTCGCTACGAGCGACAGCGCGGTTCAGCCCTTTGGCCGCGTCGGCGGGGATGGTGTCGTCTCTTTCGCCTTCCATCGCGGAACGGACGTTGCGCATGTCTCAGGACGCTTGAGAGGCGCATCCGGCCAGGGCGCCTGGTCGGTTCCGACGCAGCAATGCGGTGGCCGCTGGCACGCACAGAAAGAACGCTAGAACATCGGATCTTCCGATAGAATTGTCAGAAGGCGTCATGCGCGAACTTGATCCGCGCATCCAAGGAGCTTTCCGACACAGCAATGCGTCAAGCCAAATGCTGTGCGGCTTGAATTAAAGCATCATCCGGGAAAGTGGGCCCGACTTTTCGGAAAAAATAGTCTTTGAAACAAAGGCTTGAGCAACGCGCTTGAAGTTGCGATTCAGCGCGGAAAGGCGCGATCCCAGGACGTCCGAACCCGCTTCCAGACGAGCTTTGTCGAAGTCGCGGCGCGCGGCCGAAACCCGCGCGGGCTCGCCGCATCGACCTCGATTCCATTGCCGCGCCACGTAAAGTTGCGGCCCATCCAAGCCGCGACCCATAGCGCCGGAATCATGCCGTCGCGCAAAGGAAGCGCCAACGCGAGAGAAGGGTTGATCGGCCAGCGACAGAGCTTCGCCAAGATGATCTCGGGCGCGTACCACGCCAAAATATAGAGAAGAACGGCGAGCGGTACCGAAAAACCCGCCGTATAGGCCGCAAGCGCCAAAGCCAGAAGCGGCACCGCAGCTCCGGTCAGAATTTCCGGGACGAACTCCATCGGGAACGTCACGCGCCGCAACCGCGCCCAGCGCAATTGCCGCGACCACACATCCTTGACGCTTCTTTCGCCGAGTGGCTGCGACGAAGGCATGGCAAGGCGTGCCTTCAGGCCCCGCCGGCGCACCATTTTGGTCGAGGCCGCGTCTTCGGCCGGTTCATCCGCGAGCTCCATGAAGCCGCTCTCCAATTCGGAGCGGCGGAAAAACAGGGTCTTGCCTTGCGCGAAGCCCATCGCAAAAGCATCCGCCGCATATTGCCAGCGCGCCTCATAGGTATTGAGGAAGGCGCATTCGAGATGCGCCCAGAACCCGCGCGGCGAAAGCCCGATCGGCGGCGCCGAGACGACGCCTGTATCGTCGCGCAGCGCATGAATCAGGCTCTGCAAAAAGTCGGGGGCGAGAAGGACATTGCTGTCGATAAAGGCGATCCGGTCGAAGCGTGCCGTCTGCCAGCCGCGCACCATATTGTTCAGCTTTGGATTGATGCTGATCTTCTCGTCGCCGATGATGAGCTGGCTCGGCACCTCGGGATAGGTGCGCATGGCCGCTCTCACCCAAGGGATGATCGGATCCGATGGATCGGCGACGCAAAAAAGCAGTTCGTAGGACGGATAGCTCAACGTGAAAGAACTGCGCAGCGTGTCGCCCGAAAAACTCTCGAGCCCGCACAGCGGCCGGACCAGGCTGATCGCTGGAAACGTGTCCACCTTCTCCAAGGCCAGAGCGTCGCGCCGGCCGCGCGACGGACGACAACGCAGCCAGGCCAGAAAGGCCGTCAAATATTGGAGGAAGAGCAGAAGCCCCGCGACTGCGAGCATGATGATCGTAAAGGTCATGTCGTCCGATATACTCGACCAATATCCGAAGTGACTGCTGTCAGGGCGCCGCGCGTTTCGAGGACTCGCGGGCCGCCCCTCATCATGAACGCTTTAGCTACAAAAATCTAATTCCTCACCTTGCCGAAGGTTTCATCGAAACCATAGCCCGCGCCGCGGACGGTACGGATCGGATCTTCCTCATCCGGCTGTGACAGAGCCTTGCGCAACCGTCCGACATGAACATCGACGGTTCGCTCGTCGATTTCGGCCGCGTGGCCCCAGACACTGTCGAGCAATTGTGCCCGCGAGAAAATCTGCCCAGGCCGCTCCATGAGACATTCGAGAAGGCGAAATTCCGTCGGGCCGATGTGAAGCGAGCGGCCGCCGCGGCGCACCCGCCACGTGCCGCGATCAAGCTCCAAATCGCCGATCGAAAGCAAAGGCGCGATCCGCGCCGGATGCACCCGTCGCAACAAGGCGCGCACCCGCGCCAAAAGCTCCGGCACAGAAAAGGGCTTTACCACATAGTCATCCGCCCCGACGGAGAGGCCGCGCACGCGTTCGCCCTCTTCGCCGCGTGCGGTCAGCATAATGACCGGCAGCGATCTCGTGCTTTCCCGCGCGCGCAGGCGGCGGCAGATTTCGAGCCCCGAAACGCCCGGCAGCATCCAGTCGAGGATGACGAGATCGGGCGGCGCTTCGCTCAGGCGCAGTTCCGCGTCGTCGCCACGTTCGACGCATTCGACGTCGAAACCCTGGGCTTCGAGATTATAGGTGAGAAGCAGACCGAGCGCTGCCTCATCCTCGACCACAAGGACGCGCGGCGCGCCCCCGGACGAAATCCCGCGCGTTTGCCGGGTGCGAGTATCATTCATGCCGAAGTCACTTTCCAAGCTGAGACAGGCGCAGAGGGCGATAAGACCGACGCATGAGACGCGTTAAAGGACCCGAGCATTTTCATTCCGTCATTCATCCGCCCACCCCCTTGCGGGCGAGCACGCGCGCTGCGATGGAAAGACAAAGAACAGCGGCGGTGACAATCAGCGCGCCTGACCAGGCCAGTTGCTGCCAGTCCGCATAGGGGCTCAACGCAAACTGGAAAATAATGACCGGCAGGCTGGCCATGGGCGCGTTGAGGTTGGAGCTGAAGAATTGATTGTTCAGCGCCGTGAAAAGCAAGGGCGCCGTCTCGCCGCTGGCGCGGGCGATCGCCAGGAGGATACCGGTCACGAGGCCGGCGCTCGCGGCCTTATAGGCGATCTTGGTGATCACATGAAAACGCGGCAGGCCAAGCGCCGTCGCCGCCTCCCGCATCTGCGCGGGGACGAGCAGCAGCATGTCTTCGGTTGTCCGCACGACGACCGGTATCACGATGATCGCAAGGGCGACGGCGCCGGCGATGCCGGAGAAATGGCCCATTTTCGAGACCATGATCTCGTAAACGAAAAGGCCAATGACGATCGAAGGCGCGCTGAGCAGGATGTCGTTGATGAAGCGCACGATAAAGGTCAGTTTCGTGCCGCGGCCATATTCGGCCATGTAGGTGCCGGCCAGCATGCCCAACGGCGTCCCTATGGCGACACCGAGGAAGGTCATGATGAGACTGCCATAAATGGCATTGAGGAGACCGCCCTTGCTTCCGGGTGGCGGGGTCATCTGCGTGAAGAGATCGAGCGAGAAGCCTCGCACGCCCTTCCCGACAAGGGCGATGAGGATCAGCAATAGAAAACCAAGCCCGAAGGCCGCCGCTGCATAGCAAAGGCCGATCGAGAAGAAATTGAGACGCCGGCGCTGCGCGTAACGGGACATGGTTCAAACGCCCTTTTTCTGTTCGATGCGCAAGAGCAAGAACCGCGAGATCGCCAAGACGATGAAGGTAATGATGAACAGAATGAAGCCAAGTTCGATCAAAGCCGACGTGTAAAGGTCGCCGACGGCCTCGGTGAATTCATTGGCGATCGACGCCGAGATCGTCGTTCCGGGGGCCAGTATGGATCCGGAGATTCGATGCGCATTGCCGATAACGAAAGTGACCGCCATGGTTTCGCCGAGCGCGCGCCCAAGACCGAGCATGATCCCGCCGATCACGCCAACGCCCGTGTAAGGCAGCACCACGTTCCGCGAGACTTCCCAGGTGGTGCAGCCGAGGCCATAGCCCGCCTCTTTCAAGACCGGCGGCACCGTCTCGAAAACATCGCGCGAGATCGAGGTGATGAACGGAAGCACCATAATGGCCAGAACGAAGCCGGCCGTCAGAATGCCGATTCCATAAGGCGGCCCGGCGAAAAGCGTCGACAGGATCGGGATGTTGCCGAAAAGCGAAATGAGGGCTGGCTGGACATACTGCTGCAGGAAGGGCGCAAGAATGAAAAGGCCCCAGAGGCCGTAAATGATCGAGGGAATCGCAGCGAGTAGTTCGATCGCAACGCCGATCGGCCGCCGCAGCGATTGCGGGCAAAGTTCGGTCAGGAAAATCGCGCTTCCGATGCCGACAGGGACGGCAATGAGCATGGCGATAAGTGATGTGACAACGGTACCGTAGATCGGGGCCAGCGCGCCGAATTTATCGGTGACCGGGTTCCAAACCTCGGTGACGAAAAAACCAAAGCCGAAGGCCTGGAACGCAGGAAGCGAACCATAGGCCAGCGCAATCATGACGCCGCCGAGAAGGGCCAAGACGAGCATGACCGCAGAAAATGTGCAACGCCGGAAAAGCCCATCGCTCAGCCGGAATCGGGTGAAAACCCGAGCACGCTTATGCTCTTTGTCGAGCTGCATCGTATAGGTGTCGATGGTGAGGTCAGCCAAACTACGGTCCGTATATCAGAGAAGAACGAAGGAACGGCAGGATATCAAATTAAGGGTCCACATCGTCCTCAGAGAAGCAAGCCGCGGAGACGCATGTCCGCGGCTTGCCGCTTTCAAGACCTTATTAATTCAGCAAGGGCTTGCCGTCGCTGCCCTTGAGGTCGGCCGCCCAGGTCTTTTTCACCAGAGCGACGACATTGTCGGGAAGCGGGATGTAGTCAAGCTCTTCAGCCATCTTGTCGCCCTTCGCATAGGCCCAACTGAAGAACTTGAGCGCTTCAGTGGCGGCGGCGAGGTCCTGCGGCTTCTTTTGCATCAGGATGAAGGTCGCAGCCGTGATCGGCCAAGAGGCCGCGCCGGGCTGATCCGTGAGGATCTGGTAGAAGCCGGGCGCATTGGCCCAATCCGCGTTGGCGGCGGCGGCTTGGAAGGACGCCATGGTCGGCTCGACGTTCTTGCCTTCCTTGTTGACCAAGCCGGTATAGGTCAGCTTGTTTTGCTTCGCATAGGCGAATTCGACATAGCCGATCGAGCCCTTGGTCTGCATCACATTATTGGCGACGCCTTCGTTGCCCTTGGCGCCGATGCCAGCCGGCCATTCAACCGAGGTATTCTCGCCGACCTTGGCTTTCCAATCCGCCGACACTTTGGACAGATAATTGGTGAAATTGAAGGTCGTGCCCGAACCGTCCGAGCGATGCACGACGGCGATCGCAGCCGACGGCAATTTGGCGCTGGGATTGAGCTTCTTGATCGCCGGGTCATCCCAGGTCTTGATTTCGCCGAGGAAGATCTTGGCGAGCATCGGACCGTCGAGCACGAGTTCGCCAGGTGCGATGCCGTCGATGTTGACGACGGGCACGATGCCGCCCATGACCATCGGCCATTGAACCAGATTGCTGGCCGCGAGCTCGTCGCCCTTCAATGGCGCATCGCTGGCGCCGAAGGTCACCGTCTGGGCCTTGATCTGCTTGATACCACCGCCCGAGCCGATCGATTGATAATTGAGGCCGTTGCCCGTTTCCTTTTTATAGGCATCTGCCCATTTGGCGTAGATCGGATAAGGGAAAGTCGCGCCAGCCCCTGTAATATCAGCGGCTTGCGCAATCGCGCTCACGCCCATGGCGAGCGCCAGAACAGCGGTTCTCAAAAAACGTGTTGATTGCATGTGATGCCTCTTCGGCTGTTGAACGGATCGAGCTGGACGGATGAAACAGCGCAAGCGATGCGGCAATGGGGCCCGACCCATTCAACGGTGCTACTATAGGGTAGTGACAGTTCAATGACAGATTGTTGTCAGTAAAATAGCTGTCAAAAGCCCGGTTCAAGCGGGGCGGCCCCAGGCGACCACGGGCTTGCGTTTCCGAAGCCGGCCGGCCGGCCCCAGAACAGTATGGATATTCCCGAAGAACTGGGCCGCGCTGCGCTTCCAGGTGAAGGTCGTGGCATGCGCCCGGCACAACTCGCGCGGGATTTCGAGAGCGGCCAACGCCGCCCGCTGCAGATCGTGATCGAGCACCCCCGCTTTCGATTCCCCGATCACGTCGAGCGGGCCCATCACCGGATAGGCGGCGACCGGCAGGCCGGAGGCAAGCGCTTCGAGAAGAACGATGCCGAACGTATCCGTCAGACTCGGAAACACGAAGACATCCGAGGAGGCATAGGTCCGCGCCAGCTCTTCGCCCTGCTGCGGCCCCATGAAATGGGCTTCCGGAAAAGCCGCCTTCAACTGTCCAAGCATGGGGCCGTCTCCGACCACGACTTTCGAGCCCGGCAGTTCCAGGCGCAGGAAGGCCTCGACATTTTTCTCGACGGCGATCCGCCCGACAAACAGGAAAATCGGCCGCGGCAGATCCAAAACCTGCTCGGCACGCGGCCGGAACAGCGTTTCATCGACGCCCCGCGACCAGTGCAAAAGCCTTTTGAAACCTTGCTTTATGAGATTTCTTTCAAGGCTCGGAGAACTCACCATCGTGCCCGCGCCGGCATTGTGAAAGCGCCGCAAGAAGGCATAGCTGAGCCACACGGGCACCGGCGCGCGCGCCGCCAGATATTCCGGAAAGCGGGTGTGGTAGGAGGTGCTGAACGGCAAGCCGGCACGCAGGCAACAGCGCCGCGTGGCAAGCCCGATCGGCCCTTCCGTCGCGATATGGATGAAGTCCGGCTGGACATGCGTGATGGCCGCCGCCGCGGCCGAGGCGGTGGCCAGAGCGAGCCTGATTTCGCCATAGCCCGGCAAAGGCAAAGTGCGGAAGCTCTGCGGCGTCAGGAAATGGACTTCCATATCGAAGGAAGCCGCATGCGCAGCAATCGCCTCAAGCGAACGCACAACCCCATTGACCTGAGGGTGCCATGCGTCCGTCGCGATCAGAAGTCGGCTCACGCGGCGGAGGCCTCCGCCTGGGGTGCGAGCATCGCGGCGCGTTCGACGAAGGCCAATTGCCGCAATTCGTCGGCCCAGCGGATGATTTCGTAGCTGCCGTCGTGGTTCTCGACGAGAGCCGTGCAGCTTTCCACCCAATCGCCGGTATTCATGTAACTGACGCCGAAATCATGGTGGATCGTGGCGTGATGGATATGGCCGCAGACGACGCCCTGCACATCGAGCCGGCGCGCTTCGTTCGACAGAAGCTCCTCGAACCGGCCGATATGATTGACCGCCTTCTTCACCTTATATTTGGCCCAGGACGACAAGGACCAATAAGCGAGCCCCATCCGCCGCCGCACGATGTTGAGATATCGGTTGATCGCCAGAGCCAGGGTGTAGGCGCCGTCACCGATATAGGCGAGCCAAGGGGCATGCCGCACGACGAGGTCGAAGTGATCGCCATGGATGATCAACAGCCGGTTGCCGTCGAGTCCGTCATGGATCGCCGTGCCCATGATCTCGATGCCGCCGAAGTTATCCCCGACATAATCGCGGGCAAACTCATCGTGATTGCCGGGGATATAGACGACTCTTGTGCCCTTGCGCGCGCGCTTTAAAAGCTTCTGCACGACATTGTTGTGGGTCTGCGGCCAATACCAGCTCGACCTCAACCGCCAGCCATCGATGATATCGCCGACGAGATAGATCGTATCGGCTTCATAATGCTTCAGAAATCCGAGCAGCATTTCTGCCTGACATCCCTTGGTTCCAAGGTGGATGTCGGATAAAAACATGGTTCGAACACTGACGACGTCGCGATCTTTTTTCGCCAAGTCGGTTGTCCTTAATAGAGAAGTTTTTCCCTCATGGACGATTCCATTGTCATTTTCATGACGGTTCGCCCACACACGACGCCGCAAGCAGATGACGACTCGCAAATCGTACGTCCATCCGCACGAACCAGTGGCGCAATCTCGGCATGTGGGGCGACATCAACGGCGTTCGGGATAAGGTAACATTACCGACCCCCTCTTGGCGCGTCTCACGTCGAAATCCAATGGTATTCGATCTACTCAATAAGATGACGTATGATCGAGCGCGCGCAAATTCAAACTTTCGGGAATAGTGCGCTCTCGACGAGGCCGCAGACGATATGCGCCGCGGTGATATGCAACTGCTGGATGATGGGCGTGCGATCGGAAGGCGCGTTTAGGAGGAGCTCGCAATGATCCGCCATGACGCCGCCCTTGGCTCCCGTGAAACCGACCGTGCGGAGGCCCTTCGCTTGCGCGGCTTTGAAGGCCGCGAGAATATTCGGCGAGCGCCCGGACGTCGAAATACCGACGAACACGTCCCCGGCCTGACCGATGCCCGCGACCTGACGTGAGAAAATCTGTTCGTAGCCGTAATCGTTCCCGATCGCAGTCATCACTGATGTGTCGGTCGTCAGAGCAAGCCCGGCCAGAGGCGCGCGATCGTAGTTGAGGCGCGACACGAATTCGCCGGCAATATGCTGCGCGTCGGAAGCGCTCCCGCCATTGCCTGCGAAGAGCACTTTGCCCCCCTGCCGCAGGCTCGCGATGATGGCATCGGAGATCGCGTCTATCTGACCGATGAAGCTTGCCGATTTCGCGGCCGCCCCCAAGGCGGCCAGAGATTCATCAAGTTCGGCGGCGATGAATTTCGAAGATGTTTCCACCAATCTTGGCTCCCGCGCGGTGAAATGGACCGTCTGTCAATTCGATGCGCGGCCTGCCGGCCGTAGGATCGGCCCAGCGTCCCGGCGCTGAAGCTCCGCATCTATCAATTTAGTTACCACATCATGCATGAAAGTCTGCGCCTGCCACCCGAGCACCATCTTTGCCCTTTGCGGGTTGCCGACGCTGAAATGGAGATCGGTCGGGCGCAAGAGATCTTTTTTCAAGACGACATGTTTGCGCCAATCGAGGCCGAGGCGCTCGAACGCCGTCGCAACAAACGCCTCGAGCGTGTAAGACTGCCCCGTTGCGATCACATAATCTCCGGGCTGGTCCTGCTGAAGCATGGCCCACATGGCCTCGACATATTCTGGCGCCCATCCCCAATCGCGCGAGATATTGAGATTCCCGAGATTGAGCTCGGACGCCTTGCCGGACGCAATATCGATCGCACCATGCACAACTTTTTGCGTCACGAAGCGCAAAGGACGCAAGGGCGATTCATGATTGAACAAAATGCCCGAGCACGCGAACAAGTCATATGAATTTCGATAGTTGGCGACAAGCCAATGTGCGGCGGCCTTGGCGACGCCATAAGGGCTTGCCGGCCGGAACGAGGTCATTTCGTCGGCGGGCAACGAACCCGTATCGCCGAAACATTCGCTTGAAGATGCAAAATAGAGCCGGATGGGACGCCGTAAAAACCGCACGGCTTCCAGAATATTGAGCGTTCCGTTCAAACTGCTGTCGATCGTTTCGACCGGCTGTTCGAACGACAATCCGACGGAGGACTGCGCCGCCAGATTGTAAATCTCGCTCGGATTCGCGTTCGAGATCGTTTGAAGGACGCTGCGAAAATCATTCAGCGCGGTCGAATGCAAAACCACATTTTGGTAAGTGCCAAGCGCCTTCAGGTTGGAAAAGCCCGTCAGCTCTTTGTCTCGGGACGTGCCATGGACTTCATAGCCATGCTTGAGGAGCATCTGGCTCAAATAGCCGCCGTCCTGGCCCGAAACGCCGAAAATGAGAGCAACTTTCCCGCGTTCAGACATAGCCTCGTGTCCTATGGTGGTGTCGTGATATTACCAGACAGATCGGCACAAGGGCCGATTTAAATCCAAGCTCGTATGTTTCTGAGAGGCATTTGCTCATCACCAAGCTTATGCCGGCTAGCCCGATCTTTGACCGCGGAGCGCATTAAGCGAAGCCGCGCTTTTTCATGACGACGAGATCATTGGCGACCATTTCCGCGACAAGCTCCTGGAATGTTGTCTGATGTTTCCAGCCGAGTTTGGTAAAGGCCTTGGTCGGATCGCCGATCAGAAGATCGACCTCCGTCGGCCGGAAATAGCGCTTGTCGATCTCCACGACGACTTTGCCGCTCTTCATGTCGATGCCATGCTCATCGGCGCCTTCGCCCTTCCAGGCGATCTCGCGCCCGACTTCCTTGAAGGCGAGCTCGGTGAATTCGCGCACCGAATGGGTTTCGCCGGTCGCCAGAACATAATCGTCCGGCTCCGCCTGCTGCACGATGCGCCACATGCCCTCGACATAATCGCGCGCATGGCCCCAGTCGCGCTTGGCATCGAGATTGCCGAGAAAGAGCTTCTCCTGCAGGCCCAACTCGATCGCCGCCACCGCCCGGGTGATCTTGCGCGTGACGAAAGTCTCCGCCCGCGTCGGGCCTTCGTGATTGAACAAAATGCCGTTCGAGGCATGCATGCCGTAGGCCTCGCGGTAATTGACCGTGATCCAATAGGCATAGAGTTTCGCCACGCCATAGGGCGAGCGCGGATAGAAAGGCGTGGTCTCGTTCTGCGGCACGGCCTGCACCTTGCCGTAGAGTTCCGAGGTCGAGGCCTGATAGAAGCGGCATGTCTTCTCCATGCCGAGAATGCGGATGGCTTCCAATAGGCGCAAGGTGCCGAGCCCGTCGGCATTGGCCGTATATTCCGGCGTCTCGAAGCTGACGAGCACATGGCTTTGTGCGGCGAGATTATAGATCTCGTCGGGCTTCACCTCCTGGATCAGGCGGATGAGATTGGTCGAATCCGTCACATCGCCATAATGCAGAAAGAAACGCAGATCGGGCGTATGCGGATCCTGGTAGAGATGATCGACGCGATCGGTATTGATAAGCGACGCGCGCCGCTTCACGCCGTGAACGATATAGCCCTTCGCGATCAGCAATTCGGCGAGATAAGCGCCATCCTGGCCGGTGACACCGGTGATCAATGCGACTTTCGGAGCGCTCATTTCGCTCTATGTCCTTATCTGTTGGCAACCGCCTGCGTGGCATGAATATCTATAAAAAGTGCAAGTACGATGCAAATGAGTGAAATGCTTCAAAGAGCGCGAGCCCTACGCCGCATCACGAAGGCGGGACGTCTGGCACAGTAAATTCGTAGTCAGCTTCTTTGATAAGCTTTAGGAGCCGCTCAGTGGCATCAGCCCAGCTCAACACCGCGATAGTGGGCGCGGAGCGAGGACTTTTGAGTGCCTCGAGGACACGTCCCGCAAGAGTTTCAGCGTTCACAGGATCGAAATAAGAACAGGAGGATCCGCCAATCTCACGAAAGACCGGGATATCGCTTGCGATTACCGGCGTACCAAAATGCGCTGCTTCAACGAGAGGCAAACCGAATCCCTCTGCCAATGAGGCTTGGATTAGCGCGGTCGCATGGTGATAAAGATAGGTTAGATCAGCATCGCTACACGTCTCAAACCAAAACAGCTTGCGACCGAACTCCGGATGCCGCTGTATGCGGTCGCAGAGAGCATTAACAAGCCAGCCTCGTTTCCCGACGATCACACAACATGCGTCGCCGCCCAGTTTCCAAATTTGCTCGAAAGCGGCGAGTACTGTGACGTGGTTCTTGCGCGGTTCAAGCGTGCCCACCAATAGGAAAAATGATCCCCTCCCTCCGAGAGCTACAACATGTTCCGATGGAGTACTTTCGGCATTCGAATCGAAATCGGCTCCCAGATGAAACCACCCGACTCGAAGATTCGATTTGTGCGATAATTTTCTACTCGAGATGTACTGACTGACGTCAAGGGCAACGCTTCGCGAAATAGTCGCAACGGCCGAGAAATAGGGAAGACTCATCTCAAACCAATTTTGAAAAGCTTTGCTGGCCTCTGGAACGAAAAGGCCTGGATATAGTAATGGAATGATATCGTAGTAAAACCCAATAATAACTCCTTTACGTCGAACGACTTCATCCAAGATTGGTGGATACTCGTTGGCATGGTTCCAACTTGTATCAAGCAATAACAATCGATCTCCAGACTTGATTTCGATATTGTCCGGTAAATCTGGGTGCCTGAAATAAGAACGTAATTGACCATCTTCGATGATGACCGGGAGCGCCCACCCACTCTTGATCGAGGCTTTAGCGACCTCCCTAACCACACGCTGAATGCCGGTCTTTGCATCATGGCGATGGGTACTGGTCACATCAATGAACAGTCTTGGCTCACCGCTCCATTCGACGCGCTGCCGATTCGGCGAGGGCCGCGGAAGCGGCACCCCACACGTTGATCGAGTTGATTGGAGAAATGGGGACGCAATGTGCTTGAGAACTCGCGTCACCGTCCAATATAGCTGCATCATGTGAAGATGCAAAAAATCGATAGCTGGGTATACTCGACGACTTCTCAGCTCAGCTTGCAAGAAGGCAATTTCGTTGAGCAGAAATTCAATCTGATATGATGTGAATGTGCGATTTGGCTCTACCGAAGATGATGTGCCTGCACGTACATCACTCTCATGAATCCTTTCCATTACGTCGGTCCCGATTTAAAGTTAGGATTGATCTGCAGCCGACAGCGAGAGCACGATCCTCTTGCACATCTTAAGCAAGATTAGCTTCATAATAAAACAATCGAAGGTGTGGGGGTATGCCTCGCCGGAATAGACTCCATTCATTTAGCTGATAGCCTTCAAGATCATGAAACTATTCGCTTATCACTTCAGTATCGCAGTTGGAAGATCAATTGAACGGTAACGTGTTTATAGACGAAGTCGATCAAATTCTGACGCATACGTGCGCCAAATTTCCGGCTATAGCCGCGATGCCTCCCAGCGTACGCAAACTTTGCACAAACTCATTTTAGCAAAATTGTAGACGCAGCCGTTGAGACAGATAACCTCCAGACGCCTAGCTTGTTCTCTGCTGATGGATTATGTTATGTTTCCGTCTGTTCATTCAGTAAGAGAACAGCCCTTGATACAGCGCCTCGGAAGGGGTCGAGCTTCTTTCCGTTTTATTTTAAAATGCCTCCGTGCTCGGCGTTAAAGGCCAAAACGGAATCTACCTTGCCGAAGAATTTGGGCCGCCTTTGCCGGGTCTTCGGTGGCGGCAGAGACAAGGTAAGTTGTCACCTCAAGCCGACAGAAGGCCTTTTATACGAGAAGGCCAGTTTGCGCGATCTCGCGGTGCTCGAACCATAGGTGCGCCATGTATCGCCGATTTCCGGATCCACGGCAAAAAACCCAGATAGACACCGCTGAAGCGAAAGCGTCGATCAAATGGTCCCCGCAATCGCCACGGCCCAGCCATCAGCCTTGAGTGACTTGCGAACGGAGCGGATTCTTGCCTAAATTGCTACACTCCTGCAGCGTTTGCCTGTACATGCTGGTCTAGGCACAATTCATAAGCGGATCCGGTATGGACATCCCGTTGATCAACGGCGTGGCCCATTCCTACAATATATCGAAGACTTAGCGGCACTTGCAGAATAAGCTCCGAATGGGCCTTAACCGATATGAAATTGTCCATTGCCATCCCCGTTTATAACTTTGCAAATTTCATCCCTGAAACGCTGAACTCGATCATCGGACAAGAGCACGGCAATACGGTTGAGATCGTCGTGACCGACGGCGCTTCTACGGATCGAACGCCCGAGGTGATGGCCGAGTTCTGCTCCAAATATCCGAACATCATTTATAATCGCCTTCCCCAGAAAGGCGGCATTGACCGGGACATGGCAAGCGCACTGGAAGCCACTCACGGAGAATATGTTTGGCTCTTCAGCGGCGACGACATCATGCATCCCGGATCTCTCGCGACAATCCTTGGAGAGATACGCTCAGGGGATGACATCTATATCTGCAAACACATGGAATGCACGGGATGGATGGAGCCGCTTTTCGAATACCCGGTTCTCGAACCGGACATTCCTGGCGTATTCGACCTGTCAGATCCGGTCCAGCGCCTCGCCTATTTCAAACGCGCGATCAATTCCGAAGCCTTCTTTAGTTTCTGCAGCGGCCTGATCATCCGCCGTTCGACATGGGATCGGGTTCCGTTGGACGAAAATTTCGTCGGTAGTTGTTGGGCCCATTGCGCACGCTTTTTTTCGCTCATGCCCAAGGGTTTGAGAGTCAATTATCTAGGCCGCGTGCTATTAAGCCGCCGCGGCGAGAATGATTCCTTCTCCGACAAAGGTCTCGTCGAGCGCTACAAGATGCAGGTAGACGGATTTCACGATATCGTTGACGCGTTTTTCGGACAAAACAGTCCTGAAGCGCGCGAAGTGCGCCGGGCCATAAGATACGAAATTCATCCCCTCATGACGCTCATCTTGAAATTCCTTTGCTATTTACATCCAAAGATAGAGGATAAGGCGCTTCTCGACAGGATCGTGGCGCGTGCATATCAAGATCCATCGTGGGAATGCATAAAAGTTCGACTGAAATATGCACTGATCCCCAGTTGGGTTATCCGGCGGAAGCACAATAGAGAGTGCTTCGCCTACGACTACCCAGAGGCGTACAAAGCGGATCAAGCCGAAAAGCGAAAGGTTTATCTCGGCACTCTCCAGCAAAGGTAAGCACTTCGCATCATGTGAGCTGCTCGCGGACTACTACCCGTTTTTCAACGCCTTTGCAGCCCGAACTAATTTACCGAGCCAGTTTATGCGAGGCCTCTGTATCGATTCGGCGGGCGAAAGATCGGCCGCGACATACACATCATTCGGTTCGAGATGCCGCCACAAGGTGTAACCGATACTTTGCATATAGGCTGTATAATCATCTTTTTTGAAAAGATTTTCCAGTATTATCACGCGTGGGCTATATTTTGATACTGATAGCCCTCTCATTACGTTGAGTTCCCATCCTTCGACATCGACAGCAAGAATGTCGATATGCTGAACGGTCGGCTCATGTAATTCAAGTATCGTATCGAGCCGTCTCACTTTGACAGAAACGCTTCTGGTTTTCGTCTTATCCTTTACCGTTTCATGAAGTTCGTGAAACTCATCCTTGATCCCAAGCGACGAAAAGGATTCGAAGGAAACTGAACCGCCGAGATAATCAGCCCCCAGAGAATCGACGATGAAAAAATTTGCATCATCAGATTCGACGTCGCTGCAGGCATATTCATAAACATTATATCCCAATGCACGATGCAAAGCGCAAAAGTCCGGATTGGCTTCGACCGCGATGATTTTCCACCCGAGGCTACGGAAACTAGCGCTGATCGACAGGAAATCCGGACGGGCGGCACCAATTTCTACAAAAACACCGCCATCGCTTTTACCCTTGAAGAAGGCCTCTCGGACTTCGCGGTCCACATCCATTTCAGCGGCCATCCAAGAAACTCCGTCGCAACGCCATAGTCGAATTTCTGCAATCTACATTTCATACCCTTTCTAATCAATGGCGCCCGTATGCCCTTAGTCTTGAAGAGCATATCCAAAGATACATGTTCCTTTGCCATTTGGGGGCGGAAGAAAGCCAGTGGGAGTCTCGAATGTCTGTTGCCAAGCGACCCGTTCGGCGGTGTTGGCACGAAAGCAGGTTATTATACGATGCTCGCCACTAAACTCGTTGGGCGTGCACGACGGAACGACTTGCGCAGATCTATCGACCCTAATTGAGAGCTTCGAATTTAAGAGCAAGAAGCAGACCGAACTACAATCTCACCTAGAAGCCAGCGGCGATCGAACATTCGAACTCCAAGACATCTGGTATGCTTTGCCAAACTGACAATCGGTCAATGACAAGGTCTTACCTAAACAGCTCGCGGAATCGACCCAACATCGATTGCGGCTTATTTTTCTGCGGGTAAAGTCCTTGATTGACTCCCGATAAAAGCTGCTGTCTCGCGGCAGGCGCTTTGGAGACGAATTCGGCAGGCCATTCGATAACCGGACCTATGGGACGAGCCCAGGCGGGTCTAAAGCTGCAAAATACAATATGCTGGGTGGAGCCGGAGACATTGACCCCGCCGGCATGGACCGTGGAATGCAAAAATATGACGGCATCACCGGCCTTAGCCATCAATGTCACGGCATCATCTTTGAGCTCTTCCATATCCGTGCCTGGAACGAGATGATACATGCGGTGACTGCCCGGCACGACAGCAAATGGCGCGTGCTCAATGGTCATATCCGTCAAATAGCAAGCCACATTAACCCATACCGCACTTGTGTTGCGGTAATCACCCTCCCTCTCGCCGATGCCATAATCGACGTGCAATGCGGTCCTCTGGGGCTCAACCCGAGCCCGATCGAAAGATTTCTTAGCAACGTAGTCAGCTTTGAAACAGACAACGTTGTCTCCGATAATATTTTTGACCGTCGACAAGATTTTTGGGTTGTCTAAAACGCTGGTGAATGAAGGCGCCGAGCAAAAGGCCTCAGTCCCATCTCTCACATTTTTTTCCAAATCAAAATATTCTATCTCACCCATAATCTTATCAAGTTCGGCGTTGGAAAGAGCTTGCGGCACCACGATAAAGCCGTTCCCAGCTACAAAAGCACGCTGCTCCGATGCCGACATGGTGTCCCAGTTGCGATCAAGCACAGCTTCCGGAATTTGCATCACACCGCTCACTTTACGGCCTCCACTTTAGACCCTGATTAAAGGCCCCCTCTCCAAGTCTGGTTAGGGTCCGCCATATTAGCATTATTTCCATATTCGCAGGTTCACTTTAGCGCCTGGATATCCTATCGATGTTTTGTCTTTGCTTCAGGATCAAAGGTCATCATGTTCAGCTTCCCCCAGCTTTTCAAGATAAGGCTTTGGCAAACAAAATCGTCTGACAGGCCAAAGCGGGAAGGATTGATGTGGAGCTCATATTTGCCGAAGCCGCCACAACCAATTTCAGAAAATGATAAGTTTCACCAAGAGCTTGGAACGGCGCTAAATCGATGCCGTTCGTTTCCGTACGATCTCGACGTCTTTGCGCGCATCGAACCCGAAATAAAATATCTGAAGCATCTCACTTCACAAGAGAAAGTTGGGCTAGACCTAGGAGCAAACCTCGGGTTCTATTCAGCCCTGCTCGCCCCGCTTTGCAGTCGAGTGATTGCATTTGAAGCAAATCCGCAATTGATCCCATATCTCATGATCAATACTCATCGCTACGGCAATGTCACTGTTGTACCGCTCGCAGTTGCCCGACAGGCGGGCGAGGCCGTTTTCAACATCCCCTTCATCGAGGGAGAGGATCCTATCGGTTACATGGGCATGGGCGGAATTACGTCTGGCGATTTTCTCACAAAACTGGGCGTTCTCGGCGCCCCGATCCGGGTGCAAACGATCCCCATTGATGCGTTGGCTCTAACCGATGTGGGATTTATGAAGATCGATGTTGAAGGAAGCGAACACGAGGTACTGGAAGGCGCGCGCACGACAATCGAAAGATGGCGGCCGGCAATAATTGTCGAAAACGAGTTTCGCCATAATCCGGAATGCACCAAAGTGTTCGAATTTCTCTTGTCGCGCGGGTACGAAGGCTATTTTGTCGACCGCGTGACGCTTGAGCTTACGCCATTCGAAAAGTTCTCGCTCGAGGCCAATCAAAAGGCATTGCTTGATGAAAAGTCGGATATTACCGACAACGACCGATATATTTATAATTTCATCTTTGTGCCGCGTGAGGCAAATAATCTGAGGGAAATCTGCAAGGCATAGGCGGGAGAACACACGGCACAGCTGTGCATGGTATCTCGTTCTTTTGCCTCGGGAGCAGCGGGCATTAATTGGACATACCAGCCGATGAAATTAGCGATTATTTCCACTTACGGCGAAGTATGCGGGATTGCCTCTTATGCCCGGGCCATTGAGAAGACCTTCAAACATCGGTTCGACGTCACGGTCTTCGACCTGAAAACCGCAGCCTTAATTGCCAACGAAAAACTGAATGAGACGGCGGCGGCGGAAGAGCATATTGATCAAATTTGTCATATGCTGGCTAATTATGACTGCGTCAACATACAGATGGAATGGGATTTATTTGGCCGAAGCATAGAAGCGATCGAGCGGAGAGTGCTGAAGCTATGCCAGGCAAGCAAATGCCTCATTATCACGTTGCATTCACTGCATTTGTTTGTACGTCCCAAGCCCTGGCAGGACATGCATCATCGTGTTTTTGAATCACTCAAAAAGCGTAGTACGAAGCAACCATATTGGATCATCACTCACCTCCCCCGCGAAGCGGAGTTGATGCGATCAGTCTTCGCCATTGAAAATGTTACTGACTTTCCGGTTGTCTACCTTTCGAATGAGGAAGTGGCCACATATCGGCAGCTTGATAAAACTGCTTGGAAAAAGGACCTTGGCTTCCAGGAAGATGATATCGTCATTTTGCGTGCCGGCTATCTCATGCCCCACAAAGATCAGATGGTATCCATAAAATCTTTGGGTCTTCTTCCTCAACAATATAAGCTTGCGTTCGCAGGAGGCGAATATCCGCCTATCATTCAAACGAATGAAGTTTCAGCACTCGTAAAAGAGGCGACGGAATATCTGGATAATTACGATGAGGCGGCTCTAAAGGCCCGTCAACATTATGGCGCTGAAGCAAGGACGCTAGGCGATCGCATTCGCTTTCTCGGAAACATCAGCGATTCCGAACTTTATACCGCGCTCGCGTGCACGGATTTTGTAACAATCACTCACCTTGAATCCGGACAAGGCGCCTCCGGTATTGCCTCCATTGCTTTGCAATTGGAGCAGCAGGTTATACTGAGCTATAATCGATTATTTTTGGAGTATAATAAATATTATAGGGGTGGATTCAGTTTCTTCACGATGGGCAATCACTACGAGCTTCGTGATAAAATCCTGAATTTCAAACCAGCAACCAAGGCACTTTTGGGGGATTATGGAAAAAAATACTCGCTGGATAAACTAGCGGAATTATTCCGATCGATTTATCAAAACATGCTCGACGGAAAATTCAACAATGCTGGACAGTCTATCACGATCGATCGCCGCGAGGTTACTGCCGAGCCAAATGTTCGCCCTCGAACCGGCCAAATGAGCTCGTTCATACGAAAGCATTTTACAAACAACAGCTAGTCTCAAATGTCATGGGACAACGCATAGTTCTAGAGGATCACTCGGCCTATTACCTTCCGAAATGCCACAGGCGCTTTAATGCAGCCATCTTGTCACCGACAAGTGATTTTTTCCTTCCTTGCGACAAGAGCTCGCGCCAAACAGGATTTACTGCCGCTAAGCTAACAGACATCGCATCTAGTTTTCGAAAGACCAAGCCCGCGAATCCATATGGCATCCCCTTGTATTCGCAATCCTCGCGTCCTTCAGACCACCGAGGTTCGTCAACGAGGACGCAATCACTAATCGCCGCCATTAGCCTTTCGCGGATATCGCGAGTCATATAAAAACGCCGCACACTCTTTGGCTTATACGTGTCGGGCTGACCATTTTCTGCGAACTGGACAGTCAGAACGGCCAGCCCTCCCGGCCTAAGAAATTCACCGATCATCCGGACAAATTGCACATCTTCATCAACATGTTCGAGCACTGAGATGCTCAAGACGAGATCGTAAGACCCAAGCTGTGCGTTCGGCGCGATATAGAAGTCCCGTAATGTCATTCCATTGACGTTGCGGTCAATTTCGTCGATCCGGTATCCTTGAGCCCGGAGGGTCGCCACCGCTGTGCCCTCAAACGAGCCGGCGGCCAGGATACGGGGGTTCGGGCAATTTGCGAGGAAACGTAGAGCTGTGTCGAGGCCAAATGCCTGCTGGACATTTGCGCGTTCAGTTTTGCGCGAAAGCATATCCGGAGCAAACTTTGCCAAAGCCTCGAGCGCCGGGCGATAGGCCGCGCGCGACCGATCGTCGAGCATTTTATTGAAACCACGGCGATCTGGAGTCATACGGCTTTCGTTGATCGACGCAATCGCCTCACGAATAATGGCATTCCATTCCGCTGCCGCTTTGTCCGGCGCCGCAGCTGCGCGAGCTGCTTCGAACATAGACAGATCGCCGGCGGCGATGTCAGCCAAACTTCGATCTTCTATGAAAATTGATGGATTTAAGTGGAACAGGTTCCGAAACATCGAGGAGCGAGTTAGCGCAAACGGACGTCCACAAGCCAGTGCAAAGTCAGCACAACTGGAAATTCCATAATCTGCCTTTTCTTCATATAGAAATGCGTTGATGCTATTTGAGGCCAGGAAATCGATTATTTGTGCATTGTCGAAAAAGTAATGGGTGATAACCAAGTCTATGCCGGGTTTGGTGATCGCACGACGGCAACTGTCGGTAACTGCTTCCAGAGCTTGATCAGAAACAATCTCCGGCACATCATGTTTAGGCAAATTCAATCGGATAATTGCCCGTTCGAACTGTTGGTTCACGAGCCCGCAAAGCCGATCGAAGCCTTTTCCGGGTGTCGCGAATCCGAACGATCCCACTGTGAAAACTTCGGGCGGCGGAGGAAGGTTAACGGGTGTGGCAATAAGAAAGCGCGGGGCGCGCAACGTTCCAGGATTGCGCGGTACTATTGTCGGATCGAGGTAAATAAGAAAATCGAACGGATAGGGCTTTGCTCTGTCTGCGATCTCTTGCGTTATCTGATGAAATAAGCCGAGTAGAACGACATCCAATTCCTTAAGCGGTGCAGCAACCAGCCAAGGCATCGTGAAAGGATGGTGGTTAAATAGAATCACGTCCGGATCGATTCGATCCGCGACAGATTTCAATTCATCGAAATTTGAGCACTCGACATAATGCCAATCGATTGTGTGATCCCTCGAAATGACTGCGAATAGATTTTTTCCGAATTGACTCACGCCGCAGCGGTCACCCTTGTGAGATACGATTAAGCCTTTGACCATTTTCAATTCCCGCGCACTCGAAAGATGCTCCCGCCGCGACCGCAAAGCAATTACTGCGGCACCCATCACATCGCGCTCGCTGCCCGGGCGGCTTTTGAGCGTCGAAGGGGTCAATGTATGCCCGTTTAGGGGTCCATGACCTTCCTAGCACTGCTGTCGTGACTCTTGCATCGGTACCGCCGCCTGTGCCATCACTCGGAAATCTCGCACCGATAGGACAGTTTCCCCCTCGCCCGGACCTCTACGAGATGATCAACCAGTCAAGTCAGCCAGCATTACGCCATTGCACGAAAAGTTCACGCCAGGCTAATATCATCCTCCGAGTATAATAGTTGAGCTACTCAGTATGATAAAGCGAATTTCCCGTTGCCGTGTGAGTCAGTCCTCTAACCTGATCCCTATTCTATCCCTAGGAGATCAAGCCCTCACAGGCGTCTTTCCCGCGAGTCGAGAAACACCGGTAACTGTCGGGCCGCTCGAACTCGTGTGGTGTCCTGATTCTGGGCTCGTGCAGATCGCGCATACTTACGAAGCAAGCGAGATGTATGGGGATAATTACGGATATCGATCAGGACTGAACCAATCGATGGTTCGCCACCTCGGACAAAAAGTGGCCCACCTTGAACGGCTTGCGGAGCTATCGGCAGGCGACGTCGTGCTCGATATAGGATCGAACGATGCGACTCTGCTTAAGTCCTATTCAGTCCCTTCGCTGACGAGAATCGGCATAGATCCAACAGGCGCCAAGTTTCGTGCCTATTATCCAGATGACATCAAGTTAAATCCCGACTTCTTTTCTTCGCGCGCTTTTGAAAGTGTTTCCAAGCGCCAGGCAAAGATCGTGACGTCAATTGCCATGTTCTACGATCTGGATGATCCTACTTGGTTCGCCCGCGAGATAGCGCGCGTACTTGCTCCCGACGGGTTATGGCATTTCGAACAAAGCTATATGCCGTCCATGCTCCGTTTAACGTCCTACGACACCATCTGTCATGAACACGTTGAATATTATTCGTTGAAGGTCGTGAAGGATATACTTGCCGCCGCCGACCTTCGCGTCCTGGATGTGCAAATGAATGCGGTGAACGGTGGCAGCTTCGCGGTGACCGCGGTTCACAAGGATTCCCCGCGGCAAACCAATTCCGCCATCGTCGAGTGGTTGCTCGCGCAAGAAGAGCGGATGGGGCTTGGAACGCCACGGCCTTACCGCGATTTCGAAGAGCGCGTGTTCCGGCATCGCGAGGACCTTCGGCGGTTACTGCGGGCGTTGCGCGATGATGGCAAGCGCATTCTTGGATATGGCGCATCGACTAAGGGCAATGTCGTGCTCCAATTCTGTGGCATCGGGCCAGAGCTTGTCGAGGCAATTGCCGAAGTCAATCCCGATAAGTTCGGGTGTTTTACACCAGGAACGCATATTCCGATCGTTTCAGAGAGTGAAGCGCGCGCAATGGAGCCTGACTACTTTCTGGTTCTTCCATGGCACTTCAAGGACGGCATTCTGCAACGAGAGCAGAAATATCTTGCCAACGGTGGAAAGATGATTTTTCCTTTTCCGGAAATCGAAATCATTTAAGAAATCTTGCTGATCTATTAGCTGTTCAAATCGCTTAGTTTATTGAATTTACAATCGTTCGCCCTGCAGCAATTCGCTCCACCAAGGATACTTTTGCGAGAGCAATAACGGTTGACGTCTTAACATAGTATATTTCTTTTAAATAACTGCGCATTAAACGAGTGCACTCGAATATTGACGCGGTTGAAAATATCCAATTGTCACTAGTACTGCCCGTGATCAATAAAAAGGGCTCGGCGCGAACCCCAAGGTTATGGCCCCATTATGTCACTACCAATGAGCTAAGGTAAGGCCACTATGATTTGGGGCGACTATATGGGGCTAAAGACGCTTTTCCGAGGAATGACGCGTCGCTGGTTTCGTCCCTCATCAGGACAACCCGGAGCCGCAAGCAACGACTCCACATCAATAAATCCACTCCACCGCCCAAAACTCTCGCTATGCATCAGCACGTACAACAGGGCGGCGTGGCTGGCGAAAAATCTAGAGAATTGGTCGCAACTCTATCCCCTTCCGATTGCGGACGTCGAGATTCTCGTATGTGACAACGCTTCCACTGATCGCACAGGCAAAGTCGCCGCCCGTTATCGTCATCGCCCGGATTTTTCCTATCGCTGCAACCCGAAGAATGTCGGGATGCTCGGCAATCTCCGAGAAACGGCGCATGCGGCGAAAGGCGATTATATCTGGATCATCGGCGATGATGACCTGATCGTACCCGGAGCAATCGAACGCGTGTTAGCTGCAATCGAAGCGAATTCCGGAGTGTCCTTGATCTATTTGAACTATGCCTTCACCCGAATCGACGATGCCCGCAAGGTACGGAACTTCGCCGCCTTTTTTCGAGAGGCCATTCCAGTAGTCCCACCGGAACCCGATTGCACGGGACCAATCAGGACGATATGCGCGCGCAACGAAAATTTCTTTACAGCTATCTATACTCTTGTCTTTCGCCGGGATCACGCGGTGGGCGCCTATTCTCAGGATACAAGCGGGCGTCCATTTTCCACGATGTTGACTTGCATTCCGACAACCTATTACGTGCTTAATTACTTGATGGATGAACCTAGCGTTTGGATTGGCGAGCCACAGATTGTTGTCAACATGAATGTGTCGTGGATGCGCTATGCGCCTCTCTGGATACTGGAGCGCATCCCCGAAGTCTACGATACGGCCGAACGAAAAGGCGTCCCAAAGGACGAAGTAGATCGCTGGCGGCGTCATACGCTCCCCGGATTCATCCATTTTTTTAAGACGATTTTTCGAGACGATCCAATCGGCAATGCAGAGTTCCTTTCTGCGGCAAGGGCCATCCGGCGCTTTGCCCAGCTTCCAGAGTTCGAAGAATTCAGGCCGGAACTAAAAGCTGTCTATGAGGAGGCTCATCGTGCCGGTCATGTTGCAGCCAAAGACCCGGTCGAACTTGTTTTTTCCGACTCTTCGAATGAAGGCGCATTCGGCGGCTAGATTCATCGCTCTGCTCCGTCCAATAAAGACGCGATAGACGTCTATTCCCACAGATTGGATAGAACGGGCGGCGCTCATGCCATTTATAACAATCTTGTTCTGTTCCTGTCGCGTCCGTGCCCCAGCTACAAATAGCGTGCTATCGACCTGAAGTCTCGAAAAGCACATCTCCATCGAGATCTGCAAGATGATCAAGAATTTTACCAATCACTCCGCCAATGAGCGCACATTCCTCGCCTGGGTCCGCACGGCCATCGCCGTCATGGCCTTCGGATTTATCGTGGAAAAGTTCGATCTTTTTCTGGAGGTTGCGGCGCCATCGCTGGCCGGCCGCGCCTTGTCTCTGCCCGGCCAGAAATTCGGCAATATTGCCGGATTAGCGCTTATCATCCTTGGCACGGCCATGGTCGCCATCGCAGCCGTGCGCTTCCTGATCAACGCTAAGTACATCGACAGTGAAGACACACGTCCCTATTCCGGGTCACGGATCGATGTGGCGCTCGCCGTGCTGCTTGTCTTTCTTGGAGCCGCTCTTTTCGTTTATTTATCACATGCCCTGATCACCACACCATGATTGTGGCTCGAGCCGTTCTGAGCAACACGATCGGCCCGCGCCTGAATTGATCGAGGACCAGGCATTTCATCAAGGTGCTTAAGTACCTCGCACAAATTGACTTGAAATCGCCAATAACCACGGGTATTTGCGCCGCTGGCTATGGCGTGGATCCTTCGAATGGAAACAAAGAGCTTCTCGATTCCAGGGCCTGTCCTTTTGCATCCGCGCAAGTTCGAAGATGCGCGCGGTTTCATGTCCGAAGCCTATAATCAGCGCGCGTTCGAAACAATCTTGGGCGACGTGCGCTTCGTCCAGGATAATCACTCGCTCTCACGATCGGCAGGCACGATTCGCGGAATGCATTTCCAGGCCCCGCCAACCGCGCAAGGCAAGCTCGTGCGGGTGGTCCGCGGCTCCATCTTCGACGTCGCGATCGACCTCAGACGCGGCACGCCCAGCTTCGGACAATTCGTCTCCGTTACACTCAGCGCGGCGAATTGGGCACAGTTTTGGATTCCCATCGGTTTTGCGCATGGTTTCTGCACCTTGGAACCGGATACGGAAGTGATCTATAAGGTTACGGACTATTACAGTCAGGCGGATGATCGCGGACTTGCCTTCGACGATCCGGCGCTTGCTATTCCTTGGCCGGTCGACCCTGCGCAGGCTGTTTTATCCGATAAGGACAAGGTCCATCCGCGATTGGCCGACCTGCCCGTCTATTTCAAGTAAAGCCTGGAGCAACGCCAATGCGAATCTTGGTGACGGGAGGCGCGGGTTTTATCGGGTCGGCCTTCTGCCGCCATCTCGTCAAAGAGATCGGCGCAGATGTCCTCAATATCGACAAACTGACCTATGCCGGCAATCTCGCGTCGCTGCGCGAAATCGATTCAAATGCGAACTATCGTTTCCTCAAAGCCGATATTTGCGACCGGGCAGCGATCGAAGAAGCCTTCTCAAGCTTTCAGCCAGACGGCGTCGTGCATCTCGCGGCGGAGAGCCACGTCGATCGATCGATCACGAGATCAGGCGATTTCGTCGAGACCAATGTGGTCGGCACTTACCAGATGCTCGAATGCGCGCGGGCCTATTGGTCGTCGCTCGCAGGCGAGCGTAAGGCGCAGTTCCGTTTCCTGCATGTCTCGACCGATGAAGTCTATGGCTCGCTCGGGCAGGAAGGCCATTTTCAGGAGACGACGGCTTACGATCCCTCTTCGCCCTATTCCGCCTCGAAAGCCGCAGCCGATCACTTGGCCTCGGCCTGGCATCGCACCTATGGGCTTCCCGTCATCATCTCGAATTGTTCGAATAATTACGGCCCCTATCATTTTCCGGAAAAGCTCATTCCGCTCGTGATTTTGAACGCGCTGCACGGCAAGCCTTTGCCGGTCTATGGCGATGGCGGCAATATTCGCGACTGGCTCTTCGTCGCCGATCATGCGCGCGCGCTCTTCACCATTTTGACGCGTGGACGCCCCGGCGAAAAATATAATGTCGGCGGCCGCAACGAACGGCGCAACATCGACGTCGTTTTGCGCGTCTGCGAGACACTCGACCTGCATGTGCCTTGCGCTTCGCCGCGCAAGTCCCTCATCAGCTACGTGACGGACCGGCCCGGACATGACCGGCGCTACGCGATCGATGCGACGAAACTCGAAACGGAACTTGGCTGGCGCGCCGAAGAGACCTTCGAGACCGGCATCGAGAAGACCATCCTCTGGTACCTCGAAAACGAATGGTGGTGGCGGCCCTTGCGAGACAAGGTCTATGCTGGCGAGAGGCTCGGATTGATCGAGACGGCCGCCCATGGCACATGAGCGCCGCCTCCGGCTGGCGGTGACCGGGCGCAATGGCCAGGTCACGCGCGCTTTGCAGGATCGCGCCGGGCCGGATCTCGACGTGCTCGCCGTGGGGCGGCCGGAGCTCGATCTTGCGTCGGGCGAAGACCTGCAGGCGCTGTTTGGCGCGTTGCAAGCCGACGCGATCGTGAATGCCGCGGCCTATACCGCGGTCGACAAGGCCGAAAGCGAACGCGATCTCGCGCTTGCGATCAATGCAAAGGGGGCCGGTCGCGTCGCACACGCCGCAGCCATGCTCGGCATTCCGATCATTCAGCTTTCGACGGATTATGTCTTCGACGGCACATCCTCGCGCCCCTATCGGGAAGACGATCAAACCACGCCAGTCAATCATTACGGCGCCTCCAAGCTTGCTGGCGAAGACGCGATCAGAGCCGCCACGGCCAAACATGTGATCTTGCGCACAAGCTGGGTCTACGCGCCGCAGGGTCAGAATTTTCTGCGCACCATGCTGCGGCTCGCGGAGACCCGCGATGAAATCCGCGTCGTCGCCGATCAGATCGGCGCGCCGACCTCGGCGCTCAGCATCGCGGCGGCGATCGAAAAAATCGCACGCAATCTCAAGGACCGCCCGGACCAAGATCGCCTCTACGGCCTGTTTCATCTGACCGATGGCGGCGAGACGAGCTGGGCCGGCTTCGCCGAAGAGATCTTTCGTCTCTCCAAATCGCAGGGCGGCCCCGCGGCGCGCGTGATCCCCATCACGACGGCCGAATATCCGACCCCTGCCCGGCGGCCGGCCTCCTCGCGGCTCGATCTGACCAAAATCGGCACCGAACATAGCGTCGTCCCGCCGCATTGGACCGAAGCCCTGCGCACCGCCATGGCAGCGCTGGCGATGGATTCAGGCCTCACGCCGCCAGAGCAGCGGCTGCATTTGGAAGGCTGACAGCATGAAAGGCATTGTTCTCGCGGGCGGGTCCGGCACGCGCCTTCACCCGCTGACGCTTGCCGTCAACAAGCAGCTTCTGCCCGTCTACGACAAGCCTATGATCTTCTATCCCGTCTCGGTGCTGATGCTTGCCGGAATCCGCGAGATTTTGATCATCACCTCGCCGGAATTTCTCGATGCCTATAAACGCCTCTTCGGCAGCGGCGCACAATATGGCGTGTCGTTCGACTATGCGGTCCAGCCGAAGCCCGAAGGGCTCGCGCAAGCCTTCATCATCGGGAGCGGCTTCGTGGGCACGGACAATGTCGGCCTCGTCCTCGGCGACAATATTTTCTTCGGCGCCAATATGAGCCCATTGCTGCAGAAGGCGCGCGAACGCGCCAAGGGCGCGACGATCTTCACCTATCATGTCGATAATCCGGCGGCCTATGGCGTGGTGACGCTCGACGGCAACGGGCGGCCACTGAAGATCGTCGAAAAGCCCAAGCAACCGGATTCGCCATGGGCGGTGACAGGCCTTTATTTCTACGATAACCGCGTGCTCGACATAGCCGCTGGTTTGAAGCCCTCGCCGCGCGGCGAATTGGAGATCACGGACGTCAACCAAGCCTATCTGGACGCGGGCGACCTCCATGTGGAGCCGCTGCCGCGCGGCTATGCCTGGCTCGACACAGGCACGCAGGACAGTCTTCTGGAGGCGGCCGAGTTCGTCCGCACCATCCAGCACAGGCAAGGCCTGCAGATCGCCTGTCTCGAGGAAATCGCCTTTCTCCACGGCTTCATCGGCCGCGACCAGCTCCTGGACCGCGGCCACCTGTTTGAAAAGACGCCCTATGGGCAATATTTGCTGCGCCTGGCCGCCGAGCATAAGTGAGGGCCCTCCGGGGGCGAGAGCGGGCTGTGCTTTGGTCTGGATTTCCCTGCTTTTCGCTCTTGGAAAACCCTCCCGAATGCCCTAGATGTGGCTCGCGAAACGGGCGCTGACCTTCCGCGTCCGCCGGCTCCGATGGCGCGAAAAGCGCGGCGCTAAAGCCGCCGGCCATTTTGGGAGCACGACCAAAGTCTCTGATTGATCAGCGGTTTTGGGGGATAGTTCAACGGTAGAACAGCGGACTCTGACTCCGTCAATCTTGGTTCGAATCCAGGTCCCCCAGCCACTCAACTCACTTGTTCTTTATCGGCGCTGCTAACTTCACAATTAGTTGGCTTGGCATATGTCTGGAGATTTATCCGGACAGGCTTTGCATCGCGCAGGGCTTTGTGGGCAAAGGCTTTCATATGCAGCCAGCGCGTAGCACCGCGTTCGGCTTGACGCTTGGGTCCAAGGTTCTTGTCTTCTCCGCGCATTTCGGGGAATAATCATATCTGCGCTATGACGACGATAGAAAACAAGAAACGCCGAGGGCTCTCATGTCACCAAAACTTCTCGCTCCCCTGGGGCTCGCATTTTCCGCCTTGCTCGTGACGGCGGCTCCTTCCTTCTCCCAAGAATCGGGCGGTTGCGGCGGTCTGTTTGGATTTCTGTGCCCTTCGGCCCCCCCGCCGCCTCCACCTCCGGTCGCCGAGGCCCAGCCGGAGCCTCCGGCGCCTGCCCCCAAGCCGAAAAAAGTGAAAAAGCCCAAGAAGGCCGCAGCCAAGCAGCAACCCGCGGCTGCCCCGCAATAATCGCAGGAGAGAGGTGCTTCACACGCAGCCTCTGCTCTATGAACGGCGATCGCTGGGCAATTCGCCAGCATCAGGCGGCATCGGTGCGACACGCCGCTTGAGTCCGGCGGTTGAGAGCGGGATGCACTCAAAACCGCTCACACTTGCCCTCATTCCGCTCTTGCCGTATCCCGCTCGGCCGGCGGACAAGGAACCGCTTCGAAGCGTTCCTATCGTGTCTCGGGCGTTTTTGTGCCGGGTGGTATGCCCGCATCGGAATTCGGCCGCACGGTATCGCTTTGCGGACCGCCGAGCAAAGCTTGGGGCGCGCGCGGGCTTTCCGGCAGCGGAAGCGCCGGCACGTCAAAATCGACGCGGCAGCGCTCCCCGCCGGGCAATAGATTGCCTTCGTTCTTGAGTTCGAGACGAACGCCGTAGGTGGCGCTCGCCGCATCGAACACGCGGTCGACGACGGTGACGGGCGCCTTGTAGATTCCGCCGATCGGCTCGTCTGGATGGATCGTGCCGATCATCCCGATCGGGATCTTTCCGTAATAGGAAACCGGGATATAGGCCTCGACATGAAGCGGATTGAGTTGGACCAGCGTCATGATAAAGGCCTCCTGGTTGACGAACTCTCCAACCGAGAGATGCTTGTCGATCACGAGACCTGTGAGAGGGCTTTTGATAATACGAAGATTGAGCGCAGCCGTGGCGCGCTTCGTTTCGATCCCCGCGATATTATGCTTTAGCATTTCGGAATTGAGATCGCGCTCTGCGATTTCGTAATCCGCCTGAAAGCCCTCAAGCTTGTCTTGAGAGACAATATCCTTTGCCGCAAGCGGCCCGGCGCGGTCGAGCTTCTTGCGCGCGAGATTGAGGCGCGTCCGTTGCGCCTCAATGCCTTCGACCGAGTTCGCCTGCGCTTCGGTAAGATCCAGATTGGCTTGCTCGACCGTGGTATCGAGTTTGGCGATGATCTGACCGGCCTTGACCTCGTCGCCGCGTTCGACGTCGACTTCCGCGAGAATGCCGGTAACCGAACTCCCGATCTTCACCTTTTGCGCGGGCTCCATGATGCAGTCGAACGTCTCGGCCTTCGCGGGCAGTACGCTCCAGGCGCATGCGCCCGCCGTTAGAACCACGACAGCGCTTCGGGTGCCCATCAGGACGGATCTGCTAGGCGTGATCATTCGGAGCCTCCAGTGAATGCATTGAGGTGGCGTTCGGACGTGTCGGTTCGCAAGAGGTCCAGACGCATCTGCCGATGCAGTCCCTCCATCTGCCTTTGCTTGCGCAGCAGCAATAATTCCGGCTTGCCCAAACGCCGCATGATCAGCTGCTCGATATACCGCTCCAGCCACAGCGACCGAGCCGTCGTCATGAGAGGATCTTCAAGCGACAGAAAGGCTTGAAAGCAGCCAGGCTCCCCTTGCCTGGCACAGCGGCCGGCAAGCTGATCGTCGATCCGGCGTGCATCGTGACGCTCGGTCATGATGACGTGAAGCCCGCCGAGCGCGAGTGCCTCCGGCGAGACTTTGATATCCGTGCCCCTGCCGGCCATGTTCGTTGCGATCGTCACGCGGCCGACCTGGCCGGCTTCGGCGACGATCTCGGCCTCCTTTTGATCCTGAGCCGCACTCAGGACAAAATGATCGAGCCCGATCCCGGCAAATAATTCAGACAGATGATCCGACGCAATAACCGAACGCGTACCGACCAGCACAGGGATGCCCTTTTCCGAAAGACCCTGCACCCGGTCCATGACGGCGCTCCATTTCTCCGCTTCCGTCGCAAAAATCCGATCCGGAAGCATGAGCCGCTGCGGCGGCCTATGTGTCGGTATCGCGGCGATGGCAAGCCGGTAAACCGACCAGAGTTCCTTTGCGATCGGACGCAGGGTTCCACTCATGCCCGAAAGCACCTTATAGCGGCGGAACAGCTTCTGATAGGTGATGCGCGCGATCGTCTCCCGATTCTGGGAAACCGGGCAATTTTCTTTCGTTTCGACCATCTGATGAAGGCCGGCGCTCCACACGCGATCCGGCATCGTCCGACCGGTATATTCGTCGATGATCACGATCTTGTCGTCGCGAACGAGATAGTGCTCATCACGATGATAAAGATGAAGCGCCGCGAGCGCCTGGATGGCGAGTTCGTCGCGTATGATCGCGCTTTGCCAATGGGATGAAAAACCCCGCGAGAAAGCCTCGACCTTCTTCTGTCCTGCGAGCGTCAGAAGAACGCGGCGCTGACTTTCCAGCAGGACGAAGTCCGACTCGGGCTTGAGACGCTTCGCGATGCCGATCGCCTCTTCGCCCGTCTGAGCATAAATATCGGTAATGGCGGGCGCCGAGATGATCAGTGGCGTGCGTGCCTCATCGACGAAGACGCTATCGGCTTCGTCGACGATCGCAAAATGGAGACCGCGCAACCGCAGGCCAGAGATGCGCGCGTCGCGGCTATGCAATCGCTCTAGCTTCAGACGCAGATTATTGTGATGTTCGCCCAGAAGAATACGGTCTCTCAGATAGTCGAACGCCAATTCCTTATTGGTGCAATAGACGACATCGCACGCATAGGCCCGCTGGCGCTCGTCGAGCGACAGATCGGCGACGACCGTGCCGACCGTAAGCCCCAGCCGCTCATAGAGCGGCCTCAAGTGAGCCGCGTCGCGCGAGGCCAGATAATCGTTGACGGTGATCACATGGACCGGAAACCCGGCGAGAGCCGCCGCGGCCGCGGCCAATGTCGCCGTCAGGGTCTTGCCCTCGCCCGTTGCCATTTGTGCCAGCATGCCGTTCAGCATGGCATAGGCGCCGAGCATCTGGACGTCATAATGGCGTTGTCCGAGAACGCGTCCGGATATCTCGCGAATGACGGCAAATGTCCGCGCGACTGTTCTCCGGTCGAAGCGTTGCGATCTGCGCAGCAGATGCGCCTCTTCGGCGAGCATACGGGCAAGCTCGTCATCGCTCGCATCCGCGCAACGCCCAGCTTGCGCGGCGACCAAGGGAAGAACGCGCGCCAAATGTCTGACACGATGCCTTGCAAGATGGGGTACGAACTGGGCCTGAAGCCAGCGCCAGCTTGCCTCAAGCGGCTGATCGGGCGGCACGGCGCGTTCGGGCCGAAGCGCGAGCCGCGGAACGGCAGGTCCGCTCTGAACGCGCTCTATGATCGCTTGATCAGACATGGAAGTGGCTAAGGAAAGCCTGCCGGAAAGCGCGCACGAAACGCCAAGCGATCGGCTCCTTGCCGAAATCGAACAGCACGAAGGCACGTTCGCCGGCGTAATCGACAGGTACGGACGAATCCAAGGCAATATCGAATTGGAACAGTCCGAATAAGGCCTGCGGCTTCGGCGATTTCGAGTTCGGATCGACCGCGATCGTACCGCCGCCCTGCGTCGTCAAAGCCATGCTCGGGACTTCTTGCTCCGCCGAGGGAATCTCGCGAACGATTTCCGCCGCGTGGACGGTCGAGAGATCGTTGGCGAAACGCACCAGGACGCGCTTCGTCCTTTGCCGCACGAGGTCGACATCGCCCTGTGTTACGATCGTGCGGACCGTCACATCCTTCTTCCCGATTACGTAGCCGAGAAGCTCGCCTTGCTTAACGAAGCGGCCCGGCAGGTCATCCGCATGCAGGGCGACGAAATGCCCGCTTTCGCTCGAACTCACGCGGAGATCCGCGTTGCGGCCAGCGAGGACGGCAATGGCTTTTTGAATGTGATTGATCTGCTCGGTCAGAATTTCCGCTTGCACCCGATCTATCAGTCGAGCGGCGTTGTAGCGCTCTTGCAGTTCGTCCAGTTGCGCATTGCGCACGTCGACTTGCGACGCGATGATCGGATCGTTCATCTTGACCAGGACATTGCCCGGCGACACGTCCTCGGATGGGAGGACGGCGTCGATAAATCCCGACGTGCGCGCTCTCACCTCGGAGCGGTTTGGCATCCATAGCACGCCTTCCGCGACGGTCGCGTAAGGCAAAGGGAGCAGAAAAAGCACGAAAATGACAATAGCCGCGGTGCCCCCGACGGCGCTGAAGGTACGCCGCCTATAGCCGTCGAGGCGCCGGTCGTAGAGCAGGTATTTTGCACCCTTGACGCAAGGCATGACGAAAATGGTCGTAAGCGCCCAAAGCGCCATTGCAATGCCGAAGAAAAAGAACCGGCTCGCAAGAAACAGCGCGATTCCGATCGAGACCGTCGTCCGGTACAGAAACGAACTGATGGAATAGAGGAAGAGCCAAGGCTCCTCACCGCGCCCAGTTGCCGGACTGTCGACCTGATCGAGGCCAAACACATAGTGCTGAAGCAGATAGAAGACATATTTGTTCGAGCGGTCGGCAAGATTCGGAATCTCGATGAGATCCGACAAAATGTAATAGCCGTCGAAGCGCAGCAGCGGATTGCCGTTGAAGATGAGTGTGGACACGCCGCCGATCAGCATGGTGTTGAACGCAACCGTTCTGAGCAGCCCTGGCGAAGCATTAACCCAGACAAAGGCCGCGATCGCCGCGAGACCGAGCTCGACCATGATTCCGGCTGCGCCGACGATGATCCGGCGCCGCTTCTCGATGAAGGCCGCGGAACTCGACGCATCGACATAGGCCACAGGCACGAAGACCAGTAGCATCACGCCGATCTCATGCACCTCACCGCCCCAGCGCTTGGTCGCAAAGGCGTGCCCAAGCTCATGAAGTGTCTTGATGACCGGATAAATCAGCAGAATGACGACAATGTTCTCGGCCGCGAGCGCCCGGTCGGTCACGTTCTGGGTGAGTTCGGACCAATGAAGGATGACAAGAACCGCGGCGGCCGCGACAAGAACACACCAGACAAAAAAGCCAAAGGCGCTGAAGATCGGCCTCACCAGCGGCATCATGAAACCGACGAGCCGATCGGGATCGAAAAGCGGAAGCCGGAACGAAAGCGGGCTGCGCAGGCGCTGAATAAGCTCACGCCGGTTGTGGCGTTCCGAGCGTTCCGAAAGCTCGTTGAGATCGGGCGAGAATTCACTTTGGAGCAGATCCGACGCATGCAACTGCGACAGGAGCTGGATCGTCTCGTCCTGGGTCGGCGGCTGGTCCGTCGCCTTTGCCGCGACCGCGTCCCAGATCTCTTGGACGGTACGCTGACCGTTCATGAGACACAGCATGAGATTGACCGTCGGAGAGACGCGATGGAAGCGCCCCGTGTGATGATCCTGGAGCACGTACCAGACATCGCCCCGGAAGGTGTGGCGGTGCAGTTCCGCGTGCGAGCGCAATCGCGGCTTCAGGTTTGCAAACCGATACCATGAGGGGCTGAACAACGACCGCATCGCCGACCTTATGGCATATATTGCCACGCCCAAATGCGCAGCCAATCGACAAGCGAATGCGTCCAGATCCAGATCAGCCGCCGCCGGCCGATATCGATTTTCGCGACGCCTTCCATGCCCGGACGGAGCCGGTCGGAATTTTCGGTGAGCAGGCCTTCCACGCGGAAGCTGTTGCGGCCGGCCTTGGCCTCGGCGATCGGGGTCAGCTTGTCGACGACAAAGGTGAAAGGTTCGTCGGGGAGCGCATTCGTAATCAACGACCCCTTCTGGCCAACCTCGATGGCGCCGATCTGGCGCTCATCGACCGAGAGAATGACGCGATAGCCGTCGAGCGGCGCGATCTCGAAGAGAACCTGGCCGCGATTGACAGAGGCACCGATCAATTGGCTGAGATCGCCCGACACCACAAGGCCGTCGAAGGGCGCGCGAATGGTAATGCGCGACAATTGCTCGTTCAGCAATTTGATCTGAGCATCAGCCTGGGCGATCTGACTTCGCGTCACGTTGATGGCCGCCGGCTCCCGCCCTGCCAAGGCCTTGTCATACTCATAGGTCCGCTGCTGGCGTTCCGTGACCCAGCGCAGGCGCTCAAGCGCGAGATCGCGGTCATCGAGCGCGGCGAGCTGCTGGTCTTTCTTGACGGTGTCGCCAGCGCGGACGTTAGCTTCGCGGAGGAAGCCGTCATAGGCTGCCACAACGGCACGCCGGACCAAACCCTCGATTTGCGCATCCGCATCGACGCGGTAAATGTCGGTCGCAAAATAGAAAAAACAGGACGCAGCGATCAGCGCGAGGGCTACTGTCTTGCGCACGAGATGACCTGGACCCAGCAGACGGATGGCCTGCGCCCGCAAGGCCTCGCCCAGCTTGACGACCACCCACCGGTCGTTGCGGCGTTTCTCGTCGAGGACCGGACCGATGCTCGCAACCACCGTTTCGAGAAGCTGCATCGTCGGCGAGTCAAAGGCTTCCTGACGAGGCCGCTCGAAGGTCATCGCGCCGACGAAACGATCGACGCTGAAGAACGGAACGGTGAGGAGCGCCGAATCCGCCTGAATACGGGAGAGCTCGGCATGCGCCGCCGCGGCGACATTGCCATTCGGCACAGGAAAGGCAATGACGCACCGTTGATCGACGGCTTCGTTCATGGCTGCCGTCAGATGCGAAATCAGATTCATTTGGCGCCGGAATTGCGACGTATGCGATATGGCCACGACATGAATCGAGCGGCCGCGCACAAACCCAAGACTGACCTTCGTGCAGTTGAATCGAAGCGCCAGCTCGGTCACGACCGCCAAGGCTGAGGCCTGAAAGCTTTCGTGCTCAACCGATGAGGCAAGAAGATCGAGCGCCGTCCGCGATTGATCGAGAAGATGCCGTTCCGTCTCCGAGTGCGCCTTGCGCAATCGCTCCCGCACCCATGCCGCACCCCATTGGAGTTGGCGCAGCGAAGCACGCGGGTCTTGCGCGGTCGCCAATCCCGTCAGCGCAATGGCAACGGCCCCTTCGACGGTCTCATCGATGAGAATTGGATAGGCGATCGTGCATCTCGCGGCGTCCGCGCTCGCGGTCTCCGGCCGGTCATTGCGGCGCAGGACGCCGTGCCGTTCAAGAATGGCCGTCTTCGCTCCGTCGACGAGATCAGGCACTTTTCCGGCATTCTCAGGCCAAACGGCCGCCGGCTCGAAGACGCCAGCCTCGGCGCCGGCCAGCATGAGAAGACCGCGGCTCGCACCGTCGATGGAACGGCATTGAAGCGTGAGCCAAGCCGTATAAAAAGCCGCTTGGCTTTCCGTGCTGCTGATCTGCTGCCACAGGCCCGATTCGAGGGGCGTGACCGACCGCGCCTCGTCCGACCGCTGATCGAATGGCGCTTCGCCCATGTGCCCTGCCTGAAACCTCAGCGACGCCGATGCTGTCGCCTATACCTGTTCAATATCAAGCAGAAATGTCAATGGCGCCGAATCGCGACTCATATTCGCTCAAGACGTTGCCGAGGACGGTCGCCAGCCTTTTTGCGGCGAACGGAGTCAGGATAATGCGATGGCTCAGATCGACCGTGACCTCGCCGCCGGTTTCGGGGTTCCAGGTGCGGTTGGTTCCGAAGAAAAGATCCACCTGCTCGCGCGTGCTCTGAACGTTAACCACATTGGCAAATGCCGTCTGCATGGCGGCTTCGATCCAGCGGATTTGCGCGGGTGTGGTCCCGCCCGCCGGTGAGGCCGCCGGCTTATTTTGCTTCTCGGATGTTGTCATCACATGCTGTCCTGCGCTGGCGCCATCGGCTGGCTGCCTCAATATTTCACGACGAGGCCAAGCGCGCCAGTCATGGTGGATGGCTGCAAGGTCGTTTGCGCCGGCTGCAATCCGTCTATCACGACCGAATGGTTGGCGCGCGTATAGAGCCCTTCAATCCGCAAAGCGACATGATCGGCGATCAATGTTTCCATGCCGAGACCGCCTTGAATAGCCGAGAAATCATGGCCGCTGGTTTTCACAGACGGATTGATCGCCGCGAAATAGGCCTGCTCCGGCACGAATCTGATCTCAGCCGGGCCGACCTTTCCATAAAGGAGAATGGTCGGGCTGACCAGAAAGCCAAGGCGCCCCGTGACAGCGGATACCCGGTCGATGTGAGCGAAGCGATGCACCACCGGATTAAGCCCGGCCCCCACATCGTCGTCGAAGGTGGAATTCGTCCAGATCGTGTCGACGGCCGCGCCGACGACGAAATAATGCAGGAGTTGAATATCGCCGCCAGCCAGGAAACCCTTGGCAAAACGCAAGTCCGAATAAGGGCCCATGAGCCCGAATATCTTGTCATAGCGGCTGACCTGCCCCGCCCCAATGCCTAGGAGGCCGCCGCCATAGATGGACGTCCAACGCGGATCGGGCGAAATGAAGGGATTAGCCCAGCTGATGACCGGCAGCGCCGTCGAATGCGGCAAAGGATCGAGTTTGAAGGCGAGACCGACGGTGACTTGGAAGAATGACGGCCGGTAATGATCGAAACCCTGATTAAGAACAAGATCGGAATCGCTCTTGGTATAAGTTCCCTCGATCCGAAGCGCGAAATTATTGGTAATCAGATGTTCGATCCCAAGGCCGGTCTGCGTCCCGGGAACCGTGTGATGGAAATTGGATCCAGGGCCTCCAAAACCTTGAACGCCCGCGAGCTGAATGCGGCTGTAGCCCACGCGGCCGTAGACCATCGTGTCCGGCGTAACAACAAGGCCGGCGCGGCCGGAGACGGTGGAAATCAGATTGGATGTCTGCAGAAAATCGATGCTCGCGCCATTGAGCCGGAACGCGCCATTTGTGAACGTGGCGTCACCTTCGACGCCGAGAACGATGGCGCCGAACTGATAGTTGAAGCCTGCGTAGCCGCCTGGCGCCGCACCATTGATGCGCCCGATCCTTGTATGATTGTTCAGCGCGCCGGAAAACAGGGTCGAGTAATCGTAATGCGTAAACGCATCGGCAAGGCCCATATGGCCGCCGACATAAAAGCCCGTCCAATCCGGCGCGGCCGGGACGATCTGAACCTCGGGCACAGGCGCGAGGTCGGCGGCCTTAGCTTCCCCCGCACCGGCGAAAAGGACGGTGAGGGCCAACCCAAATGCTGCAAGACAGCCGGAAGCCAGCAGGCGCTTTTCCGTGCTTTGCGTCATACGCGGTGCAGGGTAGTGTCGCGGCGACGCATAAATGGGATGCTCGAGCGGCCGTGCCGAATACTGATTATCTTGTCGTTGACGAGTTTCTGAAAACCGAACTCGATGCGAAAGCGCTTGACTTCGCATTGCGGTGCGGAATGATCGACCAGCTTGAGGCGGGGGCATGTTCATTTAATCAGCTTCCTGTTCGCAATGTCGCTGGTCGCCAAATGCTTGTTGAGCTCCTCACCGCAAATAACATCATCCGGATGGATGTGGAGCAGATAGGTCTGACTTCGTCTTTTCGTACGGCCCTTGCGTTTCGCGAGCTTCTTGAAGCGAAGATCGCATTCGCAGAAGAAGTTGCGAAAGACATTAGTCTATATCTTCCATCCCTAATCGATAATTTGCCACATTTCATGGGAAGTTCCACGACCTTCCAGCTTTTCCGCTACGATCGTTGTTTCGAGGCCACACCTGCGAACCTGGAGCTGGCGCGACGCTGGATGCGGTTCACGACCGCCCTCACGCGCCACGAGGGTCGCGTTCTGGCAGATCATCTCGATCTTCAGGGCAACACGCATCTTCTCGACATCGGAGGCAATAGCGGCGAGTTGGCGCTTCAACTTTGCAAGGCTTTTCCTGAGCTGAAAGTGACATCCTTCGATTTGCCGGTCGTCTGCCAGATCGGCCTCGAAAATGTGCGAACCCGCGCCGGGCATGAGCGAATCGCCTTCCAGGCCGGAGATATGCGGCGCGACGACCTGCCATGTCATATGGATGTCGTGACTCTGAAATCTGTTCTTCATGACTGGCCCGAAGACCATGCAGGCACCCTGCTCCGAAAAGCGGCCCAATCCCTTCGGCCGGGCGGCAGGCTTGTGATCTTCGAACGCGCGCCCTTACACGCGCTAAACGGCCTATCCTATGCGCAGCTTGCGAATCTCGTATTCTTTCCCTTCTTTCGGCCCGCGGACCTCTATTTGCAGATCCTGGCGGCGCTGCCTTTCACCGAAGTGCATCACGAGATCATCCGCCTGGAGATGGATTTCCATCTGATCACGGCGCGGAAAGCCGCATAGCGGCACTAAACTGGCCATCGATCCCCGAAGAACGGGCAGGAGACAGATAGGCACGGCGGTTGGAGTGACCGCCGCGTTCCATTCGCGCCACCCACCGGGACTTGGAGCGGCGGACCTACAGTCCAGCAGGTCTAGACCCTGCTGACTCACGTCCAGAGCCGCGCCTTCACACTGTGGAGCATTTGGAAGAACCTCGAGCGGACGCCTGCATCTCCCCCTTCGGGCGCTACCGGACGATCTTCACAGGCGAACACAGGCTGCGGGTGGTCGAAATCACTCGTGCCGGCCTGCAGTCTGATCGTATCCGGCATTTCCGTGTCGGCGGCAGAAATGAACGATCCGTCCATATCGTCGAACAGCCACACACTTGCCGGGAGGTCGGTCGTCGTCTTGATTGCGATCGTGCCGCTTTTGATCGTCGTGATCACGTCCTGCGGTCGAAGCGGCTGCCAGGCGATGGCCCCGATCGGCGCACTATTGTCGGTGGTCTCGGTGTCGTCCGCGACGGTAACATCGCTGTCTTGCGGAGCCTTTTGAGCACTGGACGCCAACACGGTTTCGGGTTCATCCCCAGCAGACGGATTGCCCATCAAGAGAGACACCGGCGTGCCTGAGCCGACGGCCGATGTGACGGTAACCGCGGTCCAATTGCCATATTGGCTGCCGTTGCCCGCACGCACGTAAAGAGTGTCGCTCGTGCCCGAACCCGTATTGAATGTCAGCGAAGCGAGATTCTGCGCCGTCACCGTGACATAGGGATATTCCTGCGCCGGCTGCACCACGCCGTTCAAGACGAACGACCCATTGCCAGGCGTGTTGTCGTAGAACTGATAGCTTGTGATCGAAGCCGCCGCAGACCCCGCAGACGGCGCCAGAGCAAACAGCGAGGAAGCCGCCACGATCCCATCCGTCGCAACACTTTGATTCTGCCCCGTCAGCACGGGCGCCGAGACCTGGAATCCCGTCCACGAACTCCAATCCGTTCCATCGTTGCTCGCCCGCACATAAAGCTGGTCGGTCGAATCGAAACCCGTCTGGAAGCTGACGGCACCGCTCGCAAGCTGCGCCGCCGTCACCGTGATGTAGGGATATTCCTGCGCCGGCTGCACCACGCCGTTCAAGACGAACGACCCATTGCCGGGCGTGTTGTCGTAGAACTGATAGGTCAATGAACCGCCGCCCGGATTATTGGCCGTGATCAGGCTGCTCAAAGACACAATCGCATTCGGCGCAGCATTCGCCTCGCTCGTCGTGCTCACCGTCGGCGGGACATCAACCGCCGATGTGACGGTGACCGCGGTCCAATTGCCATATTGGCTGCCGTTGCCCGCACGCACGTAAAGAGTGTCGCTCGTGCCCGAACCCGTATTGAATGTCAGCGAAGCGAGATTCTGCGCCGTCACCGTGACATAGGGATATTCCTGCGCCGGCTGCACCACGCCGTTCAAGACGAACGACCCATTGCCAGGCGTGTTGTCGTAGAACTGATAGCTTGTGATCGAAGCCGCCGCAGACCCCGCAGACGGCGCCAGAGCAAACAGCGAGGAAGCCGCCACGATCCCATCCGTCGCAACACTTTGATTCTGCCCCGTCAGCACGGGCGCCGAGACCTGGAATCCCGTCCACGAACTCCAATCCGTTCCGTCATTGCTCGCCCGCACATAAAGCTGGTCGGTCGAATCGAAACCCGTCTGGAAGCTGACGGCACCGCTCGCAAGCTGCGCCGCCGTCACCGTGATGTAGGGATATTCCTGCGCCGGCTGCACCACGCCGTTCAAGACGAACGACCCATTGCCGGGCGTGTTGTCGTAGAACTGATAGGTCAATGAACCGCCGCCCGGATTATTGGCCGTGATCAGGCTGCTCAAAGACACAATCGTATTCGGCGCAGCATTCGCCTGGCTCGTCGTGCTCACCGTCGGCGGGACATCCGCCCCAGAGGTAACAGCGAATGTCGACCACTTGCCCCAGTTGGTGCCGTCGCTGGCGCGGACTTGGATTTGCTCGCTCGTCTCGACGCCCATAGCTAGCTGAGCCGTGGCAAAGTCCGCCGCCGAAAGCATGAGCGGCTGTGTCGCGCTGACGGCTTGGCCATTCACAAACAGCGTCACGCCCGTCGCGACCGGATCGACGATTTCGTAATAGACAATCGTACCGCCGAAGACCTCCGTCACAAGAGTCGGAAGCTGGACCACTGCGTTTCCGGCAACAGTCACGCTGTACGCATTGAGCCCGGGCCCAGCCTGCGGCAGCGTATAAATCCCAAGCGGAACCCAGGTGGCGACGCTCGGCGCGCCGGCCGCATCGGCCAGATACGCGGCCGCCAACGCTTGCGTGAATGGATTTGAGACGGTTGCCGAAAGGACTCCCGGATCTGAAGTGAAGTCCAGCACGCCGCGGGCGATGTCATTGCCGCCCCCCGCTACATGGGTGTCCGTCGCACGGTTGAACGAAATCAGATTCTGACCACCGCCGCCGCCCACCGTATTGTAGCCGAAGCCGCCGGAAATATATTCATTGCCCGAACCGCCGATGACCCTGTCGTCGCCGAGTTCGCCATAAAGGACATTCGTCCCGGCCCCGCCGGTGATCGTATCGGCATCGACATGGAAGCTCGACGGAGCGACCGGCGCCGACTGCCATTGATGCAGCGAACCGAAGGCTCCGAAGCCATAGACATAATTGTAACCGGAGGTCCCGGGCGATCCGAGTTCGTCGATCGGATTCGCCAACATCGAGGTCGAGAGACCAAGGCTCGCCGACGAGAAATCGGGTTCGACCACGGCATCGTCACCAAAGACGAGGTTGTTGCCGTTGCCGGAAGAGATGGTGTCGTCGCCAAGCGCTATATTGCCGGGAGTGAACTTGAAGCCGCCGGAGGTGGAGACATCGCTCGTACCGCGCTGAACGAAGGCCGGCTGGACACCGAAGGCCGCGCCATAGGCCGCCGCGGCCGAATATTGCCCGAGGAACAACCGATCCATCGCCGTCAACATGACCTGCTGACTGGCCGAAGCCTCGGAAACAGCGCTGATGACGCCCGTTATGACAGGCTGCAGAATCAAGGCATTATTGCCAATCAGGATGTTCGATCCCGTTCCACCGGTAATCGTATTGTCGTCCATGCTGATCTGATAGCCCTGCCCGTTATTGAACAGAGAGCCGGACGAAAGCAGGCTCAACGGATGCGCCGCGGCCAGATGCTGTGCGATCGCCGCATTGCCGGCCGAAATCATCCCGCTGACGGCTGATTGGGTTGCCGACACGGTGCCGGCATTATATCCGGCGACCCAATTCATCGCGGTATTGCTGGCGGGCGCGAGGACGATGCCGTTATTTCCGGCGACCAGATTGTTCCCGTTGCCCGCATTGATCTGATTGGAATCGATGACCAGCGAATGCGGCGTGCCGCGTGCAGCCGAGGCGTTGGGCAAGGCAGCGAAAGTATTGATCGCCTGCTGTGTCGCCTCATGCGCCGTGTAGGACAAGTCTCCGACCGCCTGCTGGAAGTCCAGCAGGTACGACGTGTAGGACAAGACCGCCGTCTCATAAGACTGGTCCGTCGGCAACGCATAGGCCGCGCCGGGTATGAAGATCTGCCCTTCATTGCCGAAGATCGTATTGTTACCGCCGTTGGCCGTAATGATGTTGTCGCCGATATTGACGGCATAGGCGGTCGTAACGCCTTGCGCCGTCGTCACCGCATCTTGCGCATAAGCAAGCGTGCTGAGATCGGTCGAGAGCCCGAGCAGCGAGACCGAAAGGCCTTGCAGCTCCTGATCGATCGCGGAAATGCCTGTGGTGACGAGCGGCTCGATCTCGCCGTCATTGCCGAAGATCAGATTGTTGCCGCTTCCGACCTTGATCGTATTGTTGCCCGGAAGCGCGGTTGAACCGTCAAGCAGGCTCGGCACGATGGATGCGTAGACCTGCAAGCTGGTGCCATTCGACTGCGCGATCATGCCGCCATTTGCCAGCGTGCTCAGTGTGCCGGCGCCGCTCGGACCCATCTCAAGCTGCGGCGCATCGACGATAAGCCCGTAAGGCTCGAGCGTGATGGACGGCACGACGAGCAGGCCGGAGGCCGGTATGGAAAGACCGTTGATGCCGGGCGCACTCTCGATCATCACGGCGTTGACGATAATCGGGATGTCGCTTTGCAGCGACGCCGTGTTCGAAGCCCCATTGCCGAAGATGATGTTATTTCCGTTGCCCGCGATCAGGGTGTTGTTGCCACCCTGACCGATCAGGACATTGGTGCCATTACCGACGGTAATCGTATCGTTGCCATCGGCCTGGAGGCTGAGAAGCAGAGCTTCTGTCTGCCAGTTGCCAGAGGTGGTCAACGCCTGCGTACCATTCGCATTGAAGCCGCCAGCGAGAAGCACGAGGTCGGCGGCGCTGATCGCCGCGAGATTCGAGTTTGCAGCATCAGCGCCGCTGTCGATGGCCAGCGCCGCCGTGATCGTCCCGATGGATTCAAGAACGATATCGCGATGGAAATCGCCATTCGAATTTTGGACAGGCGTGCCGTCGGCATTGAAGGCCTGGACGATCTCGGCATTGTCGCCGGTGACGATATTGTCGCCATTGCCGGCGGTTATCGTATCGCTGCCGTCGCCGCCGACGATCGCATTATTTCCGTTGCCGGCGATGATCGTGTCAGCGCTGCCATACAAGGCATCGATGGATTCGGCACGCGTCACGATGTCGAAATTGCCGACGAGCGCCAATTGAACGAGAGCGTTGTCGCCGAAGATGTAATCGTTGCCATTGCCCGCGGTGATCGTATCCGCGCCGGAACCGCCGGCCACGACATCGTAGCCATTGCCAACGGTAATGACGTCATTGCTTGACGTGCCGGTATCGCGCGTTCCGCCGTTGATGGCGTTTGGTGACAGGTCGAAGACGACCTGCAGGACGCCGGCTGTGGAGAATTGCGCCGAGGCACTGTCCCCGTAAACGACATCCGCACCGTCACCGAGCGTGATGGCGTCGGCCCCGAGGCCACCGAAGACGATGTCATTGCCGTTTCCGGCCTTGATCGTGTCGTCGCCGCCATCATTCGTATAAGTGCTGAACACTGCGGTCACGACACCGGCAGTAAAGTCCGCCTCGCCATTGTCGCCGAGGATGATGTCATTGATGCCGCCGAAGACGACGGTGCCGGGATTGCCGCTGTCGGCCGTGATCATATCGGCGCCGGAGCCGCCGAAGATGACGTTATTGCCGAGCCCGGTCTGAATCGTGTCGTCGCTCGACGTGCCGGTGTCCCTCGTGCCGCCGACCGGAGCGCCGACAAAGGTCGAGAAGACGTTGACGATGACGCCAGTGGCCGCGTCGAAGTTCGCGGTGCCGCTGTCGCCGAGGATGACGTCATTGCCATTGCCGGCCGTGATCGTATCGGCGCCGAGGCCACCGAAGATCACGTTATTGCCATTGCCGGCGGTGATCGTGTCATCGCCGCCATAGACCCTGCCGCCAGTCGTTTGACTTGCCGTCTCGACGGGCTGAGGTGACCCCAACGTCGCGGCGATCTCGGCTGTCGTTTCGATCTGTGTCAGGGTCCGGCTATAGGCCGCGTTGCCGCCGAGAACGGAGCCACTTGCCAAAGCCACCACGAAACTCGCGTTCCCATTGTCGCCGAGGATGACGCTATTGCCATCGCCGACGGTGATCCGATCGGCGCCAGAGCCACCCAGGATGACGTTATTGCCGTCGCCCGTCGTGATGGTGTCGTCGCCGCCATCGGTCTGATCGGTCGTTTCGATATAGCTGAGCACGCTGGTCGCAAACGTGGCGCTCACCGGCTCGCTCGTAAATGTCGCGTCGCCATCGTCGCCGACGATGACGTTGCCGGACGGCACCGTGTTTCCGCTCGTCTGCACGGTGATTGTATCGCCGCCGGTGCCGCCGAAGATGACATTGTCACCGCCATTGACCTTGATCGTGTCGCTGGCCCCGAAGGTCGGGTCCTGCGTAGCAATCGTCAGAATCTGGCCAGAGGTTCCGAAGGTCGCAATGCCGTCGTCGCCGATGATCGTATTGTTCGCCCCGCCGAGCGTGATGGTATCCGCTCCGATGCCGCCGATCGCGACATTGTCACCGGAGCCGCCGAATGTGCCATTCGGACCGCTGATCGTGTCGTTGCCGCCGATGCCAAGCGTGCCGTCGGTCGAGAAGATCTTGGTCAGGATGCCGTTGGTGTAATCCGCCTCGCCATCGTCGCCGATGATGACATTGGCGCCGGTCGTGCCGACGATGATCTGGTCATTGCCGGCGCCGCCGATGACGACATTATTGCCGTTACCGAGCGTGATGACGTCGTCGCTCGACGTGCCGGTGTCCCGCGTGCCGCCGACCGGTGCACTGCCGAATGTCGAGAAGATCTTGACGATATCGCCCGTCGTCGCATCGAAGGTCGCAGTCCCGCTGTCGCCGAGCACGACATCATTGCCATTGCCCGTCGTGATCGCGTCGGCCCCGAGGCCGCCGACGATCACATTATTGCCCGCGCCGACGTCGATCGTGTCGTCGCCGCCATAGACGATGCCGCCGGCGGTCTGATCCGCCGTTTCCGTGCCGTTGGCTTCTTGAGCCGTAGTCTCGATCAGAGTCAGAGTCCGGCTATAGGCCGCATCGTCAGCGGCGATCGAGCCGCCGGCCAAAGCGACGGCGAATGTCGCCTCGCCATTATCGCCAAGGATGATGCTATTGCCGTCCCCGACGCTGATCCGATCCGCGCCGGAACCGCCGAGAATGACGTCATTGCCGTCGCCGGTCGTGATGATATCGTCGCCGCCGTCGGTCTGATTGGTCGTCTCGATAAAGCTGAGCACGCTGGTCGCAACCATGGTGCTGACCTGCACGCTCGTGAATGTTGCATCGCCGTCGTCGCCGACGATGACATTGCCCGCCGAAGCGCCTTCCACGGTGATCGTGTCGGCGCCCGTGCCGCCGAAGATCTCGTTATTTCCGCCCGTGACTGTGATCGTATCATCGCCGCCGAAGGTCGGATCTTGAGTCGCAATCGTCAGGATTTGGCCAGACGTACCGAAGGTCGCGATGCCATCGTCGCCGATGATCGTGTTATTCGCGCCGCCAAGCGTGATGATATCCGCGCCGATGCCGCCGATAACGACATTATTGCCGGAGCCGCCAGGTACACCGTTCGGTCCTGAGATCGTGTCGTTTCCGCCGATGCCGAGCGTACCATCCGTCGAGAAGATCTTGGTCAGGACGCCATTGGTGTAATCCGCCTCGCCATCGTCGCCGATGATGACATTGGCGCCCGTCGTGCCGACGGTGATCTGATCGGCACCGGCGCCGCCGATGACGACATTATTGCCATTGCCGAGCGTGATGATGTCGGAGCTGGACACACCAAGATTGGCGCTGCCAATCGTGAGATCAAGCTGCGGGACTCCAGATGCGGACGTGACCGGATCCGAAGCAATCTCGACCAGCGCGCCCGTCGTCGGATCGAACACCGCGAAGCCGCTGTCGCCGAGAACGATCGCATTGCCGGCACCCGTTGTAATCGTGTCGGCGCCGAAGCCGCCGACGATGACATTGTTGCCGGTGCCATTGACGGTGATCGTATCATCGCCGCCGTAAACGACGCCGCTATTGTTCGACTCGCTTGATGGAAAAGCCGTGTTGCCGAACACTTCAGCGGGTGCAGTCTCGCCCGTCGTCGCGGCTTCAGTTAGAACGCCGTTCACATAGGCAGCGGCGCCATTGTCGCCGAAAATGACATTCTCTCCATTACCGTTGATCTGGATCGTATCGGCGCCGGACCCTCCGAAGACGACATTATTGCCATCGCCAGTGATGGTGATCGTGTCGTCGCCTCCGATCGTCTGATCGGTGGTTGCGATGGCGAACCCGAGCGACGGATTCGTAGCGAGCACGCCGTCATCGAAGAAGGCTTCACCATTGTCGCCGAGGATCGTATTACCCGAACCGCCGACGGTGATGTGATCTGCCCCGAAGCCGCCGAGGATCGCGTTGCCGCCGCCCGTGACATTGATGGTATCATCGCCGCCGACCGTCGGATCGAGCGTGGTGATCGACGTAAGCTTGCCCGTCACGCCATTATAGGTCGCTTGGCCGTCGTCGCCGATGACCGTGTTGTTGGTCCCGCCGATATCGATCGTGTCGGCACCGACGCCGCCGATGATGATATTGTTGCCGGCGCCTGCCGGCGTGTAATTGCCGTCCGAATCCTTCGGGCCGGCAATGATGTCGGCGCCACCATGCGCCGGGTCGATCGACTCGATCGATGTCAGAGCCAAGGGCTGCGTGGAAACACCCGTCAGCGTGCTTTGCGCCGGGATGGGGTTGATGGCGACCGGCGAAAGATTGACGGTCGCGACGTTTTCGACCGTCAGCGTCTCTCCGTCTACCAAAGTCAGCGTAGCGCCGTTGATCGCCGCGATCGTGTAATAGGCGTTTGATTTGGTCGGATCGAAAGTCGCGCCATTTTTGTTCGAATTGGTCGCCGAACCGATGAATATGCCTTGGCCGACCTGATAGCCAAGCGCAGCCCAGCTCTCGCCGTCGACCTGCGTTATGGTACCCGCATTGCCGGTATTGCTGAACGAGACCAGAGTGGGAATTCCGCTCAAGCTGCTCGCGGCGCTGTTTTGTGCGTTGATCGTGACCGGCGAGAGATTGACCGTCGCCTTTGCTTCAGCGGTGAGCGTCTCTCCGGTTTGCAAGGTCAGCGTCGCGCCGTTGATCGCCGCGATCGTATAATAGGGGTTCGGTCCGCTGGCGTTGAAGGCCGGCCCATTGGCGTTATTGGCATTCGGATCCGAAAGCGAGCCGATGAAGATGCCCTGGCCCACCGTGTAACCAAGGCTCGCCCAGTTCCCGCCATCCGTCAGCGTGATCGTACCGGCGCCATCGACATTGCCGAAGCTCACATTCGTCGGAATGCCGCTGATCGGCTGACCCGCGTTCGTATAATCGATCTCGCCATTATCGCCGATGACGACATTCTTGCCGCCGGAGCCGAGGAGGATCGTATCCGCGCCCGCGCCGCCGATGACGACATTATTGCCGTTGCCGTTGATGGTGATCGTGTCATCGCCGCCGAGCGACGTGTTGACGGAGGCCATCATGGTGATGGATTCCACGCCGAGGCTGTTGAAGGGATCGACAACGCCAGGTGTTGCCTGACTGGCGATCGCAATGGTGGCGTAATCGCCGAAGACCGTGCTGACGCCATTGCCTGAGATCGTGATCGTATCGGCGCCGGCCGACAGGACGCCGCCGTTTACGCCGGCATCCATTGGCAGGACGCCGTTGTTGATCGTCATCAGACGGCTGGACAGATCGAGCGTCTGGCTGATCACGCCCCTGAAAGTAACAGACGACAATGCGCCGACCGTAAAGCTCGAATCGCCGAAGATGTAATTGATCTTGCCCGAGGCGCTGATCGTATCGTTGCCCTCGCCGCCGGCGATCCAGTTGGTGCCGGTGCCGCCCGTCAGCGTGTCATTCTTGGGGCCGCCAACGATAACGACGGTGCCAGTCGCGCCCGAGGCATTGATCGTGTCGGAGCCGAAGTTGGTGAACGCGTTGGCATTGCCATTGGCTATGCCGGTCTGACGCTCCGGAGAATTATATTCAACGCCGCTGCCGGACTCGTTGCCGTAAAGCACGAGCGGATCGCTGCTCGCCTGCACATTGATCGTGTTGGAGCCGCCGCCGCCCTCGACCACCATCATGGTCTGCAGACCGTCATCCGCATTCACGGTCGGTGCGGCCGTGTCTATGTTGAACGTGTCATCGCCGGTGCCAAGATAGACTTGGATAGAGTCGACATTGACGACGTTGATTCCGGCTTCGTAGGTCGTGGTGATGCCGGTGGCCGAGCTCGTATGCGAAATGTCGCCGCTTGTTATGACATTGCCGTTGCTATCGTAATGGCTGTTGGTTCCCGGCAGACCGAGGCCGCTGATATTGACGCCCTGACCGCTGAAGAACTGGGAGTCGCCCGTAGTGACGGGGGTACCGAACTCGTCGGCCGCAGGAATATCGGTGAGATAACCGGTTTGGCCCGTGGTCGCGCCGTCGTCGTAGATTTTCACGACATCGGTCGCGCCGCTGCCGACGCCTTGCCCTTGCAGGCTCGGCTCGGTGACAGGCGTATTATGGATCTCATAGGGGAGACCCACGGCGGAAACCAGCGATGGCTGCCCGGCCTGCGTGCCGCCGTCGATGATCAGCGGCCCGTTGATTTGCGAGAGCGTATGCGGCTGGTTCGGGAAGGACATATCCGTCGCCGGATTGCTGCCCTGGCTGCCGCCGCTCGGCGCGACATAATTGGGATTGTCGCTCAGCGTAATGGTGATCGGCTTGTACCAATCCGGATTGTTCGGATCGGCATCGAAGGTCACCGTCTGGTTGGCCGCATTGAAGCGCGGATCGGTGCTCGACGCGATGGTCTGCCCATCGCCGACGAGGCTGATGGTGACGGGAACATCGGTCAGCACATTGTTGACCATGGCCTGCGGAAGGCCGGTCAGCACCATCTGATAGGTGTAAGTCTGCGTTGCGGTAACAGAGGCCGTGCCTTGCGGCGCCAGCACGAGGACACCGGCCGTATCGGTCGCTGCGATCGTGAGTTTGACGTCGCCGCCATTGGTCGCCGTGGCGGAGAAGACGGGAGTCTCAGTCCCGTTCGGATCGGTCGAGGTGATCTCATGCCCGATGTCGAGCGAGATCGCGTCATGCGAGCCGGTCAGCGTCGAAGACACTGTTATGGTCTGCGCCTGAGTCCAGTCCGACGCGGTGAAGGTGACGTAGGGCAGCCCCGAACTGGGATCCACCGGCAATGCCACGCCATTATCAAGCACCACCACGCCCGCAGGAACACCCGTCAGAGCGACCTTGACCGTCTCATTCGGGGCGGGCTGCTTGTTGAGCGAGAGATTGTAGCTGTAGGTGGTTTGTCCGGCGACGATCGTGGTCGGCGCGAGGCCCTGGTCGATGATGAGACCCGTCGCGCTTGTCTCGAGCGTGACTTTCACGGTCGGCAAGACGAGGCCGTTGAGAGATGGAACGTCGCTGCTGATGACCGTGCTGGCGACGACGATTGTTTCGTTCCGCGAATAGGTGTCATTCGCCGGAACGGGCGCCGCGCGCATATAGACCGTCTGCGTCCCCGTCGAGGCCGTGAACGCAAGCGTCAGATTGGAGGTCCAGCTGTTCGGGTCGTTAGGATCGGTCGAGACTTGCAGCGCTGCTGCGCCCTCCGAGCCCCACTCCGCCGAAGGCTGCGCCGGCGAAACGTTGACGTAAGCCACCTGATTGCCGGTCAGGCCAGGCGGCGCGCTGACGGTGAAAGACGTCATCGATGTCGGATCGTTGACATGGACGATCGACTGCGGCTGCTGGCTGATGATCTGGTCCGACCCGCCGACCAAAACGCTCAGGCCGGGGACGAAGGTGTTGTTATAATTCGGATCGAGACTCTGCACCGTGTTGTCGGTGACGCTCGATGCGCCTTGCGTATTCGCCGAAATGACCGCGCCGCTCACATCGCCGCCGACGACGATCGTGTCGCCACCCTGGCCGCCATTGATCGTCGTCACGACATCCTGCGGCGTGCTGAGCACATAGACCGTGTCATTGCCTTCGAGCGTATCGATCGTGACAGCCTGAATATTCGTATACGAGACGTTGAGGCCGCCGCCGAACACACCGTCCTTGGTCACGACGAACGTATCGTTCGCCTCTGTCCCCAATAGGACCAGCGTATTGAAGCCCGTGCCGCCCTCGATATCGACTGGAGCGTTGACGTTATACTCGATCGTGTCGTTGCCGCTGCCGCCCGTGACGCCGATATGCGTACCGGCGGCAACCAGGAAGGCGCGGACGATGAAGGTGTCGTCGCCGCTGCCCCCGATCAGAGACAGATCCGCCTTGTTCGAATAGACCTCGAACGTGTCGACACCCGAGCCGCCGTAAAGCACGGTCGCCTTGTCGACACCGTCCGACAATTCGCCGACGGTCGTACCGGTCAGGTTCAGACCGTCGCCGAGGAGGGCTCCGACCCCGCCCGAAAGCGCTCCGGGCGCACCGTTCACGAGCGCCTTGCCATTCGGATCATAGTTGAACGAGCTCGGGTCATAGACCTGCCCGACCTGGAAGAAATCGAGGCCATTGCCGGCATTGATCGTCATGACCGCGGAATTGCCGTCGAGATAATAGGAATTGCCGAAAGCGGTGGTATTGCCTTGCGTGATGTTGCCGCCGTTGATGGTCAGGCGATTGGTGATCGTCTCGTTGTAATTGATGCGCTGATAGGTCGGATTCCCATCCGACTCCAGGATAGCGACGAACTGGCTGCGGACGAGGAAGGTCTGCCCCTTGTCGGTTTCGGCGCCATTGATGATCAGCGAATTGGTGCCGCTGTTGAGCGCGCCGCTATCGTTGACGTTGATGACATAGTCCGAATTCACCGTCGTATCGATCAGATAGGTGTCGGCGCCGTCCTGTCCGTCGAGATTGACCGTGTCGACGAATTGCCCGTTATTCGCCAGGTAGCTCTGATAGCTCGTCAGGCTCGGCATATTATAGACGTGGATTTTATCCTTGCCGGCACCCGTATCGATGAACGTGTTGGCGGCCAAAGCCGACGGACTGAACTCGACGTCATCATCGCCGCCGCCGGTCGCGATATAGAGCGTTACCGCGGTGAAGGCGCCGAAGACGTCGACAATGACGCTGTTCGTGTCGAATTGGCCCGTTGCAAACAGATATCCAGCCTGCAGCGTGATCGTGGTCGCGGCGGTCAATTGCGCCGCGGCGATCGGCGCGGCCGCGCCGCGGATCGTGATGTCATTCGCGGCATTGATCGCGATCGACCCGGTGGTCGCTTGAACAACCGCGCCGGAGCCGATGGTCACGCTGTCGATGGCGCTTCCGCTTGGCGGATTCACCGTGGCGACGCAACCGGCGTTGAGGGCGACCGACGTGCCGGTCAATTTCGCGCCGGCCATCGTGACGGTCTGGCCGCTGGCAATCCCTCCATCGAGGAAGATGTCATTGCCCGCGTCGATCGTGATCCCCATGGTCGTCGCCTGCAAGACGGCGCCTGCCTCGATCTCAACACTGTTGGTCGTATCGTCGGTTGCTGTCGCCGATGTGCTTTGATTGCCGGCATTGATCATCAAACCGAGGTAGGACGTCAGTTGCGCGGCGCCGACCGTGACGAAGTTAGCCGCGGTGATTTCGAGCTCGCCCGTTTGCGCCGTAAGCTCGGCCCCCGCGTCCACGGTGACCTCATTGGTCGTAGCGTCGGTTGCCGGCCTCGACGTGGTTTGATCGCCCGCATCAAGCACCAGGTTGGTATGCGCGGTCAGATCTGCTGCGCCGATGGTGATATCATTGGCTGCGTTGATCGTGAGCGCCCCCGTTTGGGCCGTGAGGATCGCGGTCGCAGCCACCGTGACGCTGTTGTTGGTACCAGTCGTAACCACCGAATTGGTCTGATTACCCGCGTTGAACGTGAGGTTCGTGCCGGCAATGATTTGCGCGCCGCCGATGATGATATTGTCAGCCGAGTTCAGGGTGATCGCCCCACCAGCCTGCATGCTGGCGCCCGATTGAACCGTAATATTATCGGTGTCAGTGGCACTCGACGTATCGAAATAGCCGGACACGAGCAGGATCGTGGTCGCGGCGCTCAGCACCGCGCCGGTGGGCGTTCCGCTCCAAGTGCTCGAACCCGAACCGCCATCGAGGGTCAGGTTATTGCCGGCGATGAGCGAAATTCCGCCGTTGGTCGATGTGATGGAAACGCCCGCATCGACAATCAGATTATCGTCGTCTCCGGCAGCGGTGCCGGCCTGTTTGGTGATATCGCCATACGCAAGGACGTTCTCGACGATTTCGAGCGGGCTCGAGGTCAGGATTGAGATCGTTCCTGCCACCGCCTTGAGCCCATAAGACGTGTCGGCGCCTAAGACACCGCCCACATCGAGGCCGCCAATATTCCAAAGCCAAATATTGCCGGTGGTCGAGACCGCTTCGATATTATCGACGGTGCCGACGATGCGCGCGGTGCTCTTACCGATACTGCCATTGGCGATGAGGTCGGCCGCCCCGCCTACGATATCCTGATTATTGTCCGATCTGCCGTTCCAGATGCTCCCGACCGTGGCCGTGAGGAAAGCGATAGCGGACCCGGCATCGACCGACATCAATGAAATGTCGCCCGTCACTTCGACCAGATAGATATTTTCATCGCCGGCCGTCGCGGTCACCGTTCCGGCGCCGCTATAGGCGCTGACGATGTTAAAGGCCGTCGAGCCGTTGCCGATACCGCCCGATTGGGCCTGGCCCGCATTCAACTGAACCGTATTGCCATAGACATTCGCACCGTCACTGCTTCCGATGCCGGTCTTGACACCCGAATTCAGATTGGTCGGATCGGTGAGATTGCCCCCATTGAGGATGAAGCCCGCCGCCCCGAGCGTGACATTGCCCGCTTGCGAGAAAGCATCGAGCACATAGAGAGCGCCAGCGGTCTGGTCGATATTGATATTCGATTGCGCCAAAGCGCGCAGGACGCCCAAGGTGCCGGACGCGCCGAAAGAACCGCCATAGATAATATCGACATGCAGCGCGCCGAGCGTATCCGCGGCGACTTTGCCGGTCCCCGTGTCCGCGCCCGTACCGATGCTTCCGCCGGCTTGCAGCTCAAGCCAGTTCGCTTGAAGCTTGGCAAGGTCAGAGGTGACCGCGTCATAGATGGAGCCGCTGGCCACGAGATCGACGCCGCCCGACGCCGAATAGATGCCGCCGACGGGAATGTCGCCATCCGGCGCATTGATATAGATATCGTTGAGCGCGCGCGCCGTCAGCCCCCCGCCGGCACCGACATCGACAGTCACCGGCGTCGAAGACGTGCCGATGAAGCTCTGGCCCGCCTCGAGAACAATGCTGCCGCCATAGACGTTGACGCCGCCCGACGCGACATTGGTGAGGCTGCCCTGAGTCTTGATCCGGATGTCGGCGCCGCCGGTCGAACCGACGTGGTTGAGCTGGAGATTGACCTGAGAGCCAAGATAGATGAAGCCGGTCGCCGTCGCCGTAACGGTCCCCGACGGCGCGATCGCAACATCCCGGCTCTGTGAGATCAGGACGTATTTGACATTGTTCGCGCCGCTGTCGAGTTCGATATCGACCGGCGCGGCATTGATCGACACATTGCCTTCGCGGGTCAGAGTCTGACCCCATTGCAAGGTGATGGTCGCGCCGTCGATCGCCGCGATCGTGTAATAGGGCTTCGTCCCGTTGACGTTGAAGCTCGCGCCATTGCCGTTCGGGTCGCTCGCGGAGCCGATATAAATGCCGCCGCCGACCTTATAGCCCATGGCGGCCCAGTCCGCGCCGCCCCATGTTCCGCCAGTGCCATTGGTCAGCGTGATCGTGCCATTATTGGCGACGTCTCCGAAATTGACGTCGAGACCGGCCAGCGTGCCGATGGTGCTGTTGTCCGTGGTCCCAAGGTTGGTGACAACCGGCGCGACAAGCACGATCTGGTTGTTTTCCGTCTGAACCGTCTGGGTAAAGGTAATGCTCGAACCATTGACCCCATTGGCAGCGACCTGGAGATAGGCGCCGTTCTGGGTCGCATTCTGCGTCGTGCCGCCGACATAGACCCAATCGCCCGCCTGGATATTGGGATCGACGCTGCTCCAGCTCGCGCCATTGCTCAGCGTCATCGTATTGCCGCTGAAATTGACCGTGACCTGCGTCGGCGTCGCGGCAAGGAAGTTCAGGTCCGAGGCCTGCGCGGCCGCGAGCGCGAGTCCGGCCGGCGTGCCGCCAAGTTGGAGATTCGGCCCCGGCGCGAAACCGACCTGGTTCGTGACCGGATTGACGAGCGAACCGATATTGCCGCCGTTGGTGCTGGTGCCCTTGTTGGTCGTGATGGTGATATTCACCGCCGTGATATTCGGCGCCTCGATCGTGGTCTGCGTGCTCGTCGTCGTCTGGAGAAGACCGGCGCTGATTCCCTCGAGCAACTCGGCCGTCGTCCAGACCTTGATGCTGCCGACGAGATTGGCCTTTTCCGTCGAGCTGAGCAGATAGGTGAAGTTCGGATCGTAGGTGTTTCGATCGTAGGAAGTGCTGCTGACAGTGGAATTTGTCGCGGCGTCGTAAGTGTTCGTCGTGCCGGGCGCATAGGAGCCCCCCGGCCCGAATACGGCGGCAAGATTGTAATATTGCTGCGTCGTCGACAATTCGAGCGTCTGGATCGCATTAGCGACATAAGTGGCCAGGGACACGGTCTGCTGCGCCGGCGGCAGAGCATTGTAAACGCCCGTGTAATAGGTGGTGTAATAGGAGACGTCGGCCGCCGACATCTGGACAATGGCCTTCGGATCGCTTGGATCGGTCGGCTGCCCGGTAACGGAATCGACGAGCGCGTTCCGGTCCGTCCAATAGGCCTGATACTGCTGCTGCTGGTAAAGCTGGTACTCGTTCAGCGTAGCCTGAATCTTGGCCTGCGCCTGGTCGCCGGTCAGCGCCAACTCGCTCCACACGCCGTTTTCGAGCTGCGCGGTCGTGCGCGCATCCACCTGGACGTTAGTGTTGACGTTGATGAGGCTGCCATTGTCGACAAGGATATCGGCGTTGCCTGTCGTCGTCAGCGCGAAGAGCGGCAAATCGCCTTCTGTCTGTTCGATATAGACATCGCCCTTGGCGGTCAGATTCAACTTGTCGTTGCCGGCCTGGCCGACGGCGAGTTCAAGCCGCGCGGAAGATGTACCGACGCCGCCGCCGCTGGTGATCGCGACATTGCCACCCGTGATGAGACCTGTGGCGTTCGCCGCCACCGTTATGGCGCCGAAGGCCGAGAGATTCACGGCGTTATCGCCACCGGCCGTAATCGAACCGATTGCGAGCCCTGTCTGCGGCGCCGCGATATAGATCGCGCCATTGGTCGTGGTAGCCGTCAATTTCTGCCCGGCGGTGCCCGCCAAAACGACGTTGATGGGCAGACCGCTCTGTCCAATGTTGGTGCCTGCCGTCAGGGTGACAATCACACCCTCGACCTCATTGGCCGTGTTCGGCGCGGTGATCGAGCCCCCGGCGGTGATCGTCGTCGAACCCGTCACGTTGGTGAGATTGCCAAGCAGCTGGACGCTGCTATAGGGCGAATTGATCGTGATGTTCGAGCTGTTGCTGCCCAGGAAGTTGATGCCAACAGCTATATCGGCCTTGATCGAATGGGACGAGATCGTCTCGGTGCCCTTAACGTCCGTCGTTTGCTGGTAATAGGTCTTCTTTCCGTACCACGTGCTGTGGGTCCAGTGCCCCGAAGGCTGGAAGCCGGTATCCGTTATCGTATGCGTCGCGGTCGTATAGATGTAGGACGTATTTTCGTCGGCCGAGTTGGTGTCGACGTAGAAATAAAGGCTCGAAGCTTCGATTTGAGGCTGCGAGGTGGTGATCGTCTGCTGCTGGGGCGGCGCGTTGCCCGAGCCGAGGCTGATCAATCCAAGCCAGCTGCTGGTATAGTAGAGGTTGACGGTCGTCGTCTGAGCGCTCGTCGCCACCGAGAAATTATAGCGCAATCCCTTTTCGAGCCCGAATTGCGTCGAGTTCGTGGTGATCGGTGTCGTCCCGCCGACGCCGGCGAGAATCGTGCCGTCGAGCGTGTTGATGTACTGAGTCGACATCAGCATCCCGCCGCCCTGCTGCGAGAGATATTTCGTCTCGAGCACGTAGGCGCTATTGGAAGCATTGGTCTGATTATAGTCGGTAATGTCGATCAGACCGGCGCCGGGCTGAGACACGTTGATGCTCTTTACGGCAAGATTATAGGCCGTGTTGTTGTTGATGGTGACGCCGCCGTAATAGCCGAACGCGTTGAGCTCGGCCTGGGATGTGCTGAAGACGTGGCCCTTGATGGTGATGATGCCGCCGGCGAGATTGACCGTATCAACCTCGAGGCTGCCGCCGTTCGCGGTGTTGTAATAGACCGTGAACTCATTGTTCGGATTATCTGCATCCGGCAGGTTGAGCTGTATAAGGCCTGATAGTCCTTGGGCTTTGATCGTGGCGATCTGGCCTGCGATGTCGTTCGGGTTGATCGTCAGCGTCGGATTGCTCTGCCCGGCATTGAGCGCACCGTTCAAATCGACATATTCGGCTTGGATCGAGATGGTCTGGGCTATGAATTGGGTTTGCTGGACGACCCCCTCATAGGTCGAAACCTGCTGCTTGCCTGCGTCGGTCGTACCGCTCAGCGGCGGGATGCCGCTTTGCGATCCGAGCAACTGCGTCGCCGGATCGCCCGAGGCATAGAACTGCACTTCATTGATCGAGATATTGTTCTTCGCCTGAAAATTCTGCGTATGAACGTCGATCAACGGCGCATTGACGTTGATATCGCCGAGCGAGACGACATCGAGTTCCGCCTCGATGGCCGTGATGTTGCCTTGAATAATGATGTCCGCCGGCGTCGTCGGAAGCGATTCCTGGGTGACCACACCTGTTGCTGAAACGAAGGTCGGGAACTGAAATCCGGGCGGGACGGTCGGCGTTTGGTTGGTGATGCGGATGAACGCGATCGCCGGTGCGTTCGGAGCCGGCGGTGCCGGAGGCGGCGACAATGTGATGCTCGCAAAATTCGCGACGCCCGCCACCGCCGGATCGGTGCTGCTGGCAGGATTCTCATTGTCCGTGCTGGCGTCGTTCCCGTTCATCTTATTGATGACGCTATTGGCATTGGCCAGCGCCTGGGGAGAGGTCGGGCTGATCGACGTATCGGTATTGACCAGCGCAACGCCGTTTGCATAGACGCCGCCGATGAGCTGGGGAATCGTAATCCCCTCGATCTGAAGCGACGAGGCCGTCGTATTGGTGATGCTGACGTTGACGGTCGTCGGCGCGGTGAGCGTACCGGTCCCCTCGATCTGATCGCCATAGAGGTTGATCTGGCCCGCCTGCGCGATGAAGGCCGCTATATCGATGACCTGTACCACCTTGCCGACGACAACGAAGGTTCCGTCGGACTCCGTCTCTCCAAGACCCTGGGCTTTCAACTGCGACTCGATCGTCGCAATCTCCTGCTGGTCGAAGGCCACCTGCCCGTCGATAGTCGTGTCATCCTCGCCATTGGCGGTCAAAGATTTCTGGATCCCGAGATATTGGCCGAGCTGCGCCTCAGTGCTCAGATAGGTGTTGTACAGGGCCGAGGATTCCGTCTCGGTCGTGTTGGTGAAGCTGAGCGTCGGACTGTCGGTGCCGACGGTCTCGATGACATTGCCGTTCACATCGTAGCTGAACGTGACGTTGACATTGCTGGTGATGCCGGTCGTGATCGATCCGTTCACATCGACGATGCCGTGCGAAACTTCGAAAGCGGTTCCGTTGAACTCATTCGCCGGATTGCCGCCGGTCAGCGATAGGATGCCACCTGCAACATCGCTTGCCCAGCTCGTCGATTTGGCCTGCGCAACGACGGTGGCGAAGCCGACCATATTGGCCAGGAGATTTGCCGAGCCGCCGGTCTTGAGCACGGCATCGGCGTTGACTGTGATCTGATTGGTCTGAACGACGTAGGAATGCGCGTTCACGGAGCTCAGCGGAATGATCGCCCCGGCGTAGGCATCCGTATAGGCATAGAACGTATAGGGATCCATATTGAAGTTGATATCTTCGCCGGCCGTCAGATCGAGATCGCCATAGGAGGTGATGGTCGCCTGCGTCGGGGATCCCGCGGCACCGATGACAATCTCATTGTCGGGCCGGATGTCGATATTGCTATTGGCCTCGGCCGCCGTGACCGCGCCATAGGTGTCGGTATTGACCTGCGTCGTCACATTGCCGCTGCCGTCGGCGGCGAGCGCGACGACACCGATGCTCATCAATTTCGCGCCGGCTTCGATGTTGATTTTCGCAAGATCGCTGCTGGTTTGGATCGTCGCTTTCGCCGAAGCGCCGGCCAAAGCGCCGCCGGTCTTAAGCGTCACTTGGTCGTAACCCTGAAAATCGTTCAACGCCGACAGCGACAAGGCACCGGCATTGGAGAAGGCGCCGACGACGTTCAGAACGGCGGTGGAACCGACATCGACGATCGTGTTGAAACTGATCGTCGTCGTATCCGTGGCGCCGGCCGCGCTCGCAAGGCCGCCCGTGTCACCGGAGATGTTGTCAATGAAGGGACCGTCGGCCGGCTTGGCAAGGGTCGTATCCAGAATGGCCGGCTTGTTGAAATCATTGACGGCCGTACCGATGATCGACAGCGCGGTGACGCTGCCATCGAGTGTCGTCGTCACGTTCGAATTGACATTGTTGACGGCGACCGCGCCGGCACCGGAAAGGAGGCCGACAGCCGAGGCGATGACCTGTGTATTGACAGTCGAAACATGCCCGGCCGAGATGCGGAACGCGGAGTTGATCGTCCCGCCCGTGACATTGATCACCGCGCCCGTACCGATGGTCGCGTTGGTTGTGGCATTCGTCGTTGTGGTCGGAGCCACGCCCGCACCCGCGAGAACGCCGCCGCTGCCTGCCTCGCCAAAGGCGAAATTATTATCATTGCCAGCAGCATTGATTTGCAGCGTGCCAGCGGTGACTTGAGCCGAATCGCCGATCGAGGCGGTCGTTTTGCTCGTCGCCGTCGCGGAGGACTGCGCCACGCCGACCGCGATCAGACCGAATGCCGCATTAGATGCCCGGGAATTCTGCCACGTATTGCCATTGGCCACGACGAGCATGGCGCCCGCGATCGTCGCAACCGTTCCCGCGCCAACCGCCGCCGTGACCGTGTCGGTATCCGTCGTTTGCGCATTGCTGGCCACGATGCCGATGAGACCGCCGACAGAGCCGCCGGCCTGAGCGTTCGCCGCCTGATGGCCGTCGGACGGCAGGTTCACATTGGCCATGATCGACAGGCTGCCTGCCGTAATATGGCCGTTGACCGTCGCGCTGACGGTCGGCGTAAGATTGATGATCGCCACCGAGGCGCCGACAGCCAGAGTGCCGGCGGTGACCCCCTGCGCATTCGCATATGCCTCGGGCTGAGCCAACGCTTCGACAAGGACATTGCCGCTGCCTGCCTGGACAGTCGAACCATCGACATAGGCCGAAACCGTATTGTTGATCGTATCGGTGGCGCCCGAGCCGCCCGCCGCGAGCGAAATGAAGCCGGCCGCGATCGATGCCGCGCCTGTGGTGGCGCTGGCGGACGAGGTGTCCTGCGCATCGATGCTAAGGCCGCCGACCGTCAGCGTGCTCGTTTCGACAAAGGCCGAGGTGCTCGTGTCGATCGTGTTCAAAGCGACCGCTGCGCCGCCGCTGACTGCGATGACACCGGCGGAGAAAGTCGCAGCGACGGATGTCGCGGTGATCGACGCATTTTCCGTCGCATCGATGGTCGTCGTGCCCGACGTGGTCACGCCGGCATTGGTGATCGAAGCCTGGACCTGATTGTCGATATTGTTTTGCGCCAGCGACTCGCCGATCGCATAGCCGTCGCCAAGGCCGATCGTTGCCGCGAGCGCGGCGGCCCCGACGAAGGCGGTGATGCCCGACGTATCGCTCGCGTCGAGGTTGATCGCGCCGGCATTGATGCCGTTCGACCCGCTGCCCGAAACGGTCGCCTCGGTATTGACGGCGATCTTATTTTCAGCCGTCGCACCGGCGCCCGCCAGGCTGAACCCGACAGCAGCGCCGGTTATCGCGACCGAAGCCGCGGCGACATTCGCGTCGATCGTGGAATGATCCGTGGCGGTCTCGTTGAAATTGCGCCCAGCCTGAATGCTGGTCCCGGTCGAATAGGCCTCGACCTGGTCCGGATGACGGGAACCGGAAGCATCATAGCCGATGAAGTTTTCGGCGAGTGAGGCGCCGAGCGATCCGGCGCCGCCGCCCAAACCGGCCGCGATGGCTCCCGAAGCGGCGAGAACAAGCGCGTTGATCGTCGCCGACGCGTTCGCGTTTACCAGCACATCGGTGTTCGCCGTGATTTTGCTGGCCGAGAGATAGGCATTGGTGTCGTCGAGGATGACATTGGTGGCTTCGACGCCGGCACCCGACAGGGACACGCCGATAGCTCCGCCGCTCAGCGCCACGGCCGCGGCGGACGCATTGGCGTTGATCGTCGCCGCTTCCAGAGCCGAGACCGAAACCGAACCAGAGGTCGCCGTAACGCCGTCTCCGGCATTCGCGATATAGACCTCCATATTATTCGTGATCTCGTTCGTCGCCTGCGAAACGCCGATGGAAGCGCCGACGCCGACAGCGCCGAAGGAAGCGGTGATCGCGACTGCCTCGACAAGCGCCGTAATCGACGACGTGTCGCTGCCTGAGACGCTCACGCTCGCGGCGCTGATGCCCTTCTGAGATCCACCATTACTGTCGCCATTGATATAGGCGTTGATGTTCAAGCCGATGTCATTGAGCGCCACGGCGCCTGCACCGCCGACGGCTACACCGACGAAGCCGCCCGAAAGCGCGGCGGCGATAGAGCCTACCTCAGCCTCGATGGTTTCGGTCGTTACGGTCTCGACGGTCAATGCGCCCGAAGCGTTGATCGCCGTGCCGCTGATATCAGCCGTCACGCTGCCCGACGATGTGTCGCCCGTCGTTCCGTCGCCGATCGCGTTATGCGCAAAGGCCGCGCCCAGCGCCACGCCGACGCCCGCGATGCCGCCTGCGACGGCAACGGAGGCCGCGTCGACGATCGCGTTGATGGTCGATGTGTCAGACCCCTCGACCGTGATCGCGCCAGCGCCCGTGATGTTGGAGTTGGCGATATAGGCGTCGACATTCGCCTCGATCAGATTTTCCGCCGTCGTGGCAGCACCGGACACCGAGACGCCGGCAGCGCCGCCGATCGAAACAGTAATCGCCGCGGCGACCGCTCCGGCGTTGATGGTTGCGTTTTCAGTCGCCTCCGCGCTCACCGCGCCCGAGCCCGCCGCAAGCGAAGCGACGCCGGTGATATAGGCCTCTTGATCGTCATTGATCGTATTGCGGGCGATCGAGAGCGAAATGCTGACCGATACGCCGGCGATGCCGGCAAGCGCGACGCCGACGGTCGCTGCGCCGACACCGGCCGTGATGTTCGCCGTATCCGTCGCCGAGACCGCAAGGCCGGTCGAACTGATAGAGGCCGTGCCGCCGCCGTCGACATAAGCATGTGTCGCGACTTGGATCTCGTTGAAGCCGAGGGCGCCGGCGAAGGAAACGCTGACTGCTGCCACGCCGCTGCCTTCGAGCGCCGCCGCACCCGCTGCGACAAGGGCGCTGATCGCTTCGCCGGACGTCGAGGAAACGCTCGTCGCCCCGTTGCCAACAATCGAGCTTCCGGAGATATAGGCCAGAACCTGCCCGGTCCCATAAAGCGCGTCGCTGATCCGATTATGCGCAAGCGCCACGCCGATCGAGACGCCCACACCCGCCGCGCCGCCGCCGCCGGCCGCGACCGATACGGCCGCGATGAGCGCGTCGATCGTTCCGGTGTCAGTCGCCGAGACGGTGACAGCACCGACCTTGCTCCCCGACGTGCCAAGCGTCGAATTGGAAATATAGGCTTGCGTGCTTGACGCGATCAGATTTTCGGCAACCGCGCCGCCGCCACTGACGGAAACGCCCGCCGCGCCCGCGATGGCGACCGTGACGGAAGCCGTGGTTGCCGTCGAAAAGATTTGCGCGCCTTCGGTCGCCGTCACGCCCACCGCGCCGCCGCCGGTCGTCAACGTGCCGACGCCGGTGATATGCGCGTCGACATCGTCGCCGATCGTGTTGCGTGCAATGGAAAGCGCGATCGACACCGCGACGCCCGCCGCGCCGCCGAAGCCGCCGGCAATCGTCGCCGTGGCGACATTGGAGGTGATATTTGCCGTATCGCTGGCGCTGACCGACACGCTGCCAGCGGCGATGCTGCTGCCGCCGCTGATATAGGCATGGGTCGCGACCGCGATCTCATTGAGGCTGATCGAGCCGGCGAAACCGACACCGACGCCCGCCGCGCCGCCGCCGGTCAAAGCGACCGCCGCCGCCGCCACGTTGGCACTGACCGTTTCGCTGGACGTCGCCGTAACCTGCAAAGCGCCATTCGCGGAGATCGGCGTACTGGAAATATAAGCGAAGACCTGGCCCATTCCATTGAAGCCATTACCGTCGCTGATCGCATTATGCGCGAAGGAGAAGCCGATCGAAACGCCGACGCCCGCCGCGCCGCCGATACCGACGGTTGCCGACACGGCCGCGATCAATGCGGTGATGCGGCCGGCATCGGTTGCAGAGACGGTGATCGCGCCAACCTGATTGACGCTCGTCCCCAGCGACGAATTGGAAATATAGGCCTCGGTATTGGAGGTGATCAGGTTTTCGGCGCTCGCGCCGCCACCGGAGACCGAGACGCCGGCAGCGCCTGCCCCGCTGGCCGCGACGGAGGCCGTCACCGCCGTCGCATTGATATTGGCGTTATCCTCAGCCGTTACGCTGATGCCGCCGCCATTGGTCGTCACGCTCGCGGCGTTGGTCACATAGGCGGCGACATCGTCGCCGATCGTGTTGCTCGCGATCGAAAGGCCGATGGAGACGGCAACGCCCGCCGCGCCGCCGAAGCCGCCGGCGACCGAAGCCGCGCCGACGAGCGCCGTAATGGTTGATCCATCGCTGGCATCGACCGTGAGGCCGCCGGATGCGATCGACGCCCCGCCCTCATCGACATAGGCGGTGATATCGACCGATATTGTGTTGATATCCGAAACGCCAGCCCCACTGGCACCGACGCCGGCCGCGCCACCGCCGGCGATGGCAACCGCGCCCGCGGCCGTCGTCGCGTTGATCGTCTCGGTCGAATGCGCCTCGACGTCGACGAGGCCGGAGGCCTCGACCGGCGTGTCGAGCATATAGGCCTTGACCGCGCCGGTGCCCGTCAGGGTTCCGTCGGTGATCTGGTTGAAGGCGAGTGAGACGCCGATCGCGACGCCAACGCCAGCCTCACCGCCGAAAGCCACCGACGCCGCGACCGCGGCGACCAAAGCCTGGATCGTCGACGTATCGTTCGATGTGACCGTGACGGCGCCGACCTTATTGGCCGAAGTCCCGAGCGTTGAATTCGAAATATAGGCCACGCTCATCGCTTGGATGAAATTCTCAGCCGTAGCGCCGCCGCCAGCGACAGCGACCCCGGCCGCGCCGCCGATCGCCAGCGAGATCGCGGCGGCGACGGAGGAGGCCTCGATATCCGCGCCTTCCACAGCGGTGACGCTGACATTGCCGCCATTGGTCGTCAGAAGCGGCACGCCTGTGATATAGGCCGTGACCGGATCCGTGATCGAATTATCCGCGATGGAAAGGCCGATCGCGACGGCGACGCCTGCTTCGCCGCCGAAACCGCCGGCAAGAGCCGCCGCACCGGCTATGGCATTGATCGTCGAGGAATCGCTCGCGGCCACTTTGACGCCGCCGGACGCGATCGAGCTGGTGCTGCCACCATCGATATAGGCTTTGATGGTAACATTGCTTTGGTTGATGACGCCGACGCCTGCGCCAGACACGCCGACACCCGCCTCGCCGCCGCCGGACAGTGCCACCGAGCCCGCGAGCGTCGTCGCGTTGATGGTCTCCTGTGCATTGGCCTCGACATCGACAAGGCCATTGCCCGTAATCGACGTTCCGGAAATATAGGCGAGGACTTCGCCCGTACCGGTCTCGGTGCCGTCGCTGATCCTGTTATGGGCGTAGGCGACGCCGATGGCGACGCCGACACCGGCTTCACCGCCGAAACTCACCGACGCGGCGACCGCTGCGATCAACGCTTCGATCTCGGAATCATCCGTCGCCGTGACGGTGATGGCGCCGACAGGATTGCCTGCTGTGCCGACCGTCGAATTGGAAATATAGGCCGAAGTAACCGCGCCAACGAGATTTTCCGCCGTGGCGCCGCCACCCGCGACGGCTACACCCGTCTCGCCGCCGATTCCGACCGAGATCGCCGCGGCGACCGACGTTGCGTGGATCTTCGCGTTTTCGGCCGCTGTGACCTTGAGCGCATAGCCGGTCGTCGTCAGCGACGTCACGCCCGTGATATAGGCCGTGACCGGATCGTTGATGATATTGGCCGCGATCGACAGGCCGATCGAAACGCTGATGCCAGCCTCGCCGCCGAAGCTGGCGCTGATTGCCGCGGCACCGGCCGTCGATGTGATCGTCGCCGTGTCGGAGGCCGCCACGGTCACAGTGCCATCCGCCGCGATCGACTGCGTGCCGCCGCCATCGACATAGGCCGAGACGCCGACGGAGATCGTATTCATCACCGCGACGCCGGCACCGGCGACGCCGACGCCGGTTTCGCCGCCGCCCGAAAGCGCCGCCGCGACCGCGACGGTCAGTGCCGTGATGGTTCCTTTCGATGTCGCCTCGACATCGACGCTGCCATTGCTGGTGATCGACGATCCCGACACAAAGGCCTTGACGGTGCCGGAACCAAATCCGGTCGCATCGCCGATCTCATTATAGGCAAGCGAAACGCCGATCGCGACGCCGGCGCCGCTCTCGCCGCCGATGCCGGCCGTCGCCGCAATGGCCGCGATCGTCGCGGCGATCGTGGAATCATCCGTCGCGGTAACGGTCACCGCGCCGACCTGATTGCCGGTCGTGCCCAAATCCGAATTGTAGACATAGGCCTGCGTATCGGCCTCGATGAAATTGCCTGCCAAGGCGCCGCCGCCGGCGACCGCCGTGCCGCTTTCGCCGCCGATCGCGACCGAAATCGCCACAGCGGCGGAGGTCGCGTCGATCGTACCGCCCTCCTCCGCCGTCACGGACACTGCGCCGCCGTTCGTCGTCAAGGTGGGAACATTGGCGATGACCGCGGTCACGGGATCGGTGATCGAATTGCGTGCGAAGGAGACGCCGATCGCGACATTGGTGCTCGATTCGCCGCCGAAGCCGCCTGCGACGGAACCGGCCTCAACGGTCGCTTCGATCGTCGCTGTGTCGGCCGCCGCGACGGTCACACCGGTCGATGAAATATCATAGGTTGGCGTATCGGCCGTCGTGCCATTGCCGCCGTCGATGGTCGCGCTCACGCCGACCGCGACTTCATTGAAGGCGAAGGCGCCCGCGCCGGTCACGCCGACATCGGATTCACCGCCGCCCGACAAGGCCACAGCCGCGGCGGCAACCGTCGAGGTGATCGTCTGACTCGATGTCGCGGCGACATCGATGGCGCCGCTGTTGATGGCCGAACCGCTGATCCAGGCCGTGACTTCGCCGGTGCCGGTGTCGGTGCCGTCGCCGATCCTGTTATGGGCGAGCGATGCACCGATGGAGACGGCTGTCCCATCCTCTCCGGCGAAAGACACGCTGCCGGAGACCGCGGCGACGAGCGCGTCGATGGTGGATGAATCCGTCGCCGTGACATCGAGCGCGCCGACGGCATGTCCCGCCGAACCGACTGTGGTGTTCGTAAGGCTTGCAGTCGTGAAAGCGCCGATCAAATTGTCGGCGAGCGAACCGCCGCCAGCAACGCTTAGACCGTTCTCACCGCCGGCAGCGATCGACAGCGCCGCCGCAACGGATGTCGCCTGGATCTGGGCTTGCTGATTCGCCTCAACGGTGATCGGCGCGCCTGTCGCGGTGATCTGCCCGGCATTATCGACCGTAGCGATGACCGTATCTTGGATCGTATTGCGGGCGATGCCGATGCCGATCGTGATCGCCTTGCTGCCGGTGCCGGACAAATTGGCGGTGACCGCGGCCGCGCCATCGAGCGAGTTGATCGTCGCGGCGTCCGTGGCAGTGACGGTCAGTCCGCCGGACGAATTGACGCCCGTCGTGATCGTCGTCGTATTCTGGACGGTCGCCGTGATATTGGCGGCGATCTTGTTTTCCGTATAGACGCCGGCCGCCGAGGCGCCGTACGTGCTTTCGGAACTACCGCTGCCTTTCGAGCTTTCGCCGCTGCCGCTTTGACCCTTCGGCTGTTCGGTTGGGTTCGTCGGCGTCGACGCTTCTTTCGGATTCGTCGAGCTCGTCGGGTTTGTCGCGCTTTTCGGCGTCTGAGGCGGCGTCGTGTCCGTTGTCGGCGTCGTGGTGGGCGGCTTATCAGCCGGCTTTTTCGGATCCGGCGTCGAGGCCGGAGTCGTCGTCGTGGTCGTGCCGGTGAGGAAACCAAGTCCGGCGCCAAGCGTCGAAATCACCGATCCAGCCGTCGTGGATGCCGTGCCGCTGCCGCCGGAACTGCCGTTGCTGCCGGCCTGCCACAGGCTCGTATTCGTATAGTCCTGATTATAGAGATCGAGAGAAGCGCCTGACGAACCGATATAGGTGTAGACCGCGCCGATCGTGCCGCCGATCTTCGCCCAATCCGTCGGATCGGCGGTAAAACTGGTGGTGCTGAGATCGACGCTCGCGCCCGACGCGCCGAGATAGCGATAGACCGTGCCGTCGCTCGCCTCGACCGTATTGCCGGCGGCCAAAGTCTCGGTGCCCTGGCTGACATTATAGGTCGGCGAATCGTAGCCGGCCGCGATTTCAACCGTATCGCCATTGTTGACAGTGCGGGTTTCGGTCGTTTTGCCTGAGTCAGGCTCTGTCTGATAGGTCGGCGGAGTGGTCGAGCCGGAGAGCGCGCTCGAAATGACGCCGCCCAAACCGATCAATATGCCGCCGCCCGCACCGAAGCCCGTCGATGTGCTCGTGGTGCTGCCTTGCGCGGCGCCGGTTTCATTCGGCGACGTGGTCGTGGTGGTCTTGGCCGGATCTCCGGAGGTTGACGTCGACTCGGTGCCGTTCCCGGACTCGCCCGCCGCGCCGCCGCCCGCCTCGGCCTGATTCGTCTCGGAGCCACCTTTGACGTCCGAGCCTTCGTTGACCGTCGTTCCGTTGGCATTGCCTTCGTCGGTCGGCTTCGTATCGCCCGTGGTCGGATCGGTCGTCTTGCCTTCGCCCTCTTCCTGAGCCGAATTGGGTTCTTTGGTGGTTTCGTCGCCCTTGCCCGTGCCTGTCGTCTGCGCGCCGCCACCGCTGCCGCCGCTGCCGCTCGAAACTGTGACACCGACGGAGACCGCGGCCGTTGTCGCATTGACCGTAGCCGTGGAGCCGGACGTGACCGAAACGGCGCCATGTGCCGTAAGCGAGCCGCCGCTCACATTCGCCGACACGATGATGGGATCGCTCGAATCCTCGGTCTCATCGGCGACGGTGCCGCGCCATCCGATCAGGTTGAGGGAGACCGCCGCGCCGATGGCAACGACATTCGATGCTGCCGGACTGAAATTCACGGCGGCGCTGATGCCGGTGACAATGGCTTCGATGTCGGAGGAGTCGGTCGCCGAGACCGTGATATTGCCGGGAACCAAGCCCGAGGCCAGCGCCGAAACATTGACGCTCTGCGTGTAGGCCTCGACATTGCCGAGAATCGTATTGATGGCGACAGCGCCGCCGCCGCCGATGCTGTTTGAGCTGCTGATCGAGCCGCCGATCGCAATCGCTGTATAAGAGGCCGAGGACGCAATCGCCGTCGCCTGCTTGGCGATGACCTTGACGTTGCCGTCATTGGTCTTGAGCGTGTTGACGTTCAAGACATAGGACGAGACATTGGCTTCGACGATATTGCGGACGATGCTGAGCCCGATGCTCGTGTTGTTGCCCGCCGTATCTTGCGTGAAGCCGACACCGAGCTGGACGACCGGGGCCGAGACCGTGGAATCGATTTTTGCGAGCGTATCCTGCGCTTCGATATCGATATCGCCCGACGTCGTCGTCACCGCCAAGGCGGAATTGGCCGTATTGTCGATATAGGCATTGGTACCGGACGCGACGCGGTTGAAGGCGATCGTCGCGCCGACGCTGTAGCCGGGCTCGCCAAGAGCCGTCACCGAGTCGCTGACGGTCGAGGTAATCTGCGCGCTGTTCGTCGCTTCGACCGAAATGCCGGTGTCCGCAGACACCGAGCTATTGCTGATATAGGCGTCGACTTGATCTGGCTGCTCGCTGGAAAGATCGGTGCCGAACAGGCCATCGATCGTGTCGTAGAGAAGATTGCCTTGGATGCCGATCGCGTTGAAGGCGAGAACGACGCCGACGGCGTTGCCGTTCGAACTGGTCGTCGCCGCCATCAGCGCCGAAATATCCGCGGTTGAGGTCGCCTCGACCGAGACCGAGCCATCCGTCGAAGTCAAAGACGAGTTGGTCGCATAGGCCTGCGTGGATTCGAGTATGGTGTTTTCGGCAATCGCGGCATTGACCGCCAGCGAATTGCCGCCTGCGAACGGGCTGAAGGCCGACGAGGTGACGTCGCTATTGTTGCTCGCGGTGATCGATCCGGCGCGCGTGGCAGAGATCAGAATATTGCCTTGGCCGTTCAGCGTCGTGTTGTTGACGCTCGCCCGGACGGTGCCCGTTACGTCATTGATGGCGAGCAGGCCGCCGCCCGCCGTCGCGCTGGTTTTGCTGAAGCTGATTTTCGCAATATCGCCCAGAATCGTATTGAGCGGGCTCGCTGTTACGTCGAGCCACAGCGAGGTATCGCCGTAATCGGTCGTCGCAAGGTTGATATCGGTCCCTTGCGCGACCGACCCGACGAACGCGTAGACGTCGCCGACATTGCCGAGGAGCTCCCAATCATTCGGATTGCTGGTCGGCGTATCGGTTGCAAGGTCGACGGTTCCGGGCGTTCCTTTATACCGGTAAAGCGTCGCCGGTGTGTTGGGCGGCGCGGTGATCGGAGCCGGCATGCTGACCAACGTGCCGACCGCGAGCATGGCAGGCGTCGAGGTCGCCGTGCCGCCGACCGGCGCGACGGGGAAGCTGAGTTCGGCGGCAGGCAGGACTTGGACGGGAAGATCATTGCCGACGAGCTGCCATTGGCCCGGCTGCGTCGTGGGATTATTCGCCGTCGACAAGCTGGAAATGTCGAAGGTGCCGGGAGCTCCCTTGTATTGGTAGATTTCCGCTTCGCCGGTCGGAGACGCGGACGCTGGGAGTTCGACATAGGTGCCAGGCGTCAGCGCCTGCATATTCGCCGTCGTTCCACCGAATTGGAGCGCGGCGCTGGTCGGGTAAAGCAGCGTCTGAGTGCCGGAATAGTTGGTGTATTGATAGCTGTTCAGGAGCTGCTGGAGGAAAGTCGTCGCAAAGCTGACGCCGTAATTATTGACCGCGGTCGCCGAGGCGACGAGGACGTCAACGGCCGCCAGTATCGTGCCGTTGTCGGCGGTGATCGAAATTTTGCCGCCGGTCGATTGGACGAGATTGTTCGACGCGCCTGTATTGTCGATATAGGCGAGCGACGAACTGTTCAGCAGGTTCTGCCCGACGGTTGCGCTGACCGCCAAAGTGCTAGTGCCCTTGAACGCCGTGAACGAAGAGATCGTCTCGTTCGTCGTGGTCGCACTCACTGTCGCGGTATTGTCCGCCGTGATTGCAATGTCGCCCGACGCGGTGACGGATGTGTCGGAGAGATAGGCCGTGTCGTTTGCCGGATTCGGCGTACCAATGAGGTTGGGATCGCCCGTCAAAGAATTGATTAAGTCTGTGATCCAGTACCCCGCATCCCAGCCGACCGAATTGAACGCGAGCTGCACGCCGACGCCATTGCCGCCGCTCGAAATCGTGGCCGCGTTCGTCGATGTGAAAGTCGCCGTATCGTCGGCTTCGACATCAAGGCCGCCGGCGGTCGCCGTGATCGCCGAACCCGTAATATGGGCATCGGCCGAATCCTGCATCGAATTCACGGTGATGACAGCGTTGACGGCCCAGGTCGTACCCGAGCCGTCGAGATAACTGCCGCCGTTCATGACAACGGCGGAATTGTTGGTGGCCGACATTGTCGCGGCCTCGGTCGCAAGAACCGAAACCTCACCGCCGGCCTGGAGCGTCGTGTTCGTGATCGTCGCTTTGGCGCCGCCGCGGTCGTCGTTCAGCACGATCAGAGCGCCGACCGAAACGGCGTTGGACCCGGTGATATTATTGCCCTGCGGAACGATCTGCGAGATCAGCGACGACTTCCAGAACGCCGTATCGGTGTAATTCTGCGCATGCAGATCGAGATTGGCGCCGGTCGCAGCCGTACCCATATATTCGTAAACGACGTTCTGCTGGCCGACATAAAGCCAATTGGTCGAGTCGGTCGAATAGGACTGCGCGAGCAGGTCGACGGGCGATGTCGAGCTGCCGAGATATTGATAGACCTTGCCGCTCGCGTTGACCAACTCGCCCGTTTTCAGCCTGGCCGATCCCGCCGAAGTACTGACATCCGCGACGAGCCGTACCTCGTTGCCGTAAACGACGTTGCGGATCGTCGTAAGGCCTGTGCCGTCCGGGGTGGTCACATAATTGGCAGGCTGCAATTGATCGATCGAGTTCTGCAGGATCGAAGCGCCGCCGTCGGTCGTCGTCAGCGCCGAGGAGACCAGCGTGACATTGGAATAAAATCCCGACGTGTCATTGGCCACGACCGAGACGGTCCCGCCAGCCTGAACGTCCTTGGTGACGCCAGCCGCGGTCAATAGATTCGAACTGATGCCGGTCTCGTCGATATAGGCATTCGCCGCGCCGTTGTTTTTGTTCGAGGCGAGCGTACCGCCGAAGGCGAGCGATGAATTGTCAGCCTTCTTGGTTCCGGAAATCGCCGAAGAGGTCGATTCAGCGGCGTTGCTGACCGTCGCGTTGATTTGCGAGTTATCCGTCGCCGTGACAGACACGTCGCCGCCCGCGTTTACGGCCGAATCGAAGATATAGGCCGTGGTGTTCGCCGCATCCGGCGCGGTACCGGGGATGAGCGACGAGTCGCCGGCAAGAACATCGAGCGTGTTGTAGAGGATGTTCTGGGTCGCCCAGCCCACGGAATTATAAGCGAGCGTGAGGCTCTTGGCGCTTTCGGCGCCGCCGCCCAAAGTCGTGGACGAGCCGAGCACCGTGGCGTTCATCTGCTGGTTGTCTTGCGCGCTGACATCCACGTCGCCGCTGGCGATCAGAACTGCCCCGGTGGCGAAAGCCTGCGCCGTCGACAATACGCTGTTTGTCGCCGCCTGGCCGTTGGCGGCGGAGACTGTGCCGCTGCCGAAGGTGCTGCCGCCGGACGACGCGACGTTGCTGATTTCGGCCGCGACCATGGTCGATGCTTCATTCGCCGTGATCGCAATGTTGCCGGCCGTCGCTTTAATGACGCTGCCAGCATCGATCTCGGCGATTGCCGAACCTTTGACTTCGTTGAAGACGATCTGACCGCCGACCGAACTCGAATTGGAATCGGTCAGATTCCCGATCGACGGCAATAATGCGCTGACGAGGTCCGATGGCGCCTGCAGTTTCCAGTCGGCGGTATCGGTGGCGTAATTCTGACTCCCGAGATCGACCGGGTTGGTGCTGCTGCCAACATATTCGTAAGTCCCACCGGCGCCATTGCCGCCGGTATAATATGTCGGAACGTAAACGAGGCTGCCGCCGCCCAGTACAGGGACGCCGGCCACCAAAGTGCGCGGCCCGGACTCGGCGGTGTAGTCGAACGTATCGGCGGTCAATCCAATTACGAGACCGGTCAACGCGTTCAGCGTGTCCGTCGTATTGGTCGCATCATCCGAGTCGCTCATCGAGGTCATCGACGCGCTATCGGTCGCCGACACGGTGACGGATGCGCCGGTGATTTTCGAGGGCGTACTCGCGGACGAATCGTCGATATAGGCATGCGCGCTGCCGGCGACCTTGTTCATGGCGAGCAGCGCCCCGGCGCTCGAGCCGGTCTTACCGAACTTGGCCGCCTTGCCAGCGTCCTTGCCCGCATAAATATTGACCGCACCGTCCGGCAGGGCGAGGTCATTATTGGCGGTGATCGTAAGTTCGTTGCCCGTCGTCGCCGTGAGAGCCGAAGCGCTGACGGCGGTGACCGCCACGGCCGCAGCGGCGGTGACGGTCGAGTCTTGGATATAGGCATCGGCGTCGTCGGGCGTTGCGACCGGCCAAAGATCGTCCCCGAGAATCGCATCGACCGTGTTTTGGAGGATATTCGCCGCGGCGTAACCAACCGAGTTGAACGCGGCGATGACGCCGAGATTGCCGAGCGTTACGCTGCCCTTGTCATTGGTGGGCAGGATGTTCGCGCCATCCTTGCCGAGCACCTGGGTCTGCGCCGTCGCGGTGATCGTCGAACTGTTGTTCGCGCTGACCGAGACCCCACCGGCGCCGGTCTGAGTGACGTTGCTCGCCAGAATATAGGCCTGCGCTCCGGCAAGGACCATATTGGTAACGAATACGGCCGAGGCACCGCCCTTCGCGGCGACGTCGCTCGTATCATTGGAAGTCAGCGTCGCCGTATCTTGCGCCGAGATCGTCACGCTGCCATTCGTGGCCGTGACGCTGCTCGAATTTGCGATATAGGCCTCGACAGTGCCGCGCACGTCGTTGCGCGCAACGAGATAGGCCGTCGAATTCGCCGTGCCGGTGCTCTTGCCGAGGAATTTGACGAGGTCCTTGCCGGCGTTCGATGGGAATAAAGTCGTCGCCTGAACCGGCTTCCACAGGCCAAGGTCGTTGAAGCTTCCCTGCACCGTCCCGGCGGTGGTCAGCGCCTGCGTGTGGCCGAGATCGACCGAGGAATTATCCGGGCCGTAATATTCATAAACGGTGCCGTTCGCCGCCCGCACCATATTGCCGAGCGACAAAGTCTGGACGCCCGATTGGTCCGTATATTCGTAACTGTCGAGGAGCTGGTTCGCGAATTTGCTGAGGAGGCTTGCGCCCAGGTCGTTCGTGACGCTGGCTTCGCTTGAAAGCGACGTGTTCGACGTCACCGTGGACGTGTCCTGCGCGCTCACATTGATCGAAAGCGCCCTCGTCGTGCCGCCTTGAATGAAGGCTTGCGCGGTGCCGGTGACCATATTGCTCGCGAGCGCGCCGCCGATCGTTTGCGCGTTCCCGTCGAAAAGGCCGGTGAAGGCAGAGGTGGCATCGTTCGACAGGTTCGCTGTGAGCGTCGAATCGTTTGTCGCCGTCACCGAAAGCGCGCCGGTCGCGGTCACTGTCGAACCCGTGATCGACGCCGTGTCGGTCGCGGGCGACGAACCCAGGAAGTTCGTAGTCAGCAGCGTATTGACGATGTCGAGCCCGACATCGGTCGGCTCCCAGCCGACCGTGTTGAAGGCGAACAGAAGATCGAAAGCCGATCCGCTTCCGCTCGACGTCGTGGCCTGCTCGGTATTGGCGGTGAGCGAATCTGTATTCTCGGCATCGACCGTGACGGCGCCATCGCTGCCATCGGCAGTCAGGGTGCTGTTGGTTACAGTGGCGTTGGCCGCGCTCATGATCATGTTGGTCGCGAGCGTGATCGTCGCGGCCTCGGTCGTGCCCTGGCCGAAAATATTGCTGCCGGTCGCCGACGCCGCATTGTCGGTCACCGCCGAGATGACGGCGTTTTCGACCGCCTTGATTAGGATATTGCTGCTTGCCGCGGCGGTGTTGACTGTGCCGTTGAGACTCGTCGCGGTCTGCAGATTGGCCTTGGTGACAGTCGCGGTCGCGCCGCCACGGACATCGTTGAGGACGATCGCGCCGCTGTTGGCGCCAGAGTCCGAAGCGGTGAGGTTCTCGCCTTGCGGGACGAGTTGCGTGGTGCCGACCGGCTTCCAGAATTCCAGATTGGTGTAGTTCTGGGCATTGAGATCGGTGTTCATGCCGGTCGTGGCATTGCCCATATATTCGTAGACGCCGTTCTGGCCGCCGGTGATCTTCACAAATTCGGACGCGGTCGTCCCCGCCGGAAGATTGGTCAGGCTGAAGGTCTGCGGCTCGAAGTTTTGAATGTCGGTCGTGCCGGTATAGGCATAGACGGTCTGGCTGCCGTCGCTGTTGGATATAGTGAACTTCTGGTTCGACTTGAGGTCGCTGATCGTATTGAACGGATCGGTGTAATCAGCGTTTCCGTAGGTCGGCGACAGCCGCACCGTATCGCCGAATTGCAGGTTCTCGATATTCGTCTCGTGGCCGCTGCCGAGCGGCGGAGCGGTGGTGAAATCGGCCGGAACAATGTCGTTGAGCGCGGACTGCAGGATCGAGGCGCCATCGCTGCTGACCGTGGAGGAGTCCACGATCTTCACGTTGGAATAGATCTGTTCCTTGTCGTTCGCGGTGACCGAAATGCCGCCGCCCGCCTGCACGTTCGGCAAGGTCTGGGACAGGCCCGTTTCATCGATGAAGGCCAGCGCGGACCCGTTCACTTTGTTCGACGCTAGAAGACCGCCGAAATTGCCGCCGAGCTTGTTCTTGACGAAACTGGCATTGGCTCCGCCGTAGAGCGCCGAATTTGTCGAATCGGCGGCATTGCTCATCGTCGCATTGATCTGCGCCGCGTTGATGGCGCCGACGGCTATATTGCCCGCAGCCTTGACGACGCTGCCGATGATCGCGGCAACCGTGTTGCTCGGATCCGGCCCGCCGAACACGCCCGGATCGACGAGCGTCCAGTCGGAAGAATCCGTCGATGGATTGACCGTGCTCAGATTGACGTCCGTCGCCTCGCTGCCCGTATAGCGATAGACGCCATTGTCGAAACTGACCGTCTGGCCGTTCTTCAGGTCGGGGATCAGTCCGTCCTGATTGCTGTAGGTCGGCGTGGGATTGATATAAGGATCGTCGGTGATCGCGTTGATGGCCTGGCTCAGGATGTTGACTGGAACCCAGCCGATCGAATTGAACGCCAGCGAGAAGCTATAGGCGCTCTGAGTGCCACCGCCGCTCGTCTGCGCCGCGGCATGGACGCGGGCATCGAGGATCGCATCGTTCGATGCGTCGACCGTGACATTGCCGGCCGCCGTGACCGTCGCCAGTTCGATCAGCGCGTCGGCGTGAGATTGAACGACGTTGGTCGCGGCCTGGCCGTTGGCGGCAAGCACCGTGCCGCCGCCGAAGGTGCTGCCGCCGGACGTCGAGATATTGCTCGTCACCTCGGCGTAAAGCTGCGCCTGCTCGGTGGCAATCACCTGGACGTCGCCGACCGTGGCATTGATCACCACCCCCGGCTCGATGATGCTCTTAGCGGACCCGACGACCTCGTTATAGACAATGTCGCCGCCCACGGCGCGGGCGTTGGAATCGGTGAGATTGCCAAGCTGCGGCACCAGCGAATTTATGAGGCTGGCGTTTGAAAGCTGCGTCCAGTTCGGATCAGTCGCATAGTTCACGCTGCCGAGATCGAGTGTCGGCGTGCCGGTTCCGGTATATTCGTAAATGCCGCCCCTGTTGCCGCCGACGACCGGATCAGCCGTATCGGTCGGAATATAGACGAGCGTGCCATTCGACACTTCCTGGCTGCCTGATTCATTCGTGAAGTTGAACGTCGGCAGGAACTGCTCGATGAAGCTGGTCAGCGCGTTCAGATTGTCGGTCGTCGCGGTCGAATCGACGATCGAACTCGTCGCCGTCATGACCGCATCGTCATTGGACGTGACGCTGACCGATCCCGCCTGCACATTGGTCGTGTCGGCTGTGGCGTCCGATTTGCCGATATAGGCAATGGATTCGCTCGCGACCTTGTTCATGGCAAGGAGTGCGCCGGCGCTGCCGCCAGCCTTGCCGAACTTCGCCGCGATGGCGAAATCGTTGAGCGCCGTCGCCTGCGTCTCGTTGCCGTCGACCGCGGTGATGGCAGCGCTCGTCGTGGCGCTCAGCGAAACGGCACCCGCCGCCGTGATGGCCGAACCGGTGATATAGGCCTCGGAAACGTCCGGCTGCTCGCCGCCGAACACCGGGCTGATCGACGAATTGTCATTGGGCGTATTGCCCGAAACGACATCGCCGCCGAGCAACAAGTCGACCGTCGAGGCCAGTATGTTCTCCGACTGCCATCCGATGGTGTTGAAGGCCAGGATGAAGCCAAGATCGCCGTAGCCCTTGCCGAGACCTTTCGCGGCGACAATGCCGGCCGAGTCCTTCCCATTGACCGAAGTCAGGGCATTGGCGCTGATCGAGGCCTCGTCCGTGGAGATCAGCGTCACGCCGCCGGCAACACCCTGCTGCGTGACGGTGCTATCAAGGATATAGGCGTGCGAGCCGGAGAGCACGAGGTTGGTGACGACAACGCCCGACGCCCCGCCTTTGGCGCCGCCGATCTCGCTCGAGTCGGTCGCGTTGATCGTCGCATGATCCGTGGCAGTCAGCGACACGCCGCCATTGGTGGCCGTCACCTGCGTCGTATTCTGAATATAGGCGGCGACATCGCTGCGGACATCGTTGCGCGCGACGAGACCATTCAGCGCGTCGGCCTCGCCCGTCTTCTTGCCGAGCTCTTTGACCAGATCCTTGGCCGCATTGGTCGGGATCAGCGTGAACGACGTCACCGGCGTCCACAGACCGTCGTTGTTGAAGCTGTAAGACGGCGTGAGATCGATCGACGTGCCATCGGCGCCGTAAAATTCGTAGATCGTGCCATTCGCGGCGCGCACCATGTCGCCCAGATTCAGGGTCTGCTGGCCGGATTGATCCGTATATTTATAGGTGCCGAGGATCTCGCCGGCGACATCGTCAGCCAATCCATTCGCGATTCCGGCGCCGAGCGTATCTGTTGCGCTCGCCTCGCCGACAAGGGCCGTGTTATCGATAATCGACGCTTTATCCGTCGCCGTCAGCGCGACCGAGGCGGCGCTCGTCGTCCCACCGCTGATGAAGGCATGCGCTTCGCCGTTCACCATATTGCTCGAAAGCACACCGTCATATTCGGTGACGTTCGCGTTGTAGAAAGCGGTAACCGCCGCCGTCGAATTGTTTCCAAGCGTTGAGGAAATCGAGGCCGCGTCATTAGCATTCAGCGTCAGCGCGCCATCGGCTGTGACCGTCGAATTTGTCAGCGACGCCTCGACATCGGCCGGATTGGCGCTGCCGATATTGGTGTCGGCGAGAGCATCAATAGCATCAAAGAGAATGTTGGTGGCGGACCAGCCGACCGTGTTGAAGGCCAACAAAAGGCCCGCGGTCGTGCCGTCCGACGTCGTCGCCTGCTCGGTCTTTGCCGTAATCGAAGCCGTATTTTCGGCATCGAGCGTAACGTTGCCCGTGTTGTTCGCAACAGTCCCGTGGGCCGTCAGGCTGCTCGACGTGACTGTCGCCATCGCCGAGCCGGTGACCGTGTTGGTCGCGATGGTCGCACCGACGGCGAGCGAATGTCCCGTGCCGAACTCCGACTGGCCCGTCGAGGTGCCGCTATTGTCGTTCGTCGCGGTGATTGTCGCCGTATCTTTGGCGAGAACCGAAATATTGCCGTTGGTTGCGGTCAGGACGCCATTGGTGATCGTGGCCGAGGCGCCGCCATTCACGACATTGAGGACGACCGAGCCGCCGACGGCGAAAGCACTCGGATTCTTGAGATCGAGGTCCGCGGGCGTGACCTGGAACTCGACGTCTTCCTTCCAGTAATTCAGGTCGGTGTAATCATTATATTGGCTGAGGGTCTTGGTCCCGTTCGAAGCGCCCATAAACTGATAGATGACGCCGAGCGTACCCTTGACCTGCACCCAATTTGAATTGTTGGCATAGTCCTGGGTTTCGAGATCGATGGGATTGACTGGCGTCGTGCCGACATAGCGATAGAGATTGCCGCCGGTGCCAAGGTCGGCGGGAGAACCTGGCGTCACATAGACGATATCGCCCGTGGCGATCGAAACATCCTTGCTGTCCGTGTCGCCGAAGAGACCGAGATTGGTGTCGTAATTGGCCTCGAGCTTGACCTGATTGCCGAAGGCCGGCGTCGTCGAAGCCGCGGTCGACAGCAGATCGTAGGGCAGTTCAAGGCTCAGAACCTCATCGGGAATCTGCAAGCCGCCGTCGGTCGCCGACGTAGTATCGGTGACGATCAGGACATTGGAGTTGATCGTCGCCTCGTCGGTCGCCTTGACCGTGACCGAGGTTCCGCCTTGAACGGCGTCGCTCGGGGCGCCGCTCTCGTCGATTTTCGCGATGGCTTGGCGATTGACCTTATTGGTCGCGAGCACGCCGCCGGCGCCGCCGCTATAGCTCGGGTAATAAGTCGATGTCTGCGTCGCGCGCACCGTATTGCTCACGGTCGCATTGACCGAGGCATTGGCAACCGCAGCGACCAGGACAGCGCCCGCGGCAGTGACGACACTATTGGTGATCGTGGCCTGAACAGCCGTTGTCGCCGTCGATTGCTGGCTGAAGAAAGTCGTACCGATGAGATCGTCGAGCGTCTCGAGAGCCTGATCGGCCGAGGTCAGAGTGTGACCCCCGCTGGTATGGGTCGGAGCGCCTGGGTCCGAAGTCGCGATCCAGCCGATGGTGTTGAAGGCGACTGCGCCAGCCAGCGCGCCGCCGGCGCTGATGCCGCCGGTGGACGTGCCTGCCTGCGCCCGCGCATCGACGACGGACGTATCGCCGGCCAGCACCTGGACATCGCCGGCATTGCTCGTCGTAATCGTGCTGTTGCTGACAAGCGCGCTGATCGCGCCGAGCACGTAATTGTTGACGTAGGTCCCGGCGAAAGCAAATGACGCGAGATCGAGCCCGCTCGACAGGCTCTCGGTAGCCGCGTCGCCGATGATCTGCATCTGGTCCAGGGCCTGGACCAAAACGCTGCCAGCTGCCTGCACGGTCGAATTGCTGACAGAGGCAGTGATTATCTTGTCGACCGCGTTGATCGCGGAGGCCGCGTCAATATAGACGCCAGCGCCGCCGCCATATTCGCTGCTGCCGAAATCGTAGGACGTGGCCTGCGCGGTCACCGTCGAACTGTCGGTGGCGGTGATACCGACGCCGCCGGTGCTGGCGGTGATCGCATCCCAAGCCACGATCGCGTCGGTCTCGCCGATGATGCTGTTTGCCAGTATATGGGCGATGGAGCTGTAATTGGTCGCGCTTGTCGCCGAGAGAGCCAGGCTGCCGACATTGAGCTTTACGCCCGCGACCTCGGCGATCGTGACGTCGCCTTCACTGACCGAACTCCCGTCGGCGCCCGTGCCCTTATTGGTGCCGCCCGAAGCGTCGATATTAATCTCGCCCAACGCGTCGGAGTTCAGGGTAATGCTGATTGACCCGCCGCTCGTCGCTGCGATGTCCGCTGCGCCGGTGGCGCTGATCGGCGTTTGCGCCGATCCCGCCGTCGCGCCGGGATTACCGACGATGACAAGTGTGGAACGGGTGATCGTCGCGTTCGCAACGAGAGAATTGACCGACAGCGCACCGTTAACGATGGGCAGCGTGCTGATCGTGCCGGCGGCGAGCATCGTCGACGCATTCGTCGTGTCGTTCGCCGACAAGATGACTGCCTGGCCTGACGTTCCGATCGTCGACGCCCCGGTCTGCGTGATCGTCGCGGCGGCATTGACCGTAACCTCGGTCAGATTGGTGATGGTGGGCGTGACGCTGGCGAATATGCCGTCGGCGATCGCCTCGTCGCCGAGATCGCCCACCGAGATCGTCGAGTTGAACAAAGTGTTCGATTGGACATCCACCGTGCTGCCCGACAGCGCTGCTCCCGAGCCGATATTGATTTTCGCCGTATTCGAAGCCGTCAGCACCGCCGATGTAAAGTTCTGGCCCGGCGTTGCAGTGATATTGTCGGTTTGATCGATCGTGGCAAAGACGCTGAGGGCGGCGGTCGCATTGACCGTGCCGTTGAGCATGATGACCGCGCTGTTTACGGTGACGATCGTCGCCGTGTCGAGACCGACGGTGCCGTTCACGATGCTGTCGTTGGTGCCGCTGCTCGGGCTGCTGACGAATGTGCTGTGGTTGATGATGCCCGAATTGGCTTCAAGGTCGATCGTGCTGCCGCTGATCGTGCTGCCCGATAGCAGCGTGAGAACCGCACTGCCCGTCGAGCTAATGCTCGCATTCGCGGTATCGGTAGCCGTCTGATTTGCCGGAGCCGCCACCGCATCAAGCGTAACCCCGCCGGTGCCGCCGGCCACGACAGCACCATTATCGGCGATGATCGACTGCGCCGAGATCGAAATTCCATCGGAATCCGTCAGATGAGCGTTGGCAGTGATTTCGACCTTGGCACCGCCGCCGTCGATATTGAGGCCGGTGCCATAGGATGTGAAATCGATTGTGCCGTCGATGTTGAGCGTATTGCCCGACCCGACGATGACCTCAAACGGAGTCGCCGATGTATTCGGGACGACGCCGCTTATGGAGAAAGCGCTGTGGGTCGTGTCGGTAAACGTGAGCGTGCCGCCGCTCTGGGTCATGTCAATGACGTCGCCGGAGGGCGCAGTGGCGAAGCTCACCGACGCCGGATCGCCAATAAGCTCCGATTGGACATTGGTGTAATTGTAAGCCTGTCCGTCGATGGTCAGCGTATTGAAAAGAAGACCGGGCGAAGCGGCGACCGCCTCGTGCGTCCAGCTATTGAGAAGGATCGTATTGCCGCCGCCTGCGCCGCCGTCGAACACGCCGGACAGCGTGCCGCCCTGCTGGACGTTCAGCGTATCGTTGTTGTTCGCAGCGCCCGTGAGATTGGCGACATTGGTGAAACTCGCACTGACGCCGCCGCCCTGCACGCTACCCGTATTCTGGCCGGTCAGATTCCATTGGGTTGAAGCGCTGTTATCGAAGACGAGATTGCTGTTGCCCGTACCGCCATCGACAGAGATCGTCGGCGCCGCGACATTCTTGAAGGAATTCGCATCGATCGTCACCGTGTCATTGGTGTTGCCGAGATTGATCGAAACAGCGGAGATATTGTTCAGGGCGCCGAAGGCAAGGACGGCGCCGCCATTCGTCTGGTCGATGATCTGAACATTCTGCACCACGACGGTGGTGTTTTGAACCTGCTCGGTCTGCTGGACCAATTGGACGAGGAGCTGATGATCCTGCGCGACGGGCTGAGCCCCGTGCGCCATGTTCAAGGCGAGAACATCGGCGTTCAGCAGGACGCGCGATTCAAGCGCGTCGAAGATGAGGCGATCTCGCGGGGCTGCTACGTGGCGCCGGGCTCGGGCTGCCGAAAACCAGCGGCGGCGGGACCTTTCAGGACGAGGCACGGTAGGCTTGGGACGGCCAAAGAGACCGATCGACGCGAACGGAAAAGCCACGACACAACCCTCACAAAAAAACATTTTTGACGAAATTTATGCACCGCAAAATATTCGCGGTGCATCACTCTTTGTACGACGGCAATGCCGTCGTTTTCAGACGGGCGCCGACTCAAGCGCCTCTGATGTTGAACCGTTCGGAAGCGCGAGCGGCGGAACCGCCTGCGCCATACGCTCGGCAATAGGAGTGAAATTCCGCAAGGAATGCAGATGCGAATAGATGAGATCGAGACCGCCCGAGCGGGCGAGTTCTGCGAGCTTCTGCCCGTCCAATTGGCGAAGCCGTTCGCGATTGACCACCTTGAAGCCGCCAAGCTTCATCTGCTGACCCGAGCGCAAAGTGAATTGCGCCTCCATCGGATCGAACAGCTGAAGCTCTTCGAGCATCTGAACGAACTTGCGGGTGGCCAGGAACTGGACCTGATAGGCCTGCAGGAAGTTCAGCACATTTTGCAGATATTGGGTGCGTTCACCGGCGCTGTCGAACAGGCGCTCGCCGCGCCCTTCCGTATTGACGCCGCTATAGTCCTCGTCCACGCAAAGCGTGAAGGTTTTCCCGTCGTCGTTTGAAGAGAAGACGAAAGGATAGCGGCGCAAGAAGGCCGGAATATATTTGCCCAACCACTCGCCCGAAGCGCCGACATAAAGATTTTCATGATCGCGGACGCCGAGCATGGCGACGGGCATAATCGTGCCAGCCTCGCCCGCGAATACGATCGCATATTCGCCAACGCAGAATTCGAATTCGACCGACATCAAGGGCACGGAATTCACTTCGCGTGCGAAGCTGTAATCGGCGCCAAACTTGACTGACGTGTTGAGATGCTGCTTCGGCGAAACCGGTACTGCCTTATCGTATATCAACAGTTGCTTGGTCATTGAAAATCCAATGGTTAGCGTTCCCAGTGCCAGGTTGGCACGGCTCATTTCTGCCATGTTTAAGATTTCGTTAGCACTGTTGAGGGGTTACCACAACGCTCGCAGAGCGGATTTGATAATTATGACAGCGGCTTTCACACGTCTGTCGCGCCGCTTCGACGCCGGTCTCAGGCTTGCGCTATTGGTGCGAGCATACCGTCTTCCCAACCGAACTTGCGGATATAGGCGGTGGTTAATCCGAGGCATTCGGTAGAGCCGCAGCGCTCCCTGTACACGCATTGGTAGAAACCGTTGCGGCCAAACTCGGCCCAGAATGCCTCGTCCACGTAGAGGTGCGGCTGTTGGTTGACGAGAAGCGCTGCGTCGCTGCCAAGCATGCATTGCGGCATGTTCTTGATTTCGATGGAGCGTCCAAGAGATTGTGCTTTGGCGACAGCGAGCCTGAGTTGCGGCGTAACGAGACCGAGCGGTGCGATAAGATCTTTCTCATCGTCCTCGCGCATCGGCCAATAATTCCAGAACTCCATTTGCGCGAGGCATTTGATATGGGCGAGCACATCGACAATGGCCGGCAGGTCGTCCGCGCTGCGCCGGGTAATAACCGTATTGGTGAGTACTGTTGCGCCGCCGAGGCGGTCGAGGTTTTCAAGCCCGCGAAGCGTTTTTTCAAACGAGCCCGGCACCGTCGTAATCTCATCGTGCCGGGGCGCGTCGGACCCCGCGATGCTGATGAAGAACTCGTCGACACCGGCATCGAGAAGAGCCTCGCAGAAGCTCTCCTGTTCAAGTGCCATCCCGTGGCTCTGGATACGGACATGGGAAAACCCGGCTTGCCGCGCCCGCTTGGCGAGTTCGAGGAGATCCTTCCGTAAGGTTATCTCCGATCCCGTCAGGATCAGGCCCTTCCAGCGGGCTTCACGCGCATTGACCGCGAGAAGCTCGTCGAAGCGCGCATCCGATTCAGGCCGCAGGCGATCCATCGTGCCTTCAATCATGCAATGCACGCATTGCAGATTGCAGCGAAACTCCATCGTCATCGAGACATAGTCACGATTGTCGAAACGCGTCATCGCACCACTATCGCGAAGCCAGAACTTATTTGGAGCAGCTCGATTCACGCCAAGCATGAATGCTAAAGGAGCCCGTAAATCGCAGACTTGACGATCTTTATACCACTTTCAGTCGAAATGTAATCAATTCCGACGTCATAGAGCATATGGTCGAGTTCGCCGCTATGCTCGCTGATGAAACCGGCATAATCCGGCGGGAAGCCGACCTTGCGGACGAAGCGCTCGAAGCCGTCGAACGGCAGGCGCGCGAAATAGACGCCGTCGTTGAACTTCTTGTTCGCGACGACGACGATCCCGCAATCCATCATGTCAGGCCAGAGAATGGCGTCGAGATCGAAGTTCCTGAGATCGAGATGCGCCGAGCAGGCGATTTTCGCGCGAATGTCGGCGATCTCCCTTTCGCGATCGAAGAAATAATAGAGATTGTCGAGACGTATCGCTTCAGCCGTGACGTTGTAGCAAATGCCGGACGATACGCTGTTGGTCGGATTGCCTATGTAGAGGCTGAGTTCGTCGATCCGCCGCGTGGCGATGGTGCGGTCGTCGATATCGAGCGAAAACATGAAATAGGGCCGCTGCGGCGATACGGTGAGATTCGAGGATACGAAAGGCGACAATCCGCCGAGGACGCGCTCGATCGAAGTGGTGCGCTCAAGACGCTCGTAATCATAAAAATAGAATTCGTAGGAGAAGTGCCCGAACCTCTCCTTGATGCCCCAAACGGTCTTGAACGGGCCGAGCGTCCGGCGCATCGCCTCGCAACAATCCCTGACAAAGGGATCGGCGCCGGTCATTTCGAGGAAGGTCCAGAGCAGCGTGCTCGAGCGCAATTTGCCGGCCGCGGGCCCGCGCGGCTCATAGTCCCAGAGACAATAATCGGCGAATCGGTCATGCGGGCCGACACGCTCGATCGTAGACGTGCTCATCGCCGAAGTGCTCATAGTCCCTGGGCTCCGTAATAGAGCGTCGCGAAGGGAGAGCCTGCAGCATCCTGTCCGCCCGCGATGTGCCCGAGAACCGAAGCGGAGCGCCCAGCGAAAAAGGCCCCCAGCGCATCGGCCGGAATATCGAAGTCGCGGCCAAGCCGCATGACCTCGGCTTCGACATCGGCCAACCTTAACCCCGCATCGTAAAGCTGCAGATCGAAAGAGTGCCGCGCGCTATCGATGTCGGCGACGTCGAGCAGAATCAGATCATCCGCGCCGGTCCGCGTGAGCGCCTGACAAAGAACACCGCGCGCCATGTCGACCGCGGCATGGCGGCCCGCATCCCCATCATGCTGCGTCAGGCGGTCTGCAAGCGTGAGGCCGCCGTCAGGCACAAGCCGGTAATGCGTTTCGCGGACATGATCCGTATCGACACGCCACTTGAGCGCGCGATGCACGAGCACCGGCGCCGGCGGGCCGCCGGGGGTCGCCAGCGCGAGACGCGCATCGCGCACATATTCGAGATAGATCTTATGAACGAGGTTGCCGCCTTCCACCTCGAAGCCGAAATGGATGATGCCGGCGCCTGCAATATGGTCCGCGAGCCAGGTGTGGCAGACGGCGGGCGCCGCGAGATCCGAGAGGATACGCCGAACCACGGCGAGATCGGCGTCATCGCCGCAGAGGGCCTCGCGTCCGAAGCTGACGAGGCAACGATCCGTCAAAAGCCGGCCCTGGCCGAGCTTGCAGGAATCTTCGTAACCGAAAGGCATCCGCAAGGCCTTGAAAATCGCAAGAAAGCGGCTGCGCGGGTCCGGCGCGGTCAAATGAATTGTCCGTGCACCTGGGTCATCATGCTGTCATGCTTTCGAGCGCCGGATGCACCTTGGCTCACCTGCGCGCGGCGCTGCGCCAGCGCTTCGCCAACGGCGGCGATATTAATGACATCGGCGGGCGCGATCGGTCGTTCAGGAAAGCGACCCGAGCCAGCCAAAATATAGTGGTAACTTGCCTCCGGAAAGAGATCGAGGCTTTTGGTGTTCATGAGACCGCATACGTCATAGAGCGACAGAAACGCGGCGAGAGGTTCGGGGAGCGGAACCGAACGCGCGTCGCGCCAAAACGGCTCGTCGCGCTTCGACACGACATAATGCAAAATGATAAAATCGCGGATTTCCCGATAAAGGCGTCCCATCGCTTCGTTGAAACTCGCGCGCAGCGGCGGATCGATCCGTGACTTCGGCAGATGATCCGCAAGCAGCAGGACGGCTTTCTGGATGATATGGATGCCCGTCGATTCCAACGGTTCGAGAAAACCGGACGCCAAACCGATTGAGACGCAATTACGTTTCCAGAACTCGGTGCGCCTGCCGATGCGCATCTTGATGAAACGTGGATCGGCGGCGCGGCGTTTTGAAAGATCCGATACCGAAATCAAATGTTCGGCGGCTGCGTCATCTTGGATATGCGCGCTGGAATAGACGTAGCCTGTTCCGGTCCGGCTGTTCAGCGGGATCCGCCAGATCCAACCGGCTGGCGACGCAATGGAACGTGTATAGGGCACCTTCGCTTCGTCGGGAGGCAAAGGCATTGCCACGGCGCGATCGCAGAGAAGATGATTTGACCAATCGATCCAAGGGTCGCCTAAAACCTTCTCGATCAAGAGGCCGGAAAAGCCGGTCGCATCGATAAAAAGATCGGCTTCGATGCGGCGGTCGCCGCCGATGTCGATCGCCTTGAGATCGCCCGTCTCGGACAGAGTGACTTCGCCGACCGTTCCGAAAAGATGCCGGACGCCTTCGGCGATCGAAAGCTCCTTGAGATATTGCGCGAAGGCGTTGGCATCGAGATGATAGGCATAGCCGCCGTTGCGCAGGACATCCTCGGTCGGCCCGCAGAGTCGCTCGGCGAGCGAGGTCTGAACGGCATAGTCGCTGTAATGTCCGCAGTCGTCCCGGTCCTTTTTTCGTTTTAGCCAGAAATGATAGAGATCGATGCCGCCGGCCATTCCGCTGCCGCCGAATGGATGCCAGTAATCCTGGCCATCGCCCATCCAGCCTTCGAAATGGATACCGAGTTTATAGGTCGCCGAGCAGCGCCGCATCAGCTCTTGCTCGTTGAGACCCAAGATGCGCACGAGATGCACAAGAGTCGGAATGGTCGCCTCGCCGACGCCAATCGTGCCGATTTCAGCGGATTCGACGAGCACGACCTCGCAGCCGATGCGCCGCACGATCCGGTTGAGATAAAGGGCCGCGATCCAGCCGGCTGTGCCGCCGCCGACAATCAAAATGCGCTTCATATGACTGACGCGTTCCATGCTCTTTCCGGATCCGCTGTTCACTCTATCTGCACCGCATGGTCTTGAGAAGACGACATGGTTTGCAAGGTTTACGACGCACTGTCATCGAACCGGCGGGAAGGTCCAGAAGAATTGGCCCGCCCGCCCGCCGGACCGCCTGACCTCAGCATCGAGAAAGGCGCATTCGGCCGTGAGCGCCGCCTCCGACCAGCCAAGGCAGGAGTTCATCTTCAATGTGACAGGGTCGTAATCGAGACAATGATTTGGCGGCGAGCGGACCATCAAGCCCGATGGCAAGACCACGCAATGATAGACCCGCAAGGCACAGCGAAGTCCTCTAGCCCGCTCGTAATTCTTCCGGAAGGCCTCGGGATGATCGCCGGGCAGGCCTAGAATGATCTCGACGGCGACGCTCGCCACGTCGCGGAGCTTGCCGAACGTCTCATCGAATCTTTTCTCGTCATAGTTTCGTTCGACATTTGCCAGCACGGCATTGTCGAAACTCTGCAGGCCAATGCCGACATAGGCATCTCCGACCGAGGCAAGAAAGTCGAGATGTTCTTGCTGCACGGCGGCGGGATAGACCTCGCAGATCAACCCGCGCCGCTCGAAAAAGCCGCTCTCCCCGGCAGACCGCCGGAGATTGAGAAACGCGTTTCGATTGAGGTTGAGGCCCGCATCGACGAGCAATGCGGCTTGAACATTATGCCGTTCGATCGCGCGCAATTCGCCACTCAATGCGTCGGCGTCACGAACCCGTTTCGGGCTTTCCATCGTTCCCCATTCGCAAAAGGAACAGGAAAACGGGCAGCCCCGATAGGTCTGAAGCACGCCGAGGCCGCCATGCTGAAGCAGGTTCATCTTATAAGGCGACGGCAACCCATCGAGATCGGCAAGCGGCCGCGACGGCGTCTCCACCCAGGCGCCGTCCTCGTGGATGGCGACTCCCAAAAGCCCCCGCATCGAAGCCGCGGAGCGGTCTCTCAGCGCGACGATCTCGGCGAATGTCTCCTCGCCTTCGTTGATGACGAGCACGTCGATATCTTGCACGTAACGCTTGAAAGGCGCGAGTGCGAACATGGCGGGGCGCGCCGAAGGGCCGCCGAAGATAATGAGGCGGCTTGGATCGTCCGCCTTGACCAGCGCCGCGACCGCGCAGAAGAACTGAAAGGACCAGAGATAGGCGGAAAAGCCGAGAATGTCCGGATCAAACGCGATGATGTCGCGGGCGACCGCCTCGGCTTCGCCCTCGAAAAGATCCCACACTTTGACGGAGAGATCCGGAAAGCCCGCCGAACGCACCGCCGCTTCGACCATGCGCAGTCCGAAGTTTGGAATGAATTGCGGCATGGCCGGATCGCGCTCCGGATAACGGGCCAGCAAGGCGACCCGGCGTCCGGACCGGATCTTGGTCTCATTCATCCTGCGAGCCGCCGCATCTTCGGTCTCCGGAAGGACCACCAGAAATCGCCCGCCTTGCCGCCATTGGCCAAAGCATAGGCCTGCAATTCCTGGCGCATCGCGGCGATCGCCTCCTCGCTCCAGCCGAGACAGGAGCGCAGGATCAGGGTCTTCGGATCGAAACGGATCTGCCATTCGGGCAGGCTTCGCGTCAGCAGCGCATCCGGCAAGACGAGACAATGATAGACCCGGACATCGGCCGGCAGGGATTGCGCATAGGCAAAAGTCCGCCGGAACCCCTCGGGCGTATCGCCCGGCAGGCCCATGATGATCTGCAATTCGATTTCGGTATGTTCCGCCAGCGCGCGCACCGCCGCCTCGAAACGCTGCGCGTCGAAGGGGCGGTCCTGTTTTTCGAGGACGGCGGGATCCATGGATTGCATGCCGACGCCGAGATAGGCCGATCCGACATTTTCCAGAAAGGCGAGATGCTCGTCGCGGATGATGGAAGGATAGATCTCGGCCCATAACTGGGCCTCTTTGAAGAAGCCCGTCTGCTCATTGGCTTCCTGCAAATTGCGGAAGGCCTGCAGGTTCAAGTTCAGGCCCGCGTCGAGGAGGAAGACCGCCGGCGCTTCGGAGCGCTGGAACGCGTCGAGTTCGCGCGCGATATAGTCGGTGGAGAAAGCTGCCTTGGGGTTTTCTTTCGAGCCCCATTCGCAAAAGCGGCATGACAAAGGGCAGCCGCGAAATGTCTCGAGATAGGCGACCGCTCCCTGCGGCATGAGGCCGAGTTGATAAGGCGAGGCAAGGCTGTCTAGGGCAAGGATCGGCGCGCGTTTTTCCGTCTTGGTCCAGCCATCCTGCGTCGGCAAAGCAAGCCCGGACATTTTTTCGAAGGCCTGCCGCGTCAGCTCCGGCAGTTTGGCTATATCGGCGAAAATCTCTTCGCCGTCGCCTTCGACCACAATGTCAAGATAGGCCTGCGCCGGCCTGTAAGGTCTGAGACCCAGGAAGGATGTGCGGGCCGATGGGCCGCCGAAGACCACGGTGAGCGATGGGCGGCGTCGCTTGATCTCCTGCGCCACCCCGATCAGAAAAGGCGCCGACCAGACGTAAATCGAAAAGCCGACGATATCCGGATCGAAAGCCAGGATATCGTCCACATAGCTGGTCAAGTCCTCGGCGCCCCGGTCGATCAGCGCGACAGCAGCACCTTGAAGCGCGGGATCGGCGATAATCGCGGCTTGAATCCGTCTGATACCGAAACTCGGCATATGCATCGGCCGCAATTCCTGCGCATCGATCTTCGGCGTCAGGCAGACAAGTGCGATACGGCGATTGGAAAAAGCTTGATCCATTGTTCTTCCAAGAACGCAAATTTATGAGATAAGCTCTAAATATTACAGGTATATTCTTGATAAGTCAGTATGAAAGACACCACCTTCAGGCGTCGCGGCCAGGATCCCGCTCATGTCTTTTCTCAAGATCGCAACGGTAGATGCGCGCAAGGCGGAAAGCAATGCCGATATCCTCGCTCAGCTTCGCAAGGATGATGTGCAAGCTATTGTTATTGAAAACCTGTTGACATCATCCGAATGCGACGGGATCGTCGCGGATCTCGAGATCAACAGGCATGACTTTCCAAAGACCTATTTTCCCGAAGCCTTCCGGTCCTTCTTCTTCGGCGCCAATCTGAATCTCGCCCACCCCGATCTTGCAGACTATTTCGCAATGGCTCCCGCGTTCGGTCGGGCGCTCGACGCCTTGATGAAGCCCTATGGCGGGTTCGAACCCAGAGTGCTCGGCGTGCTGTCGGGCTTCGATCGCGGGCGCTCCTATCGGGCCCCGCCGGGGCCAAGTGCCGGCCGGCGCTACATGGCAACGACGATCCGCGGCCATGAACAGGCAGGCTATATCCCGCCGCATTTCGACAATGAGCAGATCAAGCGGCCGAGCTTCAACCATCTCATGCCTTTGATCGAAGGCGATGTTTTTTCTTTCGTGGTAACGCTGCATCGCTCCTTGGAAGGCGGTGCGCTCGAGGTCTATGACGTGACGGCGGACCGGTTCGGTGACAGTTTCGTCAATCGCGACGGGCATGACCCGAAGCCGGATCTCTCCGGACGCGAGCGTGTCACATTCGACGTCGCGGACGGAACCATGGTGATCGTGCGGTCCGGCCGCTATCTTCACCGGCTCTCCCCCGTCGGCGGCGGCCGAACCCGTTGGACCTTTTGCTCCTTCATGGCGCAGAGCCGGGCCGATGGCACGATTTTCTGCTGGGGTTGAGATGGCGCAACCGGCAGCCCCGCGCGTACCCGCCTATTTCGATGCCTTTCTCGACGCCGTCAGAAGCGGCGCATGCATCGATCATGTCCATCTCGGACATTGGGACAGGCCTGAGGCGGCCACCGGCAGTCCGGCGGATTTCGAGGCCGCTCAACACCGCATGGCCGAGAGGCTCCTTACTTTGGCGGATGTGCAGCCAGGTCATCATATCCTCGACGCCGGCTGCGGATTGGGAGGTCTCGCGCGGCTCGTCGACGCCAAGGTTTCACCCGTCTCTTTGATTGGTCTCAACATCGACCCGAGACAGCTCGCGGTCTGCCACGGCATAAGGACCCATTCGAAAAACAGGCTCGATTGGGTGGCGGCGGATGCTTGCCACCTGCCCTTTTCAAACGCGGCCTTCGACCGGATTTTCTGTGTCGAGGCGATCTTTCATTTCACAAGCCGGCGGCTTTTTCTGGCCGAAGCCTTCCGGGTGCTGCGGCCTGGCGGCTCACTCGTGCTGGGCGACATCCTGCTTCAGCGGCCAGGCACTGATGGCGCGCTTCCCGTAGCCGCGATCGAAGACACATTGGAGACGGAGCTTGGCCCCTGGCCCGACAAATGGTTTTCGCTTGCCGAGCTTCGGTCGTGCAGCCTCGACTGCGGATTTGCGATCGAGACCGAGATCGACGCGACGGCGAATACTTTGCCGAGCTATCTGACGATCGCACCCGCCTCAAGCACGCGCCTGACGGGTCCCGCTGTCATGCGCATGCTGCATGAACGGGGCGATTTGACATATATCTATCTCCGTCTGGCAAAACCCGCCTAAATTTTCAGGTCAACAGCAACCGGGCACGCATGAAACCCATTGTCATCGCTCTTTGCGGCCCGCCGGGCTCCGGCAAGTCGACGCTTATGCGCACCATAGCGGCCTTGCGGCCGGCCTATCCAATCGTCGATTACGACGCCTTCCCCAACGCGACGGCCCGGCCCTTTCGCGACATCAAGGCTTGGTTCGAGAGAAGCGCCGACCCGAACGAATTCCTTACGCCGGAGCTGGAAGCGCATCTCGAAGCGCGCACGAAGCCGAATGGATCGGGCGAAGCGGCAACCGCTGTTTTGTTCGAAACCCCATTTGGCCGGACCCATCGGCAAACCGGACGGTTCATCGACTTTCTCGTCTGGGTCGATATCCCGCTCGAAATTGCGCTGGCCCGTCAGATTTCGGCCATGTGCCAGCAACGCAAAAATCCGACATTGCAGGAATATGAGGCCTTTATCTCGGGGCTTGAAGTCTTCCTTCAAAACTACACCGAGATCATCGTAGAGATGTACAAGCGGCAAGCCATCGAGGTTCGCGCCGGTGCCGACCTCATTGTCGACGGATTGAAAAGCCCGGCTGAATTGGCCGAGACCGTGCTTGCTGCCGCGGCAGCCTGCGATCCTTCCGTCAAAAAACTGTCATAGGCTCGCCCAGACGCCAGTGTAAACATAGGCGGCTTGATGCCGCGCATCACGCCTCCCACGTTGAGAACGGTCCGCCCATGAACCATGGCCACGCGAACAACGACAAACGGTCCCCGGGCCACATGGGCGGCCACGCAGCCCAGGCTGCTTTCATGGCTTTCGTGGCAGGCGTTTGCGCATCTTCTCAATGTCTCGCGGCATCGGCTCCGCCGCCGCCAGCGGCCGTCGACCGCTTGACCGATATCGCCCCGCATATCTCGGCTTGCATGCACGCGCCGCATGAGAATGACGAGATCACTGTCCGGCTCAGCTTTAACCGGAGCGGCGCCTTGATTGGCAAGCCGCGGATTATGTTCATGAAGTCGAGCGCGGGACCCGACGGCGAAGCGGAACTTGCAAACGCCCTGCTGGCCGCGCTGCATGACTGTACGCCATTGCCGTTCACGCCCGGCTTTGGCGCCGCGATTGCCGGAACCGTCATGACGATCCGCTTCGTCCGGCGGCCTGCAACGCGCGATCTATAAGGCGCTGCTTCGCCTAAACGCCGCAACCATCGGACAGCGCCAGAGGACAGCACCAAGGGACAGTGCCAAGCCAATGTTTCGAAATTTTCTGAATGGCCTGCCCAAATCATCTTTCGCGAACGGTTGGACCAGGCGTGGCAAGGACGTCGGCGGCAGGCCACCCACGCCTTTGCCGAAACATGCGCGCTTCGAAGAACACGACTTCTCCAATACGGCCGGAAGCCGGACATATAAGCTCTATGTGCCCGGCCGCTACGATGGCCGGGCCTTACCGCTTGTCGTCATGCTGCACGGCTGCACCCAATCGCCTGATGATTTCGCCACGGGCACGCGGATGAACACTTTGGCGGAGGAACGGACTTTCCTCGTCGCCTATCCCGAACAAAGCAAGATGGCCAATGCCTCCAAATGCTGGAACTGGTTCAACTCAGGCGATCAGCGGCGCGATCTCGGCGAGCCCTCCCTCATCGCCGGGATCACGCGTCAGATCATGGACGATTTTCCGGTCGATGTCGGGATGGTCTATATCGCCGGCCTATCCGCCGGAGGCGCCATGGCGGCCATCATGGGTATCGCCTACCCCGATCTTTACGCAGCCGTCGGGGTCCATTCGGGCCTCGCCTGCGGCGCCGCGTTCGACCTCCAATCGGCCCTCACGGCGATGCGGTATGGTAGCGTCATTCGGCGTGCCGCCGAACAGATGGTTCCGACGATCGTATTCCACGGCGATCACGACAAGACGGTCAATCCCGTCAATGCCGATCAGGTCATCGCCCAGGCCAAGAGCGCGAGGCATCTGCGGGCTTCCGTCAGCACCGGCAAGACATCGGACGGGATAAGCTTCACCCGCACCCTGCAGTCGGATGAAACCGGCCGGCCCATGCTTGAACAATGGGTGGTTCACGGTGCGGGACATGCCTGGTCCGGCGGCAGCGCGGAGGGGTCCTATACCGAGCCACGCGGCCCCGACGCCAGCCGCGCCATGGTCCGCTTTTTCTTCCAGCACCGGTTGTGACAAGACATTTCGAGGCCGTCCAGAGCGGGATGAGGAAAAGTGTGAGCGGTTTTCCGCCCGCATCCCGCTCTCATATGTTGGAATCGATCACGTTCATGATTTGATTGATTCAATCAATCAAAAGTCATCGTGATCTATGGCTGATAGAGGCTCGTCAAAGCCTCGTGCAATCTGATCGCCAGCGGCGAGGCCGCATAGGTATCGGTCACGACTTCGATATAGACGCCGGTCGTGGCTTTATTCGCCGCATCGAGCGCGGCATCGAGTTCGCCGCAGGTCGTGACGCGCGCGACAAACCAGCCATCGCAGCCCAAGGCATGCGGCAGCTCGGTGTAGCGCCATTGCGCCACGTCATTATAGCTTATGTCCGGGTCCCTGCAGAGCAACCGCTCGATCAGATAGCCATTGTTGTTCAAGACGAAGATGATGGGCTTGAGAGCGTGGCGGCCGAACTGGCCAATCTCCTGCACCGTCATCTGATGCGCGCCTTCGCCCGTCACCAGAACGAGGCGGCGGTTGGGCTCGGCGATCGCCATGCCGAAAGCAGCCGGCGTCGCCCAGCCGATCGAGCCCCAAAGCGTCTGATTGTGGAATGAGGCGCCTGCCGGCATGCGGATGAAGCCGAGCCCCATGGAGGCTGTACCGGTTTCCGCGACGAGAATATCGTTGGGCTTGAAAAAACGCTCCCAACGCGGATAGAGCGCTTCGGCCGTGATCGGATCGTCGCCACTTCCGGCAGGCGCATCGGGCGGCGCTGGCTCATATCTCTTCCACATACGCGGCTTTGCGAGGCGCTTCGTCAGGGTCGCCAGAATGTCACCCATTTCGACGCCGCCATAAGTCTTGCCGTTGACCTGCGTGACGTGATGACCAATGCTCATCATCTTCGCCGGATCGAGATGCGCGGTGAAAGCGCCGCTGTTCAAATCGGTCATCCGCGCGCCGATCAGCAGAACCCGATCGCAACTCTCGATGAAATCGCGCAAGGGCGGGTTCATCAGAGTGCCGGCATACATGCCCATATGCGAGGGATTCTGCTCGTCGAGCACCGACTTGCCCATGAACATGGTCGCAAACGGCAGACCGGACGCGGCGACCATTGCCTGCATGGGATCGCGCAAGCCGACGCGGGCGACCAGCATGCCGATCAAAAGACAGGCCGTTTGCGCCTTATCCAACGCCGCGACGATCGCCTCGGTCGCAGCTTCGAGCGCGACGGGATCGCTATGGACGGCCCGCAACGGTTCATCCACGCCAAGCATGGGCCGGTTAGCGAGATCGGCCGGAAAAGCCATATAGACCGGCCGGCGGCGGTAAAGCGCTTCGAAGATCAGCCGCTCGGTCTCATAGGCCACGTTCTGCGGCGTGATCACCGCATGGGCGCAAACGACAGGTTCGCTCATCTTGCGGAACAGGTCATATTCGCCATTGGCGAATGTGTGATGCATGAGCGCGCGCGCCGATTGGACCGACATATTCGGCGTGCCGACGAGATGAAACACCGGCAGATGCTCGGCATAGCAACCGGCGATGCCCGCGAGCGCGCTAAGCTCGCCCACCCCATAAGTGGTCGAGAGCGCGGCGACACCCTTGATTCTGGCATAGCCATCGGCAGCATAGGCGGCGTTGAGTTCGTTGCAGCAACCGATCCATCGCATTTCGGGATGTTCGATCACGGCATCGGACACCGGAAAGGAAAAGTCGCCCGGAACGCCGAAGACGTCATCGACTCCGATCGCATGCAGACGCGCGAGCACATGTTGAATGACGGTTTGTACCATAAAGAGCTCCAAGCCGGATGCGCGCCGGCCCTCCTTGAACAGGTTGAGTCAATTTACGCGAGGACTGTCTCAAAAGCACGGCGTGGAAGCATTACACTTGTAACTAAACGCCAGGCTCCAAGCGCGCAGCCGGACAACAGATAGGCAGGGGCGCTGCCAATCTCAACACGCGAAACTCAGGCTGAAGCTATTTGCGTGACCTTTTGGTGACGAGATGGAACCTCGCCGCCGCGGGCGTGTTTGCACCGGCCCTCATTCTTTTTAATTTCCTTTTTCTTTGGCCCTGGCCAGCCTGGACGCCCGACTTGAAACGCAGCCACAAAATGACCTTCGGTACCGAAATAACCGAAGCTGGCACGCGCTTCCGCCTCTGGGCTCCAAAACACGATCTCGTGAACCTCAAAATCGACGGCGCCGGCCTTCAGGCGATGCGGCCGCAGGGCGGCGGCTGGCATGAGTTCGTCACGACGGACGCGCGTGCCGGAAGCCTCTATCAATTCGTCCTGCCGGATGGGCTCCATGTTCCAGATCCCGCCTCGCGTTTTCAGCCGCAGGATGTGCATGGCCCGAGCGAGGTCATCGATCCCAACGCCTATCTATGGCAGGACGGCGATTGGCGCGGCCGGCCATGGGAAGAAGCAGTTCTCTATGAATTGCATATCGGCGCTTTTACGCCGGACGGCACGTTTCGCGCGGCTATCGAAAAACTCGATCAGCTCGCCGATCTCGGCATCACTGCCATCGAGCTGATGCCCGTCGCGGATTTTCCGGGTGAACGAAACTGGGGCTATGACGGTGTCCTGCTCTTCGCGCCGGATTCAAGCTATGGCCGGCCGGAGGATCTGAAGGCCCTCATCGACGCCGCGCATGGCAAAGGCCTGATGGTTTTTCTCGACGTCATTTATAATCACTTCGGCCCTGACGGGAATTATCTGCCGTGCTATGCGCCCATCTTCAAAGATGTGCATACGCCTTGGGGCGCCGCGGTCAATTACGATGCGAAAAACTCGGAATGGGTTCGCGCATTGATCGTCGAGAATGCACTTTATTGGATAGAAGAATATCATTTCGACGGGTTGCGGCTCGACGCGGTCCATGCCATCCGCGACGAAAGCCCGCGGCATCTTCTGGATGTGATCGCGGCAGCCGTGCGAGAGGCCACAAATGGCCGCCACGTTCATCTCGTGATCGAGAACGAGGAGAATGAGTCCGCAAGGCTGCTGCGAGCCAGCCATGGCGAGCCGCTTCAATATACGGCGCAATGGAACGACGATATCCACCATACGCTGCATGTGGCGGCCACAGGCGAGACCTCAGGCTATTACGCGGATTATGAAGGCGATACGGCAAAGCTCTGCCGCGCGCTCGCCGAAGGCTTCGCCTTTCAAGGCGAGGTGATGGCCTATCGCGGCACGTCGCGCGGCGAGCCCTCCGCTCATTTACCACCATCGGCTTTCGTCGCCTTTATTCAAAACCACGATCAGATCGGCAACCGCGCCTTCGGCGAGAGACTGGTGATCATCGCGCCGCACGAAGCGGTGAAGGCCGTCGCCTCGATTTATCTTCTCTCGCCGCAGATCCCGATGCTTTTCATGGGCGAGGACTGGGGCGCCTTGCAGCCCTTTCCGTTCTTCTGCGACTTCGCAGGCGAACTCTCGGATGCGGTACGTGAAGGCCGTCGCGCCGAATTTGCAAAATTTCCGGAATTTCACGATCCGCAACGGCGCGAACGCATTCCAGATCCGACCGCCCGCGAGACATATCTATCGGCAAAGCTTCAATGGAACGAGGTAGCAGAGCCCGCGCATGCCGAATGGCGCACGTTCTACAAGGACCTTTTGCGCGTCCGGCATGCCGAGATCATCCCGCGCCTCAAAGGTGCCAAGAGTGGATGCTACGACATCCTGGGAGACGCAGCCGTTCGCGTCGCCTGGCCTCTGGGTGACGGTTCGACTTTGACGCTTTGCGCCAATCTCAAACCCGACCCGCTCGCAGATTTCGAACTCCCGCTGGGACATCGGATCTGGACGGAGGGCCGGTCTCTCACCCAAGGCCTCGGCGCCTGGAATGTCGTCTGGATCATGAACAAAGATGCGAGCGATCATGTCATCGCCTGAACACGCCCCCGGCATCCCACGCGCGACATATAGGCTGCAGTTCAACAAAGACTTCGGCTTCGATGACGCAGCAGTGCTCGCGCCCTACCTCGCGGCGCTCGGCGTGAGCCATGTCTACGCCTCGCCCTATCTGCGCGCCCGGCCCGGCAGCACGCATGGCTATGACATCGTCAGCCATACAGAGCTCAATCCCGAACTCGGCACGGCAGAAGCCTATGCGCGCATGGTCGCGGCTTTCAAGGCGCATGGGCTCAGCCAAATTCTGGATTTCGTGCCAAATCATATGGGCGTCGGCGGCGCTGACAATCCCTGGTGGCTGAACGTCCTCGAATGGGGGCCTGACTCGGAGTTCGCCGGCTGGTTCGACATAGATTGGGAAACCGACCGGCTTTATCTGCGCCAAAAAATCCTGGTGCCCTTTTTAGGCGATCATTATGGCGCGGTCCTGGCGTCCGGCGGACTCAAACTGAAGTTCGATGCGGATGAAGGCTCTTTCGCCGTCTGGGCCTATGACACGCATAAGCTGCCGATCTGCCCTTTGCATTATGGACGCATTCTCGGCGACAAACATGCCGAGCTTGAACGGTTGAGCGATGCCTTCGCGCATCTTTCGGCTTTCCGGCCGCATGTGCAGCGATGTGCGGATGAGCTCAAGGCCGAGCTCGCCGAGCACGCCAGGAACGATCCGAAGCTTGCGGCGGCCATCGAGACGGCGCTCGATCGTTTCAACGGTGCGTCCGGCAATCTTGAAACCTGGGCGAGACTCGATGAATTGATCGGGGATCAATATTGGCGCGCCGCGCATTTTCGCGTCGCGGCGGACGATATCAATTACCGGCGCTTCTTCAACATCAACGATCTCGCAGGCATCCGGATCGAGCTGCCGGAATTGTTCGACCATGCCCATTCGCTGATCTTCCAACTGCTCGAAGATGGCGTGCTCGACGGGCTGCGCCTCGATCACATAGACGGCCTGCTCGATCCCAAGGCCTATTGCCTGCGCCTGCGCGACAAGGCCCCGCGCCTGCCCTATCTCGTGGTCGAGAAAATTCTTGCCCCGCATGAGAGTCTCAGAGCCGATTGGAATGTCGACGGCACGACCGGCTATGAATTCGCAAATCTCGTCACGCGCCTGATGATCGACCCTGCAGGCGAAGAGGTGCTGACCCGCTTCTATGCCGAGTTCACCGGTCAGGACACGCCGTTCAGCGAGATCGCGCGCGACTGCAAGTTGCGCATCATGGAAAACGAAATGGCGAGCGAGTTGAACGTCCTTGCCCGCGATGCCGGGCGCGTCGCCCGCTCCAATGCGCGCACCGCCGATTTCACCGATAATGTATTGCGCCGCGCCTTGCAGCAGATCATCGCCTGTTTTCCGGTCTACCGGACCTATGTCGACGGCAGCGCGCCAAGCGATGCCGACCGGCGTGACATCGATTGGGCGCTAGCTCATGCGCGCCGCTACGATACGGCGCTCGATCCGAGCGTCTTCGATTTCCTCTATGGATTGCTCACCTGCGATTTGATCGCCGAACCGCGGAGCGGCTTTAGCCGGGTCGCGGTCATCCGCGTCGCCATGCGGGCGCAGCAATATAGCGGGCCTGTCATGGCAAAGGGCGTCGAGGATACGGCCTTCTACCGCTACAATCGCCTGCTCGCGCTGAACGAAGTCGGCGGTCAGCCGGATCAATTCAGCACCAGCCCCACGGCTTTTCATTACGCCAATGCCGAGCGCGCGAAACGCACGCCTCATGCCATGCTGAGCACCTCGACGCATGACACGAAACGCGGCGAGGACGCGCGGGCGCGTCTGGCGGTGCTCTCCGAATGCGCGGAGGCATGGACGCAACGCGTCGGCGCCTGGAGCCGGATCCTGCGCGCCGGCAGCTCCGGTTCGCCGCAAGACACACCGCCCGACCGCAATGATGAATATGCCTTCTATCAGCTTCTTCTCGGCTCATGGCCGATGGAGCTTTCGACGGGTGCTGTGCCGGATGCGCCAGCTTTGGACCTCTTTCGGCAACGCATCGAAGGCGCCATGGTGAAAGCGATGCGCGAGGCCAAGGTGCATACGACATGGGCTGCGCCAAACGCCGCTTACGAAGATGCTGTTCTCGACTTCATCCGCCATGCGCTCGACGTGTCGCGGACGAATCCGTTCCTGGAATCCTTCGTCGCCTTTCAAGCGCGCATGGCCTGGTTCGGCATGCACAACAGTCTGGTGCAGACGGTGTTGAAGCTCACCGCCCCCGGCGTTCCGGATATTTATCAAGGCGCGGAACTCTGGGACTTGAGCCTGGTCGATCCGGATAACCGGCGCCCGGTCGATTTCGCCGCGCGGCAGAAGATGCTCGCATGCGGCGCCAAGCACGCGCGGGATGCGTTGCAGATCAAGACGTTCTTGGAGACATGGCAAGACGGCGGCCTCAAACTGAGTCTGATCGAGGCGGTCCTGCAAGCCCGCGCCGCCCTGCCCGATCTTTTCCGGGGCTCGTCCTATATCGCGCTGAACCCATCAGGTCCGGGTGCCGGCCGAATCTGTGCCTTCGCGCGTCAAAGCGGTGACACCTGGCTCGTGGTGGCCGTTGCTTTATGCCCGAGCGCGGATCAAGCCTGGACGGATACAGACATCGCTCTTCCGGCGGGTTTCGAAAGCGGCGATTGGCGCAATATTTTGGATGGCTCGATCGTTTGCGCGACCAATGCTTCATTCGCAGCCAGCGCACTTTTTGCGACGCTGCCTGTTGCCGTGCTGACGACCCAGCTCACCTGAGAGCTAGATCCCGCCGCCTTCGATAAAGACGTCGTTTCGCGCCTGCATTTGGGTGATATTGCTACCCGGCGGCACGCTGTTCGTCAGCCACACATTTCCGCCTATGGTCGAGCCCTTGCCGACGGTGATGCGGCCGAGGATCGTCGCGCCCGCATAGATCACGACATCGTCTTCGATAATCGGGTGGCGGGGCGCGCCCTTCACCAAAGCGCCGCTCTCATCCTTCGTAAAACGCTTGGCGCCGAGCGTCACGGCCTGATAGATCCGCACATTCTGACCGATGATCGCGGTCTCGCCGATGACGACACCGGTCCCGTGATCGATGAAAAAACTCCCGCCGATCGTCGCGCCAGGATGAATGTCGATGCCCGTCGCCGAATGTGCGCTCTCCGCGATAAGCCGCGCGATCAAAGGCGCGCCCAATTGATAAAGCTCATGCGCGAGACGGTGCCTGACGACGGCCGTCACACCTGGATAACAGAGCAGCACTTCATCGAGGCTGCGCGCCGCCGGATCGCCGCGAAATGCGGCCTGCACATCGCTCTCGAGCAGAGCCCGCACCTTAGGCAGATTGGCCGCGAAGGCACGCGTGATCTCGGCCGCTTTCGGTTCGAGCGCGTCGGCGTCTTCCGTTGCCGACGCCTTGACAAGCAACAACTCGCGCCGGACCTGTTCGACAAGTGCCCGGAGGGCGCTGTCGAGACTGCGTCCGACGAAATCATCGATCGTATCCGCGTTCAAAGAGGCTGGGCCGAAGTGTCGTGGAAACAGCGCCGCGGAAATCGCCCTCACGATGACAAGAAGCGTGTCTTGCGACGGCAATTCATAGGTCACGCCTTCGGGTCGGCTCGCCTGCCGCCATTCCTTGCGCAAAGCCCGCAGTTCCAGAACAATGCGGTCAAGCTCCTGTTGGAGCAGCGCAGGAGCGGCTTCGCCATCGTTTTTCAGTCGAGACTCCATGCCGAGACATCTTTCACGGGGATCTGCCCATCTGATGTTAAATATGCGTCAAAACCGTAACACCGGAGACGCAGAATGTTTTTCTTTAATGTGGTGAGCCTTCTCTCATAAACAGCCTTCTAATTAAGCTTTTGTTTTTTATAATGTTTTAAAGAAGAATAAGCGCCGCTGCCACTGGCCTTCACCAGAGCAAGACGCCAGCATGTCGATTTTGACACAGCGCAACGCGCCTTCCGCCGATTAAAGTTCTAAGGCCTTCTCGAACGCCCAGGAGAGACGACGTGACATCGGAAGTGGCATTGCAAAGCACGCTGCACGGCGACGAATTGAATGTGACCGCGAGTGGCTCTTGGACGGCCGTTCACGCCTCTAAGCTCGAACCGCTGATCGATCGGGTCCGACGCGAATCCAAAGGTCACAGCCTGTCGGTCGATATGCAAGGCGTGAGCGAAATCGACACATTTGGGGCCTGCCTGCTGGAACGTTTGTTCCAAGATAGACAAGAAACCCATGTGGTCGGGAGGCCTCAAAGGGGACAGGAGCTGATCGACGAAGTCGATCGCATCAATCGTGTGGCGCACGTACCGATCGTCAAAAAGCGCCCGCGATTCGCCGCCATAGAGGCCATCGGCCGCGGCGTCTTCGGCAGCGTAGACTACATGCTAGGCTTCGTCGGCACACTCGGATCCCTCGGCGACGCTTTTAGCCGGACCGTTTTCCGGCCGCAGATGTTCCGCCTGACGCCTTTTGTCTATCAGCTCGATCGCGTCGGCCTTCAGGCCGTGCCGATCATCCTTTTGATCACATTCTTGATCGGTTGCATCATTTCCCAACAGAGCTTTTTCAGCTTCAAGCAATTCGGCGCCGATACTTATATCGTCAACCTTCTCGCCTTTCTCGTGCTGCGCGAATTGGGTGTGCTGGTCACAGCCATCATGGTCGCCGGCCGGTCGGGCAGCTCTTATACCGCCGAGATCGGTTCGATGAAGATGCGCGAGGAGATCGATGCCTTGCGCACGATGGGCCTCAACCCGGTCAATGTGCTTCTTCTGCCGCGCGTTCTCGCGCTGATGGTCGCGCTGCCGCTGCTGACATTCCTCGGATTCATGGCGGCGCTTTATGGCGGCGGCCTGGTCGCGTGGATTTATGGCGGCATGAGCCCGCCCATTTTCCTCTCCCGATTGCGGGAGGTGATTACCGTCACCCAAATCGAAGTCGGCATGTATAAGGCGCCTTTCATGGCGCTGGCGATCGGGATCATTTCCTGCGCCGAAGGTCTCGCCGTCAAGGGCAGCGCGGAGTCGCTCGGCCAGCACACGACCTCATCCGTCGTTAAGTCGATTTTTTTCATCATCTTGCTTGATGGCCTGCTCGATATGTTCTTTGCCGCGATCGGAATGTGAGCAATGGAGCCTTCGGATCAGCAAGTCATCATCAGCGTGCGCGACCTCGTCGTCGGCTTTGGCGATCGTAACGTGCTCGACCATCTTACGCTCGATGTGAGACGCGGCGAGATTCTCGGCATTGTCGGAGCCTCCGGGAGCGGCAAGTCGGTTCTGATGCGCACAATCATCGGGCTCGTCCCGAAACGCGAAGGTCAAATCACGATCCTGAATACGGACCGCGATAAAGCCTCAGTGGAGGCGATCAACGCCATAGAGCGGCATTGGGGCATTCTCTTTCAGCAAGGCGCGCTCTTCTCGTCGCTGACGGTCCGGCAGAATGTCGAATTTCCCATGCGGGAATATTTGAACCTGTCCGACGGCCTGCGGACCGATGTGGCGATGACCAAGCTCGGCATGGTCGGCTTATCCGCCCAGGATGCCGAGAAATATCCGTCCGAACTCTCAGGCGGCATGACGAAGCGCGTGGCGCTCGCGCGTGCCCTCGCCCTCGACCCGAAAATCGTCTTTCTCGACGAACCGACGTCGGGTCTCGATCCGATCGCGGCCGGTGAGTTCGACGCCTTGATCAAGACGCTCCAACGGACGCTTGGTCTCACTGTCTTCATGGTGACCCATGATCTCGACAGTCTTCATGCCATCTGCGACCGTATCGCTGCGATAGCCGACGGCAAGGTCGTCGCCGAAGGTCCGATGAAAACCATGCTCGCGTCGGAGCATCCCTGGGTCAAAGCTTATTTTCAAGGCACGCGCGCGCGCGGCGAAGTGCTTGGCGAACCATCCTCCGTTTGAAGGCCTAATTCATGGAAACTACGGCACGTTATCTTTGGGTCGGATTATTTACCCTGGCCGTCATTCTCGCCGGATTTGGCTTTGTCTATTGGCTGCATCACAATGGCGGCCTGGCCAAACGAACTGTCTATCAAGTCCACTTCGAAGGTCCGATTTCCGGTCTGCAGACAGGCGCTCCTGTCCAGTTCAACGGCATTCGCGTCGGTGAAGTGACGAATCTCGGGCTCGATTCCAACGATCCATCGAAAGTTGTGGCGACGATCGCCATCGCGTCCGGCGCACCCGTCAAGGCGGATACGAAGGTCGATATCGTCGTCCCTGGGCTGACTGGGACGCCTGAGATCTCACTTCGTGGCGGAGCCAAGGACGCTCCCGTGCTGCAAGGTTCGGAAGCAAATCCACCCGTTCTCATAGCCGACGCCGCCGCGGGACAGGATGTCATGCAGGCCGCGCGCTCGGCGCTTCAAAGCCTCAACAAGATTTTGGGCGATAATTCCGGCCATATCGATAAAATATTCGCGGGCCTGGAACATTTCATAGGCGGGGGATCGGATGAAAAGCCAAAGCAGATCTATGATCTGACCTTGGCAAAGGCAGCGGCGGCGCCGAGCCCTGCCGGGCATGCGTCCTTCACGATTTCCGACCCAACAGCCACCGTCGTTCTCCAAACGCAGCGCATCCTGGCCCGGTCCAACGACGGGCAGATCACGCAACTGGGCGATGCGCAATGGAGCGATTCA